>JAFYIZ010000046.1 GCA_017538365.1 bacterium | reverse complement strand
TCGCAAATTGCGACCTCAAAAAGTTTTCAACCAAATTCCAACTCCCTCGAATTCGAGGGGTTAAAACCATCTTATTGACATCAATAAAATGATCTAACTCGCTAAAAATACTAAACAAAGCAATTTTAACCAGTTTGCGGGCGAGCAGGCCACATTCAGCTCAACGAATACGAACACTCATTTTGAGGTCAAAAATTTTGACCTCAAAAAAACACGTTATTCGCCGTTTAAAGCGGTAAATTTTGTGATTTTGCAATTTGAGGAAGTGTCAAGAAAAAGTTAACTTCGACTATCTTAGATTGTTTTTATCTGCCGCTATGACAAATGACATCGTAACTACCATTTTGACTCCTGTCAGCTTGGGAGACATATACTCTACAATCCTCGCTCATAGAAACCGCAAGACCTTCAAGAGTTATAAAAGTAGCATAAGGACATTTCAGATTTCTGGAAGCAAGCGTTCTTGCATTTGCTTTCAGTTCGTCAGCAGTAGCCAGATACCGATTGATAGAACGGCAATAATCCTTTGCATCTTGAAATGACATGCGAGTTCCTGGAATCGGGGATGCCGCGGTAAGAATTGCAAAGCAGAGAATAAAGAAAGAAAACAAAAGAAACTTTTTCATCTTAAATCTCCGTGCTGTAAAAACGACAATATTGATTCTTCGAGATTAGGTATCTAATTCTCAACTACTTGTTAACACAAAAAAATTCATTCACTCTAAATGATGGTCTATAAGCCTTACATGTCATGAGGGAGTAAACACTACCGTCAAGTGTCCAAGTATCCCTCATATCTCTTTTATTTGGATCACATATTGATGCTAGTTCTCCTATTGTAGGAAGACGACCGCCAAGATCATTGCAATAATTTCGTGCATCCTGAAATGTCATGTTACGTGCAGCAAAAAGTGTTGAAAAACTGAAAAGCAAAACAAAAACCAAGAAAAATTTTTTCATGTCAAATCTCCTTAAAATAAGTTGTTAAAATTTCACCTTTTCAGGCTATCTTACAAAAAACACATAATGTTCAAAATCAACGCAACTTGGACCTTCATCCTCCTTCTCAATGAAACCTACGACCCACTTACAGTCAGGGCGGCAGTTTTCAGCTGAGGAAGACCAAAAAGTGTCGTAAAGACCCAATCCGATACAAACTTCTCGAATTTGATACAGATGTTTGAGTTCTTCTTTTGTTGGAAGTCGCCAATCAGAAAAATTACCTATTCTAGATTTTTTAGAAGAAGCTTCTGCTGCATTCCAAGACATTTTACCTGCGATTTTTGTAATCATCTTGATACCACCGATAGGTTCTATCAGCTCTATGTAATCACCATGATCAATAAAAATTTTTTCCATATTTACCTCCGTTCTTCAATGAATAAAGACCCTGCTTTCGCCTTAAAGCAAAAATCACAAAACAATAGTATTTCAAAAATTTTCTCTTGTCAAATTTATCAATGCTTTTGTATTTTGCAAATACTTTAATATTGCTTTAGTTTACCTCGGTTGAACGAGCTAAGAGGTGCGGTTATGTTCGGAGACAGAGTAAAGCAGGTGAGAGAAGCGCATAATTACAGTCAAGTGCAGCTTGCGACCATGCTTCATGTCTCAAGACAAACGGTTTCAAACTGGGAAAACAACAATATTATGCCGTCAATCGAAATGCTAATTCAGCTTGCCGATCTCTTCGGCGTTTCAACCGATTTTCTGCTGGAGCGCGACAACCGCCGCTCACTGGACACGACCGGCCTGACAGAGACCCAGTGCGCACACCTGAATCTCATAATTCAGGATATTTTACAATAAAATTAGCAACTTAATGCAGTAAATTCTGCGATTTTGTGGAAAACTGGTGCAGGTACTACCAAAAAGCAAACCCGTCAAATAACCATCAAATAAAAAAAAGCAATAAAATGAAGAGTTTTTGTTTAGAGAGAGCTAATTTATCAAATCGCCATCAAATAAAATCATGCCCACCATGGAACATATTTTCTATATTTACGGGATTGATTGTCTGGATTATCTTCTTTAATTTGCTTTGTCAGCAAAGTATCTTTTATAATTCTAGAGGCTAACGCAGCATTGTGTTCTTCAATACCGAATCTTTCTCTGAATGTTTGATTAGTCATTTTTTCATTTGAAACATATTTCAGACATGCATGCTGATAGCAGGCTCGGATTTTTTCATCTTTACCCATTTCATTTAATGGTTTGTATGAATATAGCGTTACAATTGTTCTGTTTTCCTGAACAACAATATTGATTGGCGGAAGTTGATACAATTCAACATGGAATATTGTTTTGTCCAATCCACTGCCTTTTTCTTCGCAAAACCCCATGCGCCGCATGACATCTGCAAGTTTCTCATTTCGCGAGCCATATTCATCAATGAATCTATCGGAATGAATTATTGGCTGTCCAGGATTGGATATTTCTATTCTATCGTTGAAGATTTCTATTGTCTGATGAATAATACTGTTTGCAACCAATTCTCTGAGAGCAATCTCTGGATACATTCTAACATCGCGTCTTAATGATTTTCCAATCACCTCGTTCGCTGGAAGCTGACCGTTGATCCATTCCATTAAGGTGTCAAACCCTAACGCATAGCCTTTGCTTCCTATCATATCGCGTTCAGTTTCTATTTTGTTTCTACCAACATATTTTATAACGCGGACTGCTTTTCTTGCTAAATTGCCGAACTCTTTAAGATTTTTAGCAAACAGCAATGCTCCAAGGTTCGTTATAGAAAAAGAGCCGTCATATTCATTAACAAAACCTTCTTCTTTCAAACGCATCGCCATGTTTTCCAATGTGGTAGAATATGGAATCTTTATTAAATCGAAATAACTTTCAGTACTTAAATATTTTACTATATCTGTCAACGATAAATTTTTCATTGCATCGTTCAGTAGAAAGTGTTCTGCTAATTCATTCTTCCAAATCTGTTTTTCTTTGTCCGGATAATTTATCAATTTGCGAGTTGAGCTGTTGATTCTAATATAGCTTTCATTCAGAAATTTTACTGGAATATTTTCTGCCGCAGGGATTTTATACAACGCAACATGAATATTTTCCGCATATAGAAAATCAAAACATTGAAAATCTATTTTGGGATTGAGCCTGTTAAGCAGCCATAATTCCAGTTCTTCGTTACCAATCATAAACTCTTTGGAACGAAAATTTGTCCCAACAATACGATGAGTTTTATCATCAATGCCAAAAACTAGATAAGCAAAAGGCTGTTTTTCCAAACAAGCACTATTCGACAAAGCCGATATTCTTTCTCCGATTTCTTCCTTACTATGAAAATTTGCTTTAAATTCCACAGTTTCAGACTCTCTTGAAATTGAGGTAAGTCTCTCTGTAAGTTTTTGCAACTCGGACACTTCCATAATTTTCTCTCATTTTTCACAGTTACTACAAAATGCCGAGAATTATCTTTATTTTTACCGAAAAAGCAAATCCAAAATAGATAATTTTCAACAAAGATTCGTACAAGTCTCCAACGCTGGCATTTTGGGAAGCAAATTTAGTTGTCTCGGAGTTTTTGTTTCTGACAACTCACAAGGATTTCTTGTTAGTTCAACAGAGGAAAATATTACTTTTTCCCGATATCGCGGACTTTCCCAATGATTTCGTTGATTTTGTCAAGCGTCATGTCGGCAATGCTGTTTTCTTCCGCCGTCTTTCTCATGTTTTCAACTGCGGCAGCGGCTTCTGAAGGAGTTTCGTTTCGAACCTCGAACGGAATGCCGTTCACCGCAACGCTTTTTTTCAAAAACATTCTTATCGCTGTTGAAAAATCGATCCCCAGACGGTCAAAAACTTCTGTTGCCTGAATTTTTAAATCGTCGTCAATGCGTACTTGAATTGTAGTGCTCATTTCGCCACCTCCAAATACATCGTACTTACAAAAAAATTATTTGTCAATACAATTCCAATATTATGGTGCAAAAATTGCACTTTTGAAAGATTTGATGGTGCAAAAGTCTGCGGGCGAGCCGCCCGCGCTCCGACATAAAATTTACCACGGAACCGAAATGAGTCCGGTGAAACCCATGAATGCGAGTGAGAGGAGACCTGCGGTGACAAGCGCGATCGGGGCGCCTTTCATCGCTTCGGGAATCTCGTAAAGCTCGAGGCGTTCTCTGATGCCGGCAAAAATTACGAGGGCGAGAAAGAAGCCGAGAGCGGTCGCGATGGTGTAAACTACGCTCTGAAGAAGGTTGTAGTTTTTCTGTGTGACAAGTATCGCTACACCTAAAACGGCGCAGTTTGTCGTGATGAGCGGAAGGAATACGCCGAGAGCCTGATAAAGCGGCTGCGAAACTTTTTTCAGAATGATTTCAACCATTTGTACAAGTGCAGCAATAACCAGAATGTATGCGACTGTCTGCATGAAACCGATATTGAGCGGGATCAGAACGAGGTTGTAAAGCAGCCATGTGACTGTCGTCGCCAAGGTCATTACAAAAAGAACAGCCGCGCCCATTCCGACTGAGGTCGAAACTTTGTTCGAAACGCCGAGGAAGGGGCAAATTCCCAAAAACTGCGCGAAAACGATGTTGTTTACGAGTATTGCGCTTATGAAAACTAAAATATATCCAGTCATTTTCCCCTCCTATGCCGCTTTTCTGTTTTTGATGTGGTTGACGAAGGCGATCAGGAAGCCGAGCGCGATGAAAGCTCCGGGCGGCATTATGAAAAGAAGGATCTTGTCAATGTTTTCGGGGATAAACTGGAATCCAAAAACCGAGCCGTTACCCAGGATCTCTCTTACCGAGCCTAAGATCGTGAGCGACATCGTGAAACCGAGTCCTATTCCTAAACCGTCAGATGCCGAAAGAAGGACGTTGTTTTTCGAAGCGAAAGCCTCGGCACGCCCCAGGATTATGCAGTTTACGACGATAAGCGGGATGAAAAGTCCCAGTGTTTCATAAAGATCGGGAAGATATGCCTGCATGACGAGGTCAACGACCGTTACGAAACTTGCGATTACGACGATGAATCCGGGGATCCTTACTTTATCGGGGATCACGTTTTTCAGCAGTGAAATTACGCAGTTAGAGCAGATCAGAACGACTGTCGCAGCGAGACCCATGCTGAGCCCGTTTATCGAACTTGTCGTCGTTCCGAGAGTCGGGCACATACCCAAAAGCAGAACGAAAGTGGGGTTTTCCTTGATGAAACCTTTTGTAAATTCTTTCCAAGCACTCATTTCCGCCTCCTATTTCTTTCCGCTTTTGTAGGCCGCAACGGCTGTGTTTACAGCGTCCAAAAACGCTCTAGAGGATATTGTGGCAGCGGTTATCGCATCAACGTCGCCGCCGTCTTTTTTGACCGAAAGCTTAAAGTTTTCAGGGTCTTTGCCGTTTACCTGGTCTTTGAATTTCGGGTTCGTCATGTTGCTGCCAAGCCCCGGAGTCTCTTTTATCGAAAGGACTGCGGTGTTGTGGATCCTGCCTTCTGCGTCAAAGCCGACAAGGATCTGGACATCGCCGCCGAAACCTTTTTTGGAGACAGCCTCTACTGCTGTTCCGACAAGCTCTTCGCCTTTGTAAGCCGGAGTAAGCGTGCAGCCGTTCGATTCATATTTTTCGCCCAACTTTTCAAACGCCGGAAGGACCGCTTCGAGAGCCTTTTTCGACTTTTCGAGCTGGACTTTTTCAGCCGCCGGTTTCGTTTTGGTGTAGGTGAAACCTATTGCCAGCGCACTTACGAGCGAGATTGCCGCAAGGACGATGAGCATATTTTTGAATGAACTTTCGAGTTTTTTCTTATCCGCCATAGTTGACCTCGCTACCGAATCTTTTCGGTTTGATGTATTTGTCGATAAGAGGAACGAACGCGTTCATGATGAGGATCGAGAACATGCAGCCTTCGGGATATGCGCCCCAAAGCCTGATGCAAGAGCAGATGATGCCTGCGCCGATCGCAAAAATTATCTGACCTTTGGGATTCATCGGGCTTGTTACCATGTCGGTGAGCATGAAGAAGGCTCCGAGCATTACGCCGCCGCCCAAAATGTGATAAAGCGGATTGACAAATGCTTCAGGGTTTACAAGCCATGCAATACCGGTGAAAACAAGGATCGTGGCAAGGAAAAAGAAGGGGATGTGCCACGAAATTATCTTTTTGTAGATGAGGAAAAGTCCGCCCAAAAGGATCGCGAGCGCACTTGTTTCACCAAGAGAACCGCCTACAGTACCGATGAAAAGATCCCAGTAGTCGGGAAGCTGGTTGAAAGCGTGAAGTTTTATGTTTCCGAGCGGAGTTGCCGCCGTCATCGCATCAACATTCCAGACAAAGCGCGTGATACCGGGCTGAGGCCAGGTCGTCATCGAAACCGGGAAGCTGATGAGGAGAAACGCTCTGCCGACAAGTGCCGGGTTGAAGGGGTTCTTGCCGAGACCGCCGAAAGCCATTTTCGCGATGCCTATTGCGACTAAAGCACCGATGAAAAGCTGCCAGAGCGGGATCGAACTCGGCATATTGAAAGCAAGAAGAAGCCCAGTTACAGCGGCTGAACCGTCGCAGATCGTGACCTTGGTCTTAAGCAGGAATTTCTGGATCAGGTATTCGATACCTACGCAGAAAACAAGCGAAGCCGCGACAACGACAAGCGCCCTTATTCCGAAATTGTAAAGAGCCGAAATAAAGGAAGGGATAAGCGCGGCGCATACCAGCCACATGATCTTGTTCGTGGTGAAATGACCTTTTTCATGCGGCGAGAGAGAAACTTTCGGATTATTCATTTTGCCTCCTGTTTTTTAGCAGCTCTTTCTCTTCTGATCCTTCCGACGTTCGCTTTTGCGAGCCTGATGTAGTCGAGCAGCGGACGTGCGCTCGGACAAGTGTAGCTGCAGCAGCCGCATTCGATGCAGTCGGTTACGTTGAGGGCGTCAAGGTCGTCCCATCTTCCTCTTTCGGAAAGTTTTTCGTAGAGGAATGGTTCAAGTCCCATCGGGCAGGCGTCAACGCACTTTGCGCAGCGGATGCAGTTTTGTACTTCCCTGCGTTTTGCCTCGCTTTCGTCAAGCAGAAGAACGCCGCTCGTCCCTTTCGTGATCGGAAATTCGGCAGAAACGGCAGCTTTTCCCATCATCGGGCCGCCGGAGATGATCTTTCCGGTCCCTTCAGGGATTCCGCCCGATTTTTCGATGAGGACGCTTGCAGGGATACCGACTCTGACAAGATAGTTCGCAGGTTTCGCGAGCTTTTTGCCGGTAACGGTGACGACTCTTTCAAGAAGAGGTTTATGTTTCTGCACAGCTTCGTAGATTGCAAGAGCAGTTCCTACGTTGTCAACTACGCATCCTACATCGAGCGGAAGTTTGCCCGAGGGAACTTCGCGGTTGCGGATAGCCTTGATAAGTTGTTTTTCTGCACCCTGCGGATATTTCAGCATGAGCGGCTGAACAACTGTTCCAGGAAAATCCTTGACCGCTTTTTCCATTTTTTCGATCGCGTCGGGCTTGTTCGCCTCTATTCCGATGAAAGCAGTATCGATCTTGAGAGCCTTTTTCATGATCTCGACACCGACTAAGATCTCTTCAGTTCTTTCGAGCATGATCCTGTGGTCATCAGTGAGGTAAGGCTCGCATTCGACCGCGTTGATTATGAGCGTATCTGCTTTTTTGCCTTCGGGGATCGTGTATTTTACGTGAGTCGGGAAGCACGCGCCGCCCATTCCGACGATGCCCATTTCCTTCATCGTAGCGACTATCTCTTCGGGAGTTGCCTTGATCTCACGTATTACTTCAGGCGTTCTGATGATGCTCTCTTCCCATTCGTCAGCCTCGTCTACATCGATGATGACCGCCTTTGATGCGAATCCGCCCGGATCTTTGACTGTATCGACCGCGAAAACAGTTCCGCTTACCGAAGAGTGGATGTTGACCGAAACAAAGCCGCCAGCAGCACCTATCAGAGTGCCGACTTTAACCTTGTCGCCTTTCTGGACAACAGGCGCAGCCGGTGCACCGATATGCTGCGAAAGAAGGATGGTCACCCTTTTCGGAAGCTCGACCGCTTCGATCGGAGTCCCCGCGCTTATTTTGTTTGCCGGCGGATGAACGCCGCCCTTTTTAAAAGTCTTGAAATTCAAACTTTCCTCCCCAAAAAATTGTCAACATGACTTTTTTACGGCGATTTTTTTATTCTTTTCTTAATTTATTGCAAGAAATTTTCATCTTTACTTTATTCGTGTTTGGTCTAAAATATTCGGGTTTTTGTTTATTTACTTTGGAGGCTCTTATGAAGAAAACTTTTTCTCTTTTCTTGATTCTGCTGATCGCTTCCCTTTTTCTTGCAAGCTGCGGCGGTTCCGAGAGAAAGCCGGTAAAACCATCAGATCCGTCAGACACTGAAACTGTTGATGACACCGACCCGACAGATACAGATCCGACAGACACCATATCGAACTGCGGAAACCACGAACTTGAAGCAGGCGAAGTGTGTGACGGCAACGCTATGGAATGCAACACAATCGATCCGAGTTACACAGGCGGTATTGCAACATGCAATGCTGACTGCTCCGGCTGGGATATGAGCGACTGTCTGGGTAATCAGGATCCGACCGATACAGAAGACCCTACTGATCCGACAGAGTCTACAGTTTCATACGATGCCAAAGTATGCGAAACAAACAATGAAGGCGAAATAGAAGATGTTTTCGTATTGGGACCTTATTTTGTCAATATTATTGATGTGGCAGCAGGTACAGACGGCGCTCCGAGACAATTCAGAATTTATGAACCGACAGGGGCTGAAGGAAACATTCCCGTAATCCACTTCCTGCACGGATTCATGTATAAAATCGCGTACTATGACGATTTCCTGACTCACCTTGCTTCCCACGGTTTCATCGTGGTTTCTAGCCAGTCTGAACACAAGATGACAGGCGGCGATACGACTTATGTTGAATCCGACAAAGTCATTACGTTCCTCAACTGGCTTAAACAGAACATTCAATCAAAAGTTTCGGTTACAGCTGATGTTGAGTATTTCGGCGTTTCTGGTCACAGCCGCGGCGGCAAAGTCACTAACCGCGTTCTAAACGCATTTCCTACAATAGCAACGAGTTTCTTCGGCGTAGATCCGGTTGATTCCGCTCCACCCCTGGGAGGCAGTTCCGATCCGAGCAGTCTCAATGATCCTGTTCAGTTCACAAGAGAATCTATGTTTTTAGGAACAGAAAAAGGACCCGACGGTATGATCGGCAGTACCGGTGCATGTGCTCCTGCAGGCGACAACAGCGTAAACTTTTACGCAAATTATCCGTCGGTAAGTCACCATATTATCGCGGCAGGCGTAGGTCATGCCGACATGGTAGATCCCAATGATGTTTCAAGTTGCGGTACATACTGCTCGCTTTGTGCAAAGAGCGGCAATAACGCTCTCAACCAACAGTTCATAACCTACACAGGTGGACTTATGACCGCTTTCTTCAAATCGACACTTAAGTGTGAAACACAGTATGAAGCGCTTCTCAATGATTCCTCGACTCATCCTTTTGCAACGACGCTCACCGAACACAAATAATTCTGTTTTTATATACATATAATTTTTTCACTTGATTTTTAATTTACACACCTTACAATCGCCCTGTTTAAAAGCTGATTCTTCGGCAAAATGTATATTTTTTAACTAAGGAGATTGAGATGAAAAAAACATTCTTGACGCTTCCTCTTTTGATTCTGGCGCTTGTGTTCGTTGTCAGCTGCGGTGATTCAAAAAATACCGACGACACCGATACTGCTACAGATGAACCTACAGACACAACAGACAACAACGATCCGACTGATCCATCCGAAACGAATTCCGAATGCGGCAACAAAGTCACGGAATCGAACGAAGTATGTGACGGCAATGCAATGGAATGCAACATCATCGATTCCGGCTATACAGGCGGTATTGCAACCTGCAATGCTGACTGCCTGGGCTGGAATGTAAGCGACTGCCAGGGAACTCCGGTAAATCCTGACCCAACCGACCCGACAAATCCGACTGATCCCACCAATCCGACCGACCCGACGGATCCTACTGACCCGACTACCGATCCGACAGAAGAGATTACCGGTGAAATTCCTGTAGATACGAACTTCATAAGAATAACCGCCGACGACAACCCGAACAAACCGGCATTCGTAACAGTCGGCGACGTTGACCAGGACGGCTACCTTGACATGGTCGTAGCCCAGTACGGTCCGGCATTGTCTGGAAACTACGATATTTACTGGGGAACCGGTAAACTCAACCAGTGGACAAAAGAGACGCTTAATATAGGCGGCGACAACGGAATCAGCTTCCCGCACCCCGTAAAAATTGCCGATGTTAACGGCGACGGAATAAACGACATCGTTTCCCCGAGCGGCTTTCTTGCATGCGTAATGAGTTGCGGAAATATTTTCTGGCTTGAGGGAAAAGGCACAAGAAACCAGTGGACTAAACATGAAATCGTAAAGAATAACGACCACTTCTTTTTTGATGTATCGCTTGTTGACATTGACGGAGACGGAATCGACGACATCCTTACGAACTCAAGTAAAAAAACAGCTTCTGTCCTTGGTATGGGCGGTGGACAGGATGAACAACTTATGTGGTTCAAAGGAACAAATACAGCTGACATATTCGAGAAAAACGCAAGAGTCATCTCAAGCGGTAACGGCGGACCTTTCCCGAGATTTGTTGACCTCAACGGCGACGGTAAAAAAGATATTGCCCTTGCACAGTATTTCAACGATGATATAACAACTAACGGCAGCTTCATCTGGTTCGAGCAGACAAACGACATTGAAAACTGGACGAAACACATTATCGATAACGAATCGGGCGAAAGCTTCATGCTTGAAATCATTGACAATCTTTACAACGACGGCAAAAGAAGAGCAGTCGGCGTAAACCACGTCAACACTTCAGACACCCCGAATGGTCCGAAAGAAGGCGTTTTCATTTTCGACATTCCCGAAGATCCGACACAGCCGTGGCCCAAAAAAGACATATCAACCGACATTAAATCGAGAAAATCTCCTATGACTGGTCCTCAGGGCGCACCGGGACTTTTCGGCTACGGCGACATTACAGGCAACGGTCTTATCGACCTTGTTGTAAGCGGCGACGGCGACTCACGCGTATTCTGGTTCGAGCAGAATCCTGCAGGAACTTTCACCCAGCACACTCTTGACGGTGTCGCAGGAGCATCAATCAACAGCACAGGTTCCTTCGGTCAGGCAGGTGGAATGCAGATTGTTGACCTTGACGGCGACGGCAAAAACGAAATCGTTGTAACAATATACGAAGACAACAAACTCTACATCTACAAATACACGAAATAATCTAGTAAAATCTAAGCGTTAGAAATTAGGCTGTAACCTTTAGAGTCGTCCTTAGTGTCCTTAAGGACCCTGAACACCCTAAACTCCCTAAACTCCCTAAAATCCCTAAAATCCCTTCAGCCTTTCCGCTTTCTGCCTGTTATTTAATTTTTATTATTGATTTTTCAAATTCCGATTATTTTTAGGGCAAAAAAAATGAGGCGACGACCTACTTTTCCACGGCCACTGACCGCAGTATCATCGGCACTGTCATGTTTCACTTCTGAGTTCGGGATGGGATCAGGTGGTTCC
>JAFYIZ010000045.1 GCA_017538365.1 bacterium | reverse complement strand
TTTTGCAGTTTACAACTATTTTTTCTCTGGATTCTTCTTTAGGAGAAAGAGCGTCAATGAAAGTGTTTATTTCTTTATTGCCTGCTTTTTTAAGCTCTTCTATTATTGTTTTCCACATTATGTCCTCTTACATCTTCCAAAATTTCCAGCTATTCTGTCAAATATTCGTTACTTTTCAAGAAAAAAAATAGTTTTTGATTTTATCCTTGAAAACAGTGGTTTTCTTTGACAGCAATGTCTGGAAAGTCTGATATAATCCCTTTTGTGAAGTTGTTTTCGAGAGTTTTCCGCATCTCTTCAATGGTATTGACGTTCCAATAAACAGCTTCAATTTCGAAAGGCAGTGACGGAATCAGGTTTTTTACTGTAAAATCAAAATTTCTGCAGTCAGGAAGAACAAAGTCTGGTTTTAGCTGAACTATTCTTGATATTAAATTTTTTTTTGTTGAGTCATCAAAAAGGAGTCCTTTTTTTAACTTATTGAATTTATTATTTATTTTTATTAAAACAGAGTCATGAAAAGAAGTTGTTATAAAATCTTCAGGTTTGAAGCACAAAAGAGTTTTTTCAATGGTTTCTTCAGTAGTTTCAGGTTCTTTTATTTCAATATCTAACTTGATTTTTCCTTTGCAGAGATCAAGAACATCTTCAAGAAGCGGTACTTTGTAGCCGAGACTTTCGGAAAGTTTTATTATTTCGTCGTAGTTCATTTCTTTTAAAATATGCCCTTTCAAAGCCGGATCGTGGTGGATTATCAGCTTTCTGTCTTTTGAATAACGTACATCGAACTCTATGAAATCAGCTCCGTCTGAAATAGCGGCCGAAAAACTTTCAAGAGTGTTTTCTTTAGCTTTTTTCGGGCTTCCGCGGTGACCGCCGATCAATTTTTTCATCATTTTTTCTCCTTTTCAAAATACTTAAACGCCGCAGATTCTATGCTTTGTTATAAAAATAAACACTATTTTTCAGGTTATATTGAATAAATAACAAAATAGCGTAATATATTAAGGGTTTTTTAGGAGGAAAAAATGTTGTATATTGGAAAAAAACTCGAACTTACGGAATACTTCAAATCAATTCCGCTTGAGCAGAAAGCGCAGCTTTACAGAGGCATACGTGCTATTATGGCTATGCTTGTCAAAGTCTCGAAAATGACAGAAATCTATTCCGTGCACGATAAAATTTTTGCTGAATTTACCGACACTATGAAGCAGAATATGGATGTTATCCACAATCTTCTGCCTTATGCTTCAGTAACCACGAAAAAAGTCGGTTTTTATTATCAGGAACGCAAGATCAAACTTTTTGACGAAGGTGAAAGAAAATTCAGAAATATATTTTTAACTAACGAAATCAGAGAGTTATATTTTGTAAAAGGAGTCACGCCGGAAGAAATCGTAAACTTTTTCGCAGTAATTCAGGAAACGCTCAACTACACTCTTCTTGACTATGATTTCAACACAAGACTTTGGGATTACGGAATAACTCATATCGGAACGATTTCCGATCCAGATATGGGTGATCCTGAACCGTGGCAGGAAAGCTGGTTCAAAAGCGATATTACACCTGTAACTCCTGATGAACTTTTTGCTATGGAGCCGCAGAATGTGAATGAACTTCCGGCAATATCCAATGAATACAACATGCTGCCGGTCGTTGACATGGAAAAATTCAACAAGTGGGCAGAAAGCTGCGGAAAAGATGCTGTAGTCAATAAATACCTTGAAAAAGCGGTTAAAATCGTTCTTGAAAATCCCGACAGAGAATCCAACAGAAATATTGTCGGAAAAATATGCGAATATGCTATTAAAAACATTCAGAACGGAGATTTCATTTCAGGTTTTGTTTATGTCAGCAACTTGATTTTATTGGAAAAAAGTATTGTAGACAAAGAAAATGTCATATATCAGAAAGTCAAGGAGATTCTCAGCAGAATAAAATCTGAGGATTTTCTTAATGCAGTATTTGATGTCGCCCTGAATATACAGTCTTCTCAGATAAAAAGTTTCAGCAATCTCCTGAATCTTATCAGTGAAGAGCAGTTTGAAACAGCGTTTACCAAGCTTTGCGAGCTTGAAAACAGGGAAGTACGCCTCTGCTGCCTGGAAGGTTTGGCAAAAAATCTCAACGACAAGGATGTTGTTCAGAGATTCATTGACAACCCTGACTGGCATGTTGTCAGAAATTTCCTTTATATCATGAGATTTGCATACAACCCGGAATTTCTCCCTCAGGTACGCGAGGTTATGAACCATCAGGTAAAGCAGATAAGGATCGAAGCCGCAAAAGTTTTAAGTATTTACGATGCCGATGAAAACCTTGAATATTGGGAGCGTGCCGTTTTCTGTCCCGATGAAGAAGTCAGGATTTTAGCTGTTGAAAACCTCGTAAAGGTCAAAGATCTTAAGGTAAAAAGCATTTTTAACGAAATTTTCAAACCTGCGAACCGCTCTAAATTCAACCTTACAGACTACGAGCGTTATATGGACCGCATTCTGGCTTCCGGAAGAAACGAATTCTTCGATCTGCCGGGCTCGATGATTTTTTCCGAAAATCGTGAATTAAGGATTATAGCTCTGAAATCATTGAATAAATTAAGCAATCCTTCAATGGTTCTCATGCAGGTGAAAAGAAGAATAACGAGTCATGAATTTCTTTCTCTGGATAAAGAGGAGATAGAACTTCTGCTCGGATTGATGAAAGGGGAAATGATAACGCCGATGCTCGAACACCTTGAATTCCTTTTTAAGCTTCACGGAAATATATTCAATAAAGACAAATACTTACCTATAAAAAAGCAGGTTTTTGAGTTTGTTAAGCAGAGAGCCGCAAAAAATATGGCGATGCGTAACTGGATCGAAAAAGGAAAGCAGACAGGCGACAGCGAAACACGTTCCATTCTTGAGGGAAGGAGTTAGTCATGGATGAAAGAAGAAACAGACCTGAATACGATAATTCGCCGAAAAAATGGCGCTACAATTTTTCAAAATCGCTTTTCACTTTCTGGAAAAACGTCAAGATGTACGGTGACAAAAATGAGAGAATCACTGAAGAAATCACGTTTTTCAAGCAGGTTCTCGATTTTTTCTTCGCCGAGAAGGACGAACTTTCGCTTCTTTTTGACGGAATAGACATAAAAGTCGACAAGGTGAGAATCAGGGGTCAGAGGCAGGATGACAAGTATTTTGAAGATATTTACGACCTCTTTCTTTCGCTGTGCATGTCAGGAATAACTTTCAAAAAAGGGGTAACGGACGAAGAAATTCTTACTCTTCTTGCTGTAATCGGAAAGTATCCGGTAGGACGCGAGCCCAAAATCAAGGCTTACGAGCGCGTCAGAGCCGATCTTCCGCATCTTGACCACATCGAAATTTATCCTTACGACCCGGAAGAATCCGGCAATCTGCCTATTTACACGCCGGAGCAGTCTGTGCGGCAGATATACTGTTCTTTAGCGCATGATTACGGCGATATCTGCAAAATGATCGATGCTGCCGAGAGTATTCCTCTTCGCATGACGGAACGCAGAGTTCAGGATCTTATAAGCATAGTTTCAAATACTAAAAAGATTGAAACGATTGAATTTATTATGTTTTTAGCATCAATTGCCTCTTTTGAAGGTTCAACGCAAAGTGCTTTTGCCACATCAATGGTTTTTTGGTCGGTTCTGATTGCAAAAAAACTCAAAATCGATATGCAGTCGATAAAAAGAATCGCCGTTTCAGCTTATTTCCAGTATTTTTCCAAAGACAAGGAAAAAGGTTACTCTGCGCTTTCAAGAATGGATGAATTCAATTACGACAGAATTGAGGCAGCAGTCAACGCTTCCTACAGAATAAACGATTTTTCCGATATGGGTCTGCTTACCGACATGTCGTCTTCAAGCGGAACTCTTTCGGGTGAGATCCTTCAAATTGCTGCGTATTTTGCGGCAGTTACTAGAAAATGGCCGGAAAATTCTTTCTACAAGGGACCGCTTATGACAAGACCGCAGGCTGTGCGTTCGATCATAAGAAACTGCACAAAAGGAGCTTTCAACAAAGAAATAGTCGAGGCCTTTGTTTCCGTCGCCGGCATTTATCCGATAGGAAGTCTTGTAAAACTTTTTGACGGAAATGTCGCTGTGGTTATTAAGAGATTTAGAAATTTCTTTGAACAGTCGGAAGTACTTGTTCTTGACAAAAATCTTTCTGTAGGCGAAAGAAAAACCGTAACTGCCGAAAATATTTTGGATATTCCTGATGCGGCAGGTGTGGTTCTTCCCGAAAAAACGATTGTTGAAATCCTCAATACATTCCTTGACGAAAGAGAAATCTCAAATGAAAAACCTGATGAATAAAACGGTCACGCTTGAAAAGGGGCGCGAACGACTGGCAAAAAACCACAATCCGTGGGTTTATTCTAAGGCTATAAAGCATATTTCCGACGGAGTTTCGGACGGAGACACCGTTGCCGTTCTCGATTTTGCCGGTGATTTTGTGGCCTGGGCGCATTACAACGGAAAATCAGGTATCGCGCTGCGCCTTCTGGAGTGGAACGAATCGAAATATCCCGATGAAGGGTGGCTGGAAGAAAAAATTTCCAAGGCTGTCGCTTTAAGAAAAAGGATAATTCCTGAAAATACCGGCATTTACAGGCTGATTTTTTCGGAATCGGACATGCTTCCCGGTATCGTCTGCGATGTTTTTGAAAAAGTCGGAGTTTTGCAGATCTCAACTCCCGCTTTTGACAGGATCAAATCTCGTCTTGCTGAAATGATAGCGAAAACAGCGGGGCTTGAAGCGGTTTATGAAAAGAGTGACGGTGACGGCAGAAAGATCGAAGGTTTGCCTGAATCATCAGGTTTTATTTACGGAAAACAGGAACTTACGAAGATTGTTTCACGTGAAAACAATCTGTTTTTCGAAGCCGATCTTTTAGGTCAGAAAACCGGTTTTTACGCTGATCAGCGTGATAACCGCAGCTTTTTCGGAGAGGTCGCGAAAGGTGAAATCCTCGATATATGTGCTTTTTCGGGCGCATTTTCTGTCTATGCACTGAAAAACGGAGCTAACCACGCTACATTATTGGATGTTTCCAAAGAATCCGAGGCTCTTGTCCGCAGAAACATGGAGCTCAATTCGATCGATCCCTCGCGCTACACCTTCATAAAAGGGGATGTTTTCGAACTTCTGCGCAAATTTGCTTCTGATGGGAAAAAATTTGATTCAGTAGTACTCGACCCGCCGAAATTAGTCCCTTCCAACAAATACCTCGAAAAAGGGCTTCGTGCCTATAAAGACTTGAATTTCAACGCACTCAAACTCGTTAAAAAAGGCGGGATCTTCGCAACATTTTCGTGTTCTGGAGCAGTCAGCCTCGTCGATTTCAGAAGTGCCGTCGCCTTTGCTGCGCACGATGCCGGACGCGAACTCAAGATCCTCCGCCAGCTTCATCAGGCGCCCGATCATCCGATCCGTGTTAATGCACCCGAGACGGAATATTTGAAAGGACTGCTTATCGAAGTTTTGTAATAATATTCAGGGTTTGCTGTAGTGAACCAGATCGTGTTTTTCAATATAGCGGTGAAGATATTGATCATAAGTGCCGTTATTGAATTTCACGGTTTCTTTCAGGCGCTCAAGGTCAAACAAGTCTCCTGACAGTATGAATTTTAACTTGTCGTAATAAAACGCCAGATCTTCGTCTTTGATATGATTGACCCCGGTATTCAAAGTTTTTTTATAACCGTCCGGGATTTTTCTTCTCATGTGGCCTGTTCTCCACTTCTTAATATGAACAGCCGGAAGTCTCGACAGCAGAGGATCGTACAGGCGGTATTCGTAGCTGGTTTTTTTCCCGAAATGGAACCACCGTATTCCGTAATTCCTGAGTTTTTTAATTATCGTTACTTCTCCGTTTTCCAAATAATCGTCAACTACGGGAATAAGCCCGGTGTTCTTGTAGTAGTATTCCTGTTCGTCAGCATACCAGCAGGGAGAGTTTTCCTTGACGTAATCGTCGTAGGATTGTTTTAGGAAGTCTGTTTGGAAAAAATCGTAAAAAAACGCCAGAATGATTACCGCACAGAAAAACGGGATATTCTGTTGTCCGCCAACTGGCATAAACATTAAGAACAATGTAATCCACAACAATGAAAGAAAATGGCGGCCAAGCATAAAATCTCCACCGATGTAAACGATGTACATCAGGTAAAATACGATACCCAGAGTTACCGAGAGTATTTTGGGATTCTTGTAATTTGCCGCCAGATTATAGATTATAAACGACACCGGAAACAGCAGTAATGCCGCATCAAAAAAGAAAGAAGTAAATCCGTACCAAACCCCGCGGAGAAGATACTCGCTCAGAGGAAATCCGGTGTTGAGTTTTGCAAGAGCGGTATTCGGGACAAAACTTGCGTAGTAAAACCACGAAAAAAGTTCCCACAGAATAAACGGAAAAAGCCCTGCAAGCGCTATCGGAATCACCTGAAAAAGTTTGTTCAGGGAGAATTTTCCCGAATCTTTTTCGTCTTTTTTATATCTGAACAAAAACACATAAGCCGAGGTAAGCGCGAAAATAAGGGCGCAGTCCATCCGTGTGAATGCGATCAGACCTTCAAGAAGGGCGATTTTAAAGAGTTCTTTCTTGGAAAAATACTCATTTTTGAAAAGCACCGTCAGATAGAAACTGCTGAGCATTAGAATCTGGGCGTTTTCCAAGCCGCTTGTAGTGTAAGAAAGATAGGTTTTTGAAGTGCAGAGCACCGCCGTAACGGCAGATAAAATGACAAGCCAGTCATCCTTCTTGTAAATGAACTTAAACAGCATGAACAGAGCAGTGCCTGAAAAAAGCAGATTGAAAATCATTCCTATCGCATAAGGATTGTTCCAAATGACCATTCCCAAAGTCACGACAAGAGTCCAGAGCGGGCATGTTGAAACATTCACTCTTATTCCGGGAGTCGGCGTGAATCCATTGCCGGCAATAAGATTTGCAGACATTGTATATGCGTGATAGGCATCGTCGCTAGCCCACGCATAAGTAAGAATCCTTATAAAAACCAGGATAAATGCCGCAATGAAAAACAAATCCTTTACTGTCGGAGTAAAAAATTCATTGTTTTTGATTTTTTCCAAGACGCTCTTGACTGTCATTTTTCACCTCGGCAAAGCGGCTTAAAAATGTCGTCTACAAAGCAAAAATCACTTGTTTTCTTCGCGGACTTCGTTCGCTTTTGCGATGAAGTCTTTGGGTTCGCCGAACTCTTTGTAGACCGATGCGAAGCGGATGAAAGCGACTTTATCGACTTCTTTCAGGGCATCCATGACGAGGTCGCCGATGTAACTCGTTTCGACCTCTTTTTTCTCGTAGGACTGAAGCTCCTTTTCGATCTTGTCAAGCATCATATCGATGGTTTCAGCCGAAACGGGGCGCTTCTGGCACGAGATCATGATCCCTTTTCTGATCTTGTTGCGGTCGTAGGGTTCTCTCTCGCCGTTTTTCTTTTTTACGACGGGCATGATTTCCTCGATCCGTTCGTAAGTCGTGAATCTTCCTCCGCAATCCTCGCATTCGCGTCTTCTTCTGATCTCACAGTCGTCTTTGGTGGAACGGGAATCAATAACTTTGTCTTTAACGGAACCGCAGAATGGACATCTCATTTGACTACTCTGAAAAAGTTTATGAACGACTATCTGTTGATGAGCGGGTATTTTTTGCAGAGAGCGACAACTTCATTGTGGACTTCTTCGATGACTTTGTCGTCGATGATGCTGTCGTCGATACCGATCTTTGGGTTGTATTCGTTGCTCTTGATGTTCATGATGACTTTGTCCATAAGTCTTGCAACGTGGCGGACATCGTCTTCATTGAGGCCTCTCGTGGTGAGGAAAGGCGTTCCAACGCGGATACCGCTCGTGATGAAAGGCGACTGGTCGTCGAACGGAACCATGTTCTTGTTGACGGTGATGTGCGCCTTGTCAAGAGCTTTCTCAACGATCTTGCCGGTTTTGCCTTTGTTTCTGAGGTCGATGAGCATAAGGTGGTTGTCGGTGCCGCCCGAAACGAGATCGTAACCCATTTTGTTGAATTCGTCAGCCATTGCAGCCGCGTTTTTAACGACCTGGGTCATGTAGACTTTGAAGCTCGGGTCAAGCGCTTCTTTGAAGCAAACAGCCTTTGCAGCGATGACGTGCATGAGCGGGCCGCCCTGCATTCCCGGGAAAACGGCGGAGTTGAGGTCTTTTTCGTATTCCTTCTTCGCAAGAACGAGACCGCTTCTCGGACCTCTGAGGGTCTTGTGGGTCGTCGAAGTTACGAAATCGCAGTAAGGAACAGGGCTTGGATGAAGTCCTGCAGCAACGAGACCGGCAATGTGAGCCATGTCAACCCACATGATTGCGCCGACTTTGTCACAGATTTCACGGATCCTTTTGAAATCGATGATTCTGGGATAAGCAGATGCGCCTGCAAGGATCATTCTCGGTTTATGCTCGAGGGCGAGTCTTTCCATTTCGTCGTAGTCGATTCTGCCGGTTTCCTTTGCAACGCCGTAAGGAACGATGTTGTAAAGTTTCCCGGAGAAGTTTACAGGGCTGCCGTGAGTGAGGTGGCCGCCGTGATTGAGGTTCATCGCAAGAACCGTGTCACCCGGTTTGCATACCGTGAAGTAAACGCTCATATTTGCCTGAGATCCGCTGTGGGGCTGAACGTTTGCGCATTCAGCACCGAAAAGCTGGCAAGCTCTTTCTTTTGCAAGTTTTTCGACCTGGTCGACTACT
>JAFYIZ010000044.1 GCA_017538365.1 bacterium | reverse complement strand
TGTCTTTCATATATAATTTATTTTTGTATAAAGTTTGCCTTTTTTTAATAATTGCCTATTATTGGCGACTGGATTTTTTTTGCGGAGTTTGAAATGAAAACTTTTTTAATGATCGTATCTTTTTTGGTTTTTTCTTTTTTAGGGGCTGAGGAGCCGCAGACTCCGGCTCAGGATCAAAACAATAACGCGGAAGCAACTGCGGAAGCACCTGCTGAAGCTGCGCCTGTAGAGGCTGCACCTGCGGAAGCGACACCTGTAGATGCTGCACCTGCTGAAGCTACACCGGCTGAAGCGACACCGGCTGAAGCGACACCTGCTGAAGCTGCACCTGCGGAAGCTGCTGAACAGCCTGCCGCTGAAGAGCCGAAAGTAGAGGAGCAGAAAGCTGAAGAACCGGCACAAACCGCTCCGGCAAATACGGAAGACGAGCAGGGTTACAACCTTAAACTCAGAGCTCTTGAAGAAAAAATCGACACTTTGAAGGACAAGATATTCAAATCGAAACAGAGACTTGCAATCCTTCAGGAAACTGTTCTCGGCGGAACTGTCGGCGGCTCGACCGTAACGATAGTCCACAATAACGAAGTCGGCAACCTTTTCAAACTTGTTTCGGCGGTTTACTATTTTGACGACAAACCGGTTTTCAAAAAGGTCGACCTTCCGGAAGAGCTTGAGGAAAAGGAAATTCAGGTTTATGACGCCGCTGTCGTTCCAGGACCTCACCGTCTTTCGGTTTATTTTGTTTATATAGGTAAAGGCTACGGTGTTTTCTCCTACTTGAAAGAGTATTCCATCAAAGTTACTGCCGATCAGTCTTTTTCGCTTGAAGAGGGCGATATTGTTGAAATCGAAGCCAACGCTTTTGATAAAGGCGGAATGTACAGCTTTGAAAACAGAATCGGTGTCGAGTTGAAAGTCAACAAAAACACGTTTGAAAACGCTCAAGAGGAGTAGTTATGATCAGAGAGCTCAAAGTTCTTTTTCTGTTGTTTCTCTGTTTCCCGGTGGTCGCAGCAGCGGATTCTCAGGAAGTTTCTGCTGTCGCGGACAGCGGTGTTGATCAGGCTCAGGCTTCTCTGAAAGAGATCAATGCCGAATTTGAGAACAGCTTAAAAGGATATCTTTCTCTTAATATTTCCGGCGCTGACTACAGGATGTCGCCTTCCAAGAAGATGAAAAAAGGTGATTTTTTCTTCGGAAAAGGTGATTACGCCACGTCTGCCGGTATTTTTTATTCGGTAACGGTGTCTGTTTCAGACAGTGACGCTGTAAAGTACGAGGCTCTCTACAAGCTCGGCGAATCACTGTTCATGCAGAAAAATTACGTTTCCGCGACCCGCTATTACGAGATGCTTCTTGCTTCTTCCGGCAATGCCGACTTGAAAGCAAAGGCTCTTAAAAGACTTATTTTTATGAGCTATTCTCTTGGTGAATACGCGGCGGCTGAAAAGTATTGCGACCAGTTCACAAAAGGCGGTAACGATATTTCTGCTGATCCTGAACTGCTTTACTACTTTGCCAAAACGCTTTTCTTCAGCGGAAAAACCGATGAGGCAGTAAAACTTTTCTCTTCGGTGACCAAAGAGTCCCCGTTTTATCCGCAGGCACGCTATTTCCTCGGTGTTGTGGCACTGCGCGATAAAAAACTTGAAGAGGCGCGCGCTGTTTACGAAGAGATCCTTTCCCTTCCAGAAGACGGCGGATACCACAATTTCGGAAACATCCGCGAGCTGGCGGGGCTTGCTGTTGCAAGAATAGCTTTCGAGCTTGAGGATATCGACACGGCTTCGGCGCACTATTCACCGGTTGCATTTGATTCCCGCTCTTTCCCTCAGGCTTACTATGAGTTGAGCTGGACTTTTATTAAGCGCGATCGTTTCGAAGATGCGGTTGATACACTGCGTCTCGTTAAAAATCTCGCTCCCTATTCCAGAATCGCGACTCAGGCGGAGATTCTCGAAGGAACGCTTCTCGTCAAAATGGGAAGGTTCGGCGAGGCACTGGTGCTTTTCAATTCGGTAGTTTCGAAGTACAGCAAATATCAGGACGAGCTTTTCTCGATCGACGGAAAGGCTTTCCTTGCAAGCGGAAGAGCCGGCAAGGTTTCCGATTTCCTTCTTCCGTATTCGCCGGCAGTCCGTTCGGTACTTGAAGACAGTAAGAAATTTTCGGAAACGGTTGCTCTGAACGACACGATCATCGGCTTGGAAGAAGAGCTGAAGCGTATCGAAGATCTTGAAAAAAAGATCGTGACGATGGCGGGCAACAAAAATTCCGCCGCTCTTTTCCCGCCGCTCAAAGAGGCTGCGAGAGGCGTCATGACGCTCAGAAACAAAGTGGCGGTCGTAAAAAATTCGCTCGTTATGGCAAGAAACGGATTTGCCGGCACCGGTCTCACTGAGGAACAGCGCGGCGAATTCGAAAAACTTGATTCGGAAAAACGCAGACTTCTTGAAATAGACAACACCGTTTCGGTCGCTCACGAAAGAATCAGGGAGTGCGCCGAGGAATACGGTGACAAAGTTGTGAAACTTGACGAGAGAATGCACCTTGTTTCGATGCAGCTCAACAAGCTTTCGGAAAATCTCGATCTTCTGATTGCTTCTTACTCGGAAGAAAAAAATGCCGAAAAGGAAAACGACAACGACAAAGAGATTCTGGAAAGGATCGGTCAGGAACGTGAAAAGTTCAACGCTCTTTCGGCTGAAAGCGATGCCTGTCAGGCTGAGATAGACGACGAGAAAAACGGTCTCGTTCTCGGCGGAACGCTGATTGAAGCGGAAAACGAGATAAGAGATTCTTTCAACGGAATCGTGGCACGCCAGCAGGGCATCATCGGAAATTCCTCCGACAGAAGAGAGGCTGCCGAAGTCGCTGCAGTAATCGAAGAAGCTGACAGAATCGACGCAAAACTCGCTGATTTCTACGACAGGCTGAACGATGCGATGAAGGGAATCATTGCTGATCTCCGCACTTCATACGAGCAGGAAAGAAACAATGTCGACGGTTACAAGAGCGAGCTCCTGAGAGCTAAGCGCGAAGTCGAGGAAATGGCAGTTCTCGCGATCTATTCGAATATGAATACCGCACGCAATATTTTTGCAGACCTTGTACTTCAGGGCGATCTCGGGTTGATAGACGTTGCATGGGAAAAGAAGGAGGATTCCACTTCCGAAATCATGCGTCTCAAAACCAAGAAAGCTACCGAAATACAGCAACTCCAATTTAATTTAGACGGTGAACAATGAGATATTTTCTGATTTTTCTATTTGCGTTGTTTGCGGCTGCGCCTGTTGTTGCGGATGAAAAGCCGGCTGAAACGCAGAACGCCGAAGCGGAAAAGTCTGCTTCTTCTCCGGATGACGTGATTGTTGACGGCGATCTTTTCAACAGCGAGGCTTTCGCAAGGGAAGTCGTTCGTTTCGAAGGGCGCGTCAGGGAATACCAGAAGGAATTCCAGCAGCTCGTTCTCAGGGAAGTTGCGGAAAAAAGAAGATTCGTCGAGTCAAAATATTCCGAAGCTATATCCGAACAGGAACTTAAGGAGACTCAGGCTAGAAAGGATGCGATAATCCTTTTCGAGGAATTCATCAGAAAGTATCCCGACAATCCGAAGTACACTCCGAATGCGATGTACAGGCTCGCCGAGCTCTACTACGAACGTTCGATGATCGTCTACAACGAGAAGACCGAAGGTTACGAAGCTGCTCTCGAAAAATTCGATAACCACGAAATTTCAGTCGAGCCGGAACTTCCGGAAATCGATTTTTCTGATTCGATAAGGCTTTATACCGAGATGATACGCCGTTTCCCCGATTTTGAATACATCGGCTCGGTTTACTATCTGCTTGGTTACTGCTACTCCGAGTCGGGCCAGGGCGAAAAGGCTGTTCAGGTTTGGCTCACGCTGCTTGAAAAAGGGCTTGCCGGCGAAAATTACGTCGAACTCAGGCTCCGTCTGGGTGACTACTACTTCGCTGAAAATGACCTCAAAAAAGCCGAAGAACAGTATCTGGAAGGCAAAAAATTCCCAGAAAGCAACTTCTACGACCAGATTCTCTATAAACTGGCGTGGACATACTACAGGCAGTTCCGCCTCGAAGACGCTGTAAAAACCTTTACGCAGCTCCTTTTCTACTCCGACGAGATGAAGGCTCAAGGTGTTGATAAAGGTCAGAACCTCAGAAAAGAAGCGATCCAGTATATTGCGATCAGTTTCGCAGACGACGAGTGGGGAAGCGCTGACAAGGCGATCGCGTACTTCTCGGGAATCAAGGCTGAGTCGTTTGAAATTGATGTGTTCGAACAGTTGGGCGGCTACTTCGACGAAAACAACAAATACACGGAAGCCGAAAAGGTTTACCGCTACATAATAGGACGTTATCCTTACTACGAAAATACGCCGATGCTCCACAATTCTCTTATTCAGCTCTGCAACAAGGCTCGTGAATTCGACAAAGCTGCGGCCGAGACTGAGATTTTTGCGGAAAAATACAATGCTTCGAGCGAGTGGGCGAGAGTCAACCGCGGAAATCCTGCGGCAGTTCGTGCTGCAGCGGAACTTGCAAAGGTTGCGCTTCTCGACACTGCGGTTTTCCACCACAAACAGGCTCAGGCGCTGAAAGAAAACGGAGATGCTGACGGTGCGGCTGCCGAATACCGCAAGGCTGCGAACTTCTATGCCGCATACCTTAAGGATTTTCCGTACACTTCGGAAACTTACGACATAACCTACAGTCTGGCCGACACACTGTTCTATTCGGGTGACATCAAGGCTGCGGTCGTTGTTTACGAAAAAGTCAGAGACGACAAAAATCAGGACAAATACAGAGACGACGCGGCATTCCAGGTTTTCTACTGCTACAACAGCATCTGGGAAGGCTCCGACGAAAAGAACATTCCCGCTGCCGAAAAAGCTGGCAAACCGCTCAGCGATCTTGAGCAGAAACTCGTCTTCTCGAGTGATATGTACCTGAAACTTGCGAAAGAGGTCGAGGACAAACCGGTCGTCGCCTACAACGTCGCGAGAATCTACTATGACCACGATCTCTACAGCGACGCTGAACCGCGCTATCTCCGCATAATCAGCGAATTTCCGGAGACTGAGCCGGCTGTTATGGCGTCGAAAGACATAATTGCCTACTACACCGCTAAAAAAGACTGGGTCAGTGTTGCAAAATGGTCGAAAGTCTTTGCGGAAAGGTTTGCTACAAAGGCAAAAACCGACAAAAAGGCGAAGGAAGAGTTCTCGACATACCGTGCAAGCGCTCTTTTCAAACATGCTCAGCAGCTTGAGGAAGAGGGTAAACACTCAGAAGCGGCTGAAGAATATCTGAGAATGGTCGAAGAGAATCCGGGCAATAAAGACGCTGACAAGGCGATTTACAACGCTGCCGTCAACTATTCGAGAGCGACGATGTTCGAGTCTGCTCTGCATCTGCACGAAAGGATTTACACCGAATATCCGAATTCCGAACTTGCGCCGCAGTCGCTTTATCTGGTTGCCTACAACGCAGAAATGAGCTACGACCACGAAAAGGCGGTCAAGGCTTATATTCAGCTGTACAACAAATATCCGAAATATAAGGAAAAATCGAATGCGGTCTTCAACGCGGCCTTCCTTCTCGAAAAACTCCAGAAGTATAAAGACGCAGCGAGATACTACAGGCTTTACTACACCGAAGAGAAGTCAAAACCTGAAGGAAAAGAGGCTCTTTACGATGTCGGCAGGATGTATCAGAAGGCTGAAGACTGGAAAGACGCAATCAAAAATTACGAAAGTTTCATAACCACTTTCGAAAACGATCTTTCCGTAACCCACCTTGTTGCAAGGGCGCGCTACCAGATTGCGAAGATCTACGAGGAGAAACTGAACAATCATAAGATGGCGAAGGCATCCTACGAAAAGATTATTGCCTACATTGCTGCGAAGAAAGTTACGACTGATGAGTCGATGCTCTATGCGGCTGAAGCGAAGTTCAAGCTTCTGGAAGACGAGTTCAATACTTATCTGAAACTCAAGATCATCGGAAAGAACGACAAACAGCTTGAGGAAAATCTCAAGAAGAAAGTCGCAGCGATGAAGGAACTTGAAGGAAAATACAACGAAGTTCTGAAATTCCAGGTTTACGAGTGGATGATGGCCGGAATGTACAGAATCGGTTTCCTCTACCAGAGTTTCTCGGATGCTCTGTTTGACGCTGAGCCGCCGGCAGGATTGAGTGAGGAAGAAGAGGAAATTTATACCGACATGCTCAAACAGCAGGCCGAGCCCATCGAGGAACAGGCTGTCACCTACTATTCAAAGGCTTTGGAAAAGGCCCGTGAGTTCAAGGTTTTCAACAAGTGGACGCAGCTTATAACCGAAAAACTCGCAGTTATGCGCCCGGCTGAATACAAAGTCGGCAAAACTCCGATTTTCGCAGAGGAAAACGCGGTTGATTCCGGTTTCGCGCCTGTCATTTCGCTTGATAAGGCGGAAAAGAAAGTTTACAAGAAGGCGGGTCTCGGAGCTGCCGCAGAGGAAGGAAATTCCGAACAGAAGAATGAAACGCCTAAAGAGGTGGAAAATGAAAAAGCTGAATAAAATCTTTATATTATTGGCACTTATCTCTTTCGTTTCGTGTGGAACGGCACCTGCAGCTTCTTCTTCTGATTCAGAAAAACCGGAAGGAAGTTCCGATAAGGTCAGTGACCAGACTGAATCCGCATCAGAAAACGCTGACGGTTCCGAAAAACAGCCTGAAGCTGCATCGGATAGTGTTGCGGCAAGTGCTGAAACAAACGAAGCAGGAGAGGTAAAAGAGGAGAAAAATCCGAATTACGACGGCGGCAAATACATCGGACCGGCTGCAGCAGACTTTGAAGAAGGTCTCCGCGCTTACTCCGACGGCGGCTGCGAAAAGGCTGTCAAGTTCTGGCAGGCCGCTTTCAACAAGGATCAGAGAAATGCGCAGATTGCTTTCAATACGGCAGTATGTTTCGAGCGTATGAAAAACCGCGAAGATGCGGCCGCGTGGTATGAAAAGGCGTATCTTGCCGACAACTCTTTCACAAAACCGCTCTACAATCTGGCGCTGCTCTATATGCCCGCTCAGATAAAGGAAAAAGAGGGTTATCTCACACAGCTTGCCGAGAAGAATTCCGATGTCGTTGAAAAATACAACTTCATCGCGTGGCTCAATCTTCAGCTGGGACGCAATGACGAAGCTGAAAAGTACGCGAAGATGGTTCTGAAGGAAGACGAACAGAATTCCGAGGCGGTCATTTCGCTTGCAACTTCATACTTCAGCAAAAAGATGTACGAACTTGCCGAATCGGCTCTTGAAACTGCCGAAAAATGGGATCCGGAAAACTTCAGACTTCAGAGGCTTTACGGTTTCCTGCTTTACAGAACCGGCGATTCGAAAGGGGCTACGACTCATCTTATGAAATCGGTCAAGTCAAATCCTGATCAGCCGGAAGTAAGGAATATTCTGGCGGTTCTCGCTATGAAAATCGAGGATTACTCCACGGCGAAGGAACAGCTCGAAGCTGCTTTGAAGATCAAGGATGACTTCTGGTCGGCAAAACTGAACCTCGCTCTGGCTTACAAAGGGCTTGAGGATTACAAAAACGCGGCGGTTGTTCTTGACGAACTTGAAGCGAGAAATGATCTTCCCGCAGAACTGCGCAACAGTGTCATCTTCAACAAGGCGCTGCTTTACCTTGATGCCGATGTCAACGGAGACAAGAATCCGGCGCGTTTCGACACGGCAGTAAAATATTTCAACGAATACCTCAAGCTGATTGCAAAAAGCAAAAACTTCAAGGAGCAGAAGGCGCTTGTCGACGGCTACATAAAAGAGGCGAACACCGAAAAGAAGAAACTCGAGTTTGCACTCGCGGCAAAGGCAAAGGCAGAGAAGAGAAAACAGGCGCAGGAAGAAGAGGCCAGGTTGTTCAGGCAGAACAAGGAAGCGGCGTTCAAAAAAGCTGCAGAGGCCGGAACAGCAGAGGCTTGGAGCAAATATCTGGAGGAATATCCGGTTGTTGACGAAAACGACACGCTCAGTCTTTCGGCAAAGGCGAAACTTGAAGAGTTGACGCCGAAAGCGCCTGAACAGGCTGAAAATCAGGCTCCGGCGGAAACTGCTCCTGAACAGAAGCCGGAAGAGGCAAACGGCGGTGCCGAAGCAGCTCCGGAACAGAAACCTGAAGCAGAGCCCGAAGCAGCTCAAACGCAGGGAACTGACGGAACAAATACTGGAACGGAAGAAAACAAAGGGGTGGAATAATAAAAACGACAATGAAAAACGGCAATATAATCAAATATTTGCGTATTTTTTACGGTGCTTTTGCCAAAAAATTTGCTTTAAAAAATTTGTTTGTGTATATTCCCCGCAACTTTGTTCTTGTAAAGGGTAATTTTGTGATGCTTTTTATTTGTGCGCTTATCGCTTCACTGCTTTTTTCTTTTAATGTTGAAGCGAAAACAATAGTTATAGAAGAGATTCAGATCGAAGGAACGATACAGAAACCCGAAGTTATGACCTTCCTGTCTAGGGCTAAGTTCTCGTACCGCTCGCTTGATCTGAACGTTAGTTTTTTGGAAGAGGTGGAGAAAGCCGTCTGTGTAGACGATGCTTTCTAGTATATTATTTTTATTTTTTTAGGAGGATTTACTATGGAATGGTTTGCTGAGTTTTATCGTTCAGGCGGAACGTTTATGCACTTCATCGCTATTTGCGGTCTTTACGTTCTCGGTGTTGCAATTTACAAATGCATTTTCCTTCTTGTAAAGTTCAACACAAACGGCGCAAATTTGATGAAACAGATCCAGAAACTTGTTATGGCAAACAATGTTGACAAAGCTATCAAACTTTGCGACGCAGCAGGCGATGCAGCTCTTGCAAAAGTTATGAAGGCTGGTCTTTCCAGAGCAAACAGAGGCGAACTTGAAATTCAGAACGCAATGGAAGAAGCTACTCTTGAAGTAACCCCGAAAGTTTCTAAACTCCTTCCCAGCATTTTCGCTATTTCGAGTACAGCTACCATGTTCGGACTTCTTGGAACGATTTTCGGACTTATCGATGCATTCGAAGCAGTTGCTCACGCTGCTCCTGAGCAGAAATCGGCAATGCTTGCAAACGGTATCGCTATCGCAATGAACACCACCGGTTGGGGTCTTATGATCGCTATTCCTGGAACGGTTATTCACCTTGTTCTTAACGGTCTTGCAGGAAAAATACTCAATGACCTTGATCTTTACTCTGTAAAACTTTCGAACTTGCTTGTTAGCAGAGAAAAAGGAACGGCTGAGTAAGTAAACAGACACGATTTGGAGGAATAAAAAATGGGTAAGAGACGTTCACAAGGATCCGGTCAGGATCTCGACATGACGGCTGCAATGAACCTCATTCTTATTCTTATACCGTTGTTGTTGACCTCAATGGAGTCTGTAAAAATAGCCGTTGTCAACGTTGCTACACCGCAGATCGGTCCTTCTTCCGAGGCAAATCCGCCGGCAGACAGACCGGATGATAAACCTCTTAAACTGACAGTTGCTCTGACTGACAGAGGCATCACTGTTTTTGTAAGAGATCAGGTTATTGAAAACAAAGACGATCCGTTGGGTCCGACAATTCTTAAGATTGACGGACAAGAAGAAGATGCGGAAGGCAAAATGATTGATGCTAAAGTTTATGATATTGATAAGCTTGTTGAGATCATTTCGGATTTGAAAGATGCAAATCCGGCTGAAGAAAACATTATCATCACCGCTGAACCGAATACTAAGTACAAATACATTATGAAAATAATGGACGCTACCCGCGAGAAAAAGGACGGCGAAAAGAAGAAAACTCTTTTCCCGAACGTTGTACTTAGCGCAGGTATAGCATAAGGAGGGTGTTATGGCAGAAGAAAACAAAACTTACGAATACCTTCCGGAAAATTATGAAGAAGAAATCCTGAAGAGCAGGAAAAAATCTAAAGCTGGCAGAGAAAGTGCAGGCGGACAGAAATTAAACATCAACTCGTTGATGGATATTCTTACGATCATGCTTGTTTTCCTTCTTAAAAGCTATGCTACAGATCCTGTCAACATTACTCCCGGACCAGACTTGGATATTCCGAAGTCGACTTCATTGTTGCAGCCTGCAGCGACTGTTACAGTTACGGTTGCTAAGTCTTCAATAGTTGTTGACAACGAACCTGTTACGGTTGTAAAAGACGGTAAAGTTGAAGCTTCGCAGAAACGCGGCGGCGAAGACGCTTATTTCATCATTCCGTTGAATAAAGCGCTTGTCGAGGCAGTCGAAAAGAAAAGACGTCTCGAAGCTATCAACCCCACCATCAAATTTGACGGTGTCTGCACAATCGTTATGGATAAGGAAAGTCCGTATCGTTTGTTGACGGAAGTTATGTACACTGCCGGTCAGGCGGAATTCTCGAACTTTAAGTTCGCGACTATTTCCACAGCCGGTTAGTATGTTTTATGTGGCCGGCATTAAGTTGCCGGTCACAATGTTTTTTTGAAAGATTATTATTGCATTTTACGAGGTTGTTATGCCCCAGGGGATATCAGAGAAGGTCTTAAGGGTCGGCGTTATTCAGAACGGTCGAATCCTTGACGAGCAGGTATTCAGAAAAGCTGAGACGGTTTTTATAGGTGACTCTGAAAAAGCGCATTTTGTTGTGCCTTCGTCTTTTTTGTCCGGAAAGTTCCCGATGTTTTATTTTAGATCAGGTCGCTATGAGCTCGTTCTTACACAGAAGATGACTGGTAAGATCTTTTTGAAAGGTGAGCCGAAAGACGTTGAAGATCTGATTAAAAGCGGAACGCTGAAGAGACGCGGTGATGATTATGTTCTTCCTATTTCTGAAGAATATCGCGGTAAAATTTTTATCGGGAATGCAATAGTACTGTTTCAATTCGTAGTTCCTTCGCCGAAACCTCCGAAATTGAGATTGCCGAAGTCGATCAGAGGCTCGTGGACACAGCATTTTGACTGGCCTTTTGTTTCGATAGAGTTGGTCATCATGGTTTTCGGTTACTTCTTTTTTGCGGTTTATATTGCGAATGTTCCCAAGCCGGAACCGGTGGAACTTACCGATGTTCCTAACCGTTTCGCAAAACTTATCGCACCAGAACTTGATGTGAAGGATGAAGTTGTAGAAGAAAAGGAAATAGAGGATAAAACTCCTAAAGAAGAAAAGGAAGTTGATCCGAATGCACAGGCAACATCTGCAAAAGCTAAGAAAGTTGCTGAAAAGCAGGAAGAAGCAGCTCCTAAAAAAGTTGAAAAGCCGAGAGATGCTTCCACTATCCAACGTGAAGAATCTGTTCGTGTGGCTGAAATGCAGAAAAAAGTCGCAGGAAAAGGTCTTTTGAAAATGATAGGTTCGGTAGGTGAAGGCGGAACCGGCGGATTTATCACAGATGTTCTCGGTGACGGCGGAAAGGACAGAGATATAGATTCGGCTCTTTCCGGTGTAAAACAGATCGGAGTTGCTACAAGTTCTTCCCAGCGCAGCAGAAAAGGCGATGCCGGTGCTGTCGAAACAGCTAAGATCGATGACCTTAAAGTCGAAAAATCAGAAGGTGCTGTTGCGGTCAAGGGAAGAGCTGAAAAAGCTGTCGTCGGTAAAGCTTCTGTCGGAAAAACGGAAGTCGACGGTGCTGTTGATTCCGCAAGCGTAGCTAAAACAATCAGGGGCAGCAGTGCGGCGGTAAAACGTTGCTACGACAAGGCTTTGTTGGCAAATCCGACATTGAAAGGTAAAGTATCGGTTACTATTTTGATAAATGAAAAAGGACGTGTCGAAAGTATCGATATAGCAGAGGATACTCTCAAAGATGCAGAAACTATAAAGTGCATCAAAGGAGTTATCGGCCGGTTGCGTTTTCCGAAACCGGAAGGTGGTCCCGCCAGCGTTACTTTCCCGTTCATGTTTAGTAATTAAATTATTGGTATAGAGGTGTAAAATGTCTTTTTCAAAATTCATTTTATTGTTCGTCTCTTTGCTTTTGGCTTCTGCACTTTATGCAGATATCAAAGATGATGCCCAGGCTAAGGCAAGCAAGATTGCCGATGTAGAGGCGGAATTGAACAAGGCGAGCGCAGATGCCTCCGCGGCAAAGGATCAGAAGTGGAAATCATGTGTCAGCGGACATCTTGGTTCAGTTAAAAATTTAGTTTCCAGCGCGTCCGGTATAGCTTCAAAGATTGTAGCTTTGGTTGCTGCAGGTAAGATTGCCGAAGCTCAGGGTCAGTTGGTAATTTTGAACGGAATGGCTGAATCCGCAGAAAAGTCGTTGGCTGCTGCACAATCATGCGAACGTTCCAATCAAACACAGTCTAAGACCGAGCAGCAGAGTGCTGTTAGAGCAAGTGTTTCCAGTGCTATGAGTTTGAGTATGGGCAATGATATGCCGACTGAAATAAGCCGCGGCGCTATGGAAGGATCTGATTCCGCAGATGCGGCAAACATCGATGCAAGCGGTGTTATTCAGACGACCAATGACGGTTCTGCCGCTAATGATATTGTTGCTACTGCTACGGCTGCTGAAACTCCTGAAGACGCTTCTCAGGTAGAGCAAGTTCCTGATCAGGAAGATCAGAGTCCTACAATGTAATCAGATTGTATTTGGGTAACGTAAGATGACAACTAACAGAAATTTTTTCATAGCAGTTTGTTTTGTACTGCTTGTTATGACTTTTCCTGTATCTGTATTTTCGGAAGATGCTCCGGAAAAAGGTTTCAAAATAACAAAAGATACGGTTTTGAATGTAGGTATAGCTATTAATCCGGAATTTGAGTCAAACATCACGAAAGCTTCGGAAGACACCGTAACTACCGATACGAGAGTTGATGACGGTGCAGAGAAAAAGGCTGAGATCATTTCTGATATGATTCTCCACTACAGCCCCTCTCTCCGTATCAGACTTGATGACGACAAAAAAACTCTCGGTTTTTCGCTTCTTTTCGACTACAACCACTATCTCGGTCTTGAAGACAAAAAAACATCGAAAAACCTGTCTGAACTTGATATCAGATCGGATCTTTTGGGTGAATTCAATAAAGACGGTCTTATAATTTTCGATTTCAAGAACTCTCTTTCAAGGTCTTCGACTCCTGACGGACAGGAGCTTTCCGGCAAAAACAGAAACCTTATGGATTCATTTGCAGTAGGCGTTGCGTTCAAAAGCGTTGAAGACGTCCTTTACGGAAAGATCAAACTCGGTTTTGATATCAACTACCTTGAACAGTCGAAAGATAATGCCGCGTATAAAGATTACAACTACATTTCTCCGTTCCTTGATCTTTTCGGAAGATGGAAATTCCTCCCGAAAACGATGGCTTTCGCTTCTGTTTCGACAAGATATCAGGATTACTACGAGTCAAAAATCCGTAGTGATTCTAGAGCTGTTCCGATAAACATTTTCCTTGGTGTAATGAGCCAGTTCACTCCTTATATTTCCGGAAAACTTGCAGCAGGTTATTCTGTAAATGTCGGCAGCAGCGTTCAGCATGACTACAATGCTAATGCAGAGTTGATTTTCAAGTATCAGGATACCGGTCTTGCTCTCGGTTACCTCAAGACGATGCGTCCTTCTGCTTATTTCCAGTATAATTCGACGCATAAAGTTTACTTGAACTTCAAACAGAAATTTGCAAAGAAATTCCTTGCTTCGATGAATTTCAGCTATTCCTACCTCATGTACGGCAAGAATATAGAATTCAAAAGCAGAGATGAATATACTCAGGCTGATGACGGTTCCTATCAGAAAGTTGAGACATACGATGACGGTTCTACCCTTACATACTCGATTCTTATGCCGAAAGGAAAACGCAGAGATCATCTTGTAAACTTCGGTCCGTCGCTTTCCTATGCTATTTTACCGTGGTTCGGTCTTAAACTCAGCTATGATCTTGAATACAAAGATACTGATTATGTCAGAACTTCGACCACGAATTTTAACCACGCAACAAACGCTGAACAGAGTTATACAAGAACGGTTGCAACCCATTACGACTACATTGACCACAGGGTAATGCTTTCAATCGTTCTGGATTACTAATTCTTATGAACAGACTTCTCCCCAAGCTGTTATTTTTTTTTAGTTTATCGCTTTTTGTATCCTGCACAATAAGAGTCGGTGAAAACAACGCCGACAGACAGACAAGTTCTCAGACTTCGGCTGAAGCTGTGGAAGAAGAAGAGGATCACCTTTCTTTCATAGGTGCCGGAGACAAGATCAATATTCAGGTTTACAACGAAAAGGAACTTTCCGGCGTTTATCAGGTAAGTCCGGAAGGCTATATCAATTTTCCTTTCATCGGCGAAATCAAGGTCGACGGGCTTAATATTTTTACCCTCGCTACGAAAATTTCGTCAAAGTTGAAAGAAGGTTATCTGAAAGAGCCGAATGTTACGGTTTTGGTCGAAGAGTTCGTAAGCAAGCGTATTTTTGTTTTGGGACAGGTCAAAAAGGCCGGCAGTTTCCCGATTAGAAGGCGCATGAGCGTCATCGAGGCGATAAGTCTTGCCGGCGGGTTCACCAATTTGGCAGACCTTTCGAATGTCGTTGTGACAAGAAAGGGCGGCGACGGCAGGGAAAAACGCTTTGTCGTAGATATAAAATCAATAGTGAACGGCGCTAAAGAGAATTTTTATCTCGACGCCGGAGATATAGTTTTTGTAGGTGAAAGGTTCTTCTGATGAATGAACAGGAACGCGAAATAGATTTAATGGAAATTCTTACCTTGTTGAAAAGGCATATTTACCTGTTTGTCGCGATAATCCTGATCGTGATGACTTTTACGGTTGCGCAGATCTACCGCATGGTAAAAATCTATGAGTCAACTGCGACGATCGAGATAGAACCAAAGGCGGCGAATGTTCTCGGCGGCAACATGGAGGTCGTCCAGAGCGGAAGTCAGGGCAATTTTCTGGCAAACAAAGATTATTACGCGACTCAGTATGAGATAATCAAGAGCCGTGCTGTTTCTCAGAAAGTGCTTGAAATGGTGCCCGGCGAAAATGTTCTCGAGTATCTCGGTTTTGATCTCGAAAAAATCGAACCAGGTAAAATAAAAGACATTGATCCGATAGCCGTTCTTTTGTCGAAAATCACTGTTTCCCCTCAGAAAAACAGCAATATCGTGCGTATTTCGGTCGAAGACAAAGATCCTGAAAAGGCGGCTTTTCTTGCAAACGCGGTTGCTTCATCTTACATCGAATTCAACCTTGAAAAGAAGTATTTCGAAACGAAGGATGCTGCACGCTGGCTCATGGATCAGAGTGTCAGCCTTAAGCAGAACCTCGAAAATTCAGAGATGATGCTTTTCGAGTTCAAGCAGAGTAACAACGTTCTGGCTACGACTTTCGAGGCGAAACAGGAACTTCTTTCGAACCGAATAATCAAGCTGACGAACACTCTGACCGATCAGGAGATCAGGCGCAATGCCCTTACGGCGAAGATCGAGGAGTATGCGCACCTCAACATCGACAATCCCGAAGACGGTTTTTTTAAGGAAATCAGCAAAGAAAACCCGATCATCGGCAATCTTAAGCTGAAATATCTTGAGGTCGTTTCGAAGATAAACGAGTCAGAGCAGGTTTACGGCGAGAAACATCCGAAAGTCGTAACGCTGCTTGCCGACAAGGAAAACATCGAGAAAACTTTCAAAAGCGAAATCGAAGGTGTTGTAAGCAGTTACAATCTCGAGTTGAAAATGCTCGACAACGAGATGAAAAAGAACCGCAAAATGCTTTCCGATTCGCAGACCGAGGCGATAAATCTGAATAAGCTCGATATCAACTACAGCAAGCTGCGCCGTGAAGTCGAAACCAATAAAAAACTTTACGACATCGTCCTTGAAAGGTCGAAAGAGGCCGATCTCAGTGCGCTCCTCAAGAACAACAACATCCGCATGATCGACCGTGCGCTTGTTTCTAAGATTCCGGTGAAGCCGAGAAAGCAGATAATCCTGCTTGCAGGCTTTGCTATTGCGCTTGTTCTTTCGTCTCTTGCAGTTTTTCTCGTCGAATTTTTCGATACCAAATTCAAGAGCTTTAAAGAGCTTGAAACTATTTCCGGAAAGTCGCTTCTGGGCATTATTCCGAAGTTCCAGCAGATTGAAACTTCTCAGTTCAAAGAGATCGCTTTCGAGGATAAAAGCGGTAAAAATCTTGCAGTTGAGGCTTTCAGGTCTTTGAGAACCAATATCAAGCTGAGCAATCCCGATTCAAGGCTCAAAGTCATGCTTGTTACGAGCTCCGTTCCGCATGAAGGTAAAACGATCGTTTCTTCCAACCTCGCATCGAGTTATTCAGTTGCAGGCAAGAAGGTGCTTCTCATCGATGCCGATATGAGAAAGCCGAGAGTTCATAAAGTTTTCGGACTCAAAAACGAAAAAGGTCTTTCGACTCTTATTGTCGGTGAACATTCTATGGACGATGTCGTCAACAAGAACGTTTACGAAGGACTTGATGTCGTTACGGCCGGCATTATCCCGCCGAACCCTGCAGAACTTCTTGAAAGTTCGCGTTTTGCCGATATTCTGAAGGATTTTTCGGAGATTTACGATGTCGTCATTATCGATACTCCGCCGCTCAGTCCGGTAAGCGATGCCGCAACGATCGCGCCTCTCACCGACGGACTTATTCTTGCCGTCAACATCAGCGAGACTCCGCGCGACGTATTCAAGTCTGTAATCGCGAATATTTCGAAACCGGGTATCGTGCGTCTCGGTGTTGTTGTCAACAACATAGATTTCAAGCAGGAAAAGAAGTTCAAATCTTATTACGGCTATTCCTACTATCATTCGTCATACTACAAATCGAACTATTACTACTATACTTCCAGTGAAGATGGACAAACTAAAAAGAAGAAAAAACATTCTTAGTCTGTTTTACGTGCTCTGCGCGGCTTTTCTCTGTATTCTGTCGGCAGCCTGTGAATCTCCGAGAGTTGTTAAGCATCCCGTTTCGAGAGGCGACACATATTACTATTATGTCACTTTTTACGGTGACGAATACAACGGTAAAAACATGGCAAACGGCGAGCCTTTTTCAAACGACGCGATGACTTGCGCTGCAAAAGGTTTTCCCTTCGGAACCATGCTTGAAGTTCAGTCTCTCGATACTGGTAAAAAAGTCGAAGTCACAGTCATCGACAGGCCTGGAAAAGAGGTCGTAGACCTTACGAAAAAGGCTTTTGATGAGATAGACAACGCGGCAAAAGGAAAAATTCGGGCGAAAATAAAAGTTGTCGGTCTTGCCGAAAGCGCTCCGAAAGCTGCTTCTACTGCGGCTGCTGAACCCGAAAAGAGTGCCGAAGAAGAAAAAGCGGCTCACGGGGAAGAACAGAAAGAACCTGAAAAAGAGGCTCCGAAAGAGGCCAGAAAAGAGGTCTTTTATGCAATCATGCTCGCGGCATTCGGCAATATCGATGCGGCGAAGAACTATCAGAGCGGAATAAAAGAGGATACATACATTTTCACAAGTGATGGAAAATTCGAAGTCAGATACGGCAGATATTCGTCCAAAGAGGAGGCTCAGGCCGATATAAATAATTTTTCATGGAAAGATGCCGAAATAGTTACAATTGAAGAATAGGAGGAAATTATGACGAAATTCAGAATTTTTGCAGTGTTGTTTGTTTTGTTGATGATCACGCCGGTTTACGCTCAGAAAATCGCGTTCGTCGATGTTAAAAAAGTTTGGTCTGAATCGAAAGAAGTCGAAAAAGAAAGAAAGAAAGTCGAAGCGCTTCTGAAAAAGAGCCAGGACGAACTCAAGGCTAAAGAAGCGGAAGTCATAAAAATTCAGGAAAAGATCAAAAAAGAAGCAAAAATGGCTACAGAAGAAGCTCAGGCTATAATGCTTGAAGAGTATCAGAAAAAAGCTCTCGAACTTCAGAAAATGGCAGCTCAAAAAGAAAAAGAACTTGCGGACAAAGATGCTGCGGCCCAGGAGGAATTTCTCGGCAAGGTGCGCAAAATCGCTATGAAGATAGCTCTGACAAAGGGGTATGACATGGTTGTTCCGGCTGAACAGACGCTTTACTACAACGACAAGTTCGACATCACAAAAGATGTAATAGCAGAAATCAACAAGTAGTTCGCTTTTCCTCTCGCAATTTCAAAAAAAATTAGTATAATACACCAGTTTTTTTGTCGTTCTTATCGTTTTTGTCGTTGTGCCGCCTTCGATATACCGAAATAACGTGATATCGGGATATCGACATAAAATTGCGGCGGCGGAGAGGGAGGCTGCATGCTTGAGAGATTCGACAATTATCAGTTGCTTTCAAAGATAGCGACGGGCGGAATGGCGGAGATTTTTCTTGCCAAACATGTGAATTCGCCTGTCAACTCAATGCCGATCGCGATCAAAAAGGTGCTGAAACAGTACGGCAACAATCCGATGCTTGTTAAGATGTTTCTTGCCGAGGCTAGAATAATCTGTAATATAAGCCACGAAAACATAGTTAAAATCTACGATTTCGGAAAGTTCGACGATCAGTATTTCATCGCTATGGAATACGTTTTCGGACAGAATTTGGGCGCTATACTCGAAAAACTCAAGGAAAGGGATCAGATTATGCCGCTCAATCTCACGATTGAGATAATTTCGGCTGTTCTGTGCGGTCTTGACCATGCCCACAACGCTCAGGACAGAAACGGCAACTTTCTGAATATAGTCCACCTCGACATGAATCCGAACAACATCCTGATTTCTTACGAAGGAAAGATAAAAGTCGTCGATTTCGGCATCGCAAACGCGAATTATACCAAAAAATTCAAGGATACTGCCGGAATTCAGGGAACTTACGCATATCTTTCACCCGAACAGTGCAGCGGCAAGGCGGTCGACAGGCGCAGCGACATATTTTCGGTCGGTATAATCCTTTACGAAATGCTGACCGGTCAGACGCTTTACAAGCAGCTTGACAACGATATGGCAATCATGAATGCGATTTTGAACGACGAGATCGAGCCGATAAATGAACTTATGCCCGAAATCGATCCGAAACTTGCTAAAATTGTCATGAAGGCACTCGAAAAGAATCCTAACAGACGTTACGCATCGGCGATGGATATGCGCGAAGATCTGCAGCTGGTCTACAATTCGCTTGAATTTGACCCGAACAGCGAAATGCTTCCTGCGTTCGTGAAAAAACTTTTCCCTGCTCACTTCATCAAGATGACGAAAATCATCGAACAGGCGCAGACAGAATATCTGATGGATGAATTGTTCAATAATATCGGCGAGCTCGAAGACCTTGACCTCGAAGAGAAAAAGAAGACTGAAGAGGCGGCGCGTCAAAAGGCAGAAGCTGAAAAAAAACGCGCGAAAAAAAAGGCTTTCTTTTCAAAACTGGGGCTTATCTCAGGGATTGTTGCAGGCCTTGCGGTCATTGCGCTGATTCTGAAATTCCTTTTTGTCGATCCTGAGGTTGAAGTTGACATGATAACGGTTTTCTCGAATCCCGGCGGAGCTCAGATTTTCATCAACGGTGAGGATACCGGCAAGGTGACACCAGCATCGCTCCAGCTTGAACTCAACAAAAAGTATATCATCGAATTCCGAAAAGACGATATGATCGGCGGTCTTGAATTTACGCCGACTTCAGAAAACCGTCAGATCAATATGACTCTCAAACAAAGGTAAAAATGTCTTCCGCAACAGTTAAAATTTCTCTGAAAAACGGCGAAACTGCTTTTTCCGAGCTCAATTCCGTCGATTTTATGGGTCTGTACCTCGATTTTTACGTGCAGAGCCCGGTCGAAGCGGTTCCTCAGGAGTGTTTCCCGAATCTCAAAAAACTGATTTCCTTCGCTCTTGCATACTTTCCTTTTATGCCGGACGGCTGGAGTTTTGCGTGGAATGTCTCTATGCCTGTGCAGAAGCGCAGACTTTTCTGCTGCGTCGATTCGTCAAACCGCACTTTTGTTGCGAAAACCCATTCGTGGGAGCCTTCGCCTTACGAAAAAAATCCGCGCATGACGGTGCAGATGGTTTCCGATATTTCGGGAATGGAGAGCGTCACGATGGTCGACTGCGCCGAAAATGTTCCGTCGGATAAGATTTTGGGCGAGCTTTTTTCAAGATTTTTTTCCGACCAGTCGCAGAGTTTTCTTAAAATCTACGAAGAAGATGAAACTTTCGGGATAAAAAACACCGAAATCAGTGATGATTTTGAAAATAACGAAGAAATTCAGGAAGTTGCGTTTGCTTTCAGATGCGGCTGTACAAAAGAGAAAATCGCGAAAATTTTTCACAGAATGGCGCCTAAGGACATAGATTTTCTTTTTGAGCAGGAGCACACGCTTCAGGTCGAATGTCCCAGATGCGGCTTTAAATACGGGATAAGAAAAGATGACATCAAATAAAATTTCAAAAGTTTTTCTCTTTTTCAGAAATGACGGCAGAAAAATAGCCGAACAGCAGGAAACACGGGCTTTCATCGCTGAAAAAAGTCGCGAGCTCGGCGTAAAAATCGTTGATAACCCTGATGAGGTCGAAGGTTCGGATCTTGTCATCACTGTCGGCGGAGACGGAACTTTTCTTGCCGGAGCATCTCTTGCTTTCGAGCGGAACATCCCGATTGCCGGAATAAATGTCGGTCAGTTAGGTTTCTTGGCTGAGATAAATCCAGGCGAAAAAACGATGATCACGAACCTCCTGAAAGGCGATTTCGACGTCAAACACCGCATGATGATGGATGTCAGGCTGATCCGCGAAAACAAAGAATTCGCCGCATTTACCGCGCTCAACGAAGTGACGATAATCCGTGATATGAATGTTTCTCCGATGCTCTGCTTCGGTATTGAATACAACGGCGAGGAAATGCCGCAGTACAAGTGTGACGGGCTTATCGCGGCGACTCCTACCGGTTCGACGGCGTACAACCTTTCGTGCAACGGACCGATAATTTATCCCGGCGACGAATCTTTTGTCATAAACGCCGTTGCGCCTCACGCTCTGACGCACAGGCCGATCGTTCTTCCTGCATCGGGTTCGATCCGCGTCACTTTGAAGGAGTGCGTTCTCGGATTCCTCACCTGCGACGGCAAAAATTCGGTCAAAGTATGCGAAAACGATGTCGTGCTCATCCGCAGGAACGGGCGCGATCTGAGTGTCGTTTCAAACCCCGAAAGGAGTTTTTTCGAGATCCTTTCGGAAAGACTGCATCTTGGAAAGAGGTTGTGATGAGTAAAAAATTCCAAAACAATAGTTCAATGAATTTTGCCGAACTTTTTTCAGGCAAGACAGAGAAAAAAGAGACTGAAAAAGAGAGTTTCGCGGACCTTCTCGAAGAATATTCCGACATCGATTTCGAGATCCACAAACGCGAGAAGGAATCAAGCGCCGAAGAGCAGAAAGATTTCTTCAGACCGCGCAGTGAAAACGTTTTTCCCGAATTCGAGATCGATCTCCACGGACTGACGCAGGACGAGGCTGAAAGAGTTGTAGAAACCAATGTCAGAGCCATGAAAAGCGGCCGCATATACAAGATCAGGATCGTCACCGGCAAAGGACTTCATTCGAAAAGTTCGCCCGTTATCAGAAACGCGATCGATATCCTTCTCAGACAGCTCAAAAAAGAGGGCTGCTGCTCGAAGATCGAGTGGGACAAAAAAAGTGTCGAAGAGTCAGGTCAGGTTGACGTAACGGTCTAATTGGCGCCGCTGACATTTGCCGGTATCCTGGGATTACGTGATTACGTTATCACGATGCGGCGCTTCGGAATCTCGGGATTAGTTGATGTCAGGATTCCGAAAAAGCTGCGGCGCCTTATTCTGAAATTACGATTTCCTGCGAAAGATCGTTGTAGTTTTCTTCAGGATTGTAGTAGGGGTGTACTGACGATTCGCCGGTTGCTCCTTTGATCGGATAGTCGGCAACAAGCTCGAACTGGTAAGTCTGAGTCGATTCTGCATCGATATAGTTGAGATAAAGGATGATCTGTCGCGGAGTCGTTTCGTATTTTCTGAGAGGAGTTCCGTTTTCGACGGCTTTGTCGAGCAGTGCCGGTATCAGTGTGAATCCGGGTGCGATTCCTACGCTTGCAAGAACCATGTTCACTTTTTCTCCGCTTACGTTTTTGATGGTTACAGTCGCTTTCACCGTGTCGTTTACCGTGAGATTCGTCTTGTCGTAGGTCACATCTATCGTGAGAGGACCGGCAGATGAAGCATCCGTTCCCGGAACATACCATGTAGCCGTAGCCTGATAAAGCATGTTGGAATCTGATTCCGATTTTATTTCGATAGTGTTTTCTCCGTAAACCAGATGTTCTTTGAAGTCGATGAGGCGCATTACGTCGGAGTCATCGGGCGTTATTTTTATTGTGGTTTCCGGGGAGCCGTTTGCGGAAATTTTCAGCGTCGCGTTTATATCTGGAGCGGAAGAAGCGTACATCGATTCGATCATGAATTTGAGTGCGCGGATCGTTCCCTGAGTAGTATCCCATGTTCCGAAAGAGTCTTTCTGTTTGACGATCCATTTGAGAATGCGGTCAGTAATGTTTGTGTATCCGCCTTTGTAGACAAGAAGCGAACCGACGAGAGCCGTTGTTTCGAGCTTTGCTCCTTCGCCTGAAGTGTAGGTCTCTGTGCTCAAAGTCTGGTTCCAGTAAATATTGCCCTCTGCATCTTCCTGTTTTGCTTCCAGAATTTCGTTTGTAAGCTGTTCGATTTTTGTCGCAGATCCGCCGTTTTTCAGAAGCGCGATCGCGGCCATTGCTTTTGAATAGATGTCATCTGCTTCCGAAATATGTGATTCTATATACTGAACGGCTTTCTGTCTTGCTGAAAGTTCTTTGTCGGTTTCCGCGAGAGCCCACGCCGCGTAAGCCGTAGTTCTGAGAGCTGATGCGAGGAAATTGTTGATTGCTCCGTCCATATATCCGTTTTCAGTGACGAAAGAGCCGTCCGATTTCTGCTGGTGCGCTATCCATGATGCTGTTCTGTCGATGAGGCTGGGATCGATCGTATGGACTTTGCTCATGTCGTTGAATTCGAGAAGTCCGTAAGCAGTAAGCGTGAGGTGTGCGGGCGAATCGCCGAACCATTCAAAACCGCCGCCTGCAACTTCGTAGGTGAGCAGTCTCTGATAACCCTGAGTTATGTAGTCACGCGCCTTAAGCTCGATTTCGGGTGTCAGCGTACCAGCCGCGATCATGTATTGAAGGACCAGAACGTTCGGATAAGTCGTTGAGGAAGTCTGTTCAAAACAGCCGTAAGGCAGCTGCAGTATCGAATCAAGCCCTTCCACAGCCTGACTCATGAAACCCGGATAGATTTTTACGAAAAGTTCCGCACTGTCAGGAATTGTATTTTCGGGAATCGTCAGTTTTATCGTTTTGTTGCCGCTGAATACCGCGCTTTCAGATTTATCTTCCATGATTCCGTCGGGTTTGACGGTAACGGTGCGCTTTATCGCGTCTGACATCTGCGAGCCGTGGGCGAAAATCGTCATGCTGTGTGTTCCTATCTTCAGCACTTTTATCGGGAAGTATGCCGATGTTACGGAGTTTGCCGGAACGGTGACGTTTATCGCCGAGCTGCCTGTCATTTCAAACCACTCTTCGCTTTCGGCTTCCAAAGTTATGTTCTGCTCGACATTGAGATAGTTGTAAATTCCGACAGGAACGGAGATTTCGTCGTTCTGCGTAAGGTAAACGGGAAAGTCGATATCGACGAAGAAGTCCTGGAAAACTTTTATGCTGTCAAGCGAGCTTCCGATTGCGCCGTCAAGAGTGTTGGCAAGAGCAGTGACGCGCCATGACGTTATGGAATCCGCCATCTGTATTTCGATTTCGGCTTTTCCCGAATCGTCAGTGATAAGCTGCGGATTGTAGTAGAGAGTCTCGGGGAACCATTCTCTTACTTTTATTTTTTTGCTGTCGGTATCTCCCGGAGTATCGGTGTCACCTCCGTCATATACAGGATCTTCTTCAGGATAACCCGGTTCAGCACCGGTGTCGCCTGAATCATATTCTGCGTAATCGTCAGTATAGCACAAATTCCTGCTTGTCTCGATATCGTCTTCTGTATCAGGTGTTTCATCCGGACCTGCCGAAACGAACTTTCCGTAAAGGGTCCAGCTTCCTTCAACTGATGCGGAGAACATGTTGCCCCACGGGTCGGCGTTTTCAGATTGTGCGATTATTTTATTCAGTTTTTTGAGGACTTTTTCTTTTTCGCATTCACCCCAGTCAACCTCGGAAAGGATTTTTGATATTCTTCCGGAAACGGCGCTTTTTGCTGCGGAATTGTGCTTTGATTCATACTGTGAATAGTCTTCCTGTGCTATGTCGTGCTGAATATTCCCTGCATTGTCCGCGAAAAATGCGCTCGCCCTCTTTTCAGTTTCTTCCTCGGTTTCTTCATCTTCGGCAGGAGAAACGATGTCCTGATAACTCGTTCCGTAAATCACAAAATTCGATTCCATCACTGCACTTTCGATGTTGAAATATGTCGCTTCCATTCCCGGAACGAAATCCATGACATGGAAAACGGCTTCATCAACCATTGCAACTCCGAGCGCAGCCGGTGCCGGTTTTCCTTCGGCATCTTTAACAGTGAAACGCGCTTTTGCGGTCTCTCTCGGCTTGTATTCCTCTTTGTCGGTCGAAAATTCGACTGAAAGCGAGCTTGCGTGTCTTACGTAAACCGCTTTCGACGAGCGGATGATGTTTCCTTCTTTCGTGAGATAGTATGCAAGAAATTCGACGACTCCGTGCATTGTTTCATCAAGCGGAAGCGAGATTTTTCCCTTTCCTTCTTTCAGTTCTACCACTTTGGTAAGCCTTATCTGATCTTCGACGACAACGTCCAAATAAGCCCTGTCAGGAAGCATCGAAGGCTGTTCCGCATTCGGGTCAAAACCTGTAAAAACGCTCACTTCGACATCTTCTCCGGCATCGTAGATCGGCGAATCTGTCGAAAGGAATATAAATTCGGCGTTTCCGTCGTTTTGGAAATATTTTGTGCTTTGGTATGTTTTTCCGTCGTATTTGATTTCGACGGTAACATTGCCGTTTTCTGGAAGAACCATTTTAAACTCGGCGAAACCGTTCTCTCCGACATTCTGTTCAACAGATTTGCCGCCGGCTTTTATCGATGCTTTGCCGGAAACGGGATTTCCCTGAGGATCAGTGAGGATGAGATACATCTCCTGCTCGGTCCCTGAAAGAACTTTCCCTGCTGCCGGAACGAGTGTAGCAATGACGGGAGCCTTTGCTATAGTCAGGTATTTGACGACGGACTGCGCATGATCCGCCGTGTCGGTGACGGTGATTTCAAGTTTTACTTTCGCCTTTCCCTGTTCAAGTTCGCTGCCTGTAAAGTAATTCGGCAGTTTTATCGAAAATGAGTATTTCCCGTTCTGCGAAAGTGTCGCATCGATCGTCTGGAAAGTCGTTTCCGAAACATCAGAACTCTTCGCTTCGATGTGGACTGCACCCTTGCTTACCGGTTTTCCGTAAAAATAGTTCGAAACGATCTCGCCTTTCATGGTTTCGTTCGGCAGATAAAACCCTTTGTCGGCGGAAAATTCGATTCCGAACTTCGGAAGGACGTACTTTTCAACTGTAAGCGTTTTCTGCGCTGCAATTACGCCGTCTATCAATGCTGAAAGCTGATAATTCCCGAGATTTACAAGGTTTGCAAGCTTGAAATCGGCCAAAAATATGCCGTATTTGCTTGTTTTGCCTGTTTTTTTGAATACTTTATTGCCTTTCGGGTCGATGAGTTCAAACGTTATGTCGCTGTCATCCAGCGGTTTTTTGTCGGGAAGTCCGAGAGAAAGCGAGCGGATGTGTATCGTCTGTCCGGGCTGATAGATAGGTTTGTCTGTCGTAAGCAGCGTTTTGTTGTAATTTTCCGGTGATGTGGAGAATAAGTTCACCGAAAGAGTGCGTTTCCCGTAGACGGTTTCAGCTGTTGCGACCATCGTGATGTTCCCCGTGACGGAGTCTTCGAGAGAAACCGGGATTTCCGCCATGCCGCCTTTGTCGGTTTTTGCAGATGCTTTGCCGACAAGCTCTTCTCCGCTGAAAAATTCGACAGTTATGTCTTTGTCCATGAGAGGGGAACCGCCCTCTATCGGTTCTCCCGAAAGGACATCGCTTACGAAAATTCTGATAGTCGAGGTTTTACCGACAGTCACTTCTTTGTTTCCGATGATGAAAGTCCTCGTTTTCGGAGAGATTCTGAACATCGAAACTTTGCCGCTGAGATTGTGTTTTCCCCATTTTATCGAGTATTTCAAAATGAGATCTGTCAGTTCTTCAATGTCGGGCAGGTAATCTGCGCCCAGATCTATCGCCAGCGTTTCGGTTTTGTCGTCGATAGTCTCTTTCTGATTCCTTTCAGTGTCATCTTTCGGCGTTCCGTCGAGAAGTTCCTCGCTGACCGAGCATTCCGCAGATATCGAAGGGGTACCGTTGTCAAGTTTGACGGGAATGTTCAGAAAAAATTTCCCCGATTTGTAGAAGATGAAAATATGACTTTCGTTGACCTCCAGAGTTCCGACTTTTACGATCCGGTCTCCTTCGTCTTCAAAAGGATTCGGGAATTCTTTTCCGAAATCTGAACCCGAGCCCGATTTTTTGCTGCATGAGCATGTAAAAACTGCAAGCAGGGCGGTGAGAAACAATAAAATCGCCGATTTTTTCATTACTCTCTCCACTATAAAGTTAAAAAACACGATTTACTTGTATTTAGTTGCACAAAATGCCGGTTTTTCTGAGTCGGGAATGAAATTTTTTTCAAAAAAATTATGCCGTTGATCCAGGAACGGATTCGTTTCATCTCACCTCGTTGTTTTACTCCGTTATTCGCTTATTTCCGAAAAAACTTTTCCTATCGGCTGATTGATCTCAAGATCATTCACCGGATCGAGTTTGTAGACGAGGTGTTCCTTGTTGATGATGACAAGGTGACTGCCTCTGAAATATCCGACGTATGATGCCGCAGGATAGACTGAAAGCGAGGTCCCGCCGATGATGAGCATATCTGCTGATGAGATCGCGTTTATCGCCTTTGTGACGGCATCAGCCGGAAGCTGCTCTTCGTAAAGAGTTACGTCGCAGCGCACGATTCCTCCGCAGGCGCAGTGAGGAATTCGTTCCTTTGATTCAAAAATGTAATCTGCGGGATACATTTTTCCGCATTTTGCGCAGTAGTTGCGCGTAGTCGTTCCGTGGATCTCGTAAACATTTTTACTGCCGGCTTTCTGGTGAAGTCCGTCGATATTCTGAGTGACCACAGCTGTGAGTTTGCCGCGTTTTTCAAGTTCGGCAAGAAAGTAGTGCGCCGCATTCGGTTTTACGTTTCTTGCGTCCATTTTCTGCCTGTAGAACTCGAAAAATACCTCCGGATGATCGACAAGGCAGCTGTGGCTGAGCAGATATTCAGGGCGGTATTTTTCAAACTGAACATCGTGCTGATTGTATAAGCCGTCCTTGCTTCTGAAATCGGGAACGCCGCTTTCCGTCGAAACACCGGCACCTCCGAAAAATACGATATTTTCCGATTCTTCGATGAAATCACGCAGTTTTTTGATTTTTTCGTCCATTTTGCACCTCAAAATTCAGTTGACAACTCAAAAAGACCAACAATTTTAAACAAAACACGATTTTGTTCAAGAAAAAAGCGCTCCCGGCGGCGGTTTGAAAAACAAACTTTTTTAAGTTGATTTTATTTTTTACAAATATTGAAATTAAAGAAAAATTTTCTTTCAATTTTTATTTTCTTTACTATAATATTCGGTGCCTGAGTTTTTTGGAGTGCATGAAATGAGCAAAATTTCGATCCGTTTTTTTAACGACCGCGAGGTCAGAGCAGTGTGGGACGAGGAAAATTCCAAGTGGTGGTTCAGTGTTATCGATGTCGTCGGTGTTTTGAATAATCAGGACGATTACGAAAAAAACCGCAACTATTGGAAATTTATGAAAGCTAAACTTAAAAAGGAAAACCATCAATTGGGTAGTGTCACTACCCAGTTCAAATTGACGGCTCCTGATGGGAAAAAGAGATTGTCCAATGTTATGGATTATGACCAGATAATCGAATTCGCCCGCAATTTCCCGAACAACATCTCGGCTCCGTTTATAGAGTGGTTTACATACAGCGATGAAACCATCGACGGAAAAAGCAAAGTCAAGGCGTACAAACTTTTTGAAAGTTCACTTCTGGATACGATAGAAATAGGGACTGCGAAAGGTTTGAAGCAGATCCACGCCTATCTTTTCGGCGGTCTTTACGATTTTGCCGGAAAGATAAGAACTGTGAACATTTCCAAGGGCGGCTTCAAATTCGCAGCGGCGGAATATCTGCCGAAAACTCTGGAGAAGATCGAGAAAATGCCCGAAGAAACATTTGATCAGATCGTGGATAAATACGTTGAAATGAATGTCGCGCATCCTTTCCGTGAGGGAAACGGCCGCACCACACGTATCTGGCTCGATCTTATGCTCAAACGCAGCCTGAAAAGATGCGTCGACTGGAGCCAGATCAACAAATACGACTATCTTTCAGCGATGTCGGAAAGCATTCTTGATTCAACGAAAATCAACGGACTTCTGAAAAACGCCCTCACCGACAAAATCGACGACCGCGAAATGTTCATGAAAGGCATCGACTATTCGTATTATTACGAAGAAGCATAAAGCCGCGGTTTCAAAAAGAAATTTTGCTTCGACAAGCTCAGCAAATGACAATGTTCAACTCGTGAGTGTTGCTCACGACTTCAAATTTGAAGTTCCCTGTACTTCGAAAGCTCCGCAACCGATGTTGACATTACTAGCTCTTGCTTGCCTTAAAAAAGAGTTCCTGTAAAATACGGCGTTTGCTTTTTGTAGGCTTTTGATTTTGAGCGGTGAGAAATGAAGAATCTAATAATTTTGATACTTTTACTGTTGTCGTTTGTTTCTTGTTCATCTTCTGTTCCGGAAACACCAAAAACGGAAAAAGAGAAAGAGAATGTTGCGGAAAAAACTAAAGCGATTTTGGCAGGAAAAACTTTTCAAAGTATCTGTGAAGGTGAACTTTCTACAAAAATAATTTTTATCAATGACAAAAAGGCCAAATTTATTTTCCATGAATTTTGGTCAGAAGACTCTGACAATGCTGGAGAGATAACACGTTCGGCAACAGTTGATTACCAACTGGAAGGCGAGAATATTCTGATTGAAAGAATGGGAATAAAATATGTTTTCTTATATTCACAACTTCAAGAATATCCCAATTCTACAAAAGGATTGCGTTTAATATCGCTGACTGGAGAAGGAGACGAGTTTTTCAATGCCGAAGGGTGTCAGAAAATATTGATAGAAGTTACCAGTGATTCAAAGTAAAGAACACACGTCCTCACCCTTCGGGCACTCTCTCTAGCTTAGAGGGAGAACCAAGCTGTTTTTCCCACGAAAAGTATTTCCGAAAGAGTTTTTTTCATGAGTGCGACATCAACGTCATGGTATTTTTTTCCAGAAATATCCATCTGTTTGCCATTGAAAAATCTGATGCCGGCTTGACTTTGAAATTTTTGCGACTAATCTAAAGTGGAACTTTGGATTTGTCGCGAGGTGATTAATGTATTCGATAAAAAGAGCAATCGAGCCGGTTTTGAAAAGACGGGCTGAAAACAGCAAGGCGATTCTTCTTACCGGTTCAAGACAAGTGGGGAAATCTACACTTTTCAAACATCTTTTTCCAACGGTCACGCAGGTAACATTTGATGACGATCTGCTGAGGGCGCAGGTCGAAGAAGACATGAGCCTTTTTCTTCTCAACAATCCGTGTCCCTTGATGATCGACGAGGTTCAGAAGTGTCCGCAGATATTCAACCGCCTGAAGATCGTGCTTGACAACACGGACAAACTTTCAAATTTTTATCTTACAGGCTCGCAGAAGCTGCGTCTGATCGAATCGGCAAGTGAATCTTTGGCGGGCAGAATCTCAGTCATGGAGCTCGAAGGGCTTTCTCTGCGCGAAATCAACGAAGTTGCATTCAATAAACACTTTGTTCCGACCGAAAAATATATTTCAGAACGGGAAAAAGAACTGAAAAAATATGATGCTGACATCTGGCAGACGATACACCGCGGCAGTTTTCCCGAGCTTTATTCGAACTGCGAAAAAGAGTGGATGGATTTTTATCAGTCTTACGTAAAAACCTACATCGAAAGAGATGTGAACGAGCTTATCAAAGCCAAAAACTACCTTACTTTTGTCCGCTTTATGACTTCTGTTGCCGCAAGAACAGGGCAGATAATCAATTATGCGGCAATATCTTCGGAGCTGAGCGTTTCGGAAGTTACGGTCAAGGAATGGATCTCGATTCTGGAAAAAAGCGGCGTTATTTACATTCTCAAGCCTTATGCGGCAAGCGTGCTCAGCCGCTCGATAAAAACTCCGAAACTTTATTTCAGGGATACAGGACTCTGTTCATATCTCACGCGCTGGCTAACTCCCGAAACATTGAAAAACGGAGCTATGGCGGGAGCTATGTTTGAAACTTTTGTCGTCAACGAAATACTGAAATCCTATGCAAACGAAGGGCTGGACTATGATTTTTACGTCTCATTCTACAACGGAAAAGACAAAAAAAAGGTTAGAAAAAACGGCGGTGAAGAAAATGTTGACGGCGAAATCGACCTTATCATTCAGGAAAACGGAATACTTTACCCTGTTGAAATAAAGATGTCGGCAACACCGAAAGCTGATATGGCATCGGAATTCGATGTTTTGGACAAAATCCCCGATGCAAAACGTGGTTTGGGCACGATAATCTGCCGGACTGACAGAAAAACTTTTCTCCGGGAAAATCTTGCGGCTCTGCCGATTGATTATATTTGATTCGAGCTCTCGCTTGCCTTGAAATTTGACAAAATCACGCCAAAACACTATCTCTGCGCTGTTTTTGAGCGGTTTGGAGCGGTTATGGGCGGATTCAAAGAAGTTTTCAGGCAGGATTCGAAATACAGGGCGTTTTTCATCTCGATGGTGACTTTCGCGCTCGCTTTCGGCCTGTATAAAGGGGTGCTTGACAACTATCTCGCGCAGGTGGTCGGAATGAGCGAATTCGACAAAGGAGTTTCCGAGTTTTTCCGCGAACTTCCGGGTTTTCTGCTTATCTTCTTCCTTGCGGTTTTCTACACTTTTTCGGCTGAGAAAATATACAGGGTGGGCGCTATCATCATGGTCTGCGGGATGAGCTTGCAGTCGGTAGTTCCGCCGGTGCGTTTTCTCGTGATACTCGCGATGTTCATCTACTCTTTAGGCGAGCATGTCCAACTCGGAATGCGCAACACGCTCACTCTCGAATATGCGAAAGAGGGCAGGGGAGGGATCGCGCTCGGAATGCAGAACGCGGTGCATCAGATGGGAATGCTCGCGGGTTATGTCATAATTTTCGGGGTGTGCTTTTTTGTCGGCAAAAGCACTTCCCTTTTCAAGCCCGTTTTCATGGTGAGCAGCCTGATACTTCTTCTCGGGCTCATCTTTTCCTTCCGTATGACCGGTAGCAGCGAGACCGATAAGGCGAAAAGGCGTTTTTATTTCCGCCGCAAATTCTCAAAATACTACATGCTTGAAGTTTTTTACGGCGCGAGAAAGCAGATATTTTTCACATTCGGTCCTTACGTTCTCGTCCTTTTCTACGGCGCCGACGCAATGGTGATAAGCCTTCTTTTCGCGATCTCGGCAGTGTGCTGTTTCACCGCATCCCCGCTCGTCGGCAGGATGATCGACCGCTTCGGCTACAAGATCATAATGATAATGGATACCGTGATCCTTGTCGGAGTCTGCTTTTTATACGGCTTCGCGCACCACATTTTTCCGCGGGATGTAGCGTTTGTCGTCTGCTGCGTGAACTATGTCCTCGATTCGGTGATCTCGCTCGCCTCGATGGCTTCAAACGTATATGTCAAAGATCTTTCCGATTCGCCTGAAGAGACCAGAGCCACGATCTCTACCGGCGTTTCAGTAAACCACCTGATAAGCATCCTCATCGCCCTTTTCGGCGGCTGGATATGGCACACTCTCGGGATCGAGACCCTTTTCGTCCTCTCTGCGATACTCGGGCTTATCAACAGCGCGTATGCGGCAACTATCAAAACTGCGAAAGCTCTGAAATAAAGGAGATTTAAATGACCGATTACAAAATTCTTCTGAAACAGGCTAGCGAAATAATCGAAGGCGAGCCGTGGTGCATCGCGGCACTCAGCAACATTTCTTCACTCATAATGACGAGTCTGAAAGACTTGAACTGGGCGGGATTCTACCTCGTGAGAAACGGCGTTCTTACTGTCGGACCGTTTCAGGGAAAGCCTGCCTGCATCCACATTCAGCCGGGCAAAGGTGTCTGCGGAACGGCGCTTCTGAAAGATGAGACCATGCTTGTTCCCGATGTCCACGCATTTTCTGGGCATATCGCATGCGACAGCGCGTCAAATTCCGAAATAGTCGTCCCGATCCATTCAAACGGCAGAGTTGTAGCCGTTCTCGATATCGACAGCCCGCTTCTTAACCGTTTCTCCGAGGCTGACAAGGCAGGGCTCGGGCAGCTTGCGAGACTTCTGGAAGAAAAGGCAGAGTGGGAAATAAATAATTCACGATGAGTCTTTTTTCAAAATTTATAAGATTTACTTATGCAGCTTTGGGTGAAAAGATCATTGCGAAAAAATGTACAAAAAAGAAATTATTTGATAAAAACATAAAGCTTTTAAAGTTTTTACGGCTCATTTTCTTCTATGGTGAATTTGTTGGAATTTTTAGTTGGCATACAAAAATTTATGAATTGATGTATTAAGGTTATGGAACAGTTATGTCTTTTTGATAATATTGGTTCGTCCCAAAAACAAGATAAAACTACAACCTTTGTTGATAATATGAAGTTACCAATCCATCGTTGGTTTAAATATTCTGCCGGTTTTTCCGCTGATTGGGTAAAAAATGTTATTAATGAATATTGTAAAAAAGATTCTTTTATATTGGATCCATTTGCTGGATCCGGCACGACAAATGTTGTTGCAAATGAACTAGGAATACACTCCCTTGGATATGAACAACATTATTTTGTTCGTCAGTTGGCCAATATAAAATTGTTTTATGGCATTAATATTGATGTTTTCAAAACTATAGTGGATAATGCTCTAATGTATCCAACAAAAAAGATGTCCATTTTGGAAGAATCTGACCTGTTGATGAAATGTTATGCTCCAGATGTCTTAGTTGAATTGTTAACTTTTAGAGATTTTTATTTTACGAATAAAAGAGAAACTCCAGAATGGCATTTATTTTGGCTTGTACTTACTTCAATACTAAGAATAACAAGTCATGTAGGAACAGCACAATGGCAATATATATTACCGAACAAAACAAAAAAAAATACCTTAACTCCTAAAATTGCTTTGAGAAAAAAAGCTGAGGAGGTGATTGCTGATATAAAAGTTTCAAAGCAAAAAGACTTCAAAGAACTTGGAACCGTTATAGAACATGATGCTCGCAAAGAAAATTCTCAGATTAACAACCAAATAGATTTGGTGATAACATCTCCACCCTATCCCAATAATTATGATTATGCGGATGCAACAAGGTTGGAAATGATATTTTGGAAAGAAATATCTGGTTGGTCTGATTTATACGGGAAAGTTCGTAAAAATCTTGTAAGGTCATGTTCCCAACATTCTGCTGCTGATAAAATTCCTTTGGACAAAATATTGGAAGAACATGTACTTGCTCCTATATATGGTGAGTTGCAATCTGTATGCAAAGAATTAGAACAAGTTCGGTTCTTGCATGGAGGGAAAAAAACATATCATACTATGTTGGCATCATATTATTGTGATATGGCAAATGTGTTTATTGCGTTACGAAAAGCGATGAAACATAATTCTTTGATGTGTTTTGTTATAGGGGATTCTGCGCCTTATGGTGTTTATGCTCCTGCCGATATTTGGCTTTCTAAATTAGCAATTTCTGCAGGTTTTAGCTCCTGTAGCTTTGAAAAAACTCGTGATAGAAATATAAAATGGAAAAACAGAAAACATGATGTTCCTTTGAAAGAAGGTAGGTTGTGGATAAAGGGGTGAAAAATGGCTACTTCATACGCACATAAGTTCGGACAAATAGTCGGGGACTCTCTAGAAATGGTTGTTGAATCATTTCTCTATGATTTTTCTAAAGAAAATGGTTTGTACTTAGATAAAAAAGGATATCGAAAAATTAGAGATGGGGTAAAACTTTCGTTGTGTGATATTAATGGCAATATGCATGATTTAGATTTTGTTATAGAACGAGACGGCTCTGATGAAAAACGAGGCACTCCTGTGGCTTTTATCGAATGTGCATGGAGAAGGTACACAAAGCATTCCAGAAATAAGGCTCAAGAAATTCAAGGTGCTATAATGCCATTGTTGAAAAAATATAAAAAAGATAGTCCTTTTATTGGAGTTGTTTTGGCTGGACAATTTACAAAAAATTCTTTAGACCAATTACGTTCACTGGGATTTCATATATTGTACATTCCTTATGATAAAATATGCTCTGCCTTTAAGATAATTGACATTGATGCAAGTTTTGATGAACGCACATCTGAAGAATGTTTTAAAAACAAAATTAACCAGTGGGACAAGTTAACAAATGCTGATAAGAAAAAATTGTATGATGCTATCTATAAAGAAAATTGTTCTGAGATAAATAATTTTCTAAAAGAATTGAGAAATAATATTGTAAGGCACATTTCGCTTGTAAAAATATGGTCAATTTATGGGAAAGAATATACATTTAATAATGTAAGAGATGCACAATGTTTTTTGGTAAAGGCTGAAAACAGAAGTGGGGAGGTAAGGTTTTTACGTTTTGAATCAAAGATTATATATTCCAACGGTGATTCTATAGAAGTTTCATTTCAGAATCATAAAGAGCTTTTAGCTTTTTTATATAAGATTGGGATCGATGCTGAAAGTTCTCAAAACTGACAGATAGATAAGCAACCAGCAAATTACTTATATTGGGTTGTTTTTTGGTGTGACATCAAACCAGAGGAGGTTCCCTTTGTTAAGTTGTTGAATTATTTGATTTTATTAAATCTTTGTTGCATGATTTCTCGTTTCAAGAGTTCTTAAAAAAGGAGTGAATCATGGGCTGGCTTTATAGAAAATTTAAAAATATGGCGCGAAAGCCGATCGGTTTTCTGGGAAAAATCATGGTTCGAAAGCTCAACGGAGAGCGTCACGCCGTCCTTGCCGACTGGGGGTTCTCGCACTTGAAAGTTCCGGAGAACGCCGACTGCCTTGACTGCGGATGCGGCGGCGGAGCGAACATAAAACGGCTTCTCGGCATGACGAAAGGGCGCGTTTTCGGAGCTGATTTCTCAAAAGTCGCAGTTGCCGAAACGAAAAAATTTAACAAAAGTGAAGTCAAAAGCGGAAGATGCGATGCATTTCTTGCCGATGTGAAAAAACTTCCGTTTGAAGAGGCAAAATTTGATGTCGTGACGGCATTCGAGACCATTTATTACTGGGAAAATCTTATTGAATGCTTCAAAGAGATCCTGCGTGTCCTCAAAAGTGGCGGCGTTTTCATGATAACCAACGAAGCTGCCGGGCGCATCCCCGAAAATTTCGAGTGGGAAAAGCAGATCCCCGGACTCAAGATCCACACGGGAGTTGAGATCAAAACCGCGCTTGAATCAGCCGGTTTTACCGAAATTTCAATAGACGAGATAATCGAAAAAGACTATATCTGCGTAGTGGCCAAGAAAATAACTGACACGGTGTCAAAATAAGAGAGTTTTATATCGGAGGTATCATGAAAGTATTGCTTTTTAACGGTTCGCCGCACAAAAACGGCTGCACGTTCACCGCTTTGGAAGAGATCGCGAAAACTTTGAAGGAAGAGGGGGTCGGTTCCGAAATTTACCAGATCGGGACCGGTGCGATAACCCCGTGCAGAGGCTGCGGAATGTGCGGAAAACTCGGAAAATGTGTCGTAAACGATGACGGTGTGAATAATTTCGTTGACTACGCCGCCGGTTTTGACGGTTTCATTTTCGGCTCTCCTGTTCACTACGCTTCGGCGTGCGGCGGGATCACGGCTTTTCTGGACAAGGTCTTCGTGTCGGCCTTCAAATCTGGGCGTGGTGACATCTTCAGGCACAAACCAGGTGCGGCGATAGCGAGTGCGAGACGCGCCGGAACGACTGCGACTTTAGATCAGCTCAACAAGTATTTCGCCATCACCGAAATGCCGATGATCTCGGGCAGATACTGGAACATGGTCCACGGAAGCACCGCCGAAGACGTGAAAAAGGATCTCGAGGGAATGCAGAATATGCGCATTCTCGCCCGCAATTTCGCATGGCACCTCAAATGCCGCGAAGCCGCCGAGAAAGCTGGAGTTCAGCTGCCGGAAAGAGAAGAGATCGTCTCCACGAATTTCATAAGATAACGGCAAAATGACTTTCACAAAGATCTACCGCACGCCGGACGGCTTTGACGACATGATTATGAGCTCCGACGGCGACGTGCTCACCGGTTTGCGGTTCATAAATTATTCGGAAAACCAGTCAAAACACATAATGGATCGTGAAGAAAATGACCTTTCGGTTTTTTGCAGCACAAAAGAGTGGCTCGACATCTATTTTTCTGGCAGGCAACCTGATTTTATGCCGGCATACCGCATAGATTGCCTGACGCCATTCAGAAAGGAAGTCTCCGACATAATGCGATCAATACCGTTCGGGTATACCATGACTTACGGCGGGATCGCGGCACTTATCGCTCAGAAGCGCGGCATCAAAAGAATGTCTGCGCAGGCTGTGGGCGGAGCTGTCGGCTGGAATCCTCTCTGCATAATCATTCCCTGCCACCGTGTTATCGGTTTAAACAAAAGCCTTACGGGATATGGCGGCGGCATCAAAAACAAGATTGCGCTGCTGAAACTGGAAGGGAAAGTAGACTTTTAAATGACTTCTCGATTAGGAGCATCCAATGTCTTCAAGTAGAGAATATCTCGATTTTGTCCTTGACCAGCTTTCGGGCTTGAAGGAGATAACCTTCAGGCAGATGATGGGCGAATACATAATCTATTATCACGGAAAGATCGTCGGCGGGATCTACGACGACCGCTTTCTTGTGAAACCTGTGAAATCGGCTCATGAAAAAATGCCCGATGCAGCAATGGAAAAGCCTTATCCAGGCGCAAAAGAGATGATTCTGGTTTCCGAGATCGAGGACAGGGATTTTCTGACGAAACTTGTGCAAGCGATATATGATGAACTTTACGGGGCAAAATCACAAAACTGACACTGTGTCAAAATTTAGTTCTCTTGTAATCTGCTTGAAAAAATCGGCATTCCAGATTTCCAGTGCGGCTGCATCTTTTACGAACGGACGCACGTCGTTTTTTGCCTGTTCGTAATCGATTGAGTCAAAGCGTTCGCAGAGCAGTTTTTTTGCGTCGTCAATTGTGAATTTGTTTTCTGATTTCCATGCTTCCGACTGCACAAGGCGGGCTTTCAAATGCCCGATATTGAGAGCTGTTCCGCGTGAAAGATAAAAAATGTAATCGTATAGATCACGCCCTTTTACGCGGCTTTTCCAGGCGCGGCAGATAACGGCGTGCGCTTTTCCTGCAAAAAGTGAAGGCATGTCGTAAAGGGCGATCTCATAAGGGGCGGGAAGAAGTCTGTATTTGCGTTCAAAGTTTGCTCCGTCAGGCGGATTCGTGTCAACCTCGAATTTGATTTTTATCATTTCGTCACCGGCGATTCTTTCAGCGGCGGAGTCGGAAGCATAGAAAAGAAGAATGTGTTCTTTCGTATTCCCTTTCAAAAACGCGGATCGGACAGGCGATTCTTTTGTTTTCCGCTTTTCCGATATTTCGACATTGAGCCCGTATGAGGCAAGTTCTTTTTTCAAATCGGGAAAATAACCGGCAAGTTCGAAATCGGGATCCGGTTTCATCAGGGAAAAATCCAGATCTTCAGAAAAGCGGTCGAGACCGTAGAAAATACGGAGAGCTGTCCCGCCGTAAAAAGCGGCATGTTTGAAAAATCCGCTTCTTGAAAGTGCGCACAGAACAAGTTCCTGCATGACTTCTTTCACCGCATTTTTTTTGTCGGCAATAGATTCTGCCTGATATTTTTTCAGCATTTCCGCTAAAACGCCGTTCATTTTCCACCCCTTTGCAGATATTTCATCAAATATTTTAGGTTGTTACAGTGATACTTGCCTCCGATCTGCATGATTGTTTCGCTATTCAGTTTTGCAAATTCGTCCGCATCTATCCGCAGGTCTTCAAAAAGCATTTTTTCCAGCTCACTACGGCTTGTTACGGGCGGCATCGTGTAAAGCTTGTCGCAGAGTGCCTTTTCAGGGTCGGCAATCTGATAAAAATAACCGTTTTCCTCTTTTATTGTGATTCCGAAAGGATAAGCCTCCGACGGAATGTCGCGGTATAAAAACGTGCCGAAGTAATTTTCGTGTTTTTTTGCCTTTTTCTTTTCAAAAGTGGCTGACGTGAAGGCGTAAACAGCTTCCGGAATGAGTCCGTAACGCGAAAGCGCGTAATCTAAAGAAAGATATGACGGGCCGTATATCGCTCCTGCAAGGCAGTGCCCCGGTGCGTTTTTGTCAGTTTCGTATAGTCCGCGTGTCAGATAAAAAATCTCTCCTTTATCCTTCAAACGCTTGATTTTGCTCAGAGGATTGCTGTAATCGCGATATTTTTCCAAAAGCATTGGAATTGTAACAATCATTATTTTCACCTCCAAATGCAATTTTAGTGCATTTAATGGAGAAAATCAAGATTATTTTTTTCTGTTTTTTCTCTGCTAATTTTAAATTGATTTATAAAAAATATTTGACATATGTCAGAAATAAACTAATTTTTCGCGGGAGGTTCACGATGTCAAGACCAGCAAGATGCCGCAGGATCGAAAAATTGCCGCTTTTCAGGAGTTTTTCTCCGGATGATGTCGAAACGGCGGAAAGTGTTTTCATGACTGTGGATGAATTCGAGGCTATGCGTCTTCTCGATGACGAAGGACTTACGCAGGAAGCGTGCGCTTTGAAGATGAATGTCGCAAGGACCACGGTCACTGCGATCTATGAAAGTGCGCGGCGCAAAGTTGCCGATGCCCTTGTCCGCGGGAAACGCCTTTTGATCGTGGGCGGATGTTGTGAATTTGCTCCCGTGAAACTGCCTGACAATATTATGGAGAAGAAGATGGAACACAGAAGAATCGCGGTAACTTATGAAAACGGCGAAGTTTTTCAGCATTTCGGACATACTGAGAACTTCAAATTCTACGATGTCGAAAACGGAGAAGTCGTCAAGGAACAGATTGTTCCGACCAACGGAAGCGGCCACGGCGCACTTGCCGGATTTTTGAAGGCGGCCCAGGTCGATGCTCTCATCTGCGGCGGAATAGGCGGTGGCGCGAGAATGGCTCTGGACGAAGCAGGGATCGCTCTCTATCCGGGTGTTCACGGTTCTGCGGACGAAGCTGCAAAAGCTCTTGCAGCTGGAAAACTTGAATACGATCCAAACGCGTACTGCACCCATCACGAACACCACGACCATCACGAAGGCGGCTGTGGCGGACACAGCTGCGGAAGTCACCACTGCTGACCAAACAAAAATAATTGACACGGTGTCAGTAAACTCTTGCAATATTCCGATAAATGAGATAGCATCATTCCGATAATTGCTTATTGTTCCGATAATTGAGGCGAATGATGAAAACAGACGGAAATTTTTTAACGGTTGCTCAGGCGGCGGAAAAATGGAATATTTCGGAAAGACGCATCAGGGTTTTGTGTGCCGAAGGGAAAATTCCTGGTGCTGTGCAGCACGGTCGCGGCTGGAAGATTCCGCTTGATGCTCTGAAACCTTCAGACGGCAGGGTAAAACGGACAGAAAACCTGCTTTCTTTAATTGACGAAAAGAAACGGCTTTTGGACACACTGCGCCCGTTTACGCAGGGGGAGCTTGAACGCCTGAACGAAGAATTCGTCACGGAATATACCTACAATTCCAATGCGATCGAGGGAAACACGCTCACTCTTAGGGAAACTGACATGGTTCTGCGCGGTCTTACCATTGACAAAAAGCCGCTTGCCCACCATCTTGAAGCGATCGGTCACAAGGAAGCGTTCGATTATGTCGTTTCGCTGGTGCAGCAGAATGAGCCGCTCTCGGAAAGAATCATAAAGGAAATCCATTATTTAGTGCTTGCGGATAAAAAAGAAGACAGGGGCGTTTACCGCCGTATTCCCGTAAGCATAATTGGGGCGGCACACGAGCCTGTTCAGCCTTATCTTATCCAGCCGAAGATGGAAAAACTGCTTTCAGATTATGCCGGAGACGAAACTCATATCGTTTCCCGTCTCGCACGGTTCCACATTGAATTTGAAGCAATCCATCCGTTCATCGACGGAAACGGCAGAACAGGCAGACTTCTTGTAAATCTGGAGTTGATGAAGGCAGGATTTCCACCGATCGACATAAAATTCGCCGACAGGGTCTCATACTACAATGCGTTTGATGAATATCACATCAGGCACAATCTCGGTGCGATGGAACAGCTTTTTGCACGGGCAGTGAACGAACGGCTTGTTTTTTATATTTCTTTACGGAAGGAAAATAACTTTCGCGGTGTCATCAAATAAAAACGGAGGATAAAATGAGAAGATTCATGACGATCCTGGCGGCACTGGCTCTGACTTTGGCGGCATGCACGGGAACGGCTTCAAACCAAGCCGAAAAGAGCGAAAAGAAAGTGGGGCAGGATCAGGTTCAGGCATCTGGTTCAGTGCAGCAGGAGACCGAAACAAAAAAGGAGGAAACAGTGAAAAACTCAAAAGCGAAACTTCTTTACATGGGGCACGCAAGTCTGCGTATAACGACGGCTGAAGGGAAGGTGATCTATATCGATCCTTTTGTGGGTGAAGGTTATGAACCGGCAGCGGATCTGATCCTTGTCACTCACGCCCATCACGACCACAATGCTCTCGACAAGATCAAAAACCGCGCGTCGGATTGCCGCACGATCACTTGGAAAGAGGCGCTTGCTGACGGAAAACACCAGACCTTCGATCTCGGATATGTCAAGATCGAGGCTGTCGAAGCGGGATATAACAAAAATCACGACGTGAAAGAGTGCGTCGGCTACATTCTGACCCTTTCCGACGGCGTTACAGTTTATGTCGCAGGGGATACGAGCAAGACCAGACAGATGCCATTACTCGCGGAAAAGAAGCTCGATTACGCATTTTACTGCTGCGACGGCGTCTACAACATGGATCTGCCGGAAGCGGCCGAGTGCGCGAAACTTGTCGGTGCGAAGCACGATATCCCGTATCATGTGATCGCCTCAAAGGACGGAAAATTTTTCGATAGGACAAGAGCCGAGCAGTTTGATTCGCCGAACCGCCTGATAATCAATGAAGGTGAGGAGATAGAGCTGGTTTCTTCGAACAAATAGCAGTTTTAAAACTATCGCGGTTTATACTGCGCAATTTGCCAAACAATATCTTAAAAGCGTTATGCCGTAATGATAAAATGTTGACAGTAAACGAATTTTAGCTATACTTTTGCGGAAATTGGAGGTGAATTATGACTGTAACAAATCTTAACATCAGGACAGACAAGGAAGTTAAAGAGAACGCGGAGATGATTTTTTCGGAACTCGGGTTGAACATGACGACCGCGATCAATATGTTCCTGAGAACCACGATAAGAGAGCACGGGATCCCGTTTTCTTTGAAATTGGATGTGCCGAACAGCACGACCGCAGCCGCTATCGAAGAAGGCAGACGCATAGCTGGTGATCCCAATGTGAAAGGCTATTCAAGCATTGAAGAACTCAAAGCGGCACTCGAAGCATGAAATACAAATATGAAATCAAGAACGATGTACTTTTTTGATGCTCTATCGTGTTGGCTCGCATTCGGAATTATTCAAATAACTGCTGAACTGTAAATTTGCAAACCTGTCGCGCTGTCACATCCGTAAACTAAAGATAAATCAAGTGCCGTTTCTTGAAGTCGTCAGGGTTTTCGGTAAGATGCGGCGTTTTTTTGTCGATCCGAGAAGGAGAAAAAAATGGCTCAAAAAACGGTTCTTACCCTATTCGCGCTGCTCTCAGTTCTGTTTTTCACATCCTGCGACTATCCGGAATGGCCTGCGAGTGACGAGCCTTTCCGTGTGGCGCTCTCGCTGAGTCCGTTTTCGCTCAATCAGTTCGAAGACGGGTACAGTTTCAAAGTCGGAGAGGAGACGGCGGCAACTCCAGAGGAATTGCAGAGCATCTACAAAAATCTGGGTTCGACGGAAATGTATGTGCGCATCGCGACGAAACGCCATGTGACGAGGAACGATGACGGAACTTTGGATAATATCGTTGACGGCAAGGAAGATGAAAACTCGAATGTCCACACTTTCGATCAGGCCATAGAGCTCTGCAAAATCGCGGCTGAGCTCGATATGCCGATAAATCCCGAGATCATGTGCGCCCACATCTACATGGATATGGACAGGCAGGAGGCTCCGAATTTTGACGAATATCCAGAATTCAATGAACTGATGAACGGCAAAAAGTGGTCAGAACTCTCGCTTGATGAGGTGAAAGCTGTGCTGAAGGCTTACGGCAAATTCGTGGCGGGCGAGTTTATTGATGCAGGCTGCACGGTAAACAATTGGAATATCGGAAACGAGGCGAACAACGGTTTCGCAGGGATCGGGATCGGCATGAAAACAGCGGTCAATCCTGAACTTGAAGACGCTTCGGATCTTATGAAATTCACAGGATCGCTTTTCAGTGTCTACTGGCTCAAGGAACATCTCTGGAATTATGAGGCAAAGGCGATGGCGGCGGTAAAAGAAGGAGTGCTTGAGGCTTATGCCGAGAAAGGGCTCGATGCCTCCGGTCTGAAATTCTCAACGCATATTGCAACTGTGGTTGCGACCACGCGCTCCATCGTTTCGTTTTTTAAAACTTTGAAAGAAAACGGATTTGCCGTGGACGTTGCCGGCATCAGTTTTTATCCGAGCGCGACATCAATCTCTATCGACAAATGGGATCTTCTCAAAAGGACAGTCGTCCGCATCAACCATGAGCTTGAAGTTCCTGTTTTTATTGCTGAATTTTCATATCCGTCCGGTAAAATGAGCGGCCCTTTCAAAAGCTGGAACAAAAAGTTCGACAAATACAGCCACTCGCAGTCGGGACAGGCTGATCTTTACGGCGATCTGGTCTCGTGGGGAAAGAAAAACGGCATCGCAGGTGTCCGCTACTGGGCACCGGACTATGAAAAGTGGTATGGAATGGCGATGTTTGAGTTCGAGGGTAAAGTCGGCACCGCGAAAACTATTCTTCTGAACCACAAAGAACTGATCGGAAAATAAGAGGTGTAAATATGAAAAAAGCTGTAATTATTGCTGTTTTTCTGCTTTTTTGCATAACGCTCCCTGCTCAGGCTGCTGAAAATGAAAGTGCCGCGGAAAGTCCGAGGGATTACACCTGGCTTATCGGTTTTGACGGCGGTCTCGGCATGCCGATGGAGTTTTACGATCTCGAAGCGGTTGGCATGGACGGTCACCTGAGTTTTGATTTCGCCTATCCGGTCAGGGAAAATCTCGCAGTCGGGTTCTATTTTACTTTCGGTGTCGGTTTTTTGAGCAGAGTCCATCCGTACAGCCCGTATGACCAGTTTTTTACTCCTTTCAAGATCAATGCCGGACTTATGATGGAGATAGGCGATCTCGAGAACAAACCGTTCCTTCTTGGCTTTGCTCCGTGCGCCGGTCTCGGTTTTATCGATATGGATCTTGTTCTTCCCGTCGAGATCCGATTCGGAAGATTCTTCTACGGCAACTGGTATCTGATGGGATCTGTAACTTACGGAATTTCTTTGGCAAAAGAGACCGCCTACTTCGAACCGGCTATCATCGTCGGCTACAATTTCGGACATAAAAAACGGAAATAATTATCGTTCACATCAAAGTATAAATAATTGACACGGTGTCAGGTTTCGTGTAGTTTCCCTCCGGCTTTACGCCAAAGGTGTTTGAATATAAGAGAGGATAATAACAATGCAAAGTCGCGATAAAACGATCGTCAAAACCAGTATTATCGGTATCATCGCCAATGTTTTTCTGGCGGCATTCAAGGCTTTTGTCGGATTTGCCTCAAATTCGATCGCCATTGTGATGGATGCCGTGAACAATCTTTCCGATGCGGCAAGTTCCCTCATCACCATCGTCGGAACGAAACTCGCGGGAAAGGAAGCGGACAAGAAACATCCGTTCGGATACGGCAGGGTAGAATATCTCAGTGCGATGGTCATTTCTCTGCTTGTGCTCTATGCTGGGATCACGGCGTTTACGGAGTCTGTAAAAAAGATCATTAAGCCGGATACCCCCGATTATTCCACGACAGCGCTTGTCATTGTCGCGGTGGCGGTCGTTATCAAGATCATTCTCGGCAAGTATGTGAAAAGTGTCGGCAAAAAAGTGAATTCCGATTCATTGGTCAATTCCGGGGAAGATGCCATCCTTGATTCGGTCATCTCCGCATCGACTCTTGTCGCGGCTGCCGTATATCTGATCTTCGGTCTCTCTCTTGAAGCATGGCTCGGTGCGGTCATCGCGGTCGTTATCATAAAATCGGGTTTCCAAATGCTTCGCGACACTCTTTCGCAGATACTAGGCGAGCGTGCCGATGCGGAACTGGCAAGAAATATCAAGGCTACAGTTACAAGCCACCCGGAGATCAGCGGAGCTTACGACCTCGTTCTGCACAACTACGGCCCCGATTCATACAACGGTTCTCTTCACATCGAAGTTCCCGACACTCTTTCAGCCTGTGATCTGGACAAACTGCTCCGGAATCTCACTCTTGAAGTTTATCAGAAACATGACGTGCTCCTCACCGCGATCGGAGTTTATTCCATCAACACCAAGGATCCCGATGCGATAGAGGCGAGGAAAAAGGTCACAGATATTGTTCTTTCGCACGAGCATATTCTGCAAATACACGCTTTCTACCTTGATAAAAAGGAGAAAATCGTGCGTTTCGATACCGTTATCAGCTTCGATGCTCCGGATCGTTCCAAAGTTTTTAAGGAAGTGTGCGCCGATGTTCAGAAGGAATACCCCGGTTACACTATTCAGGCTGCGATGGATACCGATTTCAGTGAAGAGTAAGCAAAGGATTATGCCTTATTGAACTTTGCCTTCGGCTGCTTGCAGCGGGGACATCTCCAGTCGTCCGGAAGATCCTCAAATGCTACGCCGTCATGCTCGGCAGGATCATAAACATAGCCGCAGATCGAGCAGACATATTTGCCGCTGGCTTTCTTAGCAGAGAAATCTACTTCGGCAGGCACCGTCGGTACTGGATTATCAAGATCAATTACGCGCTTTGACTCAAGATTCTCATAACCCTGCGGCGTGTGGGTTCCGCAGTAAACCGTCGGATGATTGCTGACAAAATCGCGGACGCGGTCAAGAGTCTTACGTGCCGCAGAAATATCATCAAACACGACCGAAAGCTTGTTTTCATACAGTGCTTCATCCATGTAGGTAATATCACCGTGGAGCATGTAGAACAAACCGTCGTTTTCCACGATCACGATGCTGTTTCCGTTGGTGTGACCTTTCGCTTTGATGAAATAAATCCCGTCTGCGATTTTCTGGCTCTCCGGGAAGTTGTAATATGCGCCGTCGGTGAATGTTACGGGGATGATATTTTCAAGCCCTTTCAGCTCGTCTGCGCCGGTTTCGTCCGCGTTAACGTAAATTTTTGCATTCGGGAAGGATTTAAGTTCACCAGAATGGTCGGCGTGCTTGTGTGTCAGCAGGATTTTCGTGACCTGCTCCGGCTTGTATCCGAGCGCGGCAAACGCTTCCATATAGCTGCAGATGTCTTTTCCTGTATAAAGCAGGCTGTTTTCATCCGGGACTTCTTCCGGCGTTCCGGCAGGTAATCCGGTATCGACAAGAATAACCTCATCGCCGGTATCGATCATGTAGTTCTGCAGACTGCCGCGATAGCGGATATTCTTATCGAATTTTTCCATACCTTCCTCTCCGCCGAAGATGAAAGGCTGGGTATAAAACCCGTCTTTTCTGAATTTTACTGCTTTGATCTTCATGTTCATACCTCCATTCTTATAGTGCTTGACACTCTATGTTGCATTGTACGCAACGCCTCTTTTTGATAGCATAAAAGGTCGAATCTGTCACGAATTTCACTGCCTAGTTGAACCATTTTCGTGACCTCACGAAAATGGTCTGGAATCGTTATTCCGCGTGAGGTTGAAAGTATAAACAATTGACTCGGTGTCAGGATAAACAAAATATTTATTATAATAATTTCAAATAGTTGCTTTGTCAAGTTCTGTTATTTGCGGTATTTTACTTCCATTATTTGCGGTATTTTACTTCCATTATTTGCGGTGGTTTTCCTCGTCAGTTGGTAACTTACCTGCGTTTTCAGCCAGTTTTTTGTCTTGGTATGTCGTGCGTCTTGCCAAGACATTGTAATTTGTCATTTCGGTTGCAAGGTTTTTTGCGGCTATCGTCAGTGTCGGCAGAAAATCAGCCAAAGGGCGCTGTTTTCCCACTTTTCCATTCGTAGAGCCGTGACCTGACACGGCTCCCCGTCAAGGCGTCCCATCTCGGTTCCCCTGAAGCAGGGGAGCTGCTGAAAGCTGAGAGGTCGGGGATGAGGGCGCGCATTACCTAAAAACGATGCTAACGGACGCAGAAAATATTTATTGAGATTTAATTTGTTCGATAGTACATTTTTGAATATCTGTAAAAAATATAAAATAAAACTTGATTTTTTATCGTTTTTGTTTTCTTATATTTATCGTTAAATTCCTTTTATGTTTGAGGGCGAAAATGAATAATAAAATTATTGTTAATCCTGTAAAAATTAATGACCCTGAATATTCGGCATGGTTTGAAACCTTAAGGAATCGCTACAAATCAACTCAGATAAAGGCTGTTGTAAAAGTAAACACTGAAATGTTGGAGTTTTATTGGTCTCTTGGACGGGATATTGCCGAAAAGAAAGCCGAGGAACGCTGGGGAAGCGGTGTGATTGAACGGTTAAGTTCAGATTTCAAGTCAGCTTTTCCAGGGCAGAAAGGGTTTTCAACAACAAATCTCTGGTATATCAAAAAGTGGTTTTTATTTTACTCACGGGATTTGGAAAAACTCCACCAGCTTGGTGGAGAATTTTTCTGTGTTCCGTGGCGGCATCATATAGAAATCATAACGAAGTGCGGTGATGTTGACGAGGCATTTTTCTACATACGGAAAACCATTGAAAACAATTTAAGCCGCTCGGCACTTCAAGATGTTTTGACAATAAAATTATATGAAACCAGCGGCAAAGCTCTTACTAATTTTAAGAATACGCTGGGTGAGATACGTGGAAACCTGGCTAATGAAATGCTGAAAGATCCGTATAAATTCGATTTTCTGACTATGAATCCAGGATATGATGAGGAGACTTTGGAAGAATCCCTCACGCATGAAATTACAAAACTGCTTCTTGAATTGGGAAAAGGTTTTGCTTTTGTCGGAAGGCAGGTTGAGTTAGTTGTTTCCGGAACTTCATATCACATAGATATGCTTTTTTACCACATACATTTAAAATGTTATGTTGTGGTGGAGTTGAAAGTCGTGCCTTTTAAACCTGAATTTGTTGGAAAACTCAATTTTTATGTCACGGCTGTTGATAAACTTTTGAAGCGCAGTGACGACAATCCTACAATAGGACTCTTGATCTGCAAATCAAAGGATGACACAAAAGTAGAATGGTCTTTTGAAGGGTTGCAGAAACCGCTTGGAGTTGCAGTGTATGACATAAATATATCCGACGTAAAGTCTGCTCTGCCGACAAATGAAGAAATTGAAAAAGGTTTGGATATTGAGAAAAATTCATAGAAACTTCTATCCTCATAAATCCATTCCCTGAAACATCTCAGAAAACGGATAAAACCAATTATCTCCGAGAATTTACCGCTTGTCAGATGGTCAAAAAGATCGCGATCAAAGAAAAAATTTTTCCGTGATTCCTGGAAATAAAAGATTATTTGTTCTTTGCCTTTTTTTCGATTGATTTTATTGTTTCGAGGTATGCCTTTTCCACAGGACTCAAGGTTTTCACCTGGTATTTGCGGTATTCTTCCAATGCTTTGTCAACAGCCTGCTTGTGGCTGATTGTCGCAACGATTGATTTAACGCGGTAACCGAGGGAAATTATCATGTCGAGATTGTAGAAAATCTGTTCTCTTGCGACTTGTCGGTTTCCTTCCTTTTGAACTGTTCGGAAATTCCGAACAGTTGAACTTTCGTCAAGTTCGCCTTCTTCAAAAATGTGCTTGATGTGCTCGCTTATGTTTGCTTTGCTTGATTGATACAGCTCGACAAGCTGGGCCTGCGTCAGCCACACTGTTTCTTCCTCAAACCGCACATCGATTTTTGTCTGTCCGTCATCAGCCTGATAAATAATGATTTCGCCGGTTTTGTTTTCTGTCACTTTAACCTCCAGTCTCTTAAATTTTATGACAAATACAAGCATATAGTTTTAAAGAGCAAACTTTTGCTTTAGATTATATTTGACAAATTTTGCAAGTAAAGAAATATTTCAATGATTGATGTTAAAAATTATGATTATGAATATTTATTTTTCGTTGATGGTTTTCCCCTTTTTGTTGCACCATACTGAGTGGTTGTTGCAAATTTTGCAACAGCCACTTTTTCATCGAGTGAGGGGTCAAGGGAAGCTGGCGCGAAGCGACTGAAGGGTTAGTGTTGAGGTCAGGATCGCGGTCAAAGAAAAAATTTTTCAGTGATTTCTGTAAAAACCGGAAGGTCTGCACGCGGACCGCGGCGCGTCTACCTCAAAACGATGCTAACGGACGCAGAGAACATTCTTTTGGGAAGTTTTATTCACAATATAAGACGAACCGGTATGGGTAGTTATCGACAGTGCCCTGTTTTGGGCAGTTCCATATTGGATACTTGCGAATGAAGAAGACGTCCATAAACCATCTGGTAACGATTTCGGGAAATCTGTTGCATTGGTGTTGTAGTATTTGTCGAAATTGAAAATGGAGATAAGTTCATTCATGTTCGGCATTCTCCAGTCTGTGTATCCTGCATACTCAGAATTTTCGCAGTATGCAAGAGCTTCTTTCCATGTTAGAGGATCGGAATAGCTGCCCTGCCAGATGTGCCCTGTTTCATTATCCGTAACGATATCTTGTCCGTTTTTAGTCGAAACAGTGAAAGATGAATTTTCAGACGGATAGTCCCCTCTGACGCAGCGGACAGTAGGTAGAGCCGTTGATTTTAGATCACCGCTCCAGATACCAGTATTCGTATACTTATAAGTTATGCTCCATGCTCTAGTGTGATCTGAAGCCAGCTGACTCGATGTCCAGGAAATCAAAGAACCATCAGCATCGAAAATATCAAGGTCTAAAAAGATAAAGTCATAAGATAGGTTCGTGATGCTTTCAAGTTCTTTAAGTGTCGGCAGTCTCCAATCATCATATCCTGCATACTCAAGATCTGCACAGTATGTTATTGCATGATACCAATCCAAAGCTTCGTCCGACGTAGTCTTCTGCCACATAAGTCCGGTATTTTTGTATTTTATAACTTTTTCTCCGGTTAATGAGGTCTGGATTATGGGTTGCTGCGGAGCGCAGGTTCCTTTTGAGGCATACTGACAATCCTGACCATAGAAATCTTCACCTTCTTTAGGGCAGGGTACAATTTCATCGTCGGGTGTCGTTGCGTCGTAGCATAGCATCTGTCCTGTGCAGACGTTTCCGAGAGCACTCTTTTTCATGCATCTTGAACCGTTCCAGAAGTATTCTTCCGTGCAGCCGCATTTGATTTTTCCGTCATAATGCGTGCATATTCCGTTGGAGCCTTCCATAGAAGTGCACTCATTGTCGGTGGTGATGCACTGATCAGCTATGCAGCTTGAAGTCGAGCTTTCCCAAGCGTATCCGTCAGCACAGCCGCATGAATATTTGCTTTCCGTAAGCGGTATGCATACTCCGTCTGAATAAGCAACCGAAGAACATGAATTTGATGTACATGGATTTTCGACACAGTTTTTACCTGACAGGAATTTTCCTTCACCGCACAAATCGGAGCGGACACAGCGGGCATTCAGTAATAAGTTGCCTGTATACTGAACTTCTCCGGTTGCGAAGTTGACATAAAAAGCATTGTCATTAGATTGGGAATATGGTGTAGATGTCCAGTATTTGCCGCTGTTTATACCTGGAAAATCAGAACGTGGAGCAGAAGTTTTACTATAATTTATAAGCGAGAGAAGTTCGTTTATGTTCGGGAGTCTCCAGTCTGTGTATCCGCCTTCTGTTGAATTCTCGCAGTATCTGAGAGCTTGATCCCATCCTAAGCTTGAGAACGTGTTGGTCTGCCAGTAAAGGTTTGCCGAAGTATCTCTGACGACGTCACTATTCACTGGTTCATTTGCCGGATCAAATGTTGCGTTTTCAGGCAGAATAAGCTCAGGATTGTACTCTTTTACACAAAGAGTCCGATTATTGTACTTTTCAGTTGCAGCGCGCCCAGTTGTAAGTCCCTGATGGGAGACTGCATAATAAAAGCTGTCGTTATATGCAGTGCTTGACCATATATAGTACGAGACGTTGGGGTCTTCTATTTGGAAAACGCTATTGAGAGCAGGTTGTTTTCCATAATCGACAATAGTCTGCAATTCTTTGATCGTAGGAAGCCTCCAGCTTGTTCCTGTTCCATTTGACCATGCAGGACCGTATCCATCCGTGTTCAAGCTCGAACAGTAAGATTGAGCTTGGCTCCATGTTGGGCTACTTTCTGGATGAATTAATTTTCCCTGCCACAGAAGTCCTGTATTCTTATCCTCTACAACCGGTTCGCTGCTTCCGCCTTTGTGTAAGTTCTTGGGACTGCAGAAACCCGCTTCCGCGAACTGAGCATCCTGACCGTAGTAAGTATTTCCTTCAGGAACGCATTCTATAATTCCCTGTCTGCTGTGACACTTGTCAGAATCGGTGCATATATTGCCGAATGCCGCTTTTTCCTGACGGCAGCCGGTCTTGCCCCACCAGTAATAACCGCTTTCGCAGCTGCATTCGTATGGGAAAAGTTGATTATAAGCCAGATAGACGCCCCAGGTGCTATGGTCAACATCTAAGCACAGATTTGGCTTTATCTCGGCAGGATTATTGGTGCATAGACCGTTAATCGGATAGTAGCCTTCTTCACAGGAGTATCTGCATTCGTTATCACTCGGTATCACACTGTATTCAGGTTCAGTTTTTGGAAGCCATTCTGATCCGTTCCAGGTTTGTGTTATGAAGTGGACCTGATACCAAATCGAATGAGCCGGTCTTTGGTCGCAGTCTACCACTCTTGTGTCGGCTATACACTCTCCTGCGTCTTTCAGATCGCCTTCAACACCTGTCCAAGTGTAGTTTTCCTTACACTGGAAGCGGCAGTAATTTGAATCGGCCTCTGTGCTGAATGTTCCTGTTAGAGGCGGCTGCATTCCTAAATTTCCGCCTGCCCAAGTCTGCATGATATTCTTGAAACCGCCTGCCCATACTGCGTTTTCAGGAAGCGATTCATCGTCACACTGAGCCTGTTCCTTATGCGGCATGCAGGAATTTGTTTCATCCGGATCGTAGTGTTCGGCGCACTTGTAGATACAGCTGTTGGAGGCAGGAGCATCCTGTCCGCCGAATACTCCGGTAAGATCAGGTTCCCAGTCAGAGCCGTTCCAAGTCTGCCTGATCTGACCGTCTGCAAGCGATGTGTTCCAAACTGTATTAGCCGGTTTGCCTTCTTCACAGTTTCTGATTCTTGTCGCAGGAACGCATGATTTGTAATCACCGTCACCCGAAGGTTCGTAGTTTTCCTCGCATTTGTAGCGGCATTCAGCTGTCGTTGCTTCCGTGCTGTATTTCGGAGTGAGATCTGGAACGAAGCAGTCAATACCGTCACAAGCACCTTCAGCCCAATGCTGGATTATGCTTGAAGCGGTGTTCCACTGAGCATGATCAGGCAAAGCTCCGCAAGGTGACGTCTTTTCCGCGCCGACGCATTTCTTTTCGACCCAATCCCACTGATAGTTTGTGTCGCATACAAAGTAGCACTGAGTTTCGTCTGACGATTCGTTGTAGCTGCCTGTCGTTGACGGGAACCAGTCAGTTCCGGTCCATGTCTGAGGAATGGTTCCGGTCGGGTTGGTCCAGTGAGAGTGGATATCCTTGCCTGTGCAGGGTTGATTTTCTTTTGTTCTTGCATCGCATGTTTTGGTGTTGTTGTTCCAGACATACTGGTCGTTTTCCTCGATGCAGCGGAAACGGCATTCACTCTGGTTGGCATCAGAGCTGTGGATTCCGATATTTGTCGGAGCCCAGGTCGTGCCGTTCCATTCTTGTTCAATAGTTTCGTAGAACCACTGAGCATTTGCCGGAAGTCCCTGGCAGGCAACAGTCTGCTTCTTAGCCTGACATGAGGGCTGCTGATCGTTTGCGTTTGCATAAGCAGGTTCGTAGTTGGTCTTGCAGGTGTAGCGGCATTCAGTTTCGCTTGAAGTGTCGTTGTGTTCGAGATTTACGGCGGGTTCCCACTTTTCGGTCGAACCGTTCCATGTCTGCTTGATCTGTGAAACCGTGTTCCATGCAGCGTTCGCAGGAAGTGTTCCGCAGCTTACGATCTGGGTTCTCGGTTCGCAGGTAGAACCGTTCCATGTGTAGTTGACAGGACATTTGAAGCGGCATTCGTCAATTGCAGAGTTTTCGTTGTATGTCGCATTCAAATCAGGAAGCCAAGCTTTGCCGTTCCAAGTCTGGTTGATTTTGGAAACTGTATTCCAGACTGCAGAATCAGGTTTGTTGATGCAGTCCTGATTATTTCTTGTTTTGCCGATACATGTCGATGTTGCAGAATCCCATGTATAATGTTCCGTCTCACACTCAAAACTGCATCCCGTAACAACGTTGTGCTGTCCGACTGCGGACGGCAGCCATCCCTGAGTACCGTTCCACTGCTGTTCTACCGTGGAGTGTTCTTCCTTCCACTGAGCATTTGCGGGAAGTCCGGTGCACTCAACGATCTGTTTTCTGCCGACACACTCGTTATTTATCCATTCGTAGTTTTCCTTGCATGTGAAGTGACATTCCGTGGTCGTTGCCGCACCGTAAGAACCGATATTCGACGGCGACCAGCCATAAGTATTTTCTCCGATTTCCATATATGTCTGCATTATACTGGAAACGGTGTTCCACTGGGAATTCGCCGGATTTCCTGTGCAGCTTGCGAGCCGTGTCGCTGCAACGCATGTTGAGCCGTTCCAGTTGTAGTTTTCTTTGCATTTGAAGCGGCAGTAACTTGAATTTGCCTCGGTGTTGTATGTTCCGATTTCACTCGGATACCACTCAGAGCCGTTCCATGTCTGCTTGATGCTTGAGAATCCTCCCGTCCATTCGGAGTTGTCGGTCGTGGTGACACAGGGTGTTTCTCTTGTCTCTGCAACGCAGGAAGTGTCGTTCCAGTCGTAGTTTTCATCACAGGTGAAGAAGCATCTGTTCTCTTCAGCGTCGGTGTTGTGAGCGCCCGTTGCAGTCGGTGCCCAGCCGCCGTTTGTCCATGTCTGGGTGATCGTTGCCGGATCGTTCCACCAGTGTGCGTTTGCAGGAAGACCGATGCAGGTTGCAGGCTGAGTCTCGGGATCGCAGAGCATGTCCGCGTCATTCCAGTTGTAGTGCTCTTTGCATTTGAAACGGCATTCAGTTTCGCTCTCTGTCATGTTATAAACAGATGTTGCAGAGGGAACCCATTTTTCTCCGTCCCATGTCTGCGAAATCCTTGAAACGCTGTTCCATTCAGAATTCGGTTTCTTTTCGGAGCACTGCGTTACTGTAGATTTAGGCTGGCACTTGTTATTTTCCGCATCCCATGTGTAGTTCGTTGCGCAGATAAATCTGCATTCCGTAGAACTCGGTGTTTTGTTGAAAGTGCCGACTTCGCTCGGATACCAGTTCTCACCGTCGAGGCTCTGGCTGATGCCGAATACACTGTTCCAGACTCCGTTTTCAGGAAGTCCGGTGCAGGCGGTGTAACGCGTTGTTGCAAGGAGGCACTTGCCGTGATTCCAGTTGAAGCCCGATTTGCAGCCGCAGGTGAAGCTGTAGTCATTAGCGGTGCAGAGCCCTGTCGAGTTTGCCATGCCTTTGCATGCATTGAAGCCGCATGCGTTCGGACATTCGTCACCGAAGCATGGCTCGTCGTTTCTTACACAGATTATGTATCTGGCGTCTTTCTTTTCAGTTGCTTCAATTTTTCCGTCTGCAAAATCGACTGTCCACGCCTCATTTCCGGTGAGTGAGCTTGTCGAAGTCCAGAAGCCTTTTGCCGCGATTCCGGGGAAGTCGCTGACTACGCCGTTTTCCTTTTCATAGTTGATGAGCGATGCAAGTTCGTTTCTGTTCGGAAGTCTCCAGTCAAACTTGTCTGCTGTCGAAACTTCTTCGCAGTATGAAAGAGCCTTTTCCCACGTTACCGATGCAACAGGCTGTTTCTGCCACATAAGGCCGCTGTCATTATCTTTTACTGTCTCATCCGTAGCTGTGAAGCGGTTCTGCATAGCATCAAAGTCGTATTTTACGCAGATAACGCTGTTTGTCTCTGTCTTTGCAACGCTTGTGATTTCTCCGTTTTCTCCGAGCATCCATGCGTTGTCGTCGTTTCTATTGTCTTCCTTTGCCCAGAAGGTGAGGCCTTTTCCTGTAAACATCTCTCCGAGAGCAAGGCTCGCCGTGCTGTTGTCAAGAATAGTCATGAGTTCAGTCGGGCTCGGTATTCTCCACTGTGCCTCGGAACCGCCTTCATCGTTGAGATGCGAGCAGTAGTCTTGTGCATCACTCCAGTTCATTGCTTCGTTTGAAGCAGCCTGCCACTCATAGTGGGTGTAAGCGTCTTTGAAAATGCCGTTTTCTGCTTCCGTTAAATCGTGATGCGTGCAGAATCGGGTATTGGCATACTGTGCATCCTGACCGAAGAAAACCGCACCGTAAGCCGGGCATTCCTCAGTTTTATTTGTATCATTAAAGCAGTCGGTTTCGCCGGTGCAGATAAGTGCGAGTGAAAGCGGACTCGGGATGCAGGCAGAGCCGTTCCATTTGTAACCTTTTTTGCAGGAGAAGACACATTCTTCTTTGGTAAGTCCGAAAGTTGCAGCTTTTGTTGCAGGTATCCAGTCTTCGCCGTTATATGTTTGGCTGAATGTGCCGTTTCCGTCGTTCCAGACTGCGTTTTCCTTGAGGTTGCCGCAGCTTCCTGTCGTTTGCGAGCAGTTGTTTGCGGTGATGTAACTGGAGCAGTCGTCAGCGCACGGTGCGGAACCGGTTGAATTGCCGAAACCTGCGATTTCTGCACAAGCCTTTGAACCGCCGTCGCAGTGCTCGGCAGGGCTGTCGATTATTCCGTCACCGCAGAGAGCCGCTTTGCCGCACTCTGTCTTGTCGAACGTACAGGTCAGAGGATCGCAGACCGCATGTTTGTCAGGATTCGGAGCGGCAGGATAGATCGTGCCGCAGAGAACAGGTGCACTTTGTGAAGGTTCGCACTCTTCGGCAGAATCGACGATGCCGTTTCCGCATGCGTTCTTTGCAATGACCGTGATTTCCTTTGAGTTGTTTCCTTCGTAAAGCGTTATCGCTTCAAGGTAGTTGTACATGTCTTCGCCGACAGCAAGGAGAGTGTATCTTCCTGAACCCATCGGTATATTAATTGTTTCGTACCTGCCTTCGCCGTTGAATTTTGCAGTCTCGTTCGCAACGAGATCCATGTCGTCGTTGTAAATCTGTATGTAGACTTTCGACGGATGCTTTATGGTGTCGATTTTTACCGAGAGTTCGAGATTTGCATCAGCCGAAGTCGTATCCTCTTCGTCAAGCCTGATTTCAACATCGAACACAGCTCCCGATGGAACGTTTACGCTGACATTCTTTGCATAGTATCCGTCTGCAAATGCGTCAACCGTGTATGCAGCAGGAGTGAGGTTTTCAATGCTGACTATTCCGTTTTCGGCATAATATACCTTGTTGCCCGGATTGAGGATTATCGTCGGATTTGCGTTGTCGGGAATCGCATTGCCGTTTGAATCGTTGACGCGGATCTGGATATTTGCCGGAACTTCCTTCGAATTTACGCCGTCACTTTCGCCGTTTACGAAAAATTCGTAGGTTTTCTGCGTCGAATAGGTTTTGCCTGAAATCTTCGAGTTGACGACTATCGTCATCTTGCCCGTGATATTGCCGAGTTCGTCGACATTTTCAGAACCGAGCAGATCCTTGAGAGCCTTTTCGCCCTGTGCAAGCGTTCCGGGAGTGAGGACTATCGACTTTTCTTTGAGTGAGCCTGCAGGTTTGTAGTAAGTGCGCGTATTTTCCTGTACTTTCTCGAATTCATTTCCTTCGATGCTGATGAGGACTTTCTCGATCTCTGCGCTTGCAGCTGCTACTTTGAGCGAGATTCTGTCTGTGAGCGTACTCAGTTTGGTAAGATACGGAACTGTCGCCATTTCAGCACCTTCAAGAACGGAAACGGTGTGAGCCGATGCATCGAAAGTATCGGTTATGCTGACCGCTTTCGCGTTGTCATCGATCCCGTCGAAAACGAGGTATGCCGTTTTAAGCAGAGCGTCGTTGAGCTCGTCGATGTCGCTTCCGCCGTAGAAAATCGTTCCCGCATATTTAAGTGCAAGGTAGAAAGTTCTGAAAAGATCGAGTTTTTCTTCATCACTCAGTCTGCTGTTCATCGGCATGAAGTGTCCGGAGAAGATAGCGTTTACTTCCGCTGCGCTTAATTCGGTGCCGCCGAGTGCGACGTGTCCAGCATCGTTGAGTGTGTAGATTTTGTTGCAGTTCTGCGGCTCGGTATTGCTGTCAAACCATGCACAGACGAGCTGATCAGGCGTGAGAACCGATTCGACATTCTGGAAATTGGGGCCTTTGGATGATGTCGTGATGTAGTTCGCGAAAATCATCATCTCTTTCTTTGTTGCGGTGTATGTATCGCCTGAACCGGAGTTTCCGGTGATCGCGCTTTTCGCTTTTGCCGTATAGTCGGCGGGAGTTGCGCCGCTGTAAGTAAGAGGAATCATCGAAGAATCGAACAGGTCGGCAAGGGTGGAGCTTCTGTTGTATGCAGTCGTTGCCGTGTAAAGTGCTGCGATTGCGCTTCTGAGTTCAAGACCGTTTTTAACAGCTGCAACTTCGCCGTTTGCCTTTCTTGTATTCATGCGGTTGTAGAACTCGGAAATGTAGAAAATATTTTCGATCAGGTTGAGGTTGCGCTGATAGCCTACCTGTTTGTTGATAAGCTCGTAAAGGTCGTTGCCGAGGTCACCGAACTTTCTGTTTTCATCACACGTCAGATATGGAAGTAGCGAAGATTCGGGTTTGTACTTTTGGAAACCTGCTTCGATGAATGCAACCGGAGAATAGTTGCGGTAGAAGGAGCCGTCGCACCATCTGTCGAGAAGTGCGTCGACAGAAACCGGAAGATTTGCTGCTTCAACTGTGAAAATCGAATAGTGGTTCGTCTGCGAAATCATTGTGCTCGAGCTCGTTCCCATCATTATCGGGTCGCCTGCAGCAGCCGCCATGATCGGGTCGCCCGCAGCCGAGGTCATAATCGGGTCTCCGGCAGCTGCATTCATTATCGGATCTCCTGCAGCCGAAGTCATTATCGGGTCACCCGCAGCGCTTGTCATGATAGGATCACCCGCAGCAGCTGTCATGATCGGGTCTCCGGCAGCATTAGTCATGATAGGATCGCCTGCTGCCGCCTGCATGATGGGGTCACCTGCCGCTGTCGTCATGATGGGATCACCTGCAGCAGCCATCATAATCGGGTCTCCGGCAGCCGAATTGAGAACATCGACTGAACCGTCAGCATTCGTTCTCTTTGCCGAGAGCATGATGGGATCGCCGCCGTAAACCGTGCCGAGTTCGTAGACGAAGTACATCGAATCGCCCTCGAAAACAGCGCCTTCAGGGTAGAATTTAAGACGCGAAACCTGATTGCCGCCGGCAGAAAGAATGTCGTATGTTATTTTGGTTACAGGTTCCCCGTTCTTTTTGACAACGGTGTTCTTGGGAATAACGACGTAGATGCCGTTATCGATATAGTGTGAGATGTTTTTCGATTTTCCGTTCAGATAAATCGCACCGCTTTTCTTTTTCTGGAGGTAGAGAACGCTTGCCGAACCGTCGGAAACGGTGCTGCTTCCGGAAACGAGCTGGGCACGTGCAACGTATTCGCCGGGAGTCGAAGTCGTGAATTTGTATGTCGCGGCTTCTGCTGTTTTATTCTTCATCGTCCATTTGATTTTGAAGCCGGATGCGATTTTCGTACTGCCGCCATCAACGCTGAAAGTTGTGCTGTTGTCTGCACTTTCTCCGATTACTGTTTCGGTTTTGTTTGCCGAAATTCTGAAGCCGTTGAAGAATTTTCCGAATGCCGGAGTCTCTTTCTTCGCGTCTTCGGCGATCTTTTCGGAAATGGTTTTGTTGTTTGTCGTTTTGAGGTAGTTGGAGAGAAGTTTGAGTCCTTCAGAAATGCCTGACAGTTTGGAATAGTCAAGCTCGCCCAGCCATTCGCCGGTTCCCAGTTTTGCATAAGTTCTTATTTTGGTTTCGCTCTTACGCATATCGGCACAGGTCTTGTCGAGAAGATAGGCCGCAGTCGTGATTTCAGAGATGTTCGCCGTGTGGTCGCTTAAGCCCTTGAAGCAGCTTGCGAAATCGCCGGCTTTAACACAGTATGTCTTTGCCGCCGTTATATCGGCATTGAAAGAGAACTTTCCTTTTGCATCGGTGTTCGCCGCTGCGATTTTTTCGGTGCCGCCGCATTCGTAAAGAGCTGCCTCTATTCCTGAAACGCCTGTTCCGACTTGGAATATACCGGAAATCTTGTGGTTTTCAGTCGCTTCGGGATTTACGGGAGTTTCGTTGTCTTCATCCGGAGTTTCGGGAGTGTCGTGATCTTCCGGTTCTTGCTGATTGTCTTCATCAGGAGTTACCGGAATATCAGTATCTGTATCGTCTCTTTCGTCAGGTTCTTCCTTGTCTTCATCGTCAGTGTCTGTAGGATCAGTAGAGTCGTTGGGGTCTGTAGGATCCTTAGCGTCATCGTCTGGTTCTTGAGGATTGTCCGAATCTTCATCCGATATTTCGACATCTGATGTGTCGGTATCATCATCTGCGTCGGAATCATTGCCGTCTGGCAGACAGACGTTGTTTTCCTCGTCACAGGTCAAACCCTCGTTACAGGTTTTGTTGGGATAGCAGGAGCCGTAAAGCTCACCCTGCTTCTTGCCGCTGCTGTTTCCGTTTCCGTCACCGCAGCTCACCATGAAAACCAAACCCAGCATTGCCAGAAAAACCAAAAATCTTCTCATTTTTTCCTCCAGTCTTTGCGGCGCGCATTCCCTAAGGACTTTAAGGACCTTAAGGACCCTAGGGACCTTAGTGTGCGCTCCGTCTTTATTAAAAAAAACAACTTTTCAAGCAAAAAAAATTGCCAGTTATACTATTTAATTTAAATGAAAAGGCAAGATTTCCGTGCTCTTTCTTTATCTGCTTGCAACTGTCGGATTTAAGACTATAATCGCGCCGTTTTTTTGCTAATTTGCTTTTTGAGGCTGAAATGTGTGAGGAAATCATCATCAAAACACCGGAACAGATAGAGAAGATCAAAGCTGCCGGTCACGTTCTTGCAGAACTTTACCACGAACTTAAAACCTATATCAAACCAGGCGTGTCGACGCTGCAGATAGACGCTTTTGCCGATAAATTCATCAAAAAACACGGCGGTCATCCCACTTTCAAATCGGTTGACGACTATGTTCACGCGACCTGCATTTCGGTAAACAACGAGGTCGTTCACGGCATTCCGAGAAAGGCGAAGATAATCCAGCGCGGCGACATCCTTTCGGTCGACTGCGGTGTTACGCTTAACGGCTATATCGGAGACAGCACGATGACCTACGTCATGCCGGGTGCTACCGACAAGGCTAAAAAGCTGGTCGAAGTTACCCGCAGATGCCTTGAACTCGGAATAGAGCAGTGCGTTCCGGGAAATCACATCGGCGATATCGGCGCGGTAATTCAGGAATACGCTGAAAGCAACGGATATTCTGTTGTTGTCGAATATGTCGGTCACGGAACGGGCGTCCACCTTCACGAAGATCCTGCGATCCCGCACTACGGCAAGCGCGGAGACGGGCTCAGGCTGCAGGAGGGAATGGTCGTCGCAATCGAGCCGATGATAAACGAAGGAACCTACAAAACGCGCACTTTGAGTGACGGCTGGACGGTTGTCACGATGGACGGCAAACTGAGCTGCCAGTTCGAACACACCGTCGCAATCACCGCAAACGGTCCTGTTGTTCTCACAAGTCTCTGATTATTCTTTGACTTCAGCCAAAAGTTTTTTCTCGTCTTCATCGCTGATGGGGGCGAATTTCGCAACGAGAGTTTTTGACATGAGTATGAGCATCGCCGATTCGCGCGCACCGATTATCGGAACGTTTTCAGTCCAGTAAAGTCTGACTATGCGCGAACGTCTCGCAGAGATATCGAAAAAGTTGATTTTGTCTTTTTCGCCTGACGAAAAGAGGTTGTTTCCTTTAATGTCAAGAATGTCGAAGCCTTTTATAGGAAGTCCTGCAAAAATATCGTCGTTTTCTTTAAGCGAAATCTTGTCGATAAAGAAGTTTTCGATGTGCTTTTCAAGCGAATTTTCCTTTTTTACGCGGAATCTGCTGTAGATCATTTCGATATAGCCGAGTTTCGTGATGATGACAAATATGATTATTGCAAAAACAAGGACGATAAGGAAAGTGTCGATATTTTTGTTGAAGATCAAAACCATCGAAAGGATGGTGAAAACTATCGAGATGGAGTAGAGGATAAGCACTGTTTTGCGCTGGTTGAAGCCTAAAGAAAGCAGAAAGTGGTGGATGTGCTGCTTGTCGGCTGCAAAAATCGACTGATGGCGCATGATTCGGCGCAGAAAGGCAAGAGTCGTGTCGAGAATCGGCAGCCCCATAGCGATTATCGGAACCATTATCGAAACGACGGCGTGGGCTTTGGACTGGCTCCGCAGCGAAAGTACTGCCAGAATATAGCCTATGAACATCGAACCTGAGTCACCCATGAAAATTCGTGCCGGATTGAAGTTGTAGATAAGAAATCCTGTAACTGCTCCGGCAAGAGCGAGTGCGACGAGAGCAGTGGGCAGATATCCGTTCACGATTGCAAGTATTGCGAGAGTAAGCGACGAAAAGAGGGTGATTCCCGAAGAAAGCCCGTCCATTCCGTCAATTAGGTTGAATGCGTTGATGATGCCGATGATCCAGAAAATAGTGATAACATAGCTGAAAACACCGAGTTCAAGTCTTCCCCACGGCATAGGCAGTGTTTCGACAAGCGCTCCGTACTGTGTCGCCATAAAAGCGATGGCTGTCTGAAAAAGCAGCTTTATTTTTGCGTTGATTCCGTTGATGTCATCGAAAAGTCCGAGCAGGCTTATAGCAAGACCGCCTACGAAATAGAGCACGATATTATTTGTTGTGTTTAAAATGATACCGCTGTGAAAAAAGAAACAGAGCAGAAATATTGGAAGGAGTGTGCCGAGCGAAATGCCGATGCCGCCGATCCTGGGAATGGCACCGCGGTGGATCTTGCGCTGGTTTACCTGATCAACGAAGCCGAATTTGAGTCCGATTTTTATGAGTATTGGTGTTGCGAAACAAACAAAAATAAACGAAATGATAAAAGAAGTCAGGTAAGTCGTCATCTCAGCCTCCAAATTTCGCAAAGAAACATGATAAGGAGTTTCAGTTTAAAAGCAAGAAATCACTGGAAAGGCATTGCAAGCGGTAAACTTTTTCTTGATTTAATAAAGGTTGGGAGAATAATTAGCCGCTTTTTGGTTTTTATTGTTTTTCGGAGGTAAAAATGCTGAGAACTCACACTTGCGGAGAGCTCAATCTCGACAATCTGGGAGAGCATGTCGTCATTTCGGGATGGCTTACCCAGAAAAGAGAAATGGGGCCGATGGTTTTCTTAATACTTTCAGACCGTTACGGAATGACTCAGGTTTTTGTAAGAGATCCTGAACTTGCGGAATCGGCAAAAAAACTGACGCTTGAATCGGTCGTTTCGGTAAGCGGAACAGTCATCGACCGCAAAGAAAACAGGACTGACAAATATTCGACCGGCGCGATCGAAGTCGAAGCTGAAAAAATCACGCTTCTCAACCCGTCGAAGCCGCTTCCCTTCGATTTCAGAAAGGATGCATCCGACACGATCAAGCTGAAATACCGCTACATCGATATCAGGAAATCGAACATACAGAAAAACCTTATTTCGCGTTCGAAAGTGAGTGCGCTCGTTCACGCATACTTTGATTCGCTTGATTTTGTAGAAGTCGAAACTCCTTTCCTTATCAAAAGCAGCCCGGGCGGTGCAAGAGATTTCCTTGTTCCGAGCAGGCTCTGGCCGGGATCTTTCTATGCTCTGCCGCAGTCGCCGCAGGTCTTCAAGCAGATCCTCATGGTTGCGGGAATGGACAGATACTATCAGGTCGCGAAGTGCTTCAGAGACGAGGCTCTGCGCGCCGACAGACAGCCTGAATTCACGCAGATCGACTTCGAAATGAGCTTCGTAGAAGAGGAAGACGTTATGAGCGTCACCGAAGGGCTTCTCTGCAAAGTTTTCAAGGAGACCAAAGGTCTCGATATCAAGCGTCCTTTCAGAAAAATGTCCTTCAACGAGGCGATGGACAAGTACGGAAGCGACAAGCCCGACCTCAGATTCGGCATGGAACTCAGAACGCTTGATCCGATCTTCGCAAATTCTGAGTTTGCCGCTTTCAAAGGCGCTGCGACAGATCCGAAAATGGTTGTAAAAGGTGTCATTCTCGAAGGTCACGCGACGGAACTTTCGAAAAACCAGATCAAAAAGATCGAAAAAGACGTTCAGGGCGACGGTGCGAAGGCTCTTGCCTGGATAAAGAAGGAAAACGGAGAACTTGACTCCCCGCTTATGAAATTCTTCAACGATTCCGAAAAAGCGCAACTTGCTGAAATGATTCCTGAAAACGGAATTATGTTCATCGTCGCGGATAAGACCGGTGTTGCTCTCACGGCTCTCGGAAATCTGAGAAAAAGACTCGCTGCTGAATACAATCTTTATGACAAAAACAGTTACGAATTCGTCTGGATCACCAATTTCCCCGCATTTGAAGTTGACGAAGAGACAGGTGAGTGGGTCGCTAAACACCACGCTTTCACCGATTTCGATTTCGAGGCTGCAAAACGCGGAGACGACCTCGGCACAATCAATTCACGCGCTTACGATATCGTCATCAACGGTTACGAAGCGGGCGGCGGCAGCATAAGAATCCACAATACCGACAAGCAGAAAGAAGTTTTCAAGTTCTTGGGAATCAGCGACGAAGAGGCGAAGGAGAATTTCGGTTACCTCGTCGAAGCGCTTGAATTCGGTGCTCCGCCACACGGCGGCTTGGCACTCGGTTTTGACAGGCTGATGATGCTCCTCAACAACACTGACGCTATCAGAGATGTCATCGCGTTCCCGAAAACGACGAGCGCAACATGCCTCATGACTCAGGCTCCCGCTCCCGTCACCGAGAAGCAGCTCAAAGAACTTTCTTTAATCACGAAATAACGGGATCACGGGATCTCGGAATCCCGGGATCTCGAAGCGGCGGTCGGAATCCCGTGATCACGGAATCTCGGAATCTCGAAAAAATTTCCGCCGCTTTTTTTCTTCCATTTTTTTTGAAAAAACCTAAAATCATTCGTTTGCTCATTATTAATTGGAGGAGCTTATGAAAAAAATCTTTTTGATTTTATCAGCGGTTGCTTTTGCTCTGCTCATCGCTTCCTGCGGCGGCTCTGGCAACGGCGACAACACTGGCGATGACACTGATTCGGGTTCAAGCAGTGCCGACACCGATTCGGGTTCGACCGGCGACAATACCGATTCCGGTTCGACAAGCGACACCGATAGCGGCGTTGTCAGTGAAACCTGCGGCAACAGAGAGCCCGATCCAGGCGAAGTCTGCGACGGCAATGCGACCGAATGTGTTGCAATTGATTCAGGTTATACCGGCGGATATGCGGTTTGCAAACCCAACTGCTTGGGTTGGGATACTTCCGCTTGTCAGGGAACTCCTGTAAATCCGGTTGAACCGACCGATCCGACAGATCCGACTGATCCTGAAGATGACAACGGTACAGGCAGTACTGGTGACAACAGCGATCCGAGAGACGGTGCTGATGTAACTTATATCCATTTGAACGGCACTTCTATCACAGTCGACGGCGCAAATCAGGGCAATGTAACGGTTTCCGGCACGAACGCAACGATCACTGCTTCGGGCGTTTTCGAAATCGACGGAACGCTTTCCGACGGCAGAATCATTGTTGAAACGGCTGACAGCGACAAAGAAGTTGTTCACGTTGTTCTCAACGCTGCAAATATTACGAGTTCGAACAATTCTCCTTTCACTGTCATGACGGCGAAAGATGTGAGAATTTTCACGGCTAACGGAACGCAGAACACGCTCACCGACGGAACGAGAGCTGCTACGACTGATCCGACGGCGGTTCTTTACAGCAAGTCCGACCTTATTCTTGCAGGCGAGGGAACGCTTACGATAAACGCTACTTATCAGGACGGTATCTCTTCAAAAGACGACCTTGATATCGACGGCGGAACGCTTGTCGTAACAGCTAAAGATGACGGAATCATAGGAAAGGATTCAGTCGTTATCCGCGGCGGAGATATTTCTGTTACCTCAGGCGGCGACGGCATCAAATCTGACAATACTGAGAAACTGGTACTTACTACGGAAGCCGAAGATCCTTACGACGGCGTCAAAGGATACATCAAAATCAAAGGCGGCAAAGTTACTGTAAACGCTACAAACGGCGACGGAATCCACGCGATTTCCTATGTCGAGATCAAAGATGGTGTCATAGATGTTACTTCCGGCGGCGGCAGCGTTATCACGACTTCCACTCAACAATATGACTCAAAAAACAATCCTTCGCTCAAAGGAATCAAGGCGAGTGTTCCTGACACCGTTACAGATGCTGAAAATTTAAATCTGAATGTTGCTATAGTCAAAATCCTTGGCGGAACGATCAAGGTCAATGCCAGAGATGACGGTATTCATAGCGGCAATATCTATATCAAAGGCGGTGACACGACAATAGCTTCGGATGATCAGGGGCTTCATGCCGACAACAAACTCGATATTCTGGCTGGAACGCTCAATGTCACAATGTCATTCGAAGGAATGCAGGGCTGGTATATCACGGTAACAGGCGGTGTTACGGCGGTTTACGGCAGAGACGACGGCTGGAATGCGGCAGGCGGAAATGACAGCTCAGGTTCGTCAGGCTGGGGCGGTCATGGAGGCGGAAGCAACAGCACAGGCTATCTCACAATCAGCGGCGGATTCCACTACGTCAAAACGGGTACTGGCGATACAGACGGCATAGACAGCAACGGCACGCTGACCATCAACGGCGGTGTAATCGTTGTTGAATGCCAGATCAACGGCGGAATGGGCGGCTCTTTTGATTCAGACGGTGCAGCAAGTATCACCACTCAGACTGCTCTCGGATTCAGCACAGGAAAATCTGAACAGGGAACAAATTACAGCATGAGTTTTGACACGAACAACTATTACGGAAATGCAAATATCGCTTTCAAGCCTACGATTTCCGGTACTGCCGGCAGCGGCAGTGGTGGCGGCGGTTTCCCGGGAGGCGGTGGACCTGGTGGACCTGGCGGGCAGAGTGGAAGCTATATTCAGTCGTTCACCGGTCAGCCTTCAGTTATAACCGATCTTTCGGGCTACAACGTACAGCCGTTCCCGAACGGACTTGAGGTTTACTACAAATAGTGAAAAGATCTCTTGTTTTCATCATTGTTTTCCTGATTTTCAACTCTCTTTTCGCCGATGAGGCGGTGCAGAAATACGACGAAAAAAGTTTCGATACACTTTTTAAGGCTGTTTCAAAGCATTATTCCAAAGACGAACTGCGAAAGATCGTTGAAGGATCTCTTGTTGCAGACGAAATTACCGAAAAAAATCTCGCCTTTATCTATTCGCCGCTTTCGATAAAAAAGCAGGCGGAAGACCACACGAGCTATATCGACAAGCTCATAAACGACGAAACTGTGAAAAACGGAGTTGATTTCTTCAACAAATACAAGGATTTATTCTGTAAAACCTACGCCGAAACAAAAGTCGAAGCCTCAGATATCATCGGAATCCTGAACTGGGAAAGCAGGCTCGGAACTATCACGGGAGACCAGAAAATCATCAGAATTTTTGCCGCACAGTATTTTTTCGGTGAAAAGAGAAACGATGAGCTTATTCAGAGCGGCGAATACAAAAAAGAGGGCGCGATGAGCGTTGAAGCTGGAAAAAAGCGTGTTGAAAGGCTCAAAAAGAATGCTTTTTCAAACTTTAAGGCGCTTCTCATTCAGGCGAAAGAGAAAAATTTCGATCCGCTCGAAGTCAAGGGCTCGTGGGCCGGCGCTATCGGCTTTCCGCAGTTCATGCCTGCTTCTATGAAATTTGCGCGTGACGGAAACGGTGACGGGAAAATCGATCTTTTCGTCATGGAAGACGCGATTGTGTCAGTAGCCAACTATCTGAAACTGCACGGTTATTCTGAAAAAGGAAGTGTTGCGGCCTTCAAAGCCTACAACAACGATAAAATCTATGCAGAAGGAGTAAAAAAATACTCCGATCTTGTGAAAAAAGCGGGTGCGGCGGTTGATTCCTGCGGAAAAGACAGCGCAAATTGACTTTTTCCTTTTGAAAATTAAAATCTTCCGGTTTTTTTGTGAGGAGTTAAAAAATGAAAGGCTTCCTTAAATTGGTTTGCTTCGATAAACTTCTGATTTTATTGGTTTTTATCGCTGTTGCAGCTCCGCTTTCGCTTTTTGCAGCTGAAGGTGAAAATCCTACAGTGGACGTAACTTTCAAAAAATCGGGAAAAAGCGTGGTCTATACGATAACTTACGGAAAAAACACGAAATTCAACGACAACGAATATGCTCCCTATAAATTTCTTTTCCTTGATGCGGAAAAAAAGGAACTGGGCAAAATAGAGAAGGATTTTTTCGTAAAAAATAAAGAGGGAAAGGCAGAATACACCTCGAATTTCGGTGAAACTTCGGCAAAAATAGTGCTTCCGGTCTGCCTTTACAACGAAAAAACGGGGCTTGCCGAAAAGTGCACGGTCAAAAACATTAAACTTGAAATAAAATAACGGAGGAAATGATGGGTTTAATCAAAAACATCGGAAATGCGGTAAAAAGCGAAGTCCGCGACTACCTTTTAAAAATCGTCGAAGCTGAAAAAGAGGCGCCTAAAAAGCCGGAAGCCGAAAATATTCAGAAACCGGCGGAAACAAAGGCTGAACAGCAGCCGAAAGTTGAGGAGAAACCAGTCGTAAAAGAGGTGAAAGCTCAGCCGGAGCGCGTTGAAGAAGTCGTTGAAGTTGCTGAAAAACCGCGCAGAAAAGAGATTTATCCGATCTCCAACGACCTTGAATTTGTCAGGGTTTCATACAAAAAGAATCAGGACGGCGTCATGATCCCGAAAGATCTGGCCGAACTTATAAAAATGCTTCCGCTTGAGGAGTATGCGTGCTTTGTGAAACTTTACTGCTTCGCGCTTGAGCAGAGAAAGAATTACGGCTACTGGGGCGGAACTTTGAAACGCAAGATCGGGCTTGACCAGCTTACGACTGCTGAATTTGAAGAGCTCGGCAACAATCTTGCGGCTTACGGACTTCTTCTGCTTGAACAGCTGACCGAAAACCAGAAGACTTTCGTTCTCTATGTTCCGTTTGATGAAGAGTCGATGGTTAAACTCAGCACGGCGAAAAAACCTGAGAAAAAGCCTGAAAAACCGGCGAAAAAGCAGGCTCCGAAACCGGCGCCCAAGGCAAAAGCCGAGCCTGAAACCGAAGCTGAGACGCAGCGCGACGAGGATATTCCAGGAAAGCCTGTCGAAGGAATGGAAGACGACGAAATGTACAAATCCTACAAAACTTTCGTCAGCCTCGAGATCGACAAGGCGAAAATGCGCGTCGGAAGGGCGAATTTCGATAAAATCTACATGGAAGCTGTCAAATACATCGACAAAAAATACGGTTTCAAAGTGCTTTCCGATTCTGATAAGTTCAAGGAATATCTGACGAATTACTACATTTCTGCGTTCGATATCCCGACTTTCGAAAACTGGAAGAAATCAAAAGGTTAGGCGGAGTCGAAGATGCTTAACGATATCAAAATTATGATGAAATCGCTCAGCGACATTGACGTCAGGATAATGCTGTGCAAATCGGCGTTCGAATGGGAGCTGCTGGCGAAAAAATACAACGCTCTGCGTGACGAGATCGAGGCCTTCTGCGCTTCGGAACTTCCTGAAGATGTCCAGACTGCTCTTGAAAAGACGAGAGCTTATCTGGTCGAAAAGAAAGGTGAACTCCCGCCTTTGGATTTGTCCGATTTTTTCAAATAAATTCAAATCATTAGCATCTTATTCCAAAAAAAATCATTTTTTATTTGACTTCAAAATAATTCTGGCTATATTACCTGCCGCTGATGGGCGCTTAGCTCAGCTGGGAGAGCATCGGCCTTACAAGCCGGTGGTCGCAGGTTCGAACCCTGCAGCGCCTACCACTCTTTCACAATCGAGGTGCGGTCGTAGTTAAGTCGGTTATAACGCCGGCCTGTCACGCCGGAGGCCACGGGTTCGAGTCCCGTCGACCGCGCCATCTTTTTTCTTCCCCATACAGAAATTTCGATTTTTTGATTGAAAGGTTTTTTTTATTCTGTGGCCGCGTCGCTAAGGTCCTTAGGGTCTTTAAGGTCCTTAAAGTCCTTAAGGTGGCGGCCCCGTGAGCTTTAATGCGGGCGAGACAGGCGCGTTCCGACAACATGATTTTTCTTGATTTAACTCTTTTAAAATGCAACTATTGCGCGATTTTTGATTGTTGATTTAATTTTTAGGAGAGAAAAATGTTCAGAAGTTTTGATGAAATGATTGATTTCGTTAAGAAAATGGAAAAAAAGCAGGTCGTTGCGGTTGTCGGCGCCGATAAGCCGGTCGCAGTCGAAGCTGCAATAGACATGGTCGTTGAAAACCTCGCGGTTCCGGTTCTTTTCGGAAACGAAGAAAAGATAAAACACCTGATTGAAGGCACTGTTCTTGAAGGCAAAGTCGAGATAGTTCCGTGCGCAGACAACGTTGAAAGCTGCTCAAAAGCGGCTGATTACGCGGCAGACGGCAGGGTCAACATCCTTCTGAAGGGAAGCGTCGAGACCGCGCAGATCATGAAAGCGGTTTTCAGAAAAGAGAACGGACTCAAGGCTGCAGCTGTCGTCAGCGATATCCTGATGTATGAAGATCCGCTTTCAAAAGGCGAGAACAAGCGTCTTGTCGGCATCATGGACGGCGGCATAATCCCGCTTCCCACACTTGAGCAGAAGATAGAGATGACCCGCGGTGCAGTCAATGTTTTCCACAAACTCGGCTTCGAAAAACCGAGAGTCGCTTACATTTCGGCGATCGAAACCGTTTCTCCGAGGATCCAGTCGACTGTTGACGCGGCAGAGATCCAGAGAATGAAGGCTGAAGGCGAGCTTGACGACATCAACGCTTACCTCGAAGGACCTTACGCAATTGACAACGTCATTTCGGAATACGCTGCAAAAGTAAAAGGTATCAATTCCGTTATGGCGGGATGCGCAGACATCCTTATTTTCCCGAACATCGAAAGCGGAAACGTTCTCGGCAAGCTCGTCCACTACTGGGGCGGCGCTCAGACAGGTCACGTAATCGTCGGAGCAAAAGTTCCCGTTCTTTTGAGTTCGCGTGCAGACGATGCAAGGGCGAAGATCAATTCACTCGTTCTTGGAATCACAGTAAACGCTAATTAAATCAAATAGTTATGGCTGGAAAACACGAAGTAAAATATCCGGTTCTCATCTCTTTGAAAGTCGTCATGCACTCCAAAGAGGAAGTCGGAAAAAATGTCGCCGATCTTCTGGATATTCTTGCAAAAACCGAAGTTCCGCTCAAAGGAAAGGTGACGGAAAACAAAAGTTCCGCCGGAAAATACACCTCCTACACGGTGCCAGTATATGTTGAAAACAAAGAGAAAATGCACGCTCTTTACGAGGCTTTGAAAGCTCATCCCGATGTAAAATTCGCAATTTAATTTATGGAGAGAAAAATGACAAAAACAGAAGTCGCAATCGTTGTAAATCCAGGTTCAACTTCGACAAAATTCGCCATTTTCAGCCGCGAAGGCTCGCTTTACGAAGAGACGGTAAGGCATCCGCAGGAAGAGCTGGCAAAGTTCAAGCTCGTTTCGGAGCAGTTTGATTTCAGGTATTCGATGATAAAAACCGCCGTTGACAAAGTCGTTGCGGAAAAAGGCTTTCAGGTTGTCGCATCGGTCGGCAGAGGCGGCCCGGTAAAACCGCTTGAAGGAGGCACATACCTCGTCAATCAGGCACTTCTTGATGATCTCAACAGCTGCAAATTTGCAAACCACGCATCAAATTTAGGCGGAATAATCGCAGACAGACTGGCGAAAGATTTCGGTCTCAAGGAAAGCTACATCGTTGACCCGGTAACCACCGACAACATGTGGGATAAGGCGAGACTTTCCGGGCTTCCGGGAATCACGAGGATATGCCGCGTTCACGCTCTCAACATCAAGGCTGTTGCAAGAAAAATCGCCGAGAAGCAGGGCAAGGATTTCTACAAAGCGAACTATGTTGTGGCTCACTTGGGCGGCGGAATTTCGATCGCTGCACTCGAAGGCGGCAAAGTGGTAGACGTCAACGACGGACTTCTCGGAATGGGACCTTTCAGCATGAACAGAGCAGGCGCGATGCCGCTTATCGGAATCATAAATATGTGCTACTCAATGCCGAAAGAAGAAGTGATCCGCATTTTCTCGAGGGAGAGCGGATTCAAGGCATACATCGGAACAGAAGATTTCCGCGACATTGAAAACCAGGTAAAAGCGGGAGACCCCGAAACTTTGAAAGTGTTCGAAGCCTTTGAATATCAGGTCGCAAAAGAGATCGGCGCTTATGCCGCGGCTCTGAAAGGAAAAATTGACGGAATCATCGTCACAGGCGGATGCGCATACTTCAAGAAATTCGTCGAAGATCTCAAGGAATACACCGGCTGGATGGGTGAATTCTTCGTTTATCCGGGCGAAGACGAGCTTGCCGCACTTGCAGAAGGTGCTTTCAGAGTCGTCGACGGAAAAGAAGAAGCTAAGGTCTATTAAGGCCGCCGAATCTTGTCGTGATCACGTGATCTCGGAATCCCGGGATCTCGACGGCGGCGACCGGGATCTCGACGGTGGCCAAAAATGCGGCGGCGAGACGGTAAGTTTTTGACAAAAAAATCATTGACACTATAATCCGTTGTTTATTTTTTCGAGGTGCTTTTATGCCGGGAATCGGTCTTGTCTCCAATCCTTATTCAAAAAAGAACAGAAAACATCCAGACAGGCTTCAACAGCTGATTGAATGTGCTCCCGACAAGGATCTTGTTCGTCTTCCCGATTCATTCGACAAAATGGACGCTGCGATGGAGCATTTCAAGCAGAAAAAAGTCGATGTTATCGCGATAAACGGCGGCGACGGAACTGTTCATGTCGCGCTCACTTCGATGATGAAGATTTACCGCGGCGAGGAACTTCCTAAAATCGCGATTCTCAAAGGCGGAACGATGAACATGACCGCTACGAACCTCAAGCTGAAAGGAAACACTGTCTCGATTTTCAAGCGCGTTGTCAAGGCGTACAAGGAAAGGGAACTGAACTGCCGGCAGATTTCGCTTCTCAAGGTGAACGAGCGTTACGGATTCATTTTCGGAAGCGGCGCGGTCTGCACTTTCATGGATTTATACCACAGAAGCAGCAACCCGTCTCCGCTTGTTGCGGCGAAATCGGTGCTTGCGATGGCGGGTTCGATGCTTGTTCACGGAAATTTGGCGAAAGAATTTTTTAAACCGACATGGCAGGAGCTCAATGCAGACGGTTTTTCGTTCGGCAGAGCGCCTTATCTGGCTTTTCTCATCACAACGCTTCCGTCGGTCGGACTCGGAATGGATCTCACTTTCAGAGCAAAGATCGATCCGAAAAAAGCGCAGATGATAGCTTTCCGCGACAAGGCGAGAATCGTTCCTCAGGTTCTCAGAGTCTGGCTCGGCCGCGCTGTTCCGCCAGATGTCGTTGACGATACGGTTGGAAGCCGCTTCTTCATAAACGGAGAAAAATCGTTCAGATATACTTTGGACGGCGATATGTACTCGTCGTCTGGAAAACTTGTAGTCGAAACCGGACCGTTGTTGGATTTAGTTACGGAGTGAAAAATGCATTATAAAAGTGCTGCAAAGACGCATCCCGGCATGAAAAGGGAACTCAACGAGGACAGTTACGTCATTCTTGAAAACGAAGGTGTTTTTGTCGTTGCCGACGGAATGGGCGGTCACAACGCCGGTGAAGTCGCTTCGAAAATCGCGATCGATACTATTGCGGAGTTTTTCCACGCTTCCGAAGAAGATGACGATATGACGTGGCCTTACAAACTCGATCCGACGCTTGCACTTGACGCGAACAAGCTGATGGTCGGGATAAAATTCGCAAACAAGCGCATTTTCAAGCAGTCTTCAGAGGACGCGGCGTGCAGCGGAATGGGAACGACAGTCGTTTCGATAATTGCTAAAGACGGCGGCGATGATCTTTATGTCGCACATGTCGGCGACAGCCGCTGCTACTGCTTCTTCGAGGGCGAGCTTACTCAGGTTTCGGAAGACCACTCGCTTGTCAACGAATACATCAAAGCAGGACAGATCACGAAAGAACAGGCTAAGACTTTCCCGCATAAAAACGTTATCATGAGGGCGCTGGGCATGAAGGACAACGTTCTTGTCGACATTCAGAAGCGCACGGCAAGAGCCGGAGAAATCTATCTGCTCTGCTCTGACGGACTTTCCGACATGGTCGCCGATCCCGACATGGAAGCGGTGCTCGGCAGCGGAGTTTCTCTCGAGGAGATGACGAAACAGCTTGTCGACATGGCGAACGCGAACGGCGGAAAAGACAATATCACGGTTATTCTGGTAAAAGTTGAACCATAAATAAGGAGATTTTTATGAAAAAATTCATGATTTCAGTCGCAGTTGTCTGCGCAATGTTCTTCTTTGTTTCCTGCGGCGGAAGCAGTGAAGAAAAATCCGGCGAAAACACCGATTCCGATGAAGTGAGCGATTCTGAGGAAAACGATTCGGAAGTCGAAGATTCCGAAGTTCAGGATGCTGACGAAACCAAAGAACTTGTATATCCGGAAGTTACACCTACTTCCAATAAAGAGGGAGATATAGCGCAGAATGTCATTATGTATGATGATCTTGACGTAGAGCATTCTCTTGCAGAATGGTATAACAAAAACAATCCGTCAAGCAAGCTGATATGGCTCGTTTTCACGACTTACGATTGTCCTCCGTGCCAGATTCTCAAAGGCAGTCTTTTGAAAATCAATAAAAAGGAATATCGCGATAAAGGTTTTAATATAGTTCTGATTTTTAACGGTCTGCTTTCGGGTCCGCAACCTTCTCTCGAACCGGCAAAACTTGCAGAAACCAAGGATCTCTATCTTTGGGGCGATCCCGATACCGCTGAATTTGCAGTTTATGCCTACTTGAAAAAACAGGGACTTTTCAAGAAATTTGCTTCCGAGGATTACGGCATCGCATATCCGACTTGGGCTTTTATTGACGCCAACACTATGGAAATTCTCATTTACGGTCAGGGTTGGGACGAAGAGTTGGAAACTGGAATCATGGATGATATCGAATTTATCTTGGATGAGATTTAATTTATGAAAAATATTGCACTTTTTTTGACAGCTTTGCTTTTGTTCGCTTCGTGCGGCTCGGCAGAAACTAAAACTGCTTCCGACAATCAGGGGCAAAAACAGGGCGGTTTTTCGATAACTCTTGAAAAAGTCGACGGCGGAACGTTTTCGTTTGAAGAAATCCGTGGAAAAAAGCATCTCGTTGCCGCTTTTTGGGCGACTTGGTGCGAACCGTGCAAGCAGGAACTCAAGAAACTTGCCGAAATGTACGGCGATTTTTCCGATTCAGTCGAATTCGTCGGGATTTCCACCGATACCGAAGAAATGATTGACAAAGTGAACGAGTTTGCGGCAGAGGCAGCTTTGCCTTTCCCGATACTTGTCGATCCGAGCGGAAACACAGTCAGTTCGATGATTCCGGGCGGCGATTCGGTGCCCTACATGATGGTTGTTGATAAAAACGGCATGGTTGTTTCGCGCCACAGCGGATACACACCGGGTGACGAAGAGGCTTTGAAGCGCGAACTTGAAAGTCTTGTTTCCCGTTGATTTTTATGGGTTTTTTAGTGTTTTTTTGTTTTGATAGGAAAAATTATTAGTGAAACACCGAAAAAACTTGAAATTAGATGTTCTTTTACTACTCTCTTTCAGATTTTTTTGATTGTTTTGCAAGTATTTTGACTTTTTAGGAGGATTTGATGTTCAAGAAAATGTTCGCACTGCTTATTGCAGTTCTTTTTGTCGTTCCATTCGTAATCACGGCAGATGATTTTGATGACGATTTCGGCGGTTTCGAAGATGAATCCGAAGATTCTGAAGAATCTGAAGATGAGGAGGAAGCTCCTGCCAAGAAAAAATCAAAGGAAATGTCCGAAAGTGATGCCGCAATGAAAGATCTTATGGGAGATCCGGAAGAAGAAAAACCTGCTAAAAAAGAGCAGAAAGAGGCAGCTGATGCAGAAGAAAACGCAGCTCCGGCTGAAAATGCCGCTGCAGGAAAATCGTTGAAAGGTATAAAACCGGTTCTTCTCGTAAAAGGCGGTTTCACTCCTTACGGTTCATATAAAGAAGGCGGAAAATCTCTCAGCACGATGTTCGGCAGCCTTGACGAAGGCATAATCGGTGTTGAATATCTCGGCAAACACGTTCTTGCAAAGGGAACTCTCAACATCAGAACTAACTACTTTTTCATTGAGAACGGTTCCAACCCGCTTGCAAAAGTAAACCATCATTCGATCCAGAACGGCGCAGCAAACGCTCTTTATGAAGTTTACGGCGGCGTTAAATTCTATGATGTTTTTATCAAAGGCGGAAAAATAATTCCTGAATACGGTCTTGTTGACACATGGCAGAATCTCGGAATGGGCTTCACGACTCCTTTCCTTACCAGAAGCCTTATCGCAGTTGAAGGTTTCCTTCCCGAAACCGATGCAGGTCTTGCTCTCGGTTACAACGGCATAATCAAAAAAGACCACAATCTTTTCCTTGGTCTTTCTCTCGGAACCGGCGCTAATGCAAGCGAATTCTGGGAATCAGACAGAACTTTCGGTCTTTACGGAAGAGTCGGATACGGCTTCAAAGATTATGTCAAAGCTGCGTTCGCTTTCCAGTACAGAAATGATTACTACTCAAACAAAACGCTTGATCTGACCGGTATTGGTGTTCACATCAACGTTTCAGCATACGGCTTTGAAATGCCGATCACTTTCGACTACAACATGATGAAGATGATGAAAGGAACGGCAAGGAAAAACACCACTGCAATGCTTCTTTCTCTTGCTCCCGGATACGCATACCACTTCAAACACGAATGGATTGACAAAGCCGGTCTCGCACTCAGATTCGACCTCGTTCAGGGTGTTTACCTTGACGGCAGTGCTCACTATCTTGACTACACCAACTTCAGAAGTGCTTCTATGATTATGAGAATAGGCGTTACGGCTAACTTCTTCACTAAAGAGATTGCAGGCGTCCGCGCGATGGCAGGTCTTACATTTTTGATGCAGCCGAAATCGAAAGTTGACGCAAAAGATATCAACAGTGATGGTAAAAAATACGATTACGGTTTCACGACCATCGCTCTTCAGGCTGGTGCCGAGTTCTAAGATTTGAAGGGGACGAAAGTCCCCGTTTTTTTTATTTTTTTCTTTTCCGTTAAGGAAAAATGGAGGATTTCATGAGAAAATCGGTTCTTATTATGGTTGTTTTCGCAATGCTTTTTGCTTTCACGGCAGTTTCCTGCGGTGAGAAAAAAACAGTCGACGAAAGAGCTAATGTCAAAGAGCTTGTCGAAAAAGGCGAATATCAGCAGGCAAAGGCAAAACTTGTAACTTTGAGAGGACAGTATCCGAACGATCAGGAGTTGACGGAACTCAACAGGCAGGTTGACGAGAAAATCGCAGAAAGTTTCTACCAGAAATATTGGGATGAAGCTGAACAGAAAGGCGATCACAAAGCTTGGATCGAAGCTATGATCAGAATCAAAAAAGTTGAGAACATCAACAAAGAGATGGTAAACGGCTGGATCAAAAGAGCCGCTGAAAAATGTGTTGATGCAGGTGCCAAAAACCTTAATGACGGAATGCTTCTCGCGCTTCTCGACCAGCTTGTACAGCGTTATCAGGTTATAACGATGAACGACAGGCTTATGTACATCACGATGTTCGTAAAAGAAGGAAGATTCCCGCTTAAAGAGTGGAAAGACACATTCCTTACGAAATATCCGGAACTTATGGACGAAGACACCGAAGAGTTCCTTGGTTGGCCGAGACCTGAAAAACCGGCTAAAAAGTAGTCGCAGTCAGCTATCCGATTTTTTTAATTCTTTCACGAATCCTGAAATTTTTATAGCAACTGATTTGTTTATTATGTTGTAGTTTGTGTGTTATAGTGCGATAAAGATGGATAAAAAATATAAAAATATATGCATTTATCTCTTTTCTTATTTATTTTTATGTTTATAATCCGATGCTTTGATTGTTTTTTTTAAGTATGGAATTTGAGATGTATATGTATTTGTTCGGGATAGTTCTTCTCGGAATAGTTGTTCTGGTGCATGAATTCGGTCACTTTATTGTCGCCAGAATGTGCAGGGTAAGGGTCGAAATCTTTTCAATAGGTTTCGGTAAGCCTCTTTTCAAGAAAAAATCGGGTGATACCGAATACAGAATTTCGCTTGTTCCGCTCGGCGGATATGTCAAGATGCTGGGCGAATCGACTTCCGAAGGTGACGATATTGAAGAAAAGGATCGTCCGTTCGCTTTCAATACCAAAAAGTGGTGGCAGAAGGTGCTTATTGTCTGTGCAGGGCCTGTTTTCAACCTGATTTTCGCGTTTCTGGTTCTCATGGTTGTTTCCTGCTTTATGTTTTCTGCTCCTTCATCTGTTTTAGAATTCGTTTCTTCCGACGGTGCGGCTTATGCTGCGGGAATTTCCGACGGCGACAGGATAATAAAGATAAACGGTGAGGATATAGCGGTTTGGGACGACATTCCGTCGATTTTAGCGCCTATGACCGATTCCGGAAAGTGCGAAAACATCACAGTCGAAGTCGAAAAAGCGTTTACGAAAGAGGTTAAGACTTATACAGTGACTCCGAAAACGGGTTCTTACACCGATCCTTTCGGCGATACACACTCGCGCTGCGAACTCGGTGTCGTCCGTGCTCCGAGAGAGGCTAAAATATTCCTGCTTAAAGAGTTCGCAGGGCTTGAAAACGGCGATGTCGTCCGTTCAATCGACGGAGAAAAAATCGAAAGATACTATGAACTCGCCGAAAGAATCAAAAAGCCTTTCAAAAAGATGACTGTGCTGCGCGGCGGTAATGAAATTTCAGTAGATTTTCCCGAAAAAACTGACGAAAATAAGTCTGAAGAGCTCGTCATCGCTTACGGCGGTCTGGTCGTCAACGAGGTTCAGAGCGGCAGTTACTCCGAAAAAGTCGGAGTGAAAAAGGGAGATTTCATAACGGCTGTGAACGGGACGGAAGTGACCGCGCCGTTTCAGTTCTATTCAGTTATGGGCAAACTCAAGGAAGGTGACAACGTCAAACTTTCGCTTATAAGAGACAGGGAACCTCTTGATATCGAATTTACCGCTTCTTTCGATGAATCTGAAAACGAGATGACCGGAATGCGCGACAAAAGGATAAACTGGGGCGCATATTTCGATTACGATCCGAATGTCGAAGAGTTTTATGCGCGTCGCAACAATCTTCTGACTTTCCCTGTCAGGTATGCCGCGAAAGAAGTGGTTGATGTGATCGGCGCGACTTTCAAGGGGCTTGCCTACATGATAAGCGGAAAAATTTCGACGAAAGGGCTCGGCGGGCCGATAATGATTTTTGACATTTCGAAGCGTGCCGCCGATGCCGGAGTCCGTTATTTCCTGGCGATAATGGCGATGATAAGCATAAATCTGGGGCTTATAAACCTGTTCCCGATACCTGTCCTTGACGGCGGATATGTTGTTATTTACGGGCTTGAAGGGATTTTCAGGCGGACGATTCCTCAGAAAATAAAGGAAAAGGCGCTGATGGTAGGACTGTTTCTGCTGTGCGCGCTTATGGTTTTTGCGATATTCAACGATTTCGCGAGATACATTCCGATGTTTTTGAATCGTAACTGAGGTTTGAAATTTAATTTATACGGAGGCTTTGATGGTCATCAATCTTAATTTTGCGGCAACTACGCTCACGTCAGGTCTTAATCTTGCCGAAACGATGAAAAATTCTTCACTGCTTGTAAATATCATGCTTCTGGTTCTCATTCTGGCAAGCGTGATTTCGCTGGCGATAATCGTCACGAAGTTCATTCAATACAGGCTTGCCACGATAGAAACGGCTAAATTTGTCGATATTTTCTGGAAAAACAAAGATCTTCAGGATGTTTCCTCCAAAACTGCGGCTTTGGTAAAATCTCCGGTCGCATCGGTATTTGCGGCAGGTTACGCTGAGTTTAAAGAGACGAAGGAAAGCTGGGAAGACAAAGGAATCGTCCTTATCGGCGGAAAGGTCGACGAACTTACTGCAAACGTTGACAGGGCGATGAGACGCGAAACCCACGTAAGAATACAGCTTCTCGAAAACGGACTTTCATTTCTGGCGACGACTGCGACGGCTTCTCCTTTCATCGGTCTTTTCGGAACTGTTTACGGCATCATGAACGCATTCCAGGAAATCGGAAAAACAGGCAGTGCGACGCTCGGTTCGATTGCTCCACACCTTTCAGATGCGCTTGTAACAACGGCGTTCGGACTTATCGCAGCGATCCCTGCATCGGTAGCTTTCAACTACTTCAATGCGCGCCTTCAGAAATTCGAGAACGAAGCGATGAATATTTCGGCAGATTTCCTTAATCAGATCAAAAGGAGCAACGTCTGATGGCGAATTACGGAATGGAAGAACCGCGGAAAAGAAATGTCCGCGCGGAGATGAACATCACTCCGATGGTTGATATCGTTTTTACGCTTCTGATAATCTTCATGGTCGCGGCACCGCTTATCGAACAGGGTGTCGACCTTGACCTTCCGCAGACGGAGACAATTCCCATAGAAAGCCCGAAAGACAAGTTCATTGTCAGGATTTTCAGCGGTAAAACAGAGGCTGACAACAGGATATTCGTAAGCGACGTGAAGCCGCCGATAGAAGTTCCGCTCAAAGAACTTGAGGTCAAGCTCAAGACCAACGCATTTCTGCAGGAAAAAAAGGAGATATACCTTCATGCGAGCCGAGATCTTTCCTACGGTTACGTTGTCAGGGTCATGGCTATAATGAAAAAAGCCGGTATCAACAACATCAACCTTGTTACTGAACCTTTGGAGAAGGAGTAACCGGCATGGCGGGCAATGTAAGGAACGGATCATTTATTTTCGGGAAAAATTCCGGCGGAGTAAGCCGGAAAACATTCCTCGGATGTTCCGTAGGGTCGCTTGCAGTGCATATTCTCGTTCTGATTTTCTTTGCAAGCGGTCTCTGGTTTGCCGACAGCCATAAAATCGAGTTCGAAATCGTTCAGGCAAAGCTCGTGAAACTGGGAGAAGAGCGCGACAAAAAGCTGCTGCCGCGTATAACCCAGCCGAAACCTGCCCCGAAATCGGAGAAAAAAGATCAGAAAACAGAGCCTAAAAAAGAGGAAAAAGCCGAAGTTAAACCGAAGCCTAAGCCCGAAGGAAAGGAAAATTCGCTGAAGCCGAAGGAAGAGCCTAAACCGGCCGAAAAGAAGAAACCTGAGGAACAGCCGAAAGAGGAAAAGAAAAAGCCTTCGTCTCTTGATGAGCTTCTGGCCGGCGACGTCATGGAAAAAATCAAGCGCGACGCCCGTGCGGAAGAGAGCAAGGAAGGAGCTAAAGACGGAGTCGACGACGGTGACGTTACAGATCCGGCACTTGCGCTCAAAGCAAATATGTATGCAAGACAAGTCAGTAAAAAGATTAAGGAAAACTGGAATATTCCGAGTATAATCTCAGCTGACGAGCGTAAAAAACTTATGACAAAAATCTATTTCAAGATAACTTTCAGCGGTGAAGTTTACGATATCAAAATCAAGGCTTCATCGGGAAATTCTGTTTACGACAGTTCGGTAATCGAAGCCGTCAAAAAAACCGGAAAGCTTCCTTTGCCTGACGATAAGAATTTGAAGAAACTTGTATTAAAGGAGGGTTTTGAATGTCCGTTCACTTCAGATTGATCACCCTTACCGCGGTGATTTTTGCTTGCTTTAATCTTTTTGCCCAGCTTCAGGTTGAGGTAAAAGACGGTGCTGTTGCCGAGTACAACATGGCTGTTTCCCCGCTTGCGGTTCTTGACGGAGCTGATGCGGCACACGCTTCGGAAATTTCTTCTGCTATAGAAAAAGTGCTTGATATTACGGGATATTTTAAAGTCCTAGATAAAAAGTCGTTTCTTGAAAAACCCGAAACGGCATTCAAAGCGGTTAACTTCAAAGCGTGGCTTGATGTCGGTGCCAACGGTCTCATCAAAGGAACGATAAAGGGTAAAGACGATGTAGAGCTTGAGCTTGCGTTTTTCGATGTCGCGAAGGGAAAAGCGCTCATTCAGAAAAAGTACAGCTCGAAGGCTGCTCTGGCTAAAAAGTCGGCTTACCGCTTTGCAGCCGAAGTCATCAAACTGCTTACCGGAGAAGAGATGAATTTCATGTTCTCGAAAATCGCGTTTGTTGAAAAAACGGGTGAAAAATACTCGCTCGTAGTCACGAATTTCGACGGTTCGGGCAGAAAAGAACTCTATTCCACGTCGAAAACGATCCTTCTTCCAGAATGGTCGGCTGACGGTAGCAAGATTTTCTTCACAAGCCACGAAAAGAACAATCCGAATCTTTATTCCTACGATCTCAAAACATCGCAGATAAAGACTGTATCTGCGTATGACGGACTCAATGTTTCCGCAAGCGCTTATCCCGACAACAAAACTATCGCGCTCTGCCTTTCGAAAGACGGAAACTCTGAGATTTATTCGCTCGACACGATGACGAATGAACTCAAGAGACTGACAGTTAATTCCGAAATCGACGCCGCTCCGAGCGTAAGCCCGAACGGTCAGGAAATCGTTTTTGTTTCCGGCAGATCGGGAAATCCGCAGATTTACAGAATGTCTCTTTCCGACCTCAACAAAGTCGAAAGGCTGACCGAGCAGGGAAACTACAATCAGGACCCGGAATACAGTCCGGACGGAACAAAAGTTGCATTCAGCGGCCGTGACGAAAAGTACCAGTTCGATCTTTTTATAATTGACCTGGCTTCGAGACAGATCAGCAGAATCACGCAGAATCAGGGGAAAAACGAGTCTCCGACATTTTCGCCCGACAGCAAAATTATCGGTTTCTCTTCAAACAGAAGCGGTAAAAGCAAACTTTTCCTTTCCAATGTAAGCGGAACGAAACAGATCGCGGTTTATTCGGGTGAAGGCGAAGTGCAGATGCCTTCGTGGTCTCCGGCAGAAACTAATTAAGAGAGGTGAGATATGAAACAGATTTTCAATTTTTGTGCAATAGCGGTTTTTGTTTTTACAGTGCTTTGTTCCTGCGCAGGCAATCCTCCGAAAGATGAAAGGGAACTTGCCGAAAAGGCTTTTGCCGATGCTGAAGGCGGCAAGGACTGCGACAGAGAGAACTATCTCGCTGCCGAAGAGCTTTTGAGACAGGCTCGTGAAGAGATCAACAACAAAAATTACGACAAGGCGAAGGAACTTTTCAACGCCGTCAAGGAAAAAAGCGACGCGATCGCAAAGTATTACCGTGAACATCCGGATGAGTGCATGAAGAAAGACGGAAAGGAAAACAGCGAGGACGACGGCACCATCAAAGAGGAAAATGTCGCTTCGACTGATGAGGCTGATACGACTGCCGATCCGAAGAATCCCGAAATGGATTTCCAGGTCGTTCACTTTGAATACAACCAGTACGCCGTTCTCGAAGAAGATCTCCCGAAGATAGATCTTATGGCTCAGTGGATGATGAATTTCCCCGAAAGAGTTGTCAGAATCGAAGGTCACGCAGACGAACGCGGCAGCAACGACTACAACCTTTCGCTCGGTGAAAAGAGAGCGCTGGAAGTCAAAAACAAACTGATACAGGCCGGTATTGATGGTGAGAGAATAAAAATCGTTTCCTACGGTGAAGAACTTCCCGTCGATCCTGCTTCTAATGAAGAAGCTTGGTTCAAAAACAGAAGAGCTGAATTCAAACGCGAAAACTAGTTCCTGCGGTAGAAAATTTTCCCCGAATAGTTGAAATTTTTCCTTATATTATTAGAATAGCCAGACTTAATTTTTTCAGGAGTGAAAAATGAAGAAAAAGTTCTTGTTTTTGTTTCTGATTTCAGTCGTTTCCCTTGTTTTTGCCGTTTCCTGTTCAGAGGATGAAGATCCGGAAGTTGAGGCAAAAACAAACTGTAATTCGAACCTTGACTGCGATCATTATTCTTACTGCGATTTAGAAAATCCGAAGCAGGATGAGCAACTCGGAACGCTTGTTTATTACTGCAAAAAGAGGCAGCTCTGCACAAGTCAGGCTGATTGTCCCAAAAATTGGAAGTGTAAGGAGAGCGAAGGTTTCTGCATAACTAATAAGGAGGCTGAGGTCGTTTTTTGTTCTTCCAACAGCGACTGCATGGATCCGAATTATCCTAAGTGCAATCTGGCATCAGGCGAGTGCGAAGCTGCGTCGTCTGACTGGGGTAACAATGACAACGGTGACACTGAAATTCCTGATTCCGACGATCCGGATACAAACGACAACGACAATGCCGATTCCGATACTTCCGATACTGAAGACCATAACACCGATACCGTCAGCGACAACGATGCCGATACTTCGAGTAACGACATTCCTCTCGGCAAAACCCTTATGACAGAGGATTTCGAGGACAGCGGTGCAAAATGGAAGATAGTTCCAGCTTCTGAAGAAAATCCGTGCTGGAAAATAGGTGCTCCGGTTAGCGGTCCCGGAGAAGCTCACGGCGGCGGGAATGTCGCGGCGACCAATCTTGAGGGTAACTATCCGGCCAAATGCAAGGATCTGTTTTATTACGAAGATTCGATGAAGATTCCGCCGGCAGGAAAGCCCGAAATAACGTTCTATGCATGGGTCGATCTTATCGGAAACGGCTATTCGCCTTTTGATTATGTCGAAGTCGTCGTGAAGAAAAGCGAAGATGTTTGGGAACTTGTCGATAGCGGTGTCGCTCTTTCCGCAGACACTCCTTCTTCGCCGCTTGCAGCGCTTGACAACCACAAGACGAAAATTACGAAACAGCTCGGAACCCAATACTACAAGTTTACAGGTGATCTTTCCCCGTTTAAGGGAGAGGTCGTCGATATCGGTTTCCGTTTTACGAGCGACGAATCCGATGAGGCCAGCGGTTTCTATCTTGATGATATAACGGTATCTTATTGATTTTATTTGGCTAAATTCCGTTTTTGAATGTTTTGTGAGAGGAAGTTTTGATAACGAATATTACTGCTGATTTTGAAGAAAAGTATATAGGAACGGTGATAAACGACCGTTATAAAATAATCAAACTCGTAGGCACCGGCGGCATGGGAAGCGTTTACCTCGCCGAGCACGAGATTTTGCGGAAAAAAGTCGCAATCAAGATCCTGCACTACGAGCAGAGTAAGCGCAAAGACACGGTCGAAAGGTTCAAACGCGAAGCTATCGCGGCATCGAATATAGGCCAGGATAACATTGTCGACGTCACCGATTTCGGCTACACCGAAGAGGGAAACGCTTATTTTGTCATGGAGTATGTCGAAGGCCGTTCTCTTGCCGACGTTATGAAGGAACAGCATGTCCTTCCGCTTGAATTCGCCGTTTCGGTGGCTTCCCAGATAGCTGTAGCGCTTTATTCGGCGCACGGAAAAGGAATAATCCACCGTGATCTCAAGCCTGAAAATATTCTTCTGACAAACAAGGACGGCAACTATCCTTTTGTCAAAATCGTTGATTTCGGCATTTCGAAAATTCTCCAGGCCGATGCGAAACCGGACGAGCGTCTGCGCACTTTGACAAAGTCGGGCGCGATTTTCGGAACTCCGGAGTATATGTCGCCTGAACAGGCTGCCGGAGAGAGTGTCGAGCCAGCTTCCGACATTTATTCTCTCGGCGTCATCATGTATGAAATGCTGACTGGCAGACTTCCTTTTTTTGATGACAACTACATGAAAATACTGCACAAACACCAGTATGAATTTCCTGAGCTGCCGAGCAATGTAAACCCCGACATTCCTTCAGATGTCAATGCGCTGATAATGAAGTGCCTCGAAAAGAAGCCTTTCAACAGATACGGCACGATGATGCTGCTTCTCAACGATCTGAAAAATATTTACCTGAAACACAATCTGGAAGAAAAAATCAGTCTCGCATTCCTTTTCAATTCGGGAACCGTCAGAAGCATGAATCCTGCTTCCGACATGATTTCGAGCGAAGAGATAATCAGAATGCTCAATTCGTCGCAGGATGAAAAGGTAAAGCACATTTCGATGGAAAACCGTTCTTCCGGAACGGTTCTCAAGGTCGTGGTTGTCTGCCTTCTTTTGATCGTAGCGGGAATTGCGGCTTATACTTTCTTCAGAAAGCAGAATCCTCCGATGATGGCTGAACGCACCGAGCTTTCGAAGTATGACACTCCGAAAAACGCAGCCGTTGAAAACGAAAAGGAAAAACCGGAGAAAAAACCGGTCGAGCAGCCGAAAAAAACGCTTGCAAACGGCAAAAAAAGCGTTCCGATGATGAAACTTACGGTAAATTCGAATATTCCCGGTGTCAGGGTTTTCAACAACGAAAACGGCAAAACGATCTGCAAAACGCCCTGCACGAAGAAGCTGCCGAGAAAAGAATCGGAAGTGATAATTCTCGGTTTTGAATACGAAGATTACTCGATAAAACCTATGGCGGTCACGCTTGACAAGGATATGACGGTCAATTTGAACCTTAAACAGGAGGTGGATAATGGCTAAAAAGATTTTTGTCCTTGACACGAATGTTCTGATTTCCGATCCGAAAGCTATTTTTAATTTTGACGAACATGACATCGTCGTTCCGATCGTAGTTATCGAAGAGCTCGACAAATTCAAAAAAGATATGAATCAGGTCGGTCTTGCAGCCCGTGCTTTTGCGCGTCACATCGAGGAACTCCGCCAGCAGGGAAGCCTTCTTGACGGTGTCGCGCTTCCGAGCGGAGGTTCGATAAGGATAGACATCACTGGAGAATTCGAGCTCCCTGGTGCAAAACTCGCTTCAGGTTATGCCGACAACGTAATTCTGTGCGCCGCTTACAAAATCACGAAAGACAACCCCGACAGAGAGGTTGTTCTCGTAAGCAAGGACGTCAATCTCCGCATCAAAGCCGACGTTTACGGCATTAAAGCTGAAAATTACAGAAACGATACGGTAAACTTCAACAAACTCCCGACCGGATACGAAACAATGAGCATCGAAGGGGCGTTTATCGACCGTATTTTTGAAGAGAAAAAAATCCCGCTTGATTCTTTGGTGGGAACTCCTTTCGAGACGGCTCACGCGAACCAGTTTTTCAAGCTCGTTGATGCAGAAATCGGCGAGCAGCACACGGCAACTGTCAAAGTTGATCCGTTTGAAAAGGCGATCGTTCCGCTCAAACAGTTCAAGGAAGTGTGGGGGCTCAAGGCGAGAAACTTCGCTCAGAGACTTGCTTTAGACCTTCTGATGGACGACAGGGTAAAACTCGTTAGCCTTATCGGAACGGCTGGAACGGGGAAAACCCTTCTTGCTATCGCGGCAGGTCTGCAGAAGTGCCTTGAAGAGGGAAAATACACGAAAATGCTTGTTGCAAGGCCGATCTATCCGATGGGAAAGGACATCGGATTTTTGCCAGGCACGATTGACGAAAAGCTTAAACCGTGGATGCAGCCCGTTTTCGACAATTTGGAATATCTTCTTGCAGATCACGACATGAACAGCGTCGGCAAAATGAACGAGCTTATGTCCAGCAAGGTAATCGAAGTCGAAGCTCTGACCTATATCCGCGGCAGGAGCATTCCCGAGCAGTTTATCATCGTCGACGAGGCGCAGAACCTCACTCCGCACGAGATCAAAACAATCGTTTCGAGAGTCGGCGAAAACACGAAAATGGTTCTTACGGGCGACCCGTTCCAGATCGACAACCCGTACATGAACGAGTCAAACAACGGTCTGAGCTACATTGTCGACCGTTTTAAAGACCTTGCCCTTGCAGGTCATATAACTCTTGAAAAAGGCGAGCGTTCGGCACTTGCAAACGCCGCTGCGGAGCTTCTGTAGACGATGAAGATCGTAGTCATCGGCGATGTCCACTCAAATCTTCCCGCTTTGGAAGCGGTTATGAAAGAGATCAGAGAGAACATCAAGCCCGATGCGATTCTTTTTTCCGGCGACGCTGTAGGTTATGGTCCGTGGCCGGGAGAAACTATTGATATTCTTAAAGAAAATGTTGATTTCGGAGTGCTTGGCAACCACGATGCCGGCATTGTCGGAAAGACCGATATCAACGATTATTACGATGCTGTCAGGTATGTAATCAACTGGACAACCGATATTCTGACAAACGATCAGTTCGCATTTCTTGACCGTTTGAAATACATCCACGTTGATGATGCGGCGCGCTGTCTTCTTTCGCACGGCTCGCCAAGAATGCCTGAAAGATACGACTATATTTTTAACTGCAGAGGGGTTAACCGCCTTTACGACGTTGCTCCGTTCCTGCAGAAAGTGAATTTCCTGGGTCACAGCCACTATACCAATCTTTTTCTTCTGACTGGCAACAATCAGTCTGTCGAGCTCAATATTTCGGGTGGCGAAATTGATATTTCGACTCTTCCGAATCCGGTAGTGTGTGTCTGCGGATCGGTAGGTCAGCCGCGTGACGGAGATCCCAGGTCGAGTTTTGTTTCATACGATACTGACAAACAGCTTCTTAAATATCACAGAGTCGAATACGATTTTGAGCTTACGATCAATAAAATAAGGGAGTTGCGTCTCCCCGCTTCATTCGGCGAAAGGCTTAGAAATGGCTGCTGAAATTCCATTCCGGATTTTTGAAGACACCTGCGATTATGGTGAAATCCTTGAATTCCAGGAAAATCTGAGAAACGATGTCATTGCAAAAAAAAGCAATGGCTGCGTCCTCTTTCTAGAGCATAAACCGGTCTACACTTCAGGGCTTCGCGGCAAGGAAGAAGATTTCATCAAACCGGTCGGCGATATTCCCGTTTACAATATCAGACGCGGCGGAGAGCTTACTTTCCACGGACCGGGACAGCTTGTGATCTATCCCGTTATAGATTTCAGAAACTATGGATTTAATTCGATAAAAGAATTTGTTCTATTCTTTGCCGATTCGATAAAAAGCGTTCTCGCTAGCTTCTGCGGTGTGAAAAACCTCGAATGGCACGATGAAAAAGCAGGACTCTGGGTCGAAGAGAGAAAAATCGCCTTCACCGGAATGCACTTTAAAAAATTTGTGCCGATTCACGGATTTTCTTTAAATATTTCCAATGACTTATCATATTTTTCAAGAATTGTTCCGTGCGGTATTCCGAATTGCAGAATAACTTCGGTCAAAGAGGAAACCGGCAGGATTTTTCGGGTGCGTGATGTCGCTGAAAAAATAGCTGACGAAATAAACGGGAGAGGCAAATGAAAAAAATAACTCTGTTTTTACTGATTTTCAGCATTTTTCCTGTTTTTGCAGAAACGGTCGAAAAACCCTCCGAAAATACCGGCAATACCGGAACACAACCCGTAGAGACGTTACCTGAAGCGTCTCCGCAAACCGGAAAACCGGAAATAACATGGAAATTCTATTCCAAAAACAAGGCCCATGTATTTGTCGACCAGGATATCAGCGGCGGCGCTGCAAAAGACACTTACAGCGTCCTGCAGACTGAGGATCTTGGCGAAATAACATATAAAAACTACACTTTCGGAATCAGAAAAACCCTTCTTTTCTTTGCCGGCAAGAATGATGATTACGATTACGTTAAAAATTTCGATTACGTTTACAGCGACGAACACTTCAACCATTGCTGGGAACAGTATCTGGACAGGATTTACGCGAAAGGAAAATGGAAGAATTTTCAGTTCACGGCGGGTGATTTTTATGAAAGTATGAACCGCGGAATGGCGTTTTCGATGAAAAACGATCAGGTCTACGGCGACAATTCGATACGCGGCGGCAACATTGCGGGAAACTACAACGGTTTCTTCATCAAGGCGTTCGGCGGCAGGGCGAATCCGCAGCTTCGTGACAGCGCGACTTTCAAAAGAATGAACGAGGCTGACGACTGGCTTGCCGGTATGGAGACGGGATACAAGTGGAAAATCGCCGAAGCTGCTGTTCAGTACGGTTACGGAAACTACGGAAAATACGATCTCGTAACTCCAGTAAGTACGGCTACAGTTAAAACCGGAGTAAGTGCTGAAAAGGAATTCCACTTTATCGGAAGTTATGTTGCGCTTCGCAATCCGTTTCCCGGTTTTTCGTTTTATGCCGGTGCGGTCTATGTGCCTTACGGCTATGAAAATACGACCGAAAATAAACAGATCAAAGAAAACGATCCGAAAATCGACAAAGAAAAAAATGACTTGCAGAATGCCGCGGCGTTTTATTCATCACTTCTCTACTACTTTGATTTCGGTGAGAAAAAAAGCCGCCTTACCTTCAAGCTGGAAGGGAAAATGTACAACAAGTTTTTCCTCAACTACAACAGAATGGAAGATTCAGACTATCAGAAACGCCGTTACTTCAACCCGCCGACACTGCTTCCGAAAGAGCTCCAGATTGATAACGAGTTCGATACTTGGGCAGTAGGCGGTAGAATCAGTTTTAACGAGAATTATTCCGGCATAAAATTTCATGCTGACCTGGTGAAGGGCGACTCACTCGGCAACAAAAGCGCACTTCCTCAAAGCAGAACGAACCTGATTCTCAACTATCAGGCGGAAGATTTCTGGTATTCGGCGTTAAGCGGTGAAAAAGAGTGGAAACACGTTTCGCTTTCGGCTGGAGCCGGCTGGCACAAGGTTGACGGCAATTCAAACAGAAAGAACAGCCGCAACTGGATAATTTCATTCATTCACATCGGCGGTTTTGTCTCCGACTGGTCGATGAAACTCACTAATGACTACTATCACAAGGACTACTGGCTTGACGATGTTCACGAAATGGATAACGTTCACGAACTCAAGACGGTTGCAGAAGTTTCGTGGAAATACAAACGGACTCACGAATTTTTCGCGGCCGTCAAAAACACGACGTGGATTGAAAAAAAATATAAAACTGTACAGTATGATGACGAAGAAGAGGAAGGAGTTTTTAAAGATGTTGTTGGCGGAGGAAACTCCTTTCATTATTCTCCGACTTTTTATACCGGAGGATCGATCGGTTACAAATACAAATTTTTGAGAACTTACGTTTTCGGCGGTCTTGAAAAAGGTGGTTTTACCTGTGACGGCGGAACATGCCGCTATCTTCCCGATTTCAAAGGGGTGAAGGTCGAAATCGAAATAAATTTATAAGTGTGGGGAAAATATGATCGCAGGTGTCGGAACCGACATAGTCGAAGTCGAAAGATTCAAGGACAAGCCTGAACTCTGGAACCGCTTTCTAAGCGAAAAGGAACACGCATATATCGGCAGATTCAAGTTTAAAGAAGAGCACATTGCCGGATTCTGGGCGGCAAAAGAGGCGCTTGTCAAAGCTCTAAACAAAAGGGATTTCAATTTTTCATGGATAACGATTGCTCATGATGAAAACGGAAAGCCGTTTTTTGAATTTGACAGATTCGAAATTGAAGGGAAACTCCACCTTTCAATCAGCCACGAACGGAAATTCGCGACCGCCGTCGTAATTTGGGAAAAGTGATTTGAATCACGTGATTCCGGAAAATGCTTATTTATCGATTTTTTTGCCGCATTTCTGGCAGACTTTGCCGCTTCTTTTCTTTTCAACGACATATTTGAATCCGCATTCCGGGCAGACTTCGCCTTCGACCGGTTTGTACCAGCTGACGAAATCGCATTTCGGATAATTTGAGCAGCCGTAGAAAAGTCTTCCTTTTTTGGAGCGTTTTACGGTTATAGCGCCGTCGCCACAGACCGGGCAGTCGCAGATTTTCTTTTCTTCTTTGATTATCGTCTTGCACTTCGGATAAGCGCTGCAAGCCTTGAATTCGCCGAAACGTCCTTTTTTGATGACGAGTTTGCTTCCGCAGTTCGGGCAGACTTCATCAAGTTCCACACTCTTTTCCTCTTCGGTTTCCTCTTTGAGGTGATAAACGTCGCCGTCTTTTTCAAATGTTCCGGCAAAGTCGCATTCCGGATAACCTTCGCATGAAAGGAACGGGAGATTTCCTTTTTTCGACCATCTGAGAACGAGTTTTTTGCCGCATTTAGGACACGGCTCTTCGGCGTAAATTTTCTTTTTGCCCTCTTTTTTGACTTCGGTTATTCCTTTGTCGAGGACTTTAGAGAAGGTCGCATAGAAAGTTCTGAGAACGTCGAGCCAGTCTTTTTCGCCGGTTTCGACGGTGTCGAGATCAGATTCCATCTCAGCGGTAAAGTTGACGTTTATGATTTCGGGGAAGAATGAAACAAGTGTGTCGCTTACTAAAATTCCGAGGTCTGTTGCCATGAGTGCGCCTCTGGGTTCTTTCATGCGCTCGACATAGTTGCGCTGAACGATCTGTTTTATGACAGTTGCATAAGTCGAAGGTCTGCCGACTCCTTTTTCTTCGAGTTCTTTGACGAGGCTGCCTTCTGTGAATCTCGGTGTCGGCTTCGTGAAATGCTGCTCGCATACCGGATTTTCGAGTTGAACGGATTCGTTTTCGGTTACCTTCGGAATCGTGTCGTCTTTTCCTGTTTTTTTGTATATTTTGCGGAAACCTTCGAAAGTGATGACGCTTCCGGTCTTTTTGAAGGAGTATTTCTTTTCGGTGTCTTCTATCGTGATTGCAGTCGTTTCGTAAACGGCATCTTTCATCTGAGTCGCAACGAATCTCTTCCAGATGAGAGTGTAAATGTTGAGCTCGTCTTTGGTGAGTTTTGAAGCGACTTTAGACGGTGTGAGTTCGACGTTTGTCGGTCTGATAGCTTCGTGTGCATCCTGTGTTTTTCCTTTTTTGTTTGCATAGATCTTTGTTTTCGGTGCAAGGAACTCTTTGCCTACATTTGCCGCAATGTAGTCTCTGAGAGCCGCATTCGCCTCTTCCGAAATTCTGAAAGAGTCGGTTCTCATGTAGGTGATAAGACCGGTGAATCCGTCTTCGCCCAAATCTTTACCTTCATAAAGCGACTGCGCGATACGCATCGTCTGTTCGCCCGTGTAGTTGTGAAGGCGCGAACCTTCCTGCTGAAGATTGCTCGTGTTGAGCGGAGGAAGGGGAGATTCCTTCTTTTCCTTCTTTTCAATCGAAACTATCGAGAAAGAGTTGGTTTTTGCGATGTCGTCTCTGATTGCGACAGCATCTTTTTCGTTTGCTATTTCAACTTTTTCACCTTTGATTTTTTCAAGGAGAGCGTCGAATTTGCCGTTTTTCCCTGCAAAATCTGCTTTGAATGACCAGTATTCTTCGGGAACGAAAGCGCGGATCTCTTTTTCACGGTCAACTATCATCTCTAATGCGACCGACTGAACTCTGCCTGCACTGAGTCCTTTTTTAACGCTTCTCCAGAGGAAGGGAGAAAGTTTGTAGCCGACGATTCTGTCGAGGATTCTGCGTGCCTGCTGCGAATTGTAAAGGTCTTCGTTGAGTTCTGCCGAAGTCGAAAGCGCTTTTTCTATTCCGCTTTTCGTGATTTCGTGGAAAAGAACGCGGTGGATGACTTTATTCGTAAAAAGTGACGCGATGTGGAACGCTATTGCTTCTCCTTCGCGGTCAGGGTCGGAACCGATGTAGATTTCATCAGCCGCATCAGCCTCTTTTTTGAGCATCGAAATTGTTCCTTCCTTTCCCGGAATCACTTCGTAGTCGGGTTTGAAATTGTCGTCAATGTCGATTCCCAGAGTTTTCGACGGAAGATCGATGATGTGACCCATCGATGCCACGACTTTGAAATCGGGCAGATATTTTGTAAGAGTTTTTGCCTTGGTTGGTGATTCCACGATAAGAAGTTTCATAATTTCGCCTCACTTGGTTTATAAATTTTGCCGTTAAGCTCGCTCACTATTCCTTCGAGAACCAGCGTAAGCAGCACAGCCGGAAGCTCCGCAGCGCCGATTCCGGAAAGAACGGTAAGTGTATCAAAGTCGATCCCTGACGGATTTGACTTTATTATGTTATAAACAATTTTTTTGGTTCCATCAAGTTGCGGTTCTTTTTTGTTGTTTAAAACGTGAATTTCTGTTGTGATTTCAGTGTCTTGAATGTGTTGTTTCTCTTCGGTAAGCATGTCGAAATCGAAAAGTATTTTGAGATTTCTGCTCCCCCTGTATTTTTTCAGAAATCCGTAGTTTCCTTCAAAAAGCGGATCTCCGATCTCTCCTGGGCAGACAAAAACTTTTTTGCCGTATTCGAGAGCAAGTCTCGCCGTGATGAGGCTTCCGCTCTTTGCCGCAGCCTGAATGAGAACAAGTGTTCCGCACATTTTCGCCACAGTTTCATTTCTTATCGGAAAATTTCTGCCGATTGGCGGCGTATCAGGCCTGAATTGGGAAATTACCGCGCCGCTCACCTTTATTTCTTCGGCAAGACCGATGTTTTCTTCGGGGTAAATTACGTTTATTCCGGTTCCTAAAACAGCGATTGTTCTTCCTCCGGCTCTGAGTGCAGCTCTGTGCGATTCTGTGTCGATGCCGCGGGCCAGACCGCTGATCACCGTTTTTCCGCAATTTATTGCCGCAGTAGCCACCTTTTCAGCGAGTTTTATGCCATAAAGAGATGGCTTTCTGCTTCCGACGATTGCCACAGCATCCGCATCGCACGGAAGGATGGAACCCTCAATGTCAAGAGGAAGGCCGATTTCGGGTTTTAGTTTTAGAATCCTGTCAGGATGGGTTTCTTCGATGTTGCTTATTTTAGCCATTGAGTGAGCCCAAAAACGATTTCATTTCCTCAATCTGCTCGTCGGGAGTAGATGCTCCGGCGGTGATTCCTACAGATTCCGATTTTTTCAGTATTTCGATATCCGGACCTGTGAAATCTTCGGGCGATTCTACCCAGAATGAATTTTTGTTTTTTTCCGAAACGACCTGAAAAAGTTTTGAGGTGTTGGACGAATTTCTGCCGCCGATAACGACCATCGAAGAGACTTTTTTTGCAAGTTCGCCAGCCGAATCCTGCCTTTTTAGAGTTGCCGTGCATATCGTTTCAGCCGCGATAAATCTGTGCCTCTCCATTGTTCCGACAGTTTTCCGCACTTTTTTGAGGAGAAAATCGTAGTTTGCAGGGCGCGAAGTCGTCTGTGCAACTGCGAAAATTCTGTCATGAGTCTTGATAAACGAGATGAGTTCTTCGTTTTTTGACTCAAATTCAGTCGGGTGGATGACGAAAAAATCGCCCGTTATTTTTGAAGTTATTCCTCTCACTTCGGAGTGTTCTCTGTCTCCCATGATGAGGACTGCAAAACCTTCGGCAGAGCGCTTTTCAACAAGCTGATGAATCCTCTGGACGTAAGGACATGTCGTGTCGACCAGTGTGATTCCGCTGAATCTGTCGAGAAGAGCTCGTTCATCCTTTGTGATACCGTGGCTTCTTATCACTACGCACGAATTTCCCTGAATTGAATCAATGTCGATGACATCAACTCCTTTTCCGGCATACTGCGCAATCACTCTCGGATTGTGGATTAGAGGCCCGAGCATAAAGACTTTCATTCCGCTTTTTTTAGCGTTTGTTACGGCTTCTTCAAGGAGCGAGAAAGCCCTCCTCACGCCGAAGCAGACACCTGAATTGTCGGCAACAGTTATTTTCATTTTCCCTCTCTTTCATGTGCATATTTTACGATGAGATCGACTGTCTGCTCAAGATTTATGTCGGAGTTGTCGAGCAGAACGGCGTCTTCAGCCTGTTTCAGCGGAGAAACCGCGCGGGTCGAATCCTTGATGTCGCGCTCTTTGATTTCTTTAACGAGTTCGTCAAAATCGACTTTCAGGCCTTTCGCTTCGATTTCGAGCATTCTTCTTTTTGCCCGTTTTTCAGGTGAGGCGGTAAGAAAAATCTTGAGTTCCGCATCGGGCATGATGACTGTTCCTATGTCGCGCCCTTCCATGACGACGCCGCCTGTTTCGGCATATTTTCTCTGCATATTGAAAAGCGCCTCGCGGACAAACGGGATTGCCGAGACCGAACTTGCCTTCATGCTGATTTTTTCGGCGCGGATCTCTGTTGTCACATCTCGTCCGTTTAGAAAAACGCGGTTGATTCCGTTTTCGATTTTGAAAGAGACTTCGAAATTTTTCAGAAGCTCTCTTATTTTGTCGTGTTCTTCAATGCCTGCATCCCCCATGAAAACTGCTAAAGCGCGGTAAATCGCGCCGGTATCGATATATGAATAACCCAGTTTTTCAGCCGTGAGTCTGCTCACGCTGCTTTTGCCCGCACCCGCCGGACCGTCGATTGCAACTCTGATTTTTTTCATAGCACCCTCCCAAAAAACCAGTGCATTGTAATTGAAAATTGCGAAAAATCAAATTTGAGTTTGATTTTTCGCGGTTATTCAAGAATTTCGGGCGCCGCCACTTTCGGGATTTCGAGATCACGAGATTCCGGTATTATTGCGGCGCTTCGAGATCACGAGATCCCGTGATTCCGAGATCACGGTATTTTCTGCGCCGCTACGGAACCTCAACTCTATTCAAGAGGTCGGCGATGATTTTGTCGGTTGAGATTTTTTCGGCTTCGGCTTCGAATGACGGGATGATTCTGTGGCGGAGCACCGGATATGCGACTTCTTTGATGTCTTCAGGCGTAACAAAGGTTCTTCCTTCGATGAATGCGCGGATCCTGCCTGCAAGAATGAGGAAAATGCTTGCACGAGGGCTTGCTCCGACATCAATGAGCTGTGCGATAGCCTTTTCTTTCGGTTGTCTCGTTTCCGAAACAATTGAAATAACATATTTTTTGATTCTGTCGTCGGTGTAAATCTGTTTTGCGATTTCCTGCCACTCCTTTATTTCAGATTTATTCAGGATTTTGTTGAGTTTCTGCGTAAGTTCGCGTCTTTCGAATTTTTCAATTATTTTAAGCTCTTCATCAGGTGTCGGATAGTCGATAAGCACTTTGAACATGAATCTGTCGACCTGCGCTTCGGGAAGCGGATATGTTCCTTCCTGCTCAAGCGGGTTCTGTGTTGCCAGAACGATGAACGGGTCGGGAAGTTTAAAAGTGTCGCCGCCGATAGTTACCTGTCTCTCCTGCATTGCTTCAAGAAGAGCCGACTGAACTTTTGCCGGTGCACGGTTTATCTCGTCGGCAAGGATGACATTCGAGAAAATGACACCTTTTTTCGTCTCGAAATTGTGCTCAGTCATGTTGAAGATCCTGCTTCCGATTATATCTGCGGGAAGCAGATCGGGAGTGAACTGTATCCTCTGAAAATCGAGGTCTGTCGAGTCTGCAAACGCCTTTACCGCAGTCGTTTTTGCAAGTCCTGGAACACCTTCAAGCAGAATGTGACCTTCGCCGATCATTCCCATGATGAGCGCTTCGACCATCTCTTCCTGACCGACTATAACTTTAGAAATTTCCGATTTCAGAGCGTTTATCGTCAGTGCGTGGGCTCTGATTTTTTCATTCAATTCTCCGAATTCCATATAACCCTCCGTCAAAAAACCGAACCAGAAACAAGCGGCATATTAAATTTATTTCATTTTTCTTGCAAGTCGGCGCAAAAAGTAGTGCCTGTGACTGTTTAATTGTTGTTTCTGACGCAGCGGACGGATCTCAGCTCTGTTTTTACTGGGAAGTAGAAAACACCTTGAAGAGAAGCAACGGTTACAGCAATACTGCTTGCGCCTGACAAGTAGGAGGATGTCCAGAAATATTCGTCTTCCGGCATGTCGGGGAAATCGGATGCCGGTTGGTAGAGATCAAAATTTACAAGAGACGCAAGTTCGTTTCTGTTCGGCAGTCTCCAGTCGGAATATCCTGCATAATCCAGGTTGTCGCAGTAGTAAAGAGCATCTTTCCAGATTTTTGTTTCGACAGTTTTCTGCCACATTAGTCCTGTAGTGGAATCAATAACGACATCTTCATCGTCGTCTCCCAGAGTTGAAGTTGTGAAAGAGCCTGTCGGCATTTCATCGCCCCAAACGCATATAACATTTTGAAGATCTGTTTTGGGATACTCTTCGTTACGGTTGATAAAACCGAAATAAACACTTAAGACAACAGCGATGTCAGGATCCTCGGGAGCCTCTTTGGATGTCCACATACGCGCCAGCTGATTTGAGGGCATATTGGTGAAGTATGTTTCGTCCAAAGCGAGATTGTGCTTGCCGCTGTCTATGATTGTAAGGAATTCCTGCGGTGTCGGTAGACGCCAGCCGGTGTGCCCGCCGTAAACAAGACCGCTGCAGTAGTCTTTTGCCTTTTCCCAGGAATATTTCTGGCTCGGAGCGGCCTGCTGCCATTCGAGACCGGTGTTGTTGTCGACGACTATATTCTGATCTGCAACGGTTTTTACCGTAAAACTTTTCGGTGTGCATTTTCCGAGTGCGGCATATTGAGCATCCTGACCGTAGAAATCGGCTCCTTCGTCCGGACACGGTGATATTTCCATGTTTTTGTTGTAGCACTTGTTCTGTCCGGTGCAGATATTGCCTAATGAAAGCGGTTTTTTGTCCGTACAGCCGAGGTCGTCCCACCAGTAAAATCCGGGGTTGCATTCACAGGTTTGTTTATTCGCTCCTTTCGAAATGCAGACACCTGTTGAATTAGGTATGTCGCAGATTTTGGGGTTGCATTGATCTGCAGCGCATCTGGTTCCGTCCCAGAAATAGTTGTCGTTGCATTTGAATCTGCATTCCGAGGTGCTTGGAGAAGCGTTGAATTTTCCTGTCGTATTCGGAGTCCATCCGTTGTTCCACGTTTGAGTTATTTTTGAAACCGAATTCCATTGTGCATTTGCAGGAAGGCCTGTGCAGTCAGCGGTTCTCTGGTTGTATACACACTTCGGATTCGCCCAGTGATAATCTTCATTGCACTGGAATGTGCAGGGTGTTGTGCCGGGATTTGTACTGTAGCTTCCGTTTGCGCTCGGAGTCCAAACAGGGTCGTTCCAAGTCTGTGTAACGGTTAAACCGTTGTTCCAGTTTGCGTTTTCGGGAAGTCCGGTGCAATCGGTAACTCTGGAGTTCGGAGTGCAAACGGAATTTTCCCATGAATAGTTGGTTTTACACTTGTATCTGCACTCAGTAGTGCTTGATGTCTCGCTGTAACTGCTTTCATTCGTAGGCAGCCATTCCGTACCGTTCCATACCTGAGTTATGCTTGCCACGATGTTCCATGCTGCGTTTGAGGGAAGTCCTATGCATTTCGTAGTTTTGGAATTTGCATCGCAAGTCAGTGTCGAGTCGTTCCAAGTATAGTTTTCCTCACATTCACAGTTGTATTTGTCCCAACTTAAAGCATTGCAGAGACCGGTCGAATTCGGAATGTTGCAGATACCTTCGGTGCATGGTGTCACACACTTGTCATCGTGATAAAAGTGTTTGTCTTTGCATTTGAACCTGCATTGAGTGGTGCTCGGAGTGGGGTTGTAGTATCCTTTGGTGTCCGGAGTCCATGAATATCCGTTCCAAGTCTGGGTGATTTGTGAAACAGTATTCCAGATTGCGTTTTCGGGAAGGTCTGTGCAGTTTTCCGTTTTTGTGGCTGCATAGCAGGAAGTTCCGTTCCATTCATAGTTTTCATCACATACGAAATGGCATTCTGTCGTGCTCGGCGTCGTATCGTAGACTCCTTTGTTGTCAGGAACCCATGTCTCACCGTTCCACACCTGTGTGATGGATGAAACAGTATTCCATTTAGCGTATGCCGGAAGGTCGTAACAGTAGTTGTGTTTGGAATCTGCGTCGCAGGTTTTTGCCTGGCTGTTCCAAGTATAATTAGGTTTGCATTCACAGTCGAAATCAGTTTCGTCTTCGGTTATAGTGCAGATTCCGGTCGCATTTGCGATGCTTTGGCACGGATTCGGGTTGCACATGGAAAGAGTGTCGTCATCCGGTTCTTCTTCTGCAAATCCGTCGCAGTTGGAACAGTCCCTTATGCAGATATTGTACCTTCTGTCACAGATCAAATCGCCGTTACAGGTTTTGTCAGGATAGCATTTGGTATAAATATCACCGCGGATTTCTTCAGTTTCTTCTTCATTGAGATCATATATCGAAGTGGATTTTTTATTTCCGCAGCCGATCATCACAAATAAAATGCTGAAAAACAGCAAACATAAAAAAATTTTTTTCATTTTTGTCTCCAACGTGAACAACAACAAAACATTTATAGTACAATATTAAACAAAAAGGCAAATTTTGAAGTGAATTGCGGCAGAACCGGGAATAATTTTACAAATTTGCGCAAAAACTATATATCCGGTACCTGTTTTGTTTGTTCGGAGTTCTGAGCAATGCCCCAAAAAAAGATAGACATTCTTTTGATTCTTCCGCTTGCCGCCATACTTTTTTTAGGCTTGCTTTCCCTCAGCAGCGCCCTTATTTCGAAGTTTTACATCCAGTCGATCTGGGTCGTGCTTGCCGTGGCGGTCTTTATTTTTGTTTCGTATTCCGATCTCCGTCTTTTCGAGCGGGCGGCGATTCCGATTTATTTCGCAAACATAATTCTTCTGGTTCTGGTTCTTCTCATCGGAAAAACGAGCGGCGGCGCGCAGAGGTGGCTCGATATCGGATTCATGAACTTTCAGGTTAGCGAGCTGACAAAAATTTCGGTAATATTATTCATAGCTTACCAGTTTAACCTCAAACCGACGCTTGAAGACGGCTACAACCTTATCGACATTCTGCCTGAAGCGTTCGGTATATTCATTCCCGTTTTTCTGATTTACAAGGAACCCGATCTGGGTACGGCAATCCTTGTCGGAGCTGTTTCGTGCGCGATGATTCTTTCGACAAAAATCAACCGGAAATGGCTCATCGGCGTTCTGCTTTTCATCATCGTTTCCGTTCCGATACTTTGGATGTGGGGGCTTCACGACTATCAGAAAACTCGTGTAATTTCGCTTGTAACGATGCTTTTGGGAGAAGAATCGCAGGAACTCAGCCAGACTTCGCAGTACCACATCAAACAGTCGATAATCGCGGTAGGAAGCGGCAGACTGCACGGCAAAGGCTACAACCGCGGTACGCAGAACATGCTCCGTTTCATTCCGGAACACCACACAGACTTCATTTTTTCCGTCTATGCCGAAGAATTCGGTTTTTTCGGCGTTATGCTGCTTCTTTTTCTGTATTTTCTGCTTCTTGTAAGGATTCTTCTGCTTGTCGGCAGGGTCAAGGACAAGTTTTCGGCACTGATTCTTGTCGGTTCCTGCGCCCACATCTGGCTTCAGGTGCTTGTCAATATCGGTATGGTTACGGGAATTCTGCCTGTCGTCGGAATTCCGCTGCCGTGGTTTTCATACGGCGGAAGTTCGCTCATTTTCAACATGCTGCTGATGGGGCTGGTGCATAACGTGAGCCTTCACCGCTCTTATTCTTAGGCGGCGGAAAAAAATTTTGACAAAAAATCTTCTTTTCATTAACTTCCGCCGGTTTTTGTTTATTTAATTGAATTTTAAAGGGTAAAAAAATGTTCAGAAAATCTTTTCTTTTCGTGTTTATGCTTTTGGTTTCTCTTTCTATTTTCGCTGCAGATCCCAAAATGGCGGTTGTTCCGGCTGCGGGTGAAGACGACGCTGCTTCGATGGCGAAAAGTCTCTCGAAAGAGTTTAAAATTCTTTACAAAACCGTGAAAGGTGCACAACTTTCCGATATCGATTCGGCTGCTGCCGGCAAGTTCAAAAAGTGCGGCGTAAAGCTTAAATGCGCTCGTGACGAAGCCAAAAAAGTCAAAAAATCGCAGTATGTCCTTTTCCCTGTCGTAAAGGCGAATGACGAAGGATTTACGGCGGTTCTTTACATTTTCGACAAGAACGGAAAAATCGCTAAAAAGCAGGATGTCAATGTAAGCAGTGATACCGACGCAGAAGATTTTGCTTCCGAAGTTGCGGCAAAACTCATGGAAGCGCTTTCCAATCTTAACGAAGGCGGTGAAGAAGGCGGTGATGACGAGGAAGAAGCAGCTCCGCAGAAGGAAGAAGCTCCGCAGATGACCGAAAGAGAGAAAAAGGAAGTTCTCCGCTCGGCGTTCAAAGCATACAAAGCAGGCAAAGGCAAAGAGGCTTCCTCCCTTTTCAGAAAGGCTGAAAACGTAAATCTGGCCGACACGGTCGACGAGGTTATGCAGGCACTCGACGATGCGAAATCGATGACCAAAAACGGCGATGCTTCAAGAGCCGTCGAAACGGTAAACAAAATTGAAAGAAAGGATCTCGACCTCAGAGAAAAAGGCTACAAAGAGCTTCAGTTCGTTAAGGAAACCAACAAGAAACGCCGTTACAACGAGCCAGGAAAAGATGAATACGACAAGGCGAGACGTGCTTTCAAGAGCGTCAAGAAAGAGATGAAGACCATTTCTGTATGGCGCGACGGCGAAATGAAAAAACTCGAAGATTCGATGAACGGCAAACTCGACGAACAGAAAAAACTTACCGAAAAGTTCGAGCAGGACGAGAAAAAACAGGCTAAAGCCGATAAAAAACAGGAACGCGAGCATCAGAAAAAGCTCGAAACTCTCAGGGAAAATGTCGAGAATATGGACGCGATCTACCGCGACAAGCTCAAAAAGACCGATAAAGAAATCGAAAAACTGAACAAACAGCTTGAAGACGACAGACCGGCTGAAGAGATTTACCAGAAAGAGATCGAGGCTGAGATTGCCGCTATCGATGAAAAATACAAAAAAGGCGGCAAAGACCTCAAAAAACAGCTCATGCAGACCAAAAAACAGTCGAAAGCCGATATAGAAGCTGCCGAAAAAGAGTATAACGACAAGATTCAGAATCTCGAAAAATCAAATTCAGATCTCGAAAAGCAGATCAAAAAACTTTCCAAGGAAGTTGAAAAGATGGAAGGGGATTTCGAGGCTGAAGAGCAGAAGGAATCTGAAAAGTTCGACAAAATCATTGCTGACGGCGAAGCTCAGGATTCAAAAGACCTCGAAGCTGCCGAGAAGAAAGCCGATGATGATACCGAGAATCTCAACAAACAGCTCGAGGAATATGACAAAAAACTCTCTTCCTATACCGAAAAATTCGACAAGATAGACTCGGAAATCAGCGATTACAACGACAAGCAGGAAGAAAAGCTCAGCAAAAATCAGGAAAAGTTCGACAAGAAGAGAGAAGATGCGGAGCGCAAGTTCGAATCGGAAAGAGGCGCTGCCGAGGAAAAGGCTGAACAGGCTTACAGCAAAGGTCAGGCTGAGCGCGCTAAAAAAGTCGAAACCATCGAAACCCAGATGTTCGAAATTCAGGATAAGGTAGAAAAATACGAAAAAGATCCGAAATGGCAGAAACTAAAAAAAGATCAGGCTGCAGCTTCGAAAGATCTCGCTTCTTTCGAGGACGGTCACGACAAATTCATAGAAAAAGAGACTGCTTCCATTTCGAAGAACTACAAGTCCGAGCAGGCTAAGATCGACGCTGAGCAGAAGAAAGGCGAAGCTGACATCAAGAAAGAAACTGCGGCTTTCAAAGCTAAAAAAGCTGAAGAAAAGAAGGCTCTCAATGCCGAAATGAAGAAAGTCGAGCAGGAAAAGGCCGCTTTCGAAAAGGACATCAAAAAGAAACAGGCTACCATCAACGCAAACAAGGCTAATAAAATCAAAGAGATCGAAGGCCGTGCCGCTAAACGCGAAGCTGAAAGGAACGCAAAGGCTAAACAGAGAAAAGCTGCTTACGACAAGACTTCGGCTGAAAAGAGAAAACAGCTCGCAGCTCTTGAAAAACAGCGCGAAACGGCTGATGCAAACGCAGAAAAGACGAGAGACAATCTCGCTCAGCAGCTCGAAAACAAAAAGGCTGCCGCTGAAAAGAAGGTAAACGATATCGAAATCGCTATCGAGCAGAAGAAAGACGCCAACGAAAACGCGATAGAAAAAGAGAAACAGGCGGTTTATGCGAAGTACGAAAAGAAAGCAGAGACCGACAAAAAAGCGATAAATGCAAAAATCGCGCAGCTTGAAAGCAGCTCGAAAAAGATGATTGCCGACAGAGGAAAAGACGAGGCGAGAGTACGCGCTGAACTCGAAGCTGCCGAGAAGAGGACAGACACGCTGAAAGACGAGCAGGAAAAGGCTGCCGCAAAGAGAAAAGCGGCTCACGAAGCGAACCTCAAAGCTGCCGAAAAGCGTGAAGAAGCCGCAAAAGCTAAGTACGAGCAGTCGAAAAACAACATAGAAAAGCAGTACAAGGCTAAGGTTGACGCTCTCATCAAAGAAAAATCGATCTCTTTTGCAGGCGGAAGCGAATTCAAAGAAGAGAGAGACAGAAACTACGAATACAGCGCATACACGAAACAGCTCAACTCGGTCAAAGCCGATGCTCTTGCCGCTCAGGGAATGGAAATTCTGAAAGACGAAAACATCGCCGAGGCCAGAAAATACTTCTTTGACGCTCTCTATGCTGATGCCAACAGCAAGTCTGCACAGAACGGTCTCAAAGAAATCGAAAAGACCGCTGCCGCAATGTTCGACAGAGCTTATGCAGACCTTCAGGCAGGTGACGTAAGTGCGGCGAAGAAAATCCTCATCAAGCTCAGAAAGGAACTCAGCCCGAAGAGCGCTTACTATCTCAGAGTCCTTGCTCTCATCGAAGACACGAAGGACAGCGGAGATTCAGAGGATTAGTTCCATCGAAAATCTCTTTTTAACTTTCATTTTTTAGAAAATCAGGGGTTTCAATGACAGAAGAAAACAAAAACGTAAATTTTTCTGCCGGAAACGGCGTTTCGGCAAAAGTCGCTCCGAAAAGACCGCTCACTTTGGAAGAACAGTACGAAGAAGATGACCGCCGGTGGCTGAAAAACGTTTATCAGGGTGACGTGAAACAGCTCACTGTCCGAGCAGTCGTCATGGGAATGATCATCGGCGGACTCATGAGCCTCACGAACCTTTACATCGGTCTTAAAACAGGCTGGGGACTGGGTGTCACGATCACGGCGTGCGTTCTTTCATTCAGCATCTGGAAACTTTTGCGCGTCCTTTTCCCGAAAATTTTCACGACAGACATGACGCTTCTCGAAAACAACTCGATGAAATCAACTGCTTCAAGCGCAGGTTATACGACCGGCGGAACGATGGTCAGCGCGATCGCGGCATATATTTTGATCACAGGACAGCATCTCAATTTCTGGGTGCTCACGGCGTGGACTGTATTTCTGGGAATCGCGGGCGTAGTCATGGCGATACCGATGAAAAAGCAGATGATAAACATGGAAAAACTGCCGTTTCCGTCTGGAACTGCGACTGCCGAAACGCTTAAAAGCCTCTATGCCGGTGAAGAAAGCAAAAAACAGACGCGCACTCTGCTCGGATTTGCTCTTGGCGGCGCCGTGCTCACTGTAATACGTGATTTTTTCGAATGGATAAAATATACCTACGCGGTCTTCGGTGAAAAACTTGCAGAATACACCGTTTCGATGGAAACGAGCCTCATCATGGTTGCAGCAGGCGGCATCATGGGCTGGCGTACGGCTTGGAGCATTCTCTTTGGTGCGATACTCAACTATATAGTTTTAGCTCCGTATATGGTAAAAATCGGCGCGATCACAGAACTGGGATACCGCGGAATAAGCAGCTGGAGCCTCTGGTTCGGTGCTTCCGTCATGGTTTCTGCCGGATTTACCTCGTTCCTTATGCAGTGGAAAGTCGCGCTCAAGGCGTTTGCTTCGCTTAAAGACCTTTTCTCCCGCAAAAAACGCGAGCTCACCGAGATAGAGAAAGTCGAAGTTCCGATGAGCTGGTTTTTCTGGGGCATTCTGGTCGGCGGAACGGGAATCGCTCTTATCATGCTTTTCGCGTTTGATATTCCGGTATGGGTTTCGGTCCTTGCTGTCATTCTTTCGTTCTTCCTTTCGATCGTTGCATGCCGCGCTACAGGCGAAACCGACACGACTCCGGTCGGAGCGCTCGGTCAGGTAACTCAGGCATTTTACGGAATGCTGCGCCCGGGAAGCAAAGTGACTACTCTTATGACAGCTTCCATCACTTCGGGTATTGCGGGATCTTCGGCTGACCTTCTCACCGACCTCAAAACCGGTTACATTCTCGGTGCAAACCCGCGAAAGATGTTTTTGGCGCAGTTTATAGGCATTTTTGCCGGAACGATAGTCATTGTTCCCGCATTTTATCTCATAGTTCCGACTCCTGATGTTCTCGGAAGCGACTACTTCCCGGCTCCTGCAGCCCAGGTCTGGTCGAGAGTCGCAGACCTTCTTGCTCAGGGATTTTCGACACTTCACTCAACGGCTAAAATCGCGATGATAATCGGCGTTGCGATCGGCATAATCATTCCGCTTCTCGAAAAGTGGTTCCCGAAAGCAGCTAAATACATCCCGTCATCGATGGGAATCGGACTTTCGTTCGTCATTCCGTTCTGGAACTCGCTTTCGATGTTCTTGGGTGCGCTCATCGTTCTTTTCATTGAGCACAAAAAGAAAACTTTGGAAGAATACATAGTTCCGGCGGCTTCCGGAATCATCGCCGGAGAATCGCTTGCCGGAGTCTTCATAATTCTTCTCAGTACGCTCGTTGGAAATTGATAACTTGTTTATTTTATTGATATTAGTTCTGAAAAGACATGCAATGTTTTTTTTGCTTGACAAAAATTTTTTCGGCTTTAAAATTTTTGACGGTTTTTTTACAACAAGAATTTGAGGGTATTTTTTACTAACTTTTTTTAGGAGATTTCAAATGAAGAAATTCACACTTGCTCTCGTAGCGATCGTTTTCGCTCTTTTTGTTGTCAGCTGCGGCGGCGACAAAAAAGACAACACGGACACTGGCGACACCGACACGTCTACCGACACTGACACCAGTGACACCGACACTGACACCAGCGACACCGGCGACACAACGCCTACCGACACCTGCAAAATCGACGACTCTTTCAAAACATCAAATTATGACAGCTATGTTTTGATCAACGGCTACGGCACTTTGCAGACCCCGAGCGAAGCAGAAACAGCTGACATGCTCAAAGCTTCTTTCTATGATGAAGCTTATCCGAATGTTTCCTTCAATGCAGGTACCTATCTTATGGCTGCAGAACTTACCAATGGCACCAAGGCAATCGTTACCGATTCTATTTACCAGGCTCTGGTTGATCAAAATTCTGCTGCTATCGCTTACGGCGTAGAAGCTCAGGTTATTCTTACCGAAGCTGATTTGGCAGAAGTTGAAAGCGGTGAAATCGCTGATTTCGGTCCGACAGTTGCTTACATCAACGAAATGACTTATGTTCTTGGCGCAAACTACATGATCAACATGGTAAAAACCTGCACGGTTGGTATGAGCGCTGCAAACGGCAATATCTCTGCAGGAAGATTCCAGTACTGCATGGATGACAGCACTGTTGCTGCCGGCAAGAAAATCAAACTTGGTATCGATGCAGCTGTCATCATCGCTCCGGAAGAAATTGCTGAAGCTTATGAACAGCAGGGTTATGAAGCTTGCTCCTGCATAGCAATCGAAAACCAGCAGCAGAAAGAAGTTGAATGTCCGGAAGATCTCTGCGATGTTATCGAATGTGAAGAAGGAACAGTCTGCACGGCAGATGAAACCAAACTTACCGGTTACTTCTGCAAAGCTGAATGTGATGCAACAACAGAAGTTTACAACGAAAAGAAGAACACTTGTGACTGCGCAGAAGGTTACGAGAAAGACAAAAAGACCAAAGAGTGCGTAGCAAAAGAAGGTACCGACACCGACGCTGATACCGATGCAGACACCGACGCTGACACCGATGCAGACACCGACGCAGACACCGATGCAGACACCGACGCAGACACCGATGCAGACACCGATGCAGACACCGACGCTGACACCGATGCAGACACCGATGCAGACACCGATGCAGACACCGACGCTGACACCGATGCAGACACTGCTACGGATACCGATGCAGACACCGACGCTGACACCGATGCAGACACGGAAGCAGACACAGAAGCAGACACGGAAGCAGACACGGAAGCAGACACGGAAGCAGACACGGAAGCAGACACGGATACAGACACGGATACAGACAGCGGCGAATAAGCCAATCGTCATCAGATTTTTAAAGGGCACTTCGGTGCCCTTTTTTTTTGCCTTGAATTGCTTGATTTTTTTAAATTTGGTTCCTATACTGAATTTATCGAACTTTGAAAGGTGAGAAAAAATGGATAAAAGAAAAAAACTTGTAAAACTTTTTTACGAAATCAACGAGTTTATAAAGCAAAGATCGATCAAGACTGATCCCTACGCATTCCTGCTGAACAAATTCTGGCTTTCGCTTCAAAACAAGCGGCCGGCGGCAAACACTCTGGTAGGAATAGCCAAAAGCGATTTTTCGCTTCTCAATAACGAATTTTCGGACAGATTGGGGCGTGACTTTGTTCTGTCGCTTTCGGTAAGTGCGATTCTCTCGCTTCCGGCAGAAAAAGTGATCGAACTTCAGAACGTCAAAGTGCAGCCGAAACAGTCCGTGCTTCTTCTCACCGATTCGATAATTCTCCCTTATGAAACCGAGAAAAAAATCCAGCTTTTCATCGGCTACTCTTCCGAAAGGACAAAAGAATCGCCTTTCAAAAACATTGAGTATTACCCCGTTTCGCGTGACGCGGCGCTTTCTATTTCGATGCAGACGACCTTGTTCGATCTGATGAATGATGACGGAACGCAGCTGCGGCCGCAGAATTTCGATATTGTCGTCGATGATTCGGCAAACTATCCGTTTGCTAGCGAAAGTCTGCTTGATACTTTGTCGGTTCTGCTTAAATACGACGCCGTTTTTTATCTGATGGTCAAAAAAACTTTTCTTTCTTCTCCGCTCACCAGAAAAGATAAAAAAAGTCTTTACGCACACTTCGAAGCGGAAGAAATCGACCGTTTTGCCGATTTTCTGCAGCTTAAGCTGATTAAAAAAATCGAAGGTATGATCCCGATGCAGTCGCAGAATGTCGTTATCCGCGATTTTTCAGAAGGGAAGGTACTCGAACTTGACCGCAACTGTCTTGATTTCAACCATCTTTTCACGTTCAACGATAAAGTCACCGCAGATCAGCTGGCTTTGGTTTCAAAAATAGAGGAAATGGCAGGGGGAACATGCGGCGACTACTTCAGGTTTTTCCTCGGAATGTTCAGAAACGCACCGGTTGACGAACTTGTCAAAACTCTGAGAAGAAGTGCCGCATACCGACCGCTTGTCACATCGAAGGAGATTCTTCCGTTCAGAACTTTAAGAGTCAAAAAATATATTTATCCCGATCCTCAGGCCTTTTTCCAGATTCCGGCGGAAAGCAGTTTCGAAAGCAAAAAACTGATTATGCGGTATCTTTCGGTAAAACCTGTTTTTGCGTACGACGAGGACGGACTTTACTTTATGAACGACGTTGCGGCGGTCATTCCGCGCACGTCCGACGTTGATCTCTTTTTTGCGGAAGGTTACCTCAATTCAAAGCTCGTCGAATTTTTCTACAAGATAAAATTTCCGCATCACAACAAGTTTTTGAAGAAAAATTTCAATAAAATCCCGTTCATGCTGTGCGGAAAGAATTTCCAGAGCCTTATAACGCAAGAAGTGCTTGATATCCGCAGAATCTACCGAGAAATGGCCCTTTCGAGAGAAAACGAAGCTCTGCAGAAAGAACTCGCGGCTGTTTCGGAAAGACTTGACGGCTTTGTCTATCAGCTTTTCAAACTTTCTCCGGGCGAAGTCGATATCATCGAGCGTTATCTCGGCGAAAACAGTGAATCACGTGAGGTCGAGCAATGAAAAACAAGTGGAAAATACTCATAGTTGACGACGATCTTTCTATTTTGCGGAGCTATCAGAAATACCTTGAATCGGAAGGGTACACTGTTTTTACCGCTGATGACGGAAGGACAGGCTATATCGCGATAGAAAAAGAGCATCCCGATCTTGTTCTGCTCGACATAAATATGCCGGTCAAGACCGGTCTGGAACTTCTCGAAGACCTCAATAGGACTTTTAACAAAAAAGATATGCCGCTTATCGTGATGCTGACCGCTTTCGGTGACCTTGATGCGGCAGTAAAAGCAATGAATTTGGGTGCTTACGAATTTTTGACGAAGCCCGTTCCGCTTGAAAAACTGCGTTCTACCGTTGAATGCGCACTCGAAACGCTTACTTTGAAAGAGCGTGTCGCCTACTTTATAGAGCCCGACAGCACTCCGTTCAAAGACACGATAATCGGGCGCGATCCTCTGATGATAGATATTTACAAAACTATCGGAACTCTGAAAGGAAACAAGGCGACGATTCTTGTTACAGGTGAAAGCGGGACCGGAAAGGAGATGGTTGCGAAGGCGATCCACGAAAATACCGTGCCGGAAGAGCCTTTTATCGCGATAAACTGTGCCGCAGTGCCCGAAAATCTGATCGAAAGCGAACTTATGGGTTACGTCAAAGGAGCTTTCACCGGCGCGACTGCAAACCGCGAGGGCAAACTTGAAGCGGTCAAAGGTGGAACTCTTGTTCTCGACGAAATTTCGGAAATGCCTTACGAATTTCAAACGAAACTTCTGCGCGTCATTCAGGAAAAGGATTTCTATCCAATCGGAGCGACCGAAAAAAAGCGTTTCAACGGCAGAATCGTCGCTCTCACGAACAAAAATCTGAAGGAACTTGTCGAAAAAGGGAAGTTCAGAGAGGATCTTTTCTACAGACTCAATGTCATCACGATTTCTGTGCCGCCGCTTCGCGAGCACCTGAACGATTTGGAAATGCTGATCCTGCACTTCATAAAGAAGGCGAATTTCATGATGAACACCTCTATTCAGAGCATTACGAAAGAGGCTGTGGATTATCTCAGGTCGCACACGTGGCCCGGCAATATCCGCGAGCTTGAAAACACGATACAGCGTGCTTCGATAAAGGCGAAGGACAAAGTTCTTACACGCGACAGTTTTTCTTTTCTTGTCGCTGAGAAGAAAGAGGCTCCGAGTGCAAAACAGAATATTGTCGAAGAACTCGTTATGCCTGAAAAGCTGATGCCTCTGCGCGATGTTGAAAGGAACTATATCGAATATGTTCTCAAACAGACCAACTGGCACAAAGGCAAAACTGCCGAGCTGCTTGGAATAACACGTCCGACGCTTGACAAAAGAATAGAAGAATTCGGTTTGCGTAAAGATGTCTGAGTCAGCTTCTTTTTTATATTTCGTTATTTTTTTCGCGATAGCCATGTCTTCGACAGGCTGGCACATCATGATAAAGGGCAGGGGATTGCCTCAGAATCTCTGGCTGTTCTTTATTATGATTTCCAATGTTTTTATTTTTTCCTCTGTCGCTGCGGTCTATTTTCCGTTTTCGAAAGTCTATTTTTTTGTAGCAATGCTATGTTTCGTAATATTTTCAACACTTTACATTTATTCATTTCCGCACGCCGTTCTCCCGAACATAATATGGATGACGACGATAGCCGTTTCCGTGGTTTTTATGGTTGTTCTGTTTATTTATATGAAGACAAGGCTCTATTTGGTCTATTTTGTTCTTCCGCTTGCCGCACTTGCTCTTGATATTCCTATAATATTCAGAAAAATCAAATACTTGAATGCAAATGTGAAAAAATTCGTTCTTTTCAATATTTCCGCGATGGCGCTGCTTTCGCTTCTTGTGCCGGCTGCTTCGGCTTTTTCGGTGATGTTTTACAATTCGCTCTATTTCAATGTGGCGGCAATGATCCTTTCTGCGCTTTTCGTGGTGTGCTTCGGGCTTTTTCTTTATGTGAATCCGAGGTCGTCGACCGGACTGAACAGGATAAATTTCTGGCTTATCATATTTTTTGCGCTTCCTGCTTCTTTCCTTGTTAACTTCTTGTTTTCATTGAGATTTTTAGTGACGCGCGCTTTCGGTAGCGCAAACTTTTCGCTTGTCGTGCTCTGTACTCTGTTCATGCTTTTCATGCTGACCGGAGTAGCTATTTCATATTTTTCATCTTCGGTCGAGAGTTTTATATACAAAAGCCGCAACTACTATCAGACCTATCTGAACAAGTTCCGTCTTGAAATCGAGGATATCACTGAAGCGCCGCTTCTTTTTGATAAATTTTACGAATGCGTAAACGAATGGTTCCATGAAATCAAGCACATAAAGTATGTTTATCTGGATGATCTTTTGTGGCAGAGCAGGAAGATGCCGGTCGAACTTTACGACGGAAACGACGATTTCCAGCCGCTTCTCAGCGAGCAGTTTCTTCTGCATGAAACCTATGTTTCAAAGGATTTTGCGCTGATTTCGGTACCGACACTCGAAGGTTTTGTCAAAAAAACGGGCGGCGATTTTTTCCTGCCGGTCATATATCACAACGAACTTACAGGATTTTTCGTAATAAATTCAAGGAATATTTCTCACAATGCCATGCTTTGCATCAGCAATATGGCTGAAATGACGCTGAATAAGTTCGAAAAAATCTCTCTTTTCGCCACGGTCATAGAAACGGAAAAGAAAGTTGAAATGCTCAAACATTTCAAGGAAGTAGATAAAATGCTTTCGTTTGTCGCCCACGAACTCCGTTCTCCTATGACTTCGATCATGTTCAACATCGAAGTGGTGAAAGATGCGATAGACAGAAAAAAAGATATAGATACTGAATATCTCGATATTTCACTCAAAGAGTTGAAGCGGCTTAACGATACGATCGAGAAGATGCTCGTTTACGGAAGAAACATAAAGCTTTCGCCTTATCCCTACAATTTCAGGTCGTTTTTTGCAGAAATGAAGCAGTTTTTCAGTTATGCCGACCGCACGGTCAACTTTACCGATCAGACCGGCGGCAGGGAATTCTTGTTTGACTGGGATGTTCTGAAAAACGTTTTCGTAAACCTGGTAAACAACAGTCTTCAGGCGCTTGAAAAAACTGATCGTGTGGGAGTAGTCAAAGTAACTGTTGCGAAAAAGAAGAAAAAACTGCTGATCGAAGTTTCCGACAACGGGCCCGGCATTCCGGCTGAACACAAAGATTCGATTTTCGAGCCTTTTTACACGACGAAAAAGAACGGAAACGGTCTCGGGCTTGCGACCTGCGAAAAAATAGTAAAACTTTCGGGCGGTTCAATCGTTCTTTGGGACACTTCTTCATCCGGAACGGTTTTTCACATCACTTTTCCGATAGAATCAGTCAGCGTTAAATAACAATTCTTTTATTTGACTTCTAAAAATTCAATAATTAGAATAATGGCAGAATTTTTTTGATCGTTTGTGGGAATTTTCGATGGAAGAAAATAATTCGACTTATAAGTTGCCTAGATTATTCGGAAAATACTATCTTTTAGAGCTGATCAACGTCGGCGGTATGGCCGAGGTCTTCAAAGCCAAAATGTTCGGAGTCGAAGGTTTTGAAAAAATCGTTGCGATAAAAAGAATTCTGCCTGAAGTCGCGGAAGATGCCGAATTCATCAAAATGTTCGTCGATGAGGCTAAGATCGCTGTAAAACTCCAGCATCCGAACGTCGTTCAGATTTTCGAACTCGGAAAAATCGAAGATTCCTACTTCATCGCGATGGAACTCATCAACGGAAAGGATCTCAAAACTATCCGCAAAAGACTGAAAAGAGTCGATCTGCTGATGCCGGTCGAGCAGAGTGCATACATCATTTCGCAGGTTTGCGACGGTTTGGACTACGCGCACCGCAAAACTGACGAGAAGATGAATCCGCTCAACATCGTTCACCGCGATATTTCTCCGCAGAACATGATCGTTTCATACGAAGGTACGGTAAAACTCATCGACTTCGGTATTGCAAAGGCGAAGAGCAAATCGACGAAAACCCAGGTCGGAATGCTCAAGGGAAAGTTCAGCTACATGTCGCCGGAGCAGGTCAGCGGTCAGCCGATAGACAGACGAAGCGATATTTTCTCTCTAGGTGTCGTTTTCTTTGAAATGCTCACAGGAAAGCGTCTTTTTCTCGGCAAAAACGATGTCGAAACGCTTGAAAAAATCAGAAAAGCGGAAGTCCTGCCGCCCAGCGTTTTCAACAGCGCAGTTCCGCCGGAACTCGACAGAATCGTGCTGAAAGCGCTTGCGAAAGACAGGGAAGACCGTTATCAGTGGGCAAGCGAATTTTCCGAAGACCTCAAAAAGTTCAGCTATGCGAGCGGAAAGAGTTTCTCCCGTCAGGATATGATGAACTTCATGAGCGAGTTCTTTGCCGACGAACTTGAAGAAGAAACTGCAAAACTTGAGGAATACCACAAAATCAAAAAACCGGCCGACATGCCGCTCCGCGAGTCGTCTCAGCCGGCCCGCAGCGAAGTTACGACAGTCGAAGACGAAAAATCGGTGATCCACAGAAATTCTTCACCGAAAAAACTGGTGCTTATTTTTGCTGCAGTTCTTATAGTTCTCGGTTTTGCGATTGCGCTTCTTGTTGTTATGGGCGGAAGCAAAAAAGATGCGGCTTCTCTAATCGTCGATTCGAACGAGAAAAAGACGATAGTCGTCGTGGATGAAAATACGATGTACCAGAAGCGTTGCGAAACTCCTTGTGTCATGGAAGGACTTCTTGCCGGTCAGCACGAAATTTCATTCTCCAAAACAGGTTTCGTTGATGTGAAAGAGAGTATTTTCCTAAGCAAAGGCGACAAACTTGAAAAGTTCGTAAAAATGTACCGCATCGGCGAGCAGAAAACGATGATAACGGTCAAATCCGATCCCGACGGTGCTGTTCTCTATATCAACGACAAAAAAGTTCAGGCTGCAACTCCGACAATCGTAAACGATATTCCGGTAGGACTTGACATCGTTGTCAGAGTTGAAAAACACGGATACTTCCCTTACGAAGAGAACATCGGCAAAGTTCCCGCAAATATGAACAAGGAAGTCAGCGTAATACTTAAGCCGATGAAAAACGCTCCTGCTCAGTCAAAATCGAAAAAAACGGATAACTCTTCCGTAAAATCGGTTGCGGAATCGGGTGAACCGGCATACCTTACAATCAACAGCATGCCGTGGGCGAATATATATATCGACGGCAAACTTATAGGTGCGACTCCGATATCAAAGCACAAACTTCCTGCAGGAAGCTACAAAATCCAGTTCAAAAATCCGAAAGCGGGAATCGACAAAACTATTCCTGTCGAGCTGGAAGCCGGCGAAACAAAAAGACTGATCGAAAAATTCGACTAAGCTCTGATATTTATTCTGATTTTTTAATAAACAAATTTGTCGCGTCTGCCCTGAACCTGATAATGTTCTACAGCCGCGTTGTGCTCTTTGAGCGTCTTTGAAAAATAGTGATAGCCTTTTCCCGTTGCGACGAAGTATAGGAATTTCGTGTTGTCGGGATGAAGAACGCTTTTTATCGCGCCATCGCCCGGAAAACAGAGCGGAGTCGCCGGAAATCCGTAGCGGGTGTAGGTGTTCCACGGATGATCGGTCATCAGATCTTTTTTGGTGATATTTCCGTTGAATTTGGGCAGAAGTCCGTAAATTACCGAAGGATCGGTCTGCATTTTCATGCCGATTCTCTGCCTGTTGAGGAAAACCGATGCGATTTTTGGCTGTTCGTCCTTCGCTCCGGTCTCTTTTTCGACGATTGAGGCGAGTTTTAAAAGATCATAGACGTCCATTCCGGATTTTTCGATGTCAGCCTGATATTTTGCAAGAGTGTTTTTCATCTGCTCGGCCATTTTTTTCATAACAGCAACTATGTCGCTGCCTCTGGGAAAGCTGTAAGTCGAAGGGAAAAGCAGACCTTCGCAGCTTTGCTTGTTTTTTGCGCCGATTGATTCGAGAAAGTTTTTATCGTGGCAGATTTCAAGAAATTTGTCGCTTCCATGCATCCAGTCAAGATTTTTGAAAACTGCGGCGGTATCGTATTTGTTGTAGCCTTCGGGAACTGTGAAAGAGTAGAGTTTCACTTTGCCGCTCATGATTTTTTGTGCGGCTTCAAGCGGCGTTATTTCACCTGAAAATTCGAATTCGCCGGTTTTGAGCGACTTGCCGAAATCCTTCTCTTTTATCATCCACATGAACTGTTTGGCATCGGTAATGACCTTGGTTTCGGCAAGTTTTTTAGCCGCGCTGTTCCAGGTATTTCCTTTTTCGATTACGACTGTCGTTTTGTCCGGAACTTCGATTTTCGTCGTTTTGAAAGCCTGATATCCGCTGTAGACCGAATAACATTTGAAAAGCGCGACTACTATCGCGATAACAAAAACCGTCAGTATGATTTTTTTCATGTTTACCCCTTTTTCGGCTTTTTAAAGCTGTGTCTGTAAACGATTTTTACCGGCACTCCCTCGTACGGAAAGGCTTCGTAAAATTTGTTGAGAAGGTATCTGTCGTAGGAAAAATGGATATCATTCGGCGCGCTAACCTTGATTACGACGGTAAGCGGCGAAGTCTGTTCCATCGTGATTCCGTTGAAGTGGATCATTTTATTTTTGCGGGTAAGTGGCGGCGGATTTTTGGAAAGAACGTTTGAAAGCCACTCTTCCAGAGTTTCGTCGTCAATCATTTTGCGGTAGTTTTCATGCACACTCATTACTTTTTCAAGAAGTTTCTGCACGCGCATTCCCTGCATTGCCGAAATCGAAATTATCGGTGCGTACGGCGCGAATTTTATTCTGTCGCGCAGATCCTGAACGATTTTTTCATAGGTTCCCGTCTCTTTTTCGATGAGATCCCACTTGTTTATAACGATGATGATTCCTTTTCCCTTATCGTGGGCGAGCCCTAAAATGCGGAGATCCTGATCGGTTGCGAGTTCTTGTGCATCCATCATGAAAATTACGATGTCGGAGCGGTCAACAGAGTGGAATGCACGGACTATTGCTGCCTTTTCCATAAGCATTTCGATTTTTTTCTTTCTGCGGATTCCGGCAGTGTCTATGAGGCGCAGCGTTTTTCCCATGTATTTTGCGGTAGAATCGATCGGATCCATCGTGGTTCCGGGAATCGGGCTCACGAGCATTTTGTCCTGACCGATTATTTTGTTGACGAGAGTCGATTTTCCGACATTCGGACGGCCGAAAATCGCAATTTTTATCTCTTCGGGAGCGGGCGGAAGTTTTTCGTTTATCTCTTTTTCGGTCCAGAATTCCTTCGTCACGTCGTCAAGCAGGTCGAAAACGCCGTAGCCTGTTTTTCCTGAAACCGGATAGACCATATCTGCGCCTGTTTCATAAAATTCAGCTGATGCGATCTCTTTGTTTTCGGAATCGATTTTTGAAACTGCAAGCCACGAGCGGAGCCCTTTGACGCGGATAAGGTGATAAATCTCGCGGTCGCTTCCCGTGAGTCCCGTTTCGCCGTCGCAGAGCATTATAACGCCGTCGACCTCGTCGAGAACTTCGTTTATCTGGTCTCGAATTCCTTTTGTTATCGCGTCGGTTTCGTCTTCGTCAATGTGGAAACCGCCGGTATCGATGATGGTAAAAGGTTTGTCGTCGTAAATCAGATCCTGATAGTTGAGATCTCTGGTTACACCGGGCATATCGTCGACAATCGCCGAATTTTTGTTCAGGATTTTGTTGAAAAGGGTCGATTTCCCTACATTAGGCCGGCCTATTATCGCAATCAGCGGCTTGACGTTGTTGATGATTTTACTCATTTTCTGCTCCGTTTTTTCGGCTTGAAAGAAATCGTTATTTCAAGATTTTCGAGCGTTTCAGCAATCAGTTTCGCCTTGTCGGTTTTGTCAATCTGCTCTCTGATTTCCTTGCGGATCTGTTCCGAAACGGCGTTTGTTATCTCGTTTTTGAGCTTGCTTCCCTGCTCGAGAAGCTGGTGCGATATTTCAGCCGCAAGCTGTTTTGTGAAAGTGAGGTCGAAATTTTTGTTCACCGCATCGATTATTTCGTTCGAGAACGGCACTTTTTCCAAAAATTTGTCAACGATTTTCCCAGCCATAATCTTCTCCTTCTATTTTGAAAGGACACAGTTTTTCTATTTTCTGCCCCGTAAAACGCTCCTGTTCGGTTTCAAGAATGTGGTCCAGACGCGCCTTTTCACTGCCGAAACAACCCGCGCTTCCGATGATTTCGAGCGTCGGAAATATCACAAAAAGTCTCTTGTCAGCCTCTTTGTGCGGGATTGTAAGGTCTGACGATTCAAAACTTCCGTTTTCCCAGAAAATGATATCCAAGTCTATATTGCGAGGTCCTTTTTCGATAGTTTTTACCCTTCCCATTCCGCACTCGATATTTTTAAGTTCGCTAAGCAGCTGCTGCGGTCCGCAGGCGGTTTCTACGATAAGCGACATGTTCAGAAAATCGGGCTGATCGAGATAATCGACAGGGGTCGAAGAGTAGACGCTCGAGCAGTCTTCGACGAAAATCGATTTTTCTTCAAGTTTAGCAATCGCCGTTTTCAGATTTTGCATTGAGTCGCCTGTGTTGGAGCCTAGGGAAAGAAGGTATTTCATCGCGGATTTTTTCTATTTTCCAATGTAAAGGTTGTCGATAAGCCTTGTCGTTCCTACATAAACCGCTGTAAAAATGCGTGAGTCGGCTGCAAGATTTTCACTTCTTTTGAGATCATTCGTACTGCGGATTTCGAAGTAGTCGATTTTTGATCCCGGAACAAGTTCCGAAATCATTTTTTTAGCTTCGTTTTCAAGAGTCTCGACCGGAACAGTTTCATTCTTTGCATGAAGTGTGCAGGCTTTTTCTTTGATGATATTCATGACTTTGTAAATATTCGGTGCGACTGCGAGTTCGGCTTCGGAAAGGTAGCGGTTTCTCGAACTTCTTGCAAGGCCGCTCTCTTCGCGGACTGTCGGAACGCCGACGATTTCAAGCGGAAAATGAAGATCGGCAACCATTTTGCGGATGATTGTGAGCTGCTGATAATCCTTTTCACCGAAAAACGCGACATCGGGCTGAGCGATATTGAAAAGGATCGAAACTATCTGCGCAACGCCGTTGAAGTGGATCGGTCTGCTTTTTCCGCAGAGGATGGAAGTCATTTCCTTGTCGACATTGAGAGTGACAAGCGGCTTTTCAGTTCCGTAAATCACCTGATTTGTCGGCAGAAAAACGTAATCCGCGCCTGCTTCTTCGCATTTTTTAAGGTCTTCTTCAACAGTTCTCGGATACTTTTCGTAATCTTCGTTCGGACCGAACTGAGTCGGATTTACGAAAATCGAAACGATAGTCTGGCTGCATTTTTCAACGCTTTTTCTGATGAGGGTGAGGTGTCCTTCGTGCAGAGCTCCCATCGTCGGAACGAGTCCCAAAGTCGATTTGCACTCGCGCCTTGCATTTCTTACTTCACTTATTTCACGTAAAACTTTCATAATGAACTCCGATAGTTGATAAAAAAACGCAGGTTTATACCAAAAAGAATCGAGGTTTTGAAGTTTTTGGCGAAAATCGGAATCTTCATTGACCGACTAAACTTTAAATTTACCGATTTTTTAGTAAACTACCGCGTTTTTTGTATTTTTTTATACTGGTTTCAGAGGTTTTCATGGTTTTCAGCAGCCCGATATTTTTATTTGTTTTTCTTCCTTTCGTCTGGTTTGTGCACGCTGTGCTTCCCGAGAGATTCCGCAAGGTTTTTCTCCTTTTTGCGAGTCTGGTGTTTTACATGTACGGCGAAGGATTTTTTGTCGTTCTGATGCTGACAACGATAACAATTGCCTACTGTTCGATAAAATTGATACAGGCGCATGAGAAATACAAAACTTTTTTTGCCTCTCTAGGAACGGTTTCGGCGGTTTTGATCCTTCTGATTTTTAAATACGCCAACTTTTTCACTGCTGAACTTTCCCCTGTTTTAGCCAGATTCGGAGTCACTCTTCTTCCTACGAAGTTCCATCTGCCGCTCGGAGTGTCGTTTTTTACATTTCAGGCAGTATCGTGCATAATCGATTTCTACAGAAAACACGAGGAAAGAAAAGTCTCGTTTATCGATACCGCGCTTTACATTTCGTTCTTTCCTCAGCTTGTTGCCGGGCCGATCGTCCGTTACGACAACTTTATTCCGCAGCTCAAATACAGATCTGTCCACTATGCTGCATTTCTTTACGGTCTGAAGCGTTTTATCTACGGTCTTGCCAAAAAAGTGCTTATTTCAAACGCCGTCGCGCCGGTAGTCGATAAAATTTTTTCGATGGAATCTTCGTCAATGGGAACATCTGTGGCGTGGCTGTCAGCTTTACTTTTCGGGATTCAGCTTTACTTCGATTTTTCGGGATACTCCGACATGGCTATCGGTCTTGCCAGAATGTTCGGTGTGAGGATTCCTGAAAACTTCCTCTATCCTTTTGTCGCGACATCCATGGGAAACATGTGGCACAGATGGCACATATCGCTTTCGACATGGTTCAGGGATTACCTTTACATTCCTCTCGGAGGCAACAGAAAAGGGGAGTTCAGGACTATAGTCAATATCTGGATCGTTTTTCTTGTGTGCGGTTTGTGGCACGGAGCTGTGTGGCATTTCGTCCTTTTCGGCGCGATTTCCGCATTTTTTCTTACGATTGAGAGAATTTTTAAGAAAAACTGCTCATACCGCAGCAAAGTGCTGGCTCATCTTTACATGATGGTTTTGGTATTTCCCGCATTTTTCCTTTCGGTGCGGGCAAATTCTGTTCCTCAGTTTTTTGAAATATTGCGGGAGATGTATGTTCCCGCATCATCTTCAGTCGAAATTCTCAGGCTTTTTGACATGAAATCAGTTTTTGCACTTGCCGCGGGACTTGTGTTCGGATTCCCGGTTTACGGACTTGTAACGGCTAAATTCGGAAGTTCCAAAGTCTTCAAATGTCTGGAGGCAGTTTTCCTTATAGTTCTCTTTGCTGCGGCACTTTCCAGTAATACGATGGTATTTTCCGATCCTTTCATCTACTTCAGGTTTTAGTGCGGAATGAAAATGCCGAAAAGAATTGACAGGGTAAATTCCGCGGGCAGGTTCGCGATTGCTGTTTTATGTGTCGCGGCATATTTCCTGTTTTCGGAAACAGTTCTCGATCTTACGGTTTTCAGAGGTGCCAAAACGGACGTCGACTTCTATGAGAATATCGTTTTGTCAAAAGATGAGGCAGAGAGTGTAGAAAAGTTCAAACGCGACATTATAAGTCTGGGCGAGGAGCGGCAGACAAGCATTCCCGGAACGATAATTTTCAAATACAAGCCGGCGGTAAGAGAGAGTTTTACCCTGAATTCTGACGGATTCAGAAACAAGGAGTTCACCGAAAAAGGTGATGATGAGTTCAGAATAGCGGTTTTCGGCGATTCCAAAGTGTTCGGTTTAATTATTCAGGACAAAGATACGATCTCATCTATCGCGGAACAGAAACTGCGTGAACATTTTCAGAGAAACATAACTGTCCTGAATATGGGGGTCGAAGGTCACGATATCCAGCGGGCCGTTACGACAGCCAAGTTTTATTTGGAAAAAATCAAACCCGACATGGTGGTTTTCTATTCATGGATAATAGATATTCAAGGGGCCTTTGATTTCGGTAACATAGACTGGCCGCCGTTCAAAGGGGATGAAAAACTCGTCCCAGGAATTGAGGGGAGAGAGGAGGATAAAACCGTTTACGACAAAATAAGGCTTTTAAACACTTTAAAACACACCTATATCAGTGATGCCGAGAAAATGGTCGCACGGACGACGGGACAAGAAATCCCTGCGTTTCCTATTCCGCCTCAGAAAATCGAATTTGCCGAAAAATTTCCTGAAACATATCTGGGCAGAATGGCTGATGCAACTGATTTTTTCAACAAAAACGGGATAGCTTCCCTTTTTATTCTGCCGGCGATGATGAATGTCAAGCGGCCGCTCAGCGACAACGAAAAGTTTTTTCTGTACCGTAATGAAATGTATTTGCCCGGAATAAATCTTTTCACAAGAAAATGCATCGAGGGAGTCAGGAAAGCTTTGGAAACTGGAAAATACGGTTCGAATATTGTTGATCAGAGTGAAATATTCCAGGGAGAACAGGATACCGTTTTTTTTGACGGAATACACTATACGCCGAAATTCATGCGGATAGCGGCGGATCATATCGCTGACGAGCTGATCAGAACTTTGGAAAATGGAGGATATTTTGAAGAAAAGCAAACGCATAGATAAAATAAGGTCTCTAAAAGCTCTTTTCTGCGCGCTTTTTCTGATATCTCTTCTATTCGGAGTTTCAGAATTCATCCTTCGCAAGTTCACTTCTTTCGGCAACACGCTCAACAATGTGGAATACTATGCGAGCATCGCTTTTACTGAAGAGGAACGCAAAACGGCAATCAAGGCGCGCGAGGATTTCGCTTCGATAGGAGAAAGACTTGTCGGAGTTCCGGGAACGGTGGTGTTCCACTACAAAAAAGCGAGGACCGACAGTTTCAACTTCAATTCTTTCGGTTTCCGCGGGGAAGAGCCGCAGAAAAAAGAGGAAAACGAATACCGTATCGCTGTTTTCGGTGATTCGAGAATCCTCGGAATCCTTTTTGTCGAGGAAAATACGATTCCTTTCGTAATGCAGAAAAGGCTGCAGGAAGAATTTCCCGATAAGAAAATCACTGTGTTCAATATCGGAATAGAGGGGTATGATCTCCAGCGTGCGGCACCTTTAGCTGAGCTTAGCGCTGAAAAGCTGGAACTTGACATGGCTGTGTTCTATACGGCTATAGTCGACATCAACAACAGTTTTCTAAGAGGAAATATCGACTACGAGCCGTTCAAGCCCAACGAAAGCGTGGGGGAGGTCATGATCGAAAACATTGAAGGCAACAAAAAAAGGCCGTTTCTTCAGCGCAGCGCTGTCATAAAGGTTATCAGCGAGACATTTTATAACGATTCTGTTCAGAAATCGGGGTCTTTTGAAAAAGATGCAGACTTTGTTCCGCTTATTCCCGAATTTGTGGCGCGTGCTGATGAATTGCTTGCCAAATTCAAGGCTCGGGCAAAAAAAGTGTCCGACAACCTGGGCGTAAAAGGGATAAAGAGCGTGTTTTTCATACCGCCTTTTCTGCAGTTGAAAGAGCCTCTGAGCGCCGCGGAGTATAAAGTTCTCTACAGGAACGAGATGGCTGCTCAGGGATTGAACAGTTTTGTAGTGTATTTCGAGAAAGGAATCTCTGAAAGTAAAGATCCTGTGATGTTTAAGCAGTCCTATCTTTTCAGCGGTTATTCTGAAACAATGTTTTACGACGGTATCCACTATATACCAAAATCTGCCAAGCTCGTCGGAAACAACATGGCTGAAAGAGTTATTCCGCTTATGAAGGAATACTTCAAAAAATAACCGCTAAATCTCTCCGCCGTTTTTCTTTCTGAACATATTCAAAATAGTTCCCGTCGGGCAGATTAGTCTGCACCACGGACGGTTCAAAAAAAGCGAAACGGTCAGGAATAATGCGGCGATAATTAGGGACGGAAGCGCTGCCGCCTCGAATTTGAACGCGCTGAAAGGCTCAAAAACCGTGAAGTCTGCCACGATTTTGAAAATCATCAGAATATAGAGCGCAACAAGCAGAACGACTTTGAAAACCGCGGCTCCCTTCATGAATTTCGCCGGTAAATCCTTCTTCGGAAGAGGAATCTTTCCGAAAAGCTCCTGTATCGCACCGAACGGACAGACAAAAGTGCAGTAGAAATTTTTACCTGTAAAAAGCGGCATAAGTATTGCCAAAGCCAGTATTACAGCAGGAATCAGTGCTATTGATGCTGAAACAGTCCAGTTTTTGAACGATTCAATCGAAAGCGCGAATCCTCCTATAAAACCGAGAACAATTGCAAGTGCAGCGAGGTGGAAAATTCTGAATTTCGCCGTTTTCTGCGGAAAGAAAAATGCGAAAAGCGAGTAGGCGAGAAGCAGAAAAACGATGATTTTAAGCCAGAGCGGCTCCGTTTCGGTTGAGTTTGCCTGAAATTCACTGCCGCTGTATTTCGACAGATTGAGGGCAACCATCGATTTTATCGCTCTCGTTGACATCGTGGCGCCGCTTACCGTATCGACTTCGGCTTTTGCCGCCTCAGCGACGCTTTTGCCGTTCCATTTTTCAAAGAAACCTTCGTTCCTGACACGCTCGACAAAACCGACAGATTCGTAGTTGTCACCGAGCTCAATTCCCGCGATATTTCCTTTTTGGTCGATGCCGACAACGACACGCAGGGAGCCTCCGAATCCGGCAATTGAGTTCTCGTCCGGCTTGGTGTAAAGCACTCTTCCGATATTTTCAGAATTTTTGTCGAAAACGTCATAAAAACATTCTTCTCCGATTTTTTTAAAACTTTCGGCTGCCGCAAAAATCTTTTTGGCTGCATCCTTATCGAGATTGCATGAGTCTTCGCTTGTTTTAACGGGCTCTTTCAACATAAAAAATGCTGCGATAAAAGCTGTTGCGACAATCAGAATTCTGAAAACACGGAAATTTTTTTTCATAGTTTCTCCTTTTATTGCGGCGCTTTCCTTAAGGACTTTAGGGTCCTTAGAGTCCTTAAGGTCCTTAGTGATGCGCCGCCGAAAAGACCTTTAAAAAACTGCGGATTTATAGATGTTTTATGCAAGAAAGTCACGCTTTTGAAGATGTTTTGGATTCGCGGTTGAATGCGACGACTATGCCGCGCAGCAGATCGGAATGGTATTTTGTAAGGGAGTCTTTCTGGAATCTCCAGGTCCAGTTCTGCGGCCCCGTTGTTCCGGGCACATTGAAGCGGCAGTCACCGCCCCATCCGAGCACGTCCTGAAGCGGGAAAAGCGCCTTTTCGGCGATAGATGACATCGCGAGTCTTATCATTTTCCAGTGGATATCGTCGCCGTTGCTTCCGAGATAGTGAGTTACAAAAGATTTTGTTCCGTCTGAAAGTGACCAGAACCAGCCGACAGTCGTGTCGTTGTCGTGCGTTCCGGTGTAGCAGACGCAGTTTGTATTTGTGTAGTTGTGCGGAAGGAATTCGTGGTCAGTCCCTTCGTAAAAGGCAAACTGGAGCACTTTCATTCCGGCAAATCCGCAAGTTTCGCGAAGTTTCACTACATCGGCGTCAATATCGCCCAGGTCTTCCGCAATGATCGGGATTTTTCCCGCTTTTTTGAAAAGCGTTTCGAAAAGTTTTGTTCCCGGTCCTTTTTCCCAATGACCGTTTTTTGCTGTCGTTTCTGTTGCGGGAACAGACCAGTACGCGCTGAAGCCTCTGAAATGGTCGAGGCGCAGAATGTCGTAAAGTTTCAGATTGTGCATAAAGCGCTCAATCCACCACGAAAAATCTTCCTTTTCAAGAACAATCCAATCGTAGAGCGGATTTCCCCAAAGCTGCCCGTCGGCACTGAAATAATCCGGCGGAACGCCTGCGACTTCCGACATAACCCCGTCAGTCATCTTGAAAATATGCTGGTTTGCCCAGACATCGGCGCTGTCGAACGAAAGGAAAATCGGAATGTCGCCCATGATTTCGATATTTTTGTCATTCGCGTAATTTTTGAGTTTTTTCCACTGCGAAAAGAAAAGATATTGAGCAAAGCAGTGGCGGAAAAGCTCCTGCTCATGCGATGATGCAAACTTTTCGAGGGCGTTTTTATCGCGGTTTCTGAATTCAGCCGGCCAGAATTTCCACGATTTTCCTTCAAATTCTTTAGTCAGGACTCTGAACAAGGCGAAATCATTTATCCAGCCTGCATTTTCCTGCATGAACGCAGCAAAATCAGCATCGTTTTTACTTTCGGAATAGAATTTTTCAGCCGCCTTATCTAAAATTTCAGATTTGAATTTTATCACTTTCGGGTAATCGACGCGGTAATCGTTAAATTCAGGAATTTCTTCGGGAATTTCGACCAGTTTTTTATCAATCAGTTCGTTGATGTCGATCAGAATTTCGTTTCCCGCAAACGCGCTGAAAGAATTGTACGGGCATCCGTCAGTGCCGGTCGGAGTGAGCGGAAGTATCTGCCAGATTCTTATTCCCGAATCGGCAAGAAAATCGACGAAATCGTAAGCAGACTTGCCGAAATCGCCTGTTCCCCAGCGGCCTGGAAGAGAAGTCGGATGAAGAATTATTCCCGCTTTTCTCGGATTTATTTTCACTTTTTCAGCCATTTTTCACCTAAATGCAGTTGAGAAGACCTTTCTTTTCGATGATGTCTTTTTGCACTGTAGAGAATTTTTTGAAGTGTCCTGCAACTTTGCCGTTATCAAGGATTTCACCTGAATCGATATCGAAATCGAGAGTTTTTCCCGTTTCGAGCGCACCGTTTTCGATGTCGGTGATTTCAATCATCGGGAAACCCGTGTTGATGATGTTTCTTTTATAAATTGCACCGAATGATTTTGCTGCAACACCCTGTAATTTAAGGGAAATAAAGCAGTCAACAGCCTGCTGACGGCTGCTTCCCGCGCCGAAGTTTTCACCTGCAACAACTATCATTCCTTCTTTAACTTTTTTGGAAAAATCCTTGTAGCCTTCAAGGTTGTCGAGCGCGTACTGTCCCATGAGGTTGATGTCTACGATCGAAAGATACTTGTTGTGGAAAATCATATCGGTGTCGATATCATTGATAAGTTTTCCGTCGCCATCCTTCAAAACAAAAATTTCAGCCGTGATTTTGTTCATTTTGACCTCCGTAAAAGCGACCTCACCCCTTTTGTTCCCCTCTCCACAATGGAGAGGGGTTAGAGGTGAGGTTTCAAAAAAATCGCCTGATTATAATAGAGGAACTTCTAAAAAAAAGTTTTTAGGTTTTTTTGAACTAAGAGAGGGTTTGCGTATAATATTTCGCTTTTTAGGAACTTTTGTGGAGAGAAAAATGCTTAGAATTTACAATTCGATGAGTGAAAAGAAAGAAGATTTCGTTCCTTTGAACGGCAAAAACGTCGGTCTTTACGCCTGCGGAATGACAGTTTACGACAAGCCGCACATCGGACACGCAAGGAAGGAAGTTGCAATAGATCTTATTGTTAATTATCTGAAATATTCAGGTTTTTCAGTAACTTACGTCAGAAATTTTACCGATATCGATGACAAGATAATTGCCCGCGCAAATGAACGTGGGATCGATTTCCGCGCTCTGACTGAAGAAAATATCGAAGCTTTCTACAAGGCGATGGATGCGTTAGGTCTTGCTCGTCCCGACATCGAGCCCAAGGCTACGGCTCATATCGGTGAGATCATCGCGATGGTTCAGAAACTTATCGACAAAGGTTTTGCCTACGCGACTCCTGACGGCAGCGTCTATTTTGCAGTCGAAAAGTTCAAAGGCTATGGCAAACTGAGCGGCAGAAAGCTTGACGAAATGATAAGCGGAACACGTTTCGACGTTGAAGAAACAAAGGCAAATCCGCTTGATTTCGCGCTCTGGAAAGCATCAAAACCGGGTGAACCCAAGTGGGAAAGCCCGTGGGGCGAAGGCAGACCGGGCTGGCACATCGAATGCAGCGCGATGAGCACGAAATATTTAGGCGATTCATTTGATATCCACGCAGGCGGCAGAGACCTCATTTTCCCGCATCACGAAAACGAGATCGCTCAGGCTGAATGCGCGACTGGCAAACCTTTCGCAAAATACTGGGTCCACAACGGCTTCCTCACAGTCGAAGGAGAGAAGATGAGCAAATCGCTCCACAACTTCATCACCGTTGAAGACGCACTCAAGCAGTATCATGCAGAAGTTCTGCGCTACTTCATGCTTTCAACGCACTACCGCACGCCGATCGATTTTTCGATGGCAAATCTCAAGGATACCGAAAAGAAGATCTGCTACTTCTACAACACTCTGAAAACGCTCAATCAGTTCGCTGCAAAGGCAACAAAACCTGTCAGAAACGAAAAAGCAACTGAGTTCATAAACGAATTCAAAGAGGCGATGGATGACGATTTCAACAGCGCAAGAGTCGTCGCAGCGCTTTTCAACCTCTTCAAGCACCTGAACGAAGTCCTTGTTTCCAAAAAGACGAGACCTGCTCCCGACGAGTGCGCGGGTTTTGCTGAAGCAATAAAAGAAGTCGGCGGAGTAATGGGTGTCCTTCTTAGAGATCCTGACGAAATAACAAATGAAATCAAAGAGATACAACTTAACCGCTACGGCATAAAACGTGAAGAGATCGAAGAAATGATCGAGAAAAGAAAAGCTTTCCGCGCAGAAAAGAATTTCGAAATGGCTGACAAGATGCGCGAAGAACTTCTCGAAAAAGGAATCTCGATTCAGGACACTCCCACAGGAACGGAGTGGAGCTTCAACTGATTTTCAGAGCTGTAAAGCAATGTGCAGTTTGGCAAAAAATGCTGAAAGCATGTGTGCGACAAATGTTCAATGATGTTCCGTTGTTGCGTGGTGTTTTGCCAAAAAAATCAGTTTGGCAAAAACTTTCGGTTTATTGCCTTTTTAATGCCTTTTCAATCGCCTAGATCGTGAGATCGTAAAGCGCGAGAAAACCGTTGTCAGAGCGGTATCGAAGCCTAAGCCTTCAATTTTACTGCTAAATTTTAAGATGGTGCTAAAACGAATTTACGGTAAGCGCGATTTTTTTTCAAAGCCGATTGCGGAACCAATTTTGAGGAACTACGTTTTTTAGTTCCGCAATCAGAAAACAAAGTAAAAACGCAACCTTAAAAAATTTTACCGCAAAACTTTAGTTCCGCAATCAGAAAAAGAAACCTGAAAGCACCATAAATATTAGGTTTTAAACCTATATAAAGAGAAAAGCAGGATCTAAAAAAAATTTACCGCCGAATTTTTTATTTAATCGGCTTTGATTTTTTCGATTTCACGTTGCAGATCAAGCAAAAGTTTTTTATCCTGAATGTAGTTTAAACAATCTCTACGTTTGTTTTCAGGCATTTCGGCCAAAAGCCGCACGGCGGCGGCGAGGTCGCCGGTAGGATCAGGAATATTAACAAGCCGATCTTCACTCGGTAAAGTTTTAAACATTTCACCTTGCCCTGTTATCAGCCAGTCAAGATTTACGTTTATCTTAGATAATGATAAACAGAGCTCTGCTGAGATTTTACTTTTACCTTGCTCAATCATTGAAAGAAAATTTTGAGAGATTCCAAGCATTTCACTAAACTCTTGTTGAGTAAGTGATAATTTTTTTCTTAATAATTTCAAGCGGTTGTGCATTTTTTATCAAAACCCCCGATTTTTTTCTTGCTTTTATCAAAAACTTTGATAAAAAGCCAACTGTTAAACGGTTTTTTAATAAACCGCCGATCTATTTTAGGAGGAGAGATGAAAAAAAGCAAGCAGCAGACAAAAAAGGAAATCAAAGAAAGGCAAGTGACCTTTAAGAGTTATCTTATCAGACATGATACCAACCAGCGGAAAATCGCAAAAGAGCTCGGCATATCAGCTACAGCGATAGCAAAATCCATTGAGCGCGGCGCATTCGTAAGCGGTCCGTTTTCACAATGGTGGAAAAAGAATATCGAAAAAGCTGAGCAGGTATTAGCATGATAGCCAACTATATAAATACAGCTGAAGCCGAAAGACGCTTTAAAACAATTTTAACGCGCTACCGTGAAGCAGCTGAACGCGAAAAGAGAGAAGCGGGCAATAATTCTTTTGTTGATAAAGATCCGATAAAATTCGATGAAGAAAAACAACTCATAACAGTCAGGTTTTTACATTTCACCGCATTCTATCAGCTTTTAGGAAACGGCATTGAATTGTGGATGAACGCAGATCAGGGAATAGACGACGAAATGGTATCGCGCAAAATAACAAACCTTTTTAACGCGCTCAGATCTTCAACTCAGCATTTTGCGCCAAAAGAAGAACCTGAAACCGAAGATATTACACCCGATAACGGAATAGAAGCTGAAGACGACCATTTTGAGCGCAATTTAACGCTGCTTAAACGGTGGTTAGACAATAATGATATGACTATTCCGCAGCTTGAAGAAGAGCTCGGACTTCCG
>JAFYIZ010000043.1 GCA_017538365.1 bacterium | reverse complement strand
GTAGTATTCGTAAAAATCGTGATGGCTTTTAACCAGAAATCCGTCTGAATAGTCATATTTTATCGTCTTTTTCGTCGTCATATCGATAGATGCGACCCATGCGGGAACATAACCGTAATAGTAAACTGCGGCATCATTGCCGTTTTCATCGAACTCTTTGGAAATAAAGTAGCGTTTCTTTTCTGTGAGTTTCCCTTTTTCGTCATAAAAATAATCGACTCTTTCCTGCATATCAATACCTTCGGAAACACGCTCTCCGTTGGTGAAAACACTCTCCACAACTGCATAGTCCTCAGAAAAATATTCAGCATCCTCATCGGAGAAATCACGAAAGAACGGGAATATCTCTTTGACCGCGCTTCTTCTTACTCTCTGTTTGATCCTCCCGTTCTCATCGTAAAAATAAGTGACACAACCTGCCTCTCTTCCTTCCTCCAATTTCCCGACACACATTTTTTTGATCGTTCCGTCATCGTTGAATTCATAAGAAAACCGCTGGCATTCCCCTGTAACGACTCCCTCTATATTCCGTTTGCATACCCTTGTCACATTGCCTTTGTCATCATATTCGTACGAGCGGCCCTTATGATTGGTATGAGAGGTATCCGTAACGCGGTATTTGCTCTCGAATTTGATGCGGCAGTTTTCATCGTAAAAGCGGGCTATCCGATAGGTATAATTTTGATCAGCATAACCTGTTTTATGAATGTCTACATCGACCGTTTCCTTGGTCAGGAGCTTTTTTCCGATGCATTCCTGCGTCAAAGGAATTTGGTTTTTAGGAGGTTCTTCGTACTCTTCATCCGTCACATTATCCTCATCTTCATCGGCACTCTCAGAATCTTCATCCGACACAGCATCCGAATCATTGGCTGTCTCTTTTTTTGAACTGCCGCACCCGGTAAAAAGAACCGAAATTGAAAGGAAGACACAAAATAAAAAGATTTTCTTCATTTTTACCTCCACGGCGGTTCAAAAAATCTTTTTATTATCAAATTTTTAAACAAAAACACAAGTTTTCCGCAACAACAAAAAATATTGAAAAACTTTGTCTTTCCCGTATATTAGTGCGTCATTTTTGAGGGAGGTTAATATGCCGCTTTTTATCGGAATCGCAGGCGGTTCGGGTTCGGGAAAAACGACCGTCGCAAAAAACATCAAACAGGCTTTTTCGAATGACGAAAGAGTCGTCATCATCGAAATGGACAGTTATTACAAAGATTTGTCGGGTAAAACCCTCGCTGAGCGCGAGAAAAACAACTACGACATTCCAGACGCAATCGATTTTCCGCTTCTGCAGCAGCAACTCAACGATTTAAAGGCTAACAAGGCGATAAAAAAACCGATCTACGACTTCGTTACCCATTCCCGCAAGCAGGAAACAGAGCTCATCGAGCCTGCCGACATCATCGTTCTCGAAGGAATCATGACTTTCCACGACGAGAAAGTGAGAAATATGCTTGACATCAAAATTTTCGTCGATACCGATGCCGACATCCGTCTGATGAGAAGAATCAGGCGCGACATGGAGCAGCGCGGACGTTCGTTTGAAGAAATCAGGGAACGTTATTTCACGATGGTTCGTCCCGCTTACCGCGATTTTGTCAAACCGACAATGCGCTTTGCAGACCTCGTCATTCCTGAAGGCGGACAAAATTCCGTCGCAATCGACATCATCGTTTCGAAAATCTCCCACTGGCTTTCCGACAAGGAAAAATCGGAAAAAAAATGAGCACAACTCCCAAAATTCAAATCGACAAAGCGTTTGCTGCACTTAGAATCTGGGTGAAAGAACTCGATTACGCCCCGGTCATAGACCTAATGGCTGCCGGGCACGATTCGCCGTGGAAACTTCTCGCTTCGACCATGCTTTCGGCACGAACCAAAGACGCCGTGACGACAAAAGCGTCGAAATCGCTTTTCAGCCGCGCCGACACACCGGAAAAGACGGCGGAACTTTCAGTTGAAGAGCTCGCCGAACTCATCTATCCCGTCGGTTTTTACAGAACAAAAGCGGAAAACCTGAAAAAACTGGCTGAAGCTGTTGTAGAAAGATTCGGCGGAGTTGTTCCAGAGACACTCGCTGAACTCACGACACTTCCCGGAGTCGGCGTGAAGACGGCATCGCTCGTTCTAATCAAGGCTTTCGACAAATACGAAATCTGCGTCGACACCCACGTTCACCGCATTTCGAACATGTGGGGACTTGTTGAAACCAAAACGCCCGAAGAAACAAGAATCGAGCTCAAAAAAACGCTCCCGAAAAAATACTGGAAAGAGATAAATCAGGAATTAGTCACGCTCGGGCAGACAATCTGCAGACCGACAAAGCACGAATGTGACAAATGCCCGCTGAAAGAAATATGTCCGGCTTCTTAGCCGCCTCTTCTTAATTTTCCGACGCAATTTTTGCGTCGGCACTGATCTTCAGATTCTTCACCCAGATCCAGATGAAACCGATGACTGTTGTCGGAACTATCTGAGCGGCGTGGAGTATCAGCGCAACCGCCATCCGCTGCTCATACGGGACATTGAACGATTCAAGTGCAAAAACAATCGCGCCTTGGAAAACTCCGAGTCCTGCGGGTGTCGGAGCTGCAAGCATTCCTAAATTCGCGGCACAGAGCATGACTAAGCAACCCTCAATAGGGATTTTGACTCCGAAAGCAGCCGAAACAAGCAGATAAACTGCCAATTCAAACGCCCAGACGCAAAGGCTTAAGAAAAATGTCGCAACGATTTTTTTCCAGGAGTCAAGGGAAGCCGCACCTTTTAGGAATTTTTCAGAAAAATCAAAGAAAACGCCTAAAAATTTAGGAAATTTTCCTCTTAAAAACCGAACAAATTCAAGCGGTTTTGATGAAAATGCCGAGACAAGCGCAAAAACGAACAAAAGCGCGAAAAACAGCGATGCTCCCCACGCCAGAGTTTTCATATTTTCCTGAAAAGGATAGAAAAAAATTGTGACAGAAAGGATGAGCGCGATAGTAAGTCCGTCGAAAATACGCTCGACAAAAACTGACGCGAATGTTGAAGGAATGCTGATTTTGAACATCTTTCCCGCAATCGCGGCGCGGACTATCTCCCCTATCCGCACCGGAAGGACGTTGTTTACGGCATAACCTGCGACAATCACGGGAGCAAGTTCACGGATTTTGAAACTGCCGATATGTTTAAGCAGCACTTTCCAGCGAAGAGCGCGCACTGCAAACGCAGAAAGATAAACCAGAACGCCGCATAAAATCAGCAGTTTGTTGCCTTCGGACAAATATTTTCTGAAAAGTTCGAAATCGAGTTTTCTGAAAAGGAGATAGAAAAGAACTGCGACAATAATAAAACTTATTGCGATTTTGAGATTTTTTTTAAGAGCCATTGTCAGCTATTTTACAGCAAGAACCGCCGCTGTCTGTGCCGGAAGTTCGATTTCAAGCGTTCCGTCGCCAGAAACGGTGTAGCTTTTGCCTTCCGAACCGGGGAAAACGTTGACAAGACTGGTTCCGCCGTTGAAATTTGTCTTCATGACAGCACCTTCAAACGAGGTTTTCGAAGCGTGGTTTTTGTTTGTGTTTATAACGACAAGCATCTTTTCGTTTTTGTAGGTTCTCTCGAACGCAAGTATTCCTGCGTCACTCTCGTCTCCGGTGTGGTCGGTCGACCATACGATGTCGAGGTCACCGCGGCGCAGCGGAGCATACTTTGCGCGGAGTGCCGCAACTTTCGAGATGTGCTGGAAAGTATCGTTTTCGGTGTCATAGCCGCTTGTCCAGAGTGCTTCGCGGTTTGCCGGATCGTTTCCGCCGCTGAAATTCTGCTCGGTTCCGTAGTAGATGCAGGGAATTCCGTCCATCGTGAACATGAGCGATAGAGCGTTGTGGAGAGCCTTCTGATCTGGCTGTTCATAAAGGAAGCGCGGAAGATCGTGGTTATCCATGAAATTTACCATGATTCTCTGCGGGCTGAGGACGTTTCCGTCAGCATCTTTTACACCTGAAACCGTGCCGTAACGCGGCGATTCGCCTTCATTGAGAGCACTTCCGTCGCGGTGCTTGTTCCATCTTTCGTTGAAAAGACCTTCAAAGTTTTTCGTAGCGTTTCCCCATTTGAAAATCGAGTCAAATACCTGAAATTTCTGGGAAAAATAGAAAACCGAATCCATTTCGTCGTGCTGAGTGAAACTGCCGAGAAGATCGTCTCTTCCGTCAAAAGCCTCGCCGAAAATAAAGAAATTTTCTTTTCCTATACTTTTTGCGTAAGAGCGCATCGCCGGAGTGAAAACCTGCCAGAATTCGTGCTCGACATGCTTGATCGTGTCGACTCTGAAACCGTCAATGTCAAGCGCGCCGATCCAGTACTGGAAAACCGAAATAAGTGCGTTTCTTACATCAGTTCTCGTCGTGTCGAGGTCTTTGAGTCCGCCTGGGAAGTCGCCTTTTACGACCTGATAGTCGCTGTCCCAGGTAACTGTTCTGCCCATTCTGTTGTACCAGTCGTCGTTGTGGAACTCTGCCGGTTCAGGCGGAACGCGGTTGATTTCAGGCATATAAACCCATTTTATCGGCGCGATACCAGATTCTCCCGCATCGGAAAACGAGCGGATTTTGCGCGGATCGAAGTCGGGGTCCCATTCGCTGTAGCGGACGATCCCCATTTTCTGCGGATATTCTTCGTTTTTGCATCTGTACACGCAGTTTGCATAGCAGTCGTTGCCTTCGGGAAGCCACGAAATCGATTCTTTCGAATATTCCTGCGAGCAGATCTGATTTTTTACATCCTGATCTTCGACACCCGTGATGTGGCCGCAGTAAGCGTCACACGTCATGTCGCTGCCCATAACCATTTCGTCAGGCTGATCGTTTTTGTTCATGTCGTAGTAGAAAAGCTGACCGACATGGTTTGCAACGATATCGAGAATGACTTTTATGTCGTTTTCATGCAGAATCTTAATCATTTCACGCAGTTTCGCCAAATCGCCGAAGTGCGGGTTTACTGCTTTGAAATTCTGCGTCCAGTAGCCGTGATAACCTGCGATACCTGCGTCGGAATCGACATTTTTAACGACCGGACTTATCCAAACTGCCGTCACACCGAGCTTTTTGAGGTAGTCGATGTTGTCGATTATACCCTGAAAATCGCCGCCGTTCCACGATGTGAGCGACTTTTTATTCACATTGTAGTTGTTGTTGACGTCGCCGTCGGCAAAACGGTCAGTGATAAGCTGATAAATAACCTCGTCGCGCCAGTCGTCAACATGGTTCGTAATTTCTATCGGACCTTCGACTTCGCCTGTGTCAACGCACGAAACAAAAACGACTGCCAAAACAAAAATCAGAAAAAATCTCGCTTTATTCATAAGTCTCTCCAACAAAAAAACTCAGAATTATAATAACAGAAAAAACAGTGTCAATTCACAACCGCTTTCCAATTTTTTTGTACCACTATATTAGTGATGAAAACTATCTGTTCGATCCCGAATGGACAAAATCCTTGATGTAAAGCTGCATCATTATGTTGTCACCGTAAACATTTATACGCGGGAAATAGATTATGTCGATCGTGTCGCCTACTACCGGCGCGTTTCCGTGATTCAGAAGACCGAAACCTATCGCGTTGAAGGTCATGTTCGTGTTTTTAGCGCCGAGTTTCCAGTGGAGATGGCTTCTGTTGATGATGCTCTGCTTCAAAATCTTGACGTTTCTTGCAAGGAAATTTGGCTCGGGGTTGTTTATTCCGAAAGGTTCGAGTTTCGAAAGAGCGACAACGAGATCTGGAACAAGCTCTTTAAGCTGTAGTTCCGAATCGATCTCGGTCATCTGTCCGCCGACTTCCTCTTCAAGTTCTTCCGCGACAATTTCATCAAATTTGTCAATAAATTCAGCTATTTTTGATTCCTGAATCGTAAGACCTGCCGCATATTTGTGACCGCCGTATTGCACCAGATAGTTGCTGAGTCTTTCAAGAACTTTGTATATGTGGAGCTGCGGGATGCTTCTGACACTGCCGCGGCCTATTCCGTCTTCGACAGAGATCATGATGGTCGGCTTGTAGAATTTTTCCACCAGTCTTGACGCAACGATTCCGATAACGCCGGGATGCCACTTTTCGGAATAAAGAACTATCGAATTTCTCTTTTGGATTATGTCGCTGTTTTCGACTTTCGCCAAAGCCTGATCAAAAATCTCGGCTTCGAGCTGCTGACGATATTCGTTAGTTAAATTAAGCTCTTCCGCCATTTTGAGGGCAGCATCGTAATCGGTACTTTCGATAAGTTCCAGACCTTTTATCGCGTTTCCGATCCTGCCAGCCGCATTGAGGCGCGGAGCCATTTTGTAGCTTATTACCGACGGAGTTATCTCTTTAAGCGACTTCAAACCGCAGATGTTAGCCAGAGCGAGCAGGCCCGGGCGCTGGTTTTTCTGCATCTGCGTAAGACCGTATTTTACGAAGATCCTGTTCGATTCAAGAAGCGGAACCATATCTGCGACAGTTCCGAGAGCGACGATATCGAGATATTCGACCAGATTAGGAAGCGTTCCTTCAAAAAATCCGTCCTTCTCAACAATTTTTTTGAAAACCATGAGGAAGGAGAATGCAACGCCTACTGCCGCCATTTCTTTGAACGGATACTGGCAGTCTGGCTGGTGCGGGTTGACTATCGCGATAGCCGGAGGAACCGTTTCGCCGACATGGTGATGGTCGATGATTATCGTCGCCAGGCCAAGGTCTTTGGCGTATTTCACTTCGTCAACGCTCGTAATTCCGCAGTCGACCGTGATTACAAGCTCGCCGCCGTTTGTCGCGATCTCTTCCAAAGTATATGTGTTGAGCCCGTAGCCGTCTTCAAGTCTGTGCGGGATGTAGTGATCGACGCTTGCACCGATGTGCGAGAGGAACTGATACATAATCAAAGTCGAAGTAATTCCGTCGACATCGTAATCGCCATAAATCACTATCTTTTTCTTATTTTTTATGTAGTCGATTATGATTTCTGCAGCCTTTTCCGCATCTTTCAGCAAAAACGGATCGGGCAGAGACTTGATCTTAGCCTGAAGGAACATGCTCGCAGTTTCGACCTCGTCGATACCGCGGTTCACAAGGACAGTCGCAACAGTCTTTGAAATGCCGAGCGTCTTACTTAAAACATCAATTTTGCCCGGATCGGGATTGAGTATTTGCCATTTCGGCTTCATCTATGCTGCGTTTCCTTTTCTTTTGTTCATATATTTTTCAATGTAAAGCGTAATGGGAGATGCGATGAAGAGCGATGAATAGGTACCGACTACGACACCGATGCACATAACGCCTGCAAAACCAGAAATGATCGCACCGCCGAAAATGAGCAGAGCCAGAACCGAAAGCAGAGTCGTGATCGAAGTGAGGAAAGTTCTCTGCAGGGTCTCGTTGAGGCTAGTATTCATCTTTTCAGCCAAAGTTGCGCCTTTGGACGGGTCTTTCATGTTTTCCCTGATTCTGTCGAAAATGACGATCGTATCGTTGATCGAGTAACCGACGATCGTAAGAAGTGCCGCAACGACGGTAAGGTCAAACGAGAATCCGAAAAGCGACCAGATTCCGAGAGCGATCATAACGTCGTGGAAAAGAGCGATAACAGCGCCGGGAGCAAACATGAAATTGAATCTGAAAGCGATGTAAACAAGGATCGCGATGAGAGCGTAGAAAACCGCCATGATCGCGGAAAGTTTCAACTGCTGACCGACTTTCGGGCCGACGAGTTCAACTCTGACGAGATCAGCCTTAGCATCAGCATTTATCTTGTCGATCGCGTTTACGATCTCGTTCGTCATACCTTTGAGCATAAGTTTGTAGATGTGTCTGTCGCCGACTTTGTTGTACTTGACAGCGTCTTTCTCGATAACCGGAAGTTTCGTTTCGGCTATGAGAGCATTGAGGTCAGCTTCGGGAATTTCCTTGTCAAACCAGATCTCGACTCTGTCGCCGACCTGAGAATCAAAGTGGGTCTTGAGCATTTTCGCATCGCTGAATTTTGCTTTTGCAGCGTCAAGGAACGCGTTGATCGATGCGTCATCGACCATTGAAATGTTTTTAAAACGGACGAGGTATTCGTTCTGCTTTCCTTCGAACTGCTGGATGTCGTTTGCTCCGAACTGAGCCATAACTTCTCTGGCCTGTTCCTGAGTTACGCCGTCAGCTTTGATCTGGATCTCGGTTCCGCCGGCAAAGTCGATACCGTAGTTGAAGCTCTTGAAAACAACGAGAAATATCGAAATAACGACCAGAACGCACGAAATCGGGAAAAGTATTTTTGACTTGCCGATAAAGTCTATTTTAAGTTCATTCAATTTCATCTTCCACTCCACTTATTTAACGTGTGAAAACATCTTGATGTGTGCTTTCAAGAAGTAGTTGAAAACAACTCTTGCTACGAAAATCGCGGTGAACATACTCGAGCAGATACCGATCAGAAGGGTTATTGCGAAACCTTTGATTGCGCCGGTACCGAATTCCCAAAGCACGAAAGATGTTATCGCCGTGGTCAGGTTGGCATCGAAAATCGCCGACCAAGCCTTGTTGAAACCGCTTTCTATCGCAGCTTCGATCGCTTTTCCGACACGCAGCTCTTCTTTTATTCTTTCAAAAATAATAACGTTCGCGTCAACCGCCATACCGACCGTAAGAAGGATACCTGCGATACCGGGGAACGTGAGCGTTGCGCCGAATGCAGCCATTGCAGCCATGATGAAAAGAAGGTTGAGGAAAAGAGCGAGGTCTGCGATGAGTCCTGCAAAACCGTAGTAAAGGAACATGAAAACAACGACAAGTGCAAAGCCGATCGAAACAGCCATTTTACCTTTGTCGATAGAGTCCTGACCGAGGCTCGGGCCGACCGTTCTGTTTTCTTCGAACGTTACCGGTGCGGGAAGAGAACCTGCTCTCAAAACAAGCGCAAGGTCTTTCGCTTCCTGGAAAATCGAGTTGTAGTCGCCGTTTCCGCCGAGCGTGATCATCGCGCTGCCGCCTTCGATCCTTGACTGGATTACAGGTGCGCTGTTGACTTTTTCATCGAGGATGATCGCCATTTTGCGTTTGATATTTTTGCCCGTTACGTCTGCGAAAATCTCAGCGCCGACTTTATCGAAGTTCATGCTGACATAAGGTCTGTTCTTCTGCTGGTCGATCGAAACTCTCGCATCGGTGAGCATGTCGCCCGTGATGTAAGCCTGGCGGTAAAGCAGCCATGACATATATTCTTTCGTTCCGTCTGCAAGGACGTTTTCTTCAAGAAGGAATTCTGTTCCTTCCGGAGCTTTATCCTTCAAAAATTCTCTGAGTTTCGTGCGGTCTTTTCCGGTCGCATATTTGTATGTGTAAACCGATCCTTCAGCATTCGAGCCTCTGCCGGTTACAAGCGTGATACCTTCGGGAACTTCGCCCTGATATTCGCCGAGCGGATCTTTGTCTTCAGCAACGATTTTGAACTCAAGCTGAGCAGTCTGACCGATGATGCTTCTTGCTCTCTCGACATCCTTGTAGCCCGGGAGCTGAACAAGGATCGAGTTTTCGCCCTGTTTCGTAACGATCGGCTCTTTAAGACCGAGTTCGTCGATTCTCGAACGGAGCGTTTCAAGCGTCTGGTCGACAGCATTGACCTTAAGCTGCTGAACGTATTCGTCACGCATCGTCAAAGTGTAGGAATTTCCGGAACTTCCGGTCTTTTTGAGGTCGCCGAAGTAGTCAATGACCTTGTCTCTGAAAAGGTCTTTGTTCGCGCCTTCTGCAAGTTTGACTTCGATCGCATAGCTTTCGGGGAGAACTTTAACCGTTTCGTAAGGGATCTTTTCTTCGTCGAGTCTGATTCTGATCTCGTCCGTTCTGCGGTCGAGCCTGTCGGTAGCCGCCTTTTCGGTGTCTACGCTGAGAACGAAGTGAATACCGCCTTTAAGATCAAGACCAAGGCTGAGCCCGCTGTTTATCTTTTCAGCCCACGGATTTGCTTCCGTGTCGATAAAAGTCGGGATAAGCGAAACGCATGCCGCGGCAATAATCACAAGAACAAAAATTGCTCTTGCCAACCAGTTTCTTTCCATAACAATCAATCTCCATTTATATTGTTTTTACTCTTCCGTTCCCTTTGCAACAACGCTTGCAACAGCTGTTTTCTGAACAGTTACGACGACTTTAGGGTTCTGACAGATCTCGACTTTGAGCTCTGCATCCTTGACCTCGGCAATCCTTCCCTGGAAGCCGTTGCTCATCAGAATCGTATCGCCTTTTTTAAGCTGATTCAGCATTTCGTTGTGTTTTTTCATCTGTTTTCTCTGAGGGAGAATAACAAGGAAGTAAAAAATACCGAAAATAAGGATAAAAGGCAGGAGCATATTCAAAATTCCCATAGCTCCGCCCTGCTGCGCAGCTTCCTGCGTTATCAATAAATTACCCAATAAATTCAACGTGTTAACTGTCAAACTAATCTCCATTTTTAAAGGTCAACAAAAAAACAAGCGGCAGAGTGTAGCACAAAAATTTTTTTTAGCAAGAAATGCGCCGCTGTTTGTTAAAAGAGATTCTTCTTCTTGATTTTTAAATAAGTATTTGTATAAAAACCGTGCTTTGTTTGCAGGAGGTTTTATGAGCAGAAAACTTCAGACGTTGGAAGAGCAGTACAATTCGAACCCGAATCTGCCGAATTTAATTGAATATCTCGAAGAGTGCAAACGCGAATCAGAGTGGCAGACAATCATCAAAGTGACCGACATAAGAAGCGGTTCCGAAACACCGGAAGTACATTTTTACCGCGGCATCGCGCTCATAAACCTCGGCAAAAAACGCGAAGGTATCAAAGACCTGAAAATGGTCATAGCCGCGAACCCGAATCACTTTGCGGCAAAACGCGAACTTGAAAAATACGCCGATGACGAAGATGCCGAAACTTCCGACACGAAGGCGAACAAAGCGGTGCGCGACATCGTCATCGTCAAACCGACGCTCGAAACGAACGAGCATTACAACAAGCTCAAACTCAGGAACTTTTTCATCGCAGTCGCTGCCGTTGCGGTAATAATCACCGGACTTTACTTCGCTTTACAGGAAAATCCGGCCAAAAAATACGAAGAAATGCTCGAAAATCCGCTTGCAAGCTTCACTTCACTCTCATTTTCAGACTATGCGTCTTCGGTGCGCGAACTCAAACTTGCCGACATCCGCGAAGGAATGGGCGACAACATCAAAAAGGCTATTCTCTGGACCTACGCGCTCGGAATTCTGGATTTTCACATCACTCCCGATTTCGAGGATAGCGACATTCCGCAGTTCAGGATCTATTCGACCCTGGTTTCTGACAAAGGGAAAGAGCTTACTCAGCTTGTTGATTCGATTGAAAACCGCATTCCGCCGGTCGATACTGAATATCTGCACAAACTCGATTTCGAGTATCCTGCAACGAAGCAGAAAATAGCGGTTCTCGAACTCGACATCCCCGAAAAAATCGAAAAACCGAATCTCCGTGAAAGTTTTTATACCGCGCTCATGCTTTTCAGGCAGAATAAATTTCAAGAAGCGGAAGAACTCAACAACAGGATTCTCGAGGCTTTCCCGCACTACGAGCTTTCGCAGAAACTGAAAGTGATGATAAGCTCCAAAGCGGCTATTGCTGCTGAAAAAGAACTCGAGAGCGCTCCGCACGATCTCGCGATGCTCGACAATTGGAAGAATCTGAGCCAGGAAAGATACTTCTTCGGCGAAGCAAAAATCCTGCTCGGAAAGGCTATGAAAGATGAACAAGTTGTCGTTGACGGCTTCTATTCGGTCTGTCCCGGAAGAACTTTCTGCCGTGACATTGCACGCGATTTCATCAGGAAAAATCCCAACGAAGCCTACCGCATGGCGCTTTACATGAAGGAAAAGAAAGATACCGCCCGTGACGGTGAAGATATAAAACTGGTTCTCGAAGCGAGCCTCGAAAACAACGACTACAGCAACTGCTACTTCGCATACCACGAGCTTCAGCAGTTCTTTCCCGACAGCGTCAACAGCGAAATTTTTGCCGCAGGGGCTCTCTGCAGCGAGAAAAACGGTTACTTTGAAGAGGCGGTCGCGGCTTACGAGCAGATAAACGAGAAAGAGAAAAACGACAATGTCACGGCGAAAATCCTCAGCATGAAATACCGCCTCACAAACGAAGAGCTTTACCTCAACCAGCTCAAAGGACTTGTCGAGAAAAATCCCGAAAATCTAGAAATGCTCTATGCATTTTTCGATGTCCTCGCCCACAAAAACGATATTCCGGAAGTTATAAAACTGCTTGAAAAAATCTACGCTCTGGAAAAAGACGAAAACAAGATGAACGTCATAAACGAGTTCCTTAAATTCGGCGCGGTCTATCAGGCTGTAACAACTCTGGAAAAGCTCGACACGAAGGAAGCGAGGGCGAAACTTAACGAAATCTACAACAGATACATGCTTTTCGACAAAGCCGATTCATATCTGGAACTCGGCAAAAACAACGATCCGCTCTGGATTGCTCTGCGCGAGCAGATAAAAATGAAGGATGCTGGCGAACTTGAGATCGTTTCGAAAGAGACCGACAAACTCATGAGTACGCTGCAGAGGTGCGAACCGGCGCTGCTCTATCTCAAAGCCGAGATTTACAGAAGTCAGGGCGACAAACAGCGCACATTCGCAACAATCGACGCAATGCTCGAATGCAACAGATTCTACCTTCCGGCGCTCGCTTTCGCTTCGGAAATAACCTACTATCAGGGCGATCTCACAAAGGCGAAAAACGGACTCAACTACATTCTGGAAAATGAAAAATTCCTCTCACCTGGCACGCTCATCATGCACAACTACCTGATTCTGCTGAACGCCGAAATCATGGTAAACGAAGGTCAGGAAAACAAAATCGTCGCATACATGCAGAAAAACCTCGACAAAAAGCAGCCTTTCGGGCAGCGCGAAGTCGAAATAATCACCGACATAACGGAAAAACTCAAAGATGCAAAGCAGAAGGCTTTAAAGAAGTTCCTTTTTAAAAATTATAAATTTTCAGTTCCTTTTGAAAAGTGATTTGGAGGTATCATGCTTTACGAACACAAGAAAATAGAGCCTAAATGGCAGAAAAAGTGGAGAGAATCGGGCGTTTTCGAATACAAAGGCTCGTCTGATCCGCGTCCTAAATACTACATGCTTGAAATGTTCCCCTACCCCTCAGGCAGACTCCACATGGGGCATGTCAGAAACTATTCGATAGGCGATGTAATTGCGCGTTACTACTTCCGCAAAGGCTTCAACGTCCTTCATCCGATCGGCTGGGACTCGTTCGGCCTTCCCGCTGAAAATGCTGCGATCGAAAACAAGATTCCGCCGGCAAAATGGACTTACGCAAACATCGACAACATGCGCGAACGCTTCTTCCAGCTCGGTTTCAGCTACGACTGGAACCGCGAAGTCGCAACCTGCAAGGCTGACTACTACCGCTGGGAACAGAGATTTTTCATCGAAATGTTCAACCGCGGCTTGGTTTACAAAAAGAACAACGAAGTAAACTGGTGCCCAAAATGCAACACCGTTCTTGCCAACGAGCAGGTTGAAAACGGCGTCTGCTGGAGGCACGGCTGCCAGGTCGAAAAACGCAAAATCGAACAGTGGTACTTCAAAATCACGAATTATGCGCAGGAACTTCTCGACTGTCTCGACGAGCTCAAAGGCTGGCCCGACAACGTAAAAGAGATGCAGCGCAACTGGATCGGAAGAAGTGTCGGAACCTACGTTGATTTCAAATTTGCTGACAGCGACGAAACTGCGACTGTCTTTACGACCCGTCCCGACACGCTCATGGGCGTAACCTTCGTCAGCATGGCGGTCGAACACGAGTTTACGGCGAAATTTCTTGAGGAAGCCCCCAACCGCGCCGAGATGCAGGCATTTATCGATGAGGTCAAACGTCTGCACCTTGAAACACGCGATGAAAATTACGAAAAGAAGGGTTTTTTCACAGGCAAATATCTGATCCATCCGCTCACCGGCGAGAAAGTTCCGCTTTACTTCGCCAACTTCGTTCTTGCCGGCTACGGAACAGGAATCGTAATGGCGGTTCCGGCACACGACCAGCGTGATTTTGACTTTGCCAAAAAATATGATCTTCCCGTCAAAGTCGTCATCAAACCGAAGGACAGAGACCTTGAACTACCGCTTACCGAGGCTTACACCGAGCCCGGCGTCCTTGTAAACAGCGGAATGTTCGACGGAATCGATTCGATCGAAGCAAAAAAAGTTATCAGTGACCACGTCATCAAGGCTGGATGCGGCAGAATCGGCATAAACTATCGTCTTCGCGACTGGGGCATCAGCCGTCAGAGATACTGGGGCGCACCGATCCCGATGATAAACTGCCCGAAATGCGGAACAGTTCCCGAAAAACTCGAAAACCTTCCCGTCAGACTTCCCGAAAACGTCGAATTTACCGGCGTTACAAGCCCGCTCAAGGATATGCCCGAGTTTTACGAGACGACCTGCCCGTGCTGCGGCGGCAAGGCGACGAGAGAGACCGACACGATGGATACATTCGTCGAAAGTTCGTGGTATCACATCAAATACTGCGATCCGAGAAGCGAGAAAGAACCCTTCTCACGCAAGGAAGTCGACCACGCGATGCCTGTTGACCAGTATATCGGCGGAGTCGAACACGCCGTAATGCACCTGCTCTACACACGTTTCTTCACGAAAGTGTTAGCAGATTTGGGCTATATCGGATTCCGTGAGCCGGTTAAGAACCTTCTTACGCAGGGCATGGTCTGCATGGAATCTTACTCCAATGATTCCGGATACTTATACCCTGATGAAGTTTACAAGAAAGACGGCAAATACTACACTATTTCCGATGATTCTCCTGTAAATGTCGGCAGAGTCGAAAAGATGAGCAAATCGAAGAAAAACGTCGTTGATCCGCTCGTTCTCATCGACAAATACGGTGCCGACACCGCAAGACTTTTCGTCCTCTTCGCAGCTCCGCCGGAAAAAGACCTCGAATGGTCTGAAGAAGGTGTCGAAGGCTGCAGCAGATTCCTCTCAAGGATCTGGAACATCGTCACCGCAAACGAAGAGCTTATCAGAAACTTTGCTGATCCGGAAAACGCTGAGGGAAACGGCAAGGATCTCTGGGCGAAAACGCACGAAACAATCAAGAAAGTCGGCGACGAGATCGAAAGATTCCACTTCAATACCGCTATCAGCGCAATCATGGAACTCGTAAACGCGGCTTACAAACTGAAACCCGAAACCGATAACGAAAAAGCAGTTTTGGCTCAGGCTCTGCGCTCGATAATCCTTCTTCTCAACCCGTTTGCGCCGCATATCACCGAAGAACTCGCCGAAATCTGCGGAATGAAGGCAGTCACCGAAACTCCGTTCCCGACAGTCGATGAAAACGCTCTAGTCAAAGACGAAATCCTTGTCGTCGTTCAGGTAAACGGCAAACTCCGCGACAAGATGAACTTCCCGGCAAACGTCACTGCGGCTGAAGTAGAAGCGGCAGTCAGAGCGAAAGACTACTCCAAATTCCTCAAATCGGGCGAAATCAAAAAAGTCGTCTACATTCCGGGAAAACTCGTAAACGTGGTAGGATAACATTTCGACAGGCTCAATGACCGGTTGATATGGTTCCTGAGCTTGTCGAAGGAATCATTGCCAAACTTTGATTAATTTTTATCAGCCAATTCAAGAAGTTCTTTCGGTTCAGTAATAAGAATGTCGGCTCCGAGGGCAACTAAATCCTCTTTTCTGCCGAAGCCCCATAGACAACCGACCGAAGTGATTCCAGCGTTTTTTGCGGTCATAACATCGGCTTTCATGTCACCGACATAAACCGTCTGAGAAAGCGGAACTTTTGTGATTTCCGCAATTTCAAAAATGCCGTCGGGAGCTGGTTTGAGCGGCTTTCCGGCGCGCTCACCCAGGATCGCGTCAAACTTGAACTCTCCGAGGATAGTTTCGGCGTTGAGCAGCGCATATTTGTGTTCCTTGTTGGTGAGGATCGAGATTTTCACACCTCTTTCGACAAGCCCCGAAAGCGTCTCCCTGATTCCAGGAAACGGCGGGATAGTTCCGACACCTTTTTCGTGGTAAAGGTCTAAAACTTCGGGAAGAAGAGCACTCACAACATCTTCTGAAGTACCTTTCGGAAGGGCGCGGCGCATCAGCATCCTCATTCCGTCACCCACAAAACCTTTGTACTCTTCTATTGTGTGTATGGGAAAACCGTGGCTTTGCAGCACCTCGTTGTTTGTTCTCGAAATGATGTCGAGCGTGTCGAGCAGCGTTCCGTCCATATCGAAAATCACCGATTTGAGTTTCATTTTTCCTCCTTGCATAGTTGCGCGCGCTTCTAACTGATTTTAGATTGGAAAGCAAGAGAAAGAGTTTATTACTCTGTTTTCCAAAAAATTTTCTTAAATGACTACAAAATTTCATCTTGACTTTCAAGCTATTCTAATTTAAGTTTTAAATGCGAGGCGATTATGAAACAGATAAAAGATCTTTACGAAAAGGATAAACCGCGTGAAAAGCTGATTTTAAAAGGGTCTTCGGCACTTTCAAACAGAGAACTTATAGCTCTCATTTTCGGCAGCGGCGGCAAAGACCATCCGCTGATGACTATTTCAAAAGAGATTGAAACTCTGCTCGAAGATGAGAAGCTCGAAGCTCTTGATATCAGAAAACTTTCTGTAATTCCTGGTGTCGGCACATCCAAAGCGTGCCAGATCATGGCCGCATTCGAACTTGCGAAACGCTTTTACATTGAAAGCGAGAAACCGCTCATAAAGACTCCGAAAGATCTGCTGCCGCTTCTAAAAGACTACGCCGAAAAGAAGCAGGAGCATTTTCTGACGATTACTTTAGACGGCTCCAGGCGTGTTATAAACGTTCATCTCACTTTTATCGGAACTTTGAATTATGCACCGCTCCACCCGCGGGAAGTTTTCGCCGCCGCATGCACCGACCGGGCCGCTTCGATAATCGTCGCGCACAACCATCCGTCAGGAAATATGATGCCCTCCGATGAAGACAAACTCATGACAAAACGGCTTCGCGAGGCAGGTTTTATGATGGGAATCGAACTTCTGGATCATATAATTTTTACAAAAGGCGGCGGATTTTTCTCTTTTGCGGGAAACGGGATCTTATGACTAGTGCATCTTGTTCATAAGGCCTTTCCAGCTCTTTTTGAGCTCTTCGATATCGAGGTCGACGACGCTTTCGTCCTTAAGGCCGTTTATTTTGAGGAATGTTCCCGAAGTTACTTCACCGATTTCCGCGCATTCGCAATCTTTCATGGCATTTTTGAATGCTTCGGCATTTTCAGGTTTTACCGAAACAAGGATTCGGCCGTTCGATTCGCTGAAAAGAAGAGTGTCGTTTCTTGTTACGTCGCCCGATTTTATCATTTTCCTGAGGTCTACTTTTGCGCCGAAGCCGCCGGAGAATGCCGATTCGGCAACTGCTATCGCAAATCCGCCGTCCGAAAGGTCGTGAGCACTTGCGACAAGTCCCTGTTTCATTGCTTCATGCAGGGCGCGGTAACTTTTCATGAATTTCGCCGAATCTACTTTCGGAACGAATCCTTCGTGCTTTATGCCGTGGTAGAGGTAGTATTCGCTGCCGCCGAGTTCGTCTTTCGTTTCGCCGATGAGGAAAATTTTGTCGTTTTCGTGTTTGAAATCCATCGTGACCATCTTTTCGACGTCGTCCATCTTCGAAATCAGCGTGAAAAGGAGTGTCGGCGGAATAGAAATTTTGTTTTTGCCGCTGCCGTAGTCGTTGTGCATGCTGTCTTTGCCGCTGATGAGCGGGATACCGTATTCTGTGCAGTATTTGTAAAGCGCTTTGTTGGAGCGGACAAGCTGTGCGAGCTTCATTTTGCCGTCGTCGTTCTTTTCGGCGTCGTAGATCGGATCAGGCCAGCAGAAGTTGTCGAGACCGCTCATGAAATCAGGGTCTGCACCGACGCATACAGCGTTTCTGACGCCCTCATCGATTACGCTTGCCGTCATGTGGAAGCAGTCGATATCACTGAACGAAGGCTTGATTCCGTGCGAAACGACGATCGCATTTTTCTTGAACGGAGAAACTCTGAGAACGCCTGCATCGCTCGGGCCGTCATGCTCTACTCCGCAGAAAGGCTTTCCTGCGCTTCTGCCCTGAACTTCGTGGTCGTATTGTCTTACCCAGTCTTCTTTCGAAGCGATGTTCACGCGTCCTATCATATCGAGCAGAGTGTGGTTGAGGTTGCTCTTTTCAGCCGGAATGAACTCTTTTTCGGGCTGTTTTTCGCGGAAATTCCAAACCGCTTCCAAGTGATATTTCGGGTTTCCTTTGTGGAGGAATTCCATTTCGAGGTATGCCGCCTTGATATCGTTGTAGTAGATTTCAAGATAACCGGTGTTCGTGTATTCGCCGACGATAGTGATCTCGACCTCGTGGATGTCTGCGATCTTTTTGAGTTCTTCGTATTTTTCTTTCGGAACAGACATCGTCATGCGCTCCTGAGCTTCCGAAATGAAGATCTCCCACGGCTGCAGACCCTGATATTTGAGCGGAACTTTTTCAAGGTTTACCCTCGCACCGCCTGTATCCTGCGCCATCTCGCCAACACTCGAGCTGAGTCCGCCCGCGCCGTTATCGGTAATAGCGTTGAAAAGGTCTTTGTCGCGCGCTTCGAGAATGAAGTCTAACATTCTTTTCTGAACGATGGCGTCCCCTATCTGAACTGCCGTGACAGGGCTTCCCTCGTGAAGCTCCTCGCTGCTGAATGTCGCACCGTGAATACCGTCCTTTCCTACTCTGCCGCCCGACATGACGATGAGGTCACCAGCTTTCGCCTCTTTTTTCCACGAAGGTTTGCCGTTGAGTTCCATCGGCATGAGTCCGCCCGTTCCGCAGAAAACGAGAGGTTTGCCGAGATAACGGTTATCAAAGTAGATGGAGCCGTTTACTACCGGAATTCCGCTTTCGTTACCGCCGTCTTTTACTCCTCTGTGGACGCCGCGGAAAATTCTTCCCGGATGAAGGAGTTTTTCAGGGATCTCGCCGCGGAAGAAGGGGCTTGCAAAGCAGAAAACATCGGTGTTGAGTATCGGTTTCGCGCCCATTCCGCAGCCGATGATGTCGCGGTTTACGCCGACGATACCGGTGAGTGCGCCGCCGTACGGGTCAAGTGCGCTCGGAGAGTTGTGCGTTTCGACTTTCATTGCGAAAAGTGTGTCGTCATCGATCTGGACGATACCTGCATTGTCGTCGAAGACTGATTTTATCCACGGTTTGCTCTCGATGAGATCCATCGTCGTCTTTTTGATGCACGATTTGTAAAGAGAGTGGATCTCCTCGTTTTTCTCTGCGTTTTTGTCTTCGTATTTTATGTCTGCCGCGAAAATTTTGTGTTTGCAGTGTTCGCTCCAAGTCTGCGCGAAAACTTCGACTTCACAGTCTGTTGCTTCCGCCGACATTCCGTGAGCAATTCTCTCTTTGATGACGTCTTCACGCCTGAAATAGTCACGTATCGCCTTCATTTCATCAATATTGAGTGCCAGAACACGCGATTTTGAGATCTTCATAAGGTCTTCGTCGGAAACGTCGAGCGCCATTTTTTCAACTGTCGGAGCGGTCTTGTCGACGACTCTCGGAACGGCATTGCCTATTCTCTGGCCTTTCGCCCACTGTTTTGCGCTGAGGATCGAATAACGTTGTATTACAGCGTTGGCAAGAAGGTCGTGCGCTATCTTTTTGATCTCGTCTTCGCTGATTTTTCCGCTGATGAGATACTTTCTGCCGGAGAAGACCATATCGTTTTCACCGATGTGACCGAGGAAAGTCTTGAGTCCCCAGAGCGCCGTTTTTCCTTCGTTGTCGGTAACTCCTGGAAGGTAGCCCGTTTCTACTATCCAGTCGAAAGAGTAGTTGTCCGCCAGAACTTCGCGCGTCTCGAAAACTTCGGTTATCGGATCTGCAAGAACTTCCGATGCAAACGCTGCGACCTGCTGCTGAGTCACATCCTCGCAGTCGATGAGATAAACTTTGAGCATCTTGACATCGGTGACCGTCTTGATCCCGAGATCTGTTTCGATCCTTCTTTTCCAGGTCAGACCCTGAGCGTCCTTCACATCTTCGTTCAAACCGACTTCAACTCTGAAAACCATAATTTCCTCCTATAAATTTGAGATCAAACCAATCATTTTTTCGGGATCATTCGCCGCGATGAGCCCTGCGCGTATTCTGGCATTGCTGCATAAAACCGAGATCTGGCTTATCAGCTTGAGATAAAGCAGATTGTTTCCCTCGGGCACTATCAGCGTGAAAACGAGGCTCACGTCTTCGCCGTCGCTGCTTCCGTAAGGCATAGGCTCTGCAAGCGAAATAAGCTGGATGACGACTTCTTTCGAGCCTTTTATCCGGCAGTGCGGGACTGCAACACCCTTGCCGATTCCGGTAGAACCGTAAGTTTCTCGCTCCGTCAGGCTTTTGAGCACAGAATCTTTGGAGATTCCGGCGCACTTTTCGACATTTCCGGCGATATATTCAAAAAGCTCTTCCTTCGTTTTTATGCCGGCATGGCAGGTGATGAGCTCTTTTTTCAGAAATTTTCCTATTTTGCACATAATCAGCTCCCGACTTCGAATTGATAGTTTCTTTTGCGCTCTCTTGCAAGCGGGATATTCATTTTCGAGCGGTATTTAGCGACGGTCCTGCGGGCGACTTCGATTCCTTCCTTGCTCAGAATGTGGGCAATGTCGTCGTCGCTGTAGGGATTTTCGCGGCTTTCCCCTTCGATTATCTCGACAATTTTCTGCTCAAGACGCTTGTTTGTCGTAAGGTTGTCGTTCACCTGCTTTACGAAGAAGTATTTCAGCTCGAAAATCCCGTGCGGAGTCTGCGCGTACTTGCCGTTGGTAAGCCTCGAAACCGTTGCGATGTGGCGTCCGATGTCGTCCGAAACGTCTTTCAGAGTGAGCGGTTTCAGAAATTTGTCGCCGTGCTCAAGAAACGCCTTCTGATGCGAGAAAATGCTTGCCGCAACCTGATAAAGCGTGCGGTTCCTGTCACTCACTGACTTTATTATCCACTCTGCGTTTTTGTATTTTTCGCGCATGAAGTGCTTTTCGCTGCGGTTTTTGACGTTTTTCATATTCTCTTCAAAAAGCTCGGTTTTGAGAATTACCGTCGGCAGCATTTTGTCGTCGATATAGATCACCGGCTCGCCCTCGCGCATGAAGACCATGAGATCGGCTTTGACGTATTCAGTCCGCTCCTGCTCGTAACCGAAGGCCGGATAGGGAGAAGCTACACCGCTTCTGAAGAAAAGGAGAAGTTCTGTGAGTTCCTGCTGCGTGATTCCCAAACTTCCGCAGAGCGCGTCGAAATTTTTCTTTACGAGGAGATCAAGCATCGTCTCGTCATTGAAAAGGCGGTGAACCGATTTTTCGAATTTTTCGGGAATATCAACCGAACCGTGCTCTATAAAAATAAATCTCAGATATTCGGGGAAATTGCGGCACCCGCAGCCTAAAGGCTCGAAATTTTTAAGGATCTCTCTCGCCTTCGCAACAGTTTCGACATCGGTCGCTATCTGAACGGCAATATCTTCGTCGCTGTCTGGCAGGAACCCTTTCGCATCGAGGTTGTAAGCCATGTAAATGAGGACGTCTTTCATACTTTCGGGATGAGAAGAAACAGAAATCTGGAAATCGAGCGACTGGGCAAAACTCTCCTCTTCGGGAATCGTGTTTTCAAAATTGAAATCGTTTGGAATATCGTTCGATTTTTTGAGGTTCGTCTCGCCGAAATTGTTCGATGAAGTCTCCCTAATCTGCTCCCAGTCGAAATCTGCGAGAATAGAGCTCATGTCGGCTGAATTGTCGTTGATTTGAAGCGGAACGGTTACATCGGAACTTTTTGTATCGGCAATCTCCGCTTCCTCTCCGTGCTGCGGAACCGGTTCTTCCTGAATATCGTCGCCCCAGTCTTCGATTTCGAGAAAAGGATTTTCGGAAACTTCCTCGAGAATCATTTCGCGCAACTCGAACTGGTTTTTGAGCAGCATCTCGATGCTCTGGCGCATCTGCAGAGTCATTCTGAGATCGGTTTTAAGCACCAGATTCTGCTGCTGCTGTATCTTTAAAGAAGAACTCATTGCGCCACCCGTCAAAAAAACGGAAAATTATAATGCCAAAAAAGATGACGGCAAGATTTTTGCTATAAGATATTCAGGCAATAGCAAAAAACACTTTGGAAGAAAATCTTTTTGTCTGGTTTTTACCCGAAAGGCTCATTTTGTTGTCTACTTTTGGTGGATAGTACCAATCAAAATTCTTGCGGATGGAGCTCTGGACATTCATACTTTTATTCCCCAAGGTAATGTGGCATAATAAATATCTCGCTTATGCACGGAGCATTTTTTGTTGCTCCGACTGGTTCGACTTTTATTTTAATGCGGCATTCCTTGACATTCGTCGGGTCATAATCTCCAGGATCAATCAGATCATAGGCACAATCCGTGGTAAATTTGCAATTTGGCTTTTTTTGCATTTCGCAACGGGAAGCACTGCACAGATCACATTTTCTGATTTTATCAGAAGTGTACTCAAATACATCCTCGCTGTCCCATGTATCGCAATCCATTTCGCCAACAACTTTGAACTTGTCATTTTTTGAAGTTTTCAAAAGAATGGCGGAATATCCCGGCAGAGATTTTTTATCGAAAAAGAATGAGATTTCATTTTCTTTGCCGGGTGCAAAGCAGGTCTCAGGATCAAAATCGAACATTTTTTCCACATTTTCAGGCGCAATGTTCGGTGAAACTATGCGGAACTGCGTTGGAAGAAGCCTTTTTGCCTTTATGTAATCGGATCTATCTTTCTCTTCGATAGAATAGTAAACCAAGAATTCTTTGACCTTTTTAAAATCGACATTTTTTCCTTCGAACTTTAAAACTCCTGGGTTCTGCTCTATAAATTCGAGTCCTCTGGTCTCATCCAGTTTGCCGTTATCTTTTTTGAGTTCAGTGAGATCAACGGTAACACTCAAATCCCCGACACTTCCGGTCCCGAAAAAAGAAGCCGGATAAAAGTTGTAGTGTATATCTCTTGAAGTGATTTCCGGCATCGCCGAACAGCTGTAAAACCCGAGTGTTCTACCGGATTCAATCGTGTATGAGATATAAATTTCAGCCTTTTCAAACTTTTTGAATTCGATTTCTGATATAAACCATTCACTGATTTTGTTCAAATCCTCATCAGAATTATCTTCGATCTTTTTTGTTTCCGATTTCTTTGACCACTTCAAATCCTTGCCGTTTTTTGAAATTTTATAGTCAAAGACTTTCTCTTTTTCGATAAAATTCTTTATTTCTTTCGCCCTGTTTGCCTGACATTCCAGTTCTTTTTCCCCCCAGCAACTCCAACCAAACATTCTAGTTTCCATCGGGAAAGCAAACTGTATTTTTGTATCTCCGCCGATATTCTGAAAAGTATATCTCACCTGAAAATGAGCCTTTTCGCCGTCAACTTTGATTTTCAGATCTTCCTTTACAAGCTGGAGAGCGGCCTTTTTAACGAATGTGACGTTTCCGGTGGAACCGAGCTTGTTGTCAAATACAGGCCCGCCGTTGGCGAAAACACAGAAACAAAAAAGAAAAAACGCTGAAAATATTATACTTCTCATTTTAGCCCCCTATTGCCAATATGGATCAACATTTGTTTGCGGAAATCCGATTTGCTGAAATTTTTCGTAAGTCATATCACTAATCCAGCATAGCAAAACAAGCACTCAATCCTACAAAAATAGTGTTTTAAGGCAAGATGAGAAACTGGTTTCCATAAAAATTCTGCTGTTTTCACTTCTTTTACGAATGAATTTTTAGAATATTTTGCAAAATAAATTAAAGTTTTGTTGATAATATTTTCAAAATAAATATTTTTCAGAGTGAAGTTTTTTTAAGAGGTTTTAAATATGGAAAATGAAATTGTGATTCACAGCGAACAGGATTTGAAGTCAAAAATTTACACGATCCGCGGAGTGCAAGTGATGCTTGACTTCGATCTGGCAGAAATTTACGGTTATTCTGTCAAGGCTTTTAACCAGCAAGTAAAGAATAATATTGACAAATTCGATAATGATTTTCGCTTCCAACTGACATGGGAAGAATTGGAAAAAGTCTCTTTTTTACGTTCAAGGTCAAAATTTTTGACCTTGAACACTGGACGCGGCAGCAACATCAAATATCTTCCTTACGCCTTCACAGAACAGGGAATTTACATGCTGATGACTGTTCTTCGCGGCGATATGGCAATTCAACAGAGCAAGATGCTGATCCGGCTTTTCAAGGGAATGAAAGATTTTATTCTCGAGCGGGAACATCTGATCGGGTATGATGAAGTCGCCAAACTTGCGATTCAGACTTCACAAAATACGAAAGATATTGCCGTGATAGATCACAAATTATCGAAAATCGAAGAAAATATGGCAACCAAAGCAGACATTGCGCACATAATTGAAGATTTCACCAATCCGGAACTGAAAAAGGATTTTTTGTTTTTGAACGGCAAGCCCGTTGAAGCTGATCTCGCATATCAGGAAATTTACGCCAAAGCTAAAGAGACGATTTTCGTGATTGACAACTACATTGATTTGAAAACGCTCGTTCTGCTTAAATCAACGCGGAAAAATGTAAAAATCACGATATTCACCGACAACAAAGGCAAGGGTCTGCATCAAAAGGAATATGATGATTTTTCCAAGGAATATCCAAGCATTACCGTTACTTTCAAAATGGCGAACGGAATCTTTCACGACAGATACATCGTCCTTGATTTCGGCACAAAAAACGAAACTATTTACCACTGCGGAGCTTCGTCAAAAGATGCCGGGAAAAAAGTCAGTGCAATTACAACAATTACGGACAGTGCAGTTTATAAGCCGTTAATCAAAAATATTTTGAAAAATCAGAAAGTTGTTTTGTGACAGCAAAGAACTCTTCTTTTGAAGGATTTTTCTGTCCGAAAATGAAGAGACTACGACATCAGGAATTTGGAAAAAACTTCGACAACATTCGGATCGAACTGTCTGTTGACGTTCTTTTTCAGTTCGCTCAAAGCCTCTTCCTGCTGTTTTTTTCTGTGGTATGGACGGTTTGAAGTGATTGCGTCGTAGGCGTCGGCAACGTGCATTATTCTCGAAGCAAGCGGAATCTTCTCCCCTTTCAAACCTTCGGGATAGCCTGAACCGTCCTGATTTTCGTGGTGATAGAGAACGTAGTAGGCAATTTTATCCATGCCTGCGACTTTGTTGAGTATGTCGTAACTTCTCTGCGGATGCGCCTTGACGTTCAGCCACTCTTCTTCGGTAAGTTTTTCGCGCTTGCGGTAAACCGAGCGGTTTCCTGCGAGTTTGCCGATATCATGCAGGAACGAAGCCCAGCGGATAGTCAGTATCTCACTTTCGTTCAGTTTCATCAGGTAAGCCATCTGAACCGAAAGTTCAGCGACACGCAGAGAGTGATTGTATTCGGACGAAGTCAGGTTGTCGGCGATGGATGCAACCATTTTGAAAAAACGGTTGAGAGTGTCTGGCGAAGAGAGCAGATGGTGGTCTGTCATCTCTTTTTTCAGCTCTGCCATGCTTTTTTCAACTGCTTCGCCGCTTTTTACCGCGTCAAAAAGAGCTTCGTTTTTAACAAGATCAACGAAAATTTTATAAATTTCGGGGTCGAACTCTTCCTCAGAAAAAATTCCGAGAAGCGAAATGATTTCATCGGGGTCGTCCACAGAATGAACCTGCGCGGCTATCTCAACTGCGTCAGCGACTCTGATTATGCGTGAACAGAGCGGTATTTTGTCGCCTTTCAGGCCTTTCGGGAAACCGGTACCGTCGTAAAACTCGTGATGAGTTCCCACGATCTCGCTGATGTTCCTGAAAGTCGGGAAAGTGCTGAGTATCGTTTCGCCTCTGTGCGGATGGACAAAAATACGGAAATTGCTTTTCTGACCGTAAGCATCGGGAATCTGGGTCAAAAGGTCGATTACGTGGCCTTTGACCATAACTCCGCCGATGTCGTGGAGCAGAGAGGCGAAAAACAGCTCTTTCATCGAATTTCTGTCGAGATTGAGCTTTTTACCGATTCTGCATGCCATGATGCAGACTTTCCAACTGTGATAGATCTCGCTGCCGGAATTGTCGAGCTCGCACGCTTTGACGAACTCAGATACAAAATCGGCAGCGAAAGAGGAAGGAAATTCTATATCCTGAATAGGCAGTTGAGTGAGTCTTGCCTGCGGGTAAATAGTCAATTAAAGTGCTCCAAGCTGTTTGATTACACCCTGCCAGCGGATCAGCTTCTTTTCCGATTCTTCAACGATCGAAACAACGTGTTCGAGGTTGTTGAAAGGTTTGAGAAGGAAATCGTTGGCGCCGTTTTCAAGAGCAGCGATAACTCTGTCTGTCGTAGCGTAAGCGCTCATCATGATGATCTGCGTGAGACCGTTGACCTCTTTCATCATGCTGAGAGCTGAAAGACCGTCCATGTTCGGCATCGTGACGTCTACAAGGGCGATGTGAACGATGTTGTTTCTCATGTATTCGATCGCTGCAGCGGGATTGCTGTTTGTAACGACGTTATAGCCTTTGTCTTCGAGAAGTCTGCGGAGGCTGGAAAGAATGCTCTCTTCGTCGTCAAGGATAAGAACGTTGATGTTTTTATTGCTCATAGTTGCCTCCAAACCTTAGAAGTTAAAGAAAGTTTTAACAACATTTCTGGAATCAAGCATCTTTACGATCGATTTGTAATTGTTCCAGAAATAAACTTTTTCAGCGTAATCGGTAACCGATTTTTCGTTGAGAGTTATCGTGTCGACAACTTTTACAAGAACTCTGAAACCGGTTTTTTCATAAATATAATCGCTGAGATCTTTTGCAGGGAAAGAGTGTGCAAGAACCGTGAGAACAACACTGCTTCTAAGGTAAGTAACGAAACCGGCAAGTGTTTTCGGAGCGAACTCTTCGATGAAAGCGGCACCGCACTTCATGATTTTATTGATGGTTTTCTCTTCTTCCTTGAAAAGAGTGGTGATCGGTTCATAAAGGAAATGCTTGTCGTTAAGGTTATAGTGATAAGCGTTGCCGACCTGTTCTCTCAAAACAAGACCGGTTTCGATAAGGAAATCGAGAGCCTTTTTGTTTGAATTCGGATTCGTGCTGCTGAGAACAGCAATTTTTCTGCCTGTGTAATTCTGTCTGTTGACAAGAATTCTGATGATGTCTACTTTTGCTCTTGACCCGAGCAGATAGGAAAGCGGTAAATAAGTCATAACAACCTCCTGAAAGAATTATTTTGTTTAAAGAGCCGAAAATCGCAAAATTATAGAAACAGAAATTTTCAAGTCAACAAAAAATAAACAAAAAACCGCGATTTTTTGAAATAAATAAAACAAACACTGTTATGTAAAAACAGACATGTATCAAAAAAATTTTGTCAGAGAATAAGCATCGAATCGCCGTAGGAATAAAAACGGTATCTGTTTTCGACAGCCTCTTTGTATGCGTTCATGACGAACTCGCGTCCGGCGAATGCCGAAATCATCATAAGCAGAGTGCTGCACGGCAGGTGGAAGTTCGTGAGAATGCGGTCGGTAAAGCGGAATTCGTAGCCCGGATAAATGAAAATTCCCGTCTCTTTGTCACACGGCTCGATGATGTTTTTAGCAACAGCGGCACTTTCGAGCGCCCTGACGGTCGTCGTTCCGACGGCAAGGATTTTTCTTCCCGCCGCCTTGTCCGCATTGAGTCTGGCTGCAGTCGCTTCGTCGATCACAAAATGTTCCTTGTGCATCGTGTGCTCTTCGACTTTTTCGCTTTTTACCGGAAGAAACGTTCCGAGGCCGACGTCTAAAACGACATTTTCAACGTGTCCGCCCGTGATTTCGCGTATTTTTTCGATTATTTCTCTGCTGAAGTGAAGCCCCGCGGTAGGTGCAGCGACAGAACCGGCTGTTTCTGCGTAAACAGTCTGGTATTTTTCCTTGTCGTCAGGCCTGCTGTGCTTTTCGTTGCGTCTTTTCAGAATGTACGGCGGCAGCGGGATGTCGCCGAATCTGTCGAGATAGGCAAGAAGATTGTCTGCATCAAGCGAAAAACGCACTTCCGCAAACTGCTCGCTTCTTGAGACAAGTTCCGCCGTGAGCCCGTTTTCAAAAAATACGACCTCTCCTTTGTCGATGTGCTTCGAACATTTGACCATCACCTGCCACAATCCGTCCTTAAGCGCTTTGAGCAGCAGAAATTCAACTTGTCCGCCGCTTGCACGCTTACCGAAAATACGCGCCGGAATGACTTTCGTCGAATTGAAAACGACCGTTGTATTGCCGTCGATATAATCGGTTATCAAGCTGAAATCGGAGTGCGTTATCGAGTTTCTGCTTCTGTCGAGAACCATCATTTTTCCCGTTCCGCGCGCCGCAGGATCGTCTGCAATCAGCTCTTCGGGAAGTTCGTAGTTGAAAATTTCGGTATCCATTTTTCCGCCTTAATAAAGTTATTGAAAATCTATTTTTGTTTCATAACGGCTGAGTTCGGAATCGCTTTCAGCGCTTCCTGCATAAAAAATGTGAATGCCGCAGCCGAGCCCGGCGAGCGTTTTCAAAGCCTTTTTTCTCGCTTCGTCGTATTTTGAAGTGAAAAAGAAGATTGTCGATGCGCCGCGACCTGCTTCAAAAAGGGTTTCGAGGCAGCTTTCGAACTTGTTTTCCGCATCATTTTCTGCAAGCGCCAGCATAGACAAGGCTGATGCAAAACTTTTTTTCGAGCTGTCCGGAATTTCGTGAGTTTCCCTGCCGACAAAAAGAATCTGCGGAAGATTTTCCTCTCTCTGCATCGCGTTCATTAGCGTTGACGCAGCGGAAAGGACTTTTTCAAAATCTTCGCTGTAGTGCTCTTCAAAAAAGTTGTCGACAAAGACGACCGAGCCCGAATCGACCTCTTTGTAAAACTCTTTCGTCCGCAGCTGACCGCTTTTAGCGCTTGATTTCCAGTGGATGTTCCTTATCGAATCGCCGGGAACGAAATCACGGAGGGATTTCAGCTCGAAACCGCTTCCCGTTTCCTGCATTTCGCGCGTTTTTTCGTTTTTTTCATTTGCCGAATCCCCTTCATTTTCGGGAATTTCAAACGACTCCTTTATTTCAGGAAGAACAAGGAAACTTCCGGGATTGGCAACGATTTTTCCTTTTTTCAAAAGTCCGAAAATACCTTTGTGGAAAATGTACGCGCCGCCGAAAGCGATTTTTCCGCGCCTTTCCGGCATGAAAGAGACATCAAACAGAATCCCGCCGTCGGTTTTCCTGCCGGTAACGGCAAATTCTTCATATTTTCCGCCGCAGTTTTTATCGATGAGCCACTTCCATCGGTAATACCCCATCTTTCTGTCGAAGGCGTTGCGCTTTTCTTCGCCCGGCTCTTTAGTTGCGTTGAAAACTTCAAAAGAAGGTATCGGAGCAGCAGGAACTTCGGAGTAGAAAAGGCTGTCGAAATTTGCCTTATCACTTTTTGCCCGCATAATCACAGGGTATTTTACCACAATTCCCTTTGAAACACATTCGGGAAGAAACCTTTCGAACTCAAATGCAAAAGATTTGAACGCAAGCGAAACCGCATCGGCGGCAAGCAGTGCAAGAGAGGCAGCAAAAACGACAAAAAGCATGCTTGAATGAGTGTTCAGACCGAAAAAAACAAGGGCAAAAGCGCATAAAAAGAGAACTTTTCCGGTAGTCGTGAACTTTCTTTCGATTTTTTCATTCAGCCTGTAAGTTGCCGAATACCACTTGTAGTGCCGCTTTTTCACGATTCCACCATCAAACGAACAAAACCGAACCTATTTTCTCATTCTTAGGATATTGGCGACTCTGTCGTTTATGTCGATATCGCCGTCGTAGAACTGCGAAACTATCGGAATATTGTGAGTGTTCTTTATTTCCTGGAAGATCGAATCGGTAATTGTTCCGTGCATGCAGCCGAAAGGAGCGACATTGACGATCATCGAAGCGCCCTGTTTTGCAAACATTACGGCACGGCCGACGGTAAGAATCGCCTCCCCTACAAATTCGGGATGGAGATACTTCATCCCTTCGTCGAGAGTCTCTTTTATCGAAGGCTCGTGACGGTCGGAAAGGATTTTGTCGGCAGCTTTGCCGTATGACTCGTCAATATGCGAAACGTAAAGGTTTTTGATGAGCGATTCGCCTCTTCCGAAAAGGGAGAACGCTTTCTGTTTCGCCATGAAATCCTGAACCCAGACTGTGTAGATGAGCCACTCGAAAAGAGGTGCAAGCCAAGCCTCGCCGCCGTTTTCCTCGATTACGCGGATGAGGTCTCCGTTAGCGCAGGCATTGCTTCTGACGTATATTTCGCCGACGATGCCGACAAGCGGCTTCTTCTCGTTGTAACGCGGGATTTTTGCAAGTTCGTCAGCAAGCTGTTCAACTATCGGAAGCGGATTTTTTTTCTGCTCGAACACCAATTCAAGAGTTTTCATGGCTTTCTCGAGGAATGCATCGACATCGCCTTTCGTCTTTTCGTAAGGTCTGGTACGCGTCGTCATTTTCATAAGCACGTCGCTCGTGATGACCGAATGCATCAGGTATCTTCGAAGCTGTTCCTCGACTCCCTGATACGAATTTATGCTGGAAGGCGCCAGAATATCGATGTTGTCGAGCCCCAGATGCTCGAAAGCGATGCGCTCAAGCATATTGTACTGTCCCAGTCTGCACGGCCCTTCCGAAGAAGGCATGAAAAACGTGTGCTGTTTTCCGGGCTCTTTTTTGACCTGATTTAAGAAAGAACCCAGAGTGAGTATCATCGGAAGACACTCCTGACCTCTGACATATTTTTTTCCTGTGACGAGATCGTGCTTTGTCTCAAGCGGAATCGCCACGGCATCGTAACCGAAACCGCGGAATGCAGCGGCAAAAAGCGGTGTGCCGATGTGCATCGGAGGAATCCAGATTTTGCCCGGTTTGAGTCCTTTATCCGCGAGATAAATGTCGGGAAGCGGCCTTTCCGTCGGCTCAGGCCTGTTTTTCATGTAACCTTTGACAACATCGATGAAAGCCTCAATACGAGTGAGGTATCCGCCGTCGCTTGAGTGTTCGTCAAGCTCAAGAATGAGCATAGGACGCCCTTTCATTTCGTTTTCTGCAAAAGAAAGGATGAAGCTGTCTGGGCCGCACGAGAAGTTTGTGAGGTATATCGGAAAAACGTTTTCCTCTTTTTTCGCCCGTTTGATTGCCGCGATTATCTTCTGTCCGTAATTCCAGAAAAGATTCCAGTAGTTTGTGTCAGCAAGCGAGCCGACATTTATCTTCATCATGTCGATAGGAAGGACGTCAAAACCCATTCCGGCGATGGTTTCGGGAATTCCGAGGTTGATTCCTTTGTCGTAAAGGTTGTAAGGTCTTCCCACAAGCAGAAACACCGGTTTTTTCTCTTTTTTCGCGTTTTTAAGAAGAGCCTCGCCTTCTTCAATAAGCCTTGTAGTCTCGCTTTTGTAGTAATCGCGCGCCTCTTTCCACGCTTTTCGCACCTGTTTTTCCTTAAGAGTCGGGAAGAATGGTTCCAGAGCTTTGAAAATGAGCGAGCCGTTTTTGTCGTCCGACATTCTGAAGTCGATGACAGGGTCAATTATCTTCGATTTCGGGTCGAGCCCGTTCTTTTCCATAACGGTCGAAATTATCGATGGATCGCTCTGGACGTAAGGGCAGAAGAAGCTGATCGCCGTTTTTACGTTGTCGCCTGCCGAAATGAGTGTCGGGAAGAAAACGGGAAGATTTTTGTTTGTCAGCTCAAGCGTGTGGCCGATTGAAGTTTTGACAGGAAAACAGAAGTCCGATGCCGAATATTTTGACGAAAGCCCTTTGATTGCAGGAGTTGTCGAAAGTGCCGAAACGACAGTCTCGATGTTCAAAAGCGAGAGCATTTTTTTCCAGAGCGGAAGGAATGTCCAGGTCGAGACTGCAAGCGGAAGTCCGACTTTACCGATAGGCTCTTTTTCCGTGAGGAAGTTTTTGAAAAATGACGTGTTTCTGTGCTTTATGAGCTCGAATTCTTTTATTTCCTTTCTGACCGGCGTTTCGGGATCTCTGCCGCAGCCGTAACCCCACGAAGATTCTCTGCCTCCTTTTTCGGAGATGTGGTTGATTCTGCAGAAATTGCTGCAGAGTTTGCAGGTCTCAGTCCTCGAAGTGACTTCGATGGTTGCCGATTCAGCTCCGCGGAATGCCGATTTTTTTGATTCGCCCTCAGCTTTGACTTCTTCAAAAGCGACTAAAGCCGCGCCGATGCAGCCCATGACGTGACAGAACGGAGAAACCACCATTTCTACATTCAACAGGTTTTCAAAAGCCGCGACAAGCCCTTTGTTACGTGCCGTAGCACCCTGGAAGAATATTTTGTCCTTGCTGATCTTGCGGTTTCCTACGACTCTGTTGAGATAGTTTTTGACAACCGAGTAATGGACTGCGGCGAGAACTTCGTTTTTGTCGAAACCCTGCTGCAGAAGCGAGCGGATATCCTGCTCCATGAATACCGTGCAGCGGTCGCTCGTTACGGGCGGTGCTACGTGTTCTGTGAGTTTTCCCGCAAGATTTATCGGTATCCCGAGTTTTCGCGCCTGTTCCTCGACGAATGAGCCTGTTCCGGCAGCGCAGACGTAGTTCATGTTGACATCTGTCACAAAACCGTGCGAAAGCCTGATGAATTTTGCGTCCTGACCGCCTATTTCAAATATCGTTTCGACTTCCGGAAAAATCGAAGCAGTTCCTTTTGCGTGAGCCGTGATCTCGTTTATTATCGCGTCGGCGCCGAAAATTATGCCCGAAAGTTTTCTTCCCGAACCGGTTGTTCCGAACGCGCGGATAGTTGTTTTTGCAGGATCAATGAGCGAATAGAGCGCTTTAAAAAGTTTTTTCGCAGAGTTTACCGGGTCACCGCCTGTTTTTCTGTAAATATCGAGTATCGGCTCTCCTTTGAGATCAAGAAGTGCTATCTTCGTGCTAGTCGAACCGATATCCATTCCAAGAATCGCTTCGGGAATTTCGCGGTAATTTGCCTTGTGGATCCTTATTTCGTTGTTTTCTTCATCAAGCGTAGGCTCGATAAAGTGCGGGTAATTGCTTTTTTTCAGCGTGAGAGGCGGCATTTTTTCAAAAGCTGCCGAGTGGGAGAATTTGTCTGGATCGATCTCAGTTACTTTTATGCAGGCACTTTCAGCCGCCCCTTTAGCCACAAAGGCTTCGCTGAACTCAGGAACGAGCCACTCTGAAGTCGGGAAAAGAGTCCTGAACCAGCGGACGACCTCTTTATTCAGGCTGACTCCGCCGATAAGAAGGAAGTTTCCTTTGATCTCAAGCCCTTTGAAAAGTGTGTTCGTCGCAGAAATAACGAGCGCGCGGCACATTCCCGCCCACATTTCATCTTTCGTACGCCCTTCCTGCTGATGGTGGATGAGGTCGCTTTTTGCGAAAACCGTGCATCTGCTCGCAATCGACGGCGGCTCGGCAATATCCAGAGCAGGCATGTTTTCAAGGTCGATAGAAAGCCTTTCAGCCTGTTCTTCCAGAAAAAGTCCCGTTCCCGAAGCACAGAGCGAATTTGACGAAATATCTGAGATAGTTCCCGATTTTATCGTGTATTTTTTAAGCGACGACGCACCGATACTGATTATCGCAAAATCTGAGCCGCCAAAAAATTTCTCCTTCTTGAGTTCCGCGTTTATCGCCTCAGCCTCTGAAATGCAGAGGTCTTTGACGACTCCGGAAAATTCCTGTGCAGTTTTTCCGGTAAAGCGGACCAAAGTGTCACTATCGGTCTCCGCAAAAATTTTCTTCAGCGATTCCGCTATTTTTCCGCTGTGTCTGAAACGGAAAACGACTTTATTTTTATTTTGTGAAAAAACAGTGATGAATGTCGAACCGATGTCAATTCCAAGACGCTCCTGCATTTCTCCTCCAAGTGCAAAAAACCTTCCGCCGCTTTATATTTTTTAAAAATATTATTTCAAGTGTAAAAGGGATTTTGAAGAATTTTGGAAACTTTTGGGAGCGCTGGCGGCTCGCTTTATAATTCCTGAAAGATTGAAAATTTATTCGGCAACCAAGATTTCAAACGAAAGTGTTATTGAAGAATCTGATGATTTAAATAGAGCGGTGTTTTGGCCGGTGTCTACAATAAGAAAAATTGTTCTTTCGGAATTACTGGATTCGAAAAAAGCGTTATGAAACGGGTAATTTGAGTCGTAATCATAATCATGCCGGAATTCAACTGTTTTAAAGGTTTCGTTGTCAGTCGAAAAATAGAATTCAGGACATTCGGAAAGGCACGGTTGAGCATCATTAGGAGTGCTTTCGTTACGATAGATATTGCAACCTGTAAGCTGTGAGAGCGTTATTGACTCTGGGATAAAATCGGGACACGGAATAGGTGCATCGTTTTGTTTGCACTCCTTTTTGAAAACTATCGTCGTTTTCTGCAACTTTAAGAAAAGTTCTGCAGGATCAGGATAAATGCAAGAACTGTCAGAGTATTTTGCACCTGTGGCACAGCTGTCAAAAACGGAGCTTTCGTCTCTTGTGACCGAAGTCGAGCCGTAGGATGTTCTGGCGTTGCAACCTCTGCCGCCGTAAGATGGTTCTTCAGGATCATCGTCAGGTTGAGAATCTGCATCATCAGTCGGCTCACTGTCAGCGTCATCATCACTTGGTTCAGACTGTGAATCTGCATCATCAGTCGGATCGTTGTCACCGGTATCGACAGTGTCTTCATTTTTTGAGCCGCTTCCGCATGAAACCGCGAAAAATGCACAGAGAATGGCAAAAACAACAAGGATTTTTTTCATTTTGACCTCCGAGTTTTGTATCCGATTACACAAAAACCGCAAAATTATAGGTATTTTATACAGATTGGCAAGGATTATTACAAAAACGGTGTGAAATATATCGGCAGACATGTGGTTTCGCCGTCTTTGACCAGATCTTTGGCGTAGATCAGGTATCTGCTGCTATGCGTGATGAGAATTTTTCGCAGAAAGCGTCCAATGATTTGTGGGTTTTATAGCCGGTTTGGGGAAAATTAAAATTCATCAATAAAATTGAGCATTTTCCAAATCCCCGCAAATTTTTTTACAGCAAAATTCCTATTTCCCCGAAATTTTTTCGCGATTTTATGTAATCCCCC
>JAFYIZ010000042.1 GCA_017538365.1 bacterium | reverse complement strand
ATCCAAATGTCAAATTATTTTTTTCACTTTTTTTATCTTTTTGCACAACACCCCGATTTTACTGAGATATTTTTTTGCGTTTTTCCCGCCGCCGCGCTTTTTTTACCGGGATCACGTGATTTCGGAATCACGGGATCTCGAACGGCGGCGATAAAAAACCGGGATAACGACCAAAACAATGCCGCGCCCTCTTGACTAAAGAGCCTTTTTTCGCATAATAATGCGTCTTTATTTTGTGAGGTTTAAAAATGAAAAAAGTATTTATGGTTTTAATTTGCCTTTCAATGGTTTTTGCTGTTGCGTGCAGCAAATCAAAAAAATCTTCACCGTGTGCCGGCATTGACTGCGACGGTCACGGGATATGCGATGATTCAAGCGGCAGAGCAGTCTGCGAATGTGAAGAGGGCTATGTTCCGAACGGTAAGCCAGGATGTGACCTCGTAACAGATTCGTGCGAAAATGTTAGTTGCGAAAACTGGCAGATATGTATAAACGGAGACTGCAAAGCAAATACCGATGGCGGTTTCTGCGGTACCAACAGCGACTGTTCAGGCTCTTCTCAATGCGACCCTGAAACGCATAAATGCAAAGGACCGTGCGACGGCATCACTTGCAACAACCACGGTGAATGCCATGAAGGCACGGCTTACGGCAGCGGCTACGGCAGCGGAAGCTCCTACCAGAGCGACGGGATTCACTGCGACTGCGAAGAGGGATACAGACCTGAAACAATCGGAGAAATTCCGACATGTATCGACGAGAACTGTTCTCTTGAATGCGGCGACAATTCATACTGCGACATCAACGGAGAAGGTGAAGAATACTGCAAATGCATTGACGGCTACAAGCAAAATGAAAACGGCGACTGCGTCAAAGACGAAAACGGCGGTTCAGATACACCTGAGTGCACGCTCGAATGCGGTTACGGCACTTGTGAATTCGAAGGTGATGATGCAATCTGCAAATGCCCGGAAGGTTATGTCAATGAAGACAATGACCCGACGAAACAGTGCATCGAAGACAAATGCAAAAAAGTAACATGCGAAGAGGAATGGGAAGTTTGCAAACAGGCTACCGGAAAATGCGGTGTCGAATATCCTAACTGTTACACCAGCGATGATTGCCAAGACAACGACGAAACTTGTGACATTTTAACTCACACATGCGTTGAAGACAAATGCGCCGATGTCGATTGCGGGAAAGGTATATGTTCCCTTGAAGACGGCAAAACGGTATGCAACTGTGAAAACGGATACTACGACATCAATGGAACCTGCGCCGAAATGACCAAACCCAACGACAAGATGTGGATCGGAACTCAGTGGCCTTTTGCAATATCACAATATGTAGGTGACGAGCCGGAGCTTGTTTTCGGTCAGATTTACATTCCTAATCAGACTTGTAAGGCGGATGACTCAGGTCACTGCCCAAATTGGTATGAAGGAACGAATCTGCCTCAACATTCCGAATGGAAAGCACAGTTGGGTTACAAAAAAGCTTCCGGTAGTGCCGAATATCCGATAATTGCATCAACCTGGACTTGGAAAGATGCAACTTTCAACTCTGCGCACAAAGGCGACAACAACCATGAATATATGTATCCTTTCCCAACTGATACGGCAGGAAACTACATTTATATTTTCAGATTCTCGTTTGATAACGGCAATACCTGGTGGTATGCTGACAAGGGTGTAGGTCCGGATAACACTAATGAGCCCGGTCCGAATTTCATTACTTCTGAAATGAACTACCCTGGAAGAGCGACAATTGTAGGTGAAGAACCTGTTCCCGACACTCTTCTTACTCTCGACAGTCATGAAAAAACAAAAAATTCATACACATTCGTTCTTTCATACCACGGTTCGGCAGCAATCGACTTCGCGGAATCGGAAATTACTTTAAACGGCGAATCGGTTGATGCGACGGAATACTATGACGAAACAACGAAAAAATTCACAGTTACGCAGAGCGGTCTCGAGCCGAACAAATACAGCTGGCTTTTCAGACTTGTTGATGAAAACGGCGACAAAATAGAGCCTTTCTTTGTTCCGCTCTGGATCGGAGACGGTGTTGACTATGCCGATTTCGGATGGCGTGATGCATTCATCTATCAGATCATGACCGACCGATTCCTGAACGGCGATACATCGAACGATATAGGAAATCTTTCCGGCGTTACTATCGATCTTGAACAGTGGAAAGGCGGCGATTTCCGCGGAATAATCAAAAAACTTGACGAAGGATACTTCACGAAAATGGGCGTAAACGCACTTTGGATAAGTACTCCTATCCTCAATCCTGATTACACAAGCCAGGGTGGAACAGCATCAGATCAAAGCAATATCTATTTCACAAGCTATCATGCTTATCATCCGCTTGCAACAGGCTATTCTTTTGATAATGATTACGGATACGGAAACGAAGGCGTTCATCCTGCTTTTGGAGATGTGGATGAATTCCGTGAACTTGTAGAAAAGGCACACAAAAAAGGAATCAGAATCATTCCCGATTTTGTTGTAAACCATGTTCACAAAGACGCAAAACTCTATCAGCAGCACAAGAACGACGGCTGGTTCTATGATTACAATCCGTGCGCAGGACACTGGGATGACCACAGAATAGACTGCTGGTTCACGCCTTATATGCCGGACTTCAACTATAAAGGAAGCTCAGAAGCTAGAAAAGCCGTTATAGATCACGCAATCTGGCTCATTGAGAATTTCAACCTTGACGGTTTCCGTGCCGATGCTTTAAAGCATATTGACGATATTTTTGTAGTAGAACTCCGCAAGGCGATCAAAGAGAAGATTGAAACAACAGTCAAAAACCATGATATGCCCGACGAAGCCGAGGTTTTCTATACAGTAGGCGAATCTCTCGGAGGATGGGCACGTTACCATACTCGTGCCGAAATGGTTCAGGGTCAGGTAAACGATTCGCTTTATTACGCGATAAGGGATCAGATTCTCCACAACGGCAGCTATGACACTTTGGCCAACAAAATAATGTATGATGTCAACGGTGATCTTACCGACACGGCGTTTTTGTCGGTTCAGACAGGCAGGACTGGCGGTTTCCCGGGTGCAGTAATGGGCAACTTCTTCGGCAACCACGATCAGGACAGAGCTCTTTCGGAATGCAACGGCAACTACACGCTGCTCAAACACGCTCAGACCTTCCTTCTCACGACTCCGATCAATATTCCGATGCTTTATCAGGGAGACGATATCGGTATGACCGGCAGAGCCGAAAACGGTTTCGACGGCGGAAGACGTGCAGTGATGAAGTTCGACAATCTTTCGAACAGCGAGAAAGATGCTCTGCAGCATGTTCAGAAACTCGGTAAATTCAGAAAAGCTCACCCTGCTTTGAGAAAAGGAACACGCTCGACCTGCGCAAGTACGAACGACGCATGGGTTTACAAATTCACTTATGAAGGCAAAACTGTTGTCGTCGGCATCAACAAAGGCGGCTCGGCATACACGGCAACCTGCAGCGGAGTAAGCGGCTCGTTCACTTCGTACGACGGATCTAACGTCAATGTTTCAAACGGCAGCGTAACGGTTCCCGCCGGCGGCAGTCTGGTTATCGGAAATTAGAGGAAAGCCATGAAATCGAAAATTTTTGTCGCACTCGATGTCGAAAATAAAGAGAAAGCTCTTGAGATAGTAAGCGATCTGCGCGGCTTGGGTGCGTGCTTCAAAATCGGAAAGCAGCTTTTCACATCCACCGGTCCCGAGCTTGTACGCGAAATAGTGGCAATGGGCGAAGACGTTTTCCTCGACCTCAAATATTACGACATTCCCAACACGGTCGCAAAGGCCGGTGCAGCGGCGGCGCAGCTCGGCGTCAAGATATTCAACGTTCACGCTTCGGGCGGCAGAAAGATGATGGAAGCTGTCAGAGAAGAAATGAACAAGCTTACAAACCCGCCGCTCGTTCTTGCTGTCACGATTCTGACGAGTTTAGGCGAAGAAGATATCCGCGAAGTGGGATTCGACCGCACGATCCCCGAACAGATTGCAAAACTCGCCAAATTGGCGAAAGATTCGGGAATGGACGGTGTCGTCGCAAGTCCGCTTGAAATCGAACTCATTCGAGAAACCTGCGGCAAAGATTTCAAAATCCTCACTCCAGGAATCCGTCCCGCTTTCGCGGCTGTCAACGACCAGAAACGCATTGCGACTCCTGCTGAAGCTCTCCGCAAAGGTGCAGACTATCTCGTTATAGGCCGTCCGATCACGGCTGCAGAAAACCGCAGAGTTGCTTTCCTTAAAATTCTCGAAGAGTGCCAAAACGCATAAATTTATTTTGATTTAATCAATATAAATAAGAAAAACGGTCCGCCGACGAGCGCCGTTACAACTCCTACTGGAATTTCAGAAGGCGCTATCACCGTTCTCGAAACGGCATCCGAAAGCATAAGAATGCAGCCGCCGATAAAAAGCGATGCGAATGCGAGCGGAATGTGCTTTCTGCCGACAAGTCTGCCAGCGATGTGAGGCGCCATCATGCCGATGAAGCCTACTGGTCCCACCTGCGAAACAACAACAGCGACAGCAAGAGAAACAGTAAAAAGCAGGATGTTTCCGACAGTATTCATATTGACGCCGCGGGTAGTAGCGATATCGGAATCTATCCGCATGAGGTCAAGTTCACGATGGAAAAAAAGCGAAACCAAAAGCATGATCACGAATGCCGGAACGATTTTCAAAACCGTTGAAAAGCCCGTAAAATCGAGGCTTCCCATCATCCAGTGGATCATCATCGCGCTTTCGCTTCCGCTTGCGATATACTGTATGAAAAGAATCAGTCCGCTGCATATAAAGTTGACGGCAACTCCGGCAAGAAGCAGGAATCCGGTGTCAAACCTTTTTTTGAGGCGCCCTGCAGTGTAGATAAAAACGACCGTGAGAAAGGCGCATAAGAAGCTGAAAATCTGGGTAACAGGAAGAATAAAGGCAAGCCCGGAGAAGAATTTTATCGCCGTAACCGCTCCCATTGCCGCACCGCTGCTCACCCCGAGAGTGTAAGGCGTCGCCAGATCGTTTTTGAACATCGACTGGAACACCATTCCGCAGAGAGCCAGGGTTGAACCGCAGACAAAAGCGCCCAAAGTGCGAGGAACCCTGATGTTCCAGAATATGTTTGCGGCAGCACTTTCGCCAAAAATTTCACGTATAGGCATTTCAATGTAGCCGAAAAAAGGAAGCAGCGCTAAAAGCAGAAAAGAAAGGACTGCAACAGCAGAAATTTTCACAACATTCATCTTTCCCGACATCATTTCACCTTCGAAGCCGCGATAGAATCAAGCAGAGACTTTGCTATCGATTCAAGATACACATCCTTTTGGAGCAAATCTTTTTCGGTTTTGTTCGTTATGTAACCGATTTCGAAAAGAAGAGACGGCATACGCGCGCCGACAAGAACGTAAAAAAGGGCTCCTTTTTCATAACCTCTTAATTTTACGTCATATTTTTTCAGATCTTTTTTCAAACCTGTTCCTATTTCCCTCGCATAATCCAGACTGTCACCGACATAGTAGCTTATATCCATATCTACTAGAATCGTACCGAGAAGCGAGGTGTTTTCCGAAATTTTATTTTCGACTCTCGCCAGTTTGTTGGCATATTCGTCACGTGTGTTGTCAAGATGGTAAAGCTCCATTCCGCCCACATTTCTGTCCTTGGGAAACGAGTTTGCGTGAAGCGAAATGAACAAATCGCCTTCCATTTTGTTCGCAATTACAGCGCGTTCTTCCAAAGCAAGAAAAATATCCTTGTCGCGTGTCAGTTTGACTTCGATGTTTTTGTAATTTTTGGAAAGTTTTTCGATTTTTTTCGCGAGCTTTAAAACGATGTCCTTTTCATAAAGTTTTCCCGAAATAGTTCCGGGATCCTTCCCGCCGTGACCAGGATCAATGACTATCAGTTTTTTGCCTTTGACTTTTGAGGATTTGACTTCCTGCTTTTTGTTTTTATCGCTTTTCTGAGGTTTTACCGCCTGCTTTTCCTGCTTTTTTTCCTGTTTCTGCTCTTTTTTTGACGATTCAAGCAAATCGGAAATCAGCTGATCCAGAGAATCCATGTCGGAATCACTGATCGAATTTTGTGCCGAAACAATGCAGAACTGGAACAGAAAAAGAAAAAAAACGGCGATTTTCATCGGTTAAAACCTGACTCCGGCAAAGGCACCAATGGAGAAACTGTTGTAATAACTGTATGAACCGGCGTTATTTCTTGCTTCGACAAGATACCATTTTGAATCGGCTCTTGCACCGAAACTGAAGAATTTGTTAAGATAATATGTTATCGATCCCCTGTAGTAAGGCCTGTTTTTGAGCCATTTTCCGTCTTCTCCCAAAGACTGGAACGTCATAAGAAAATCTATAGCCAGAGAGTCGAAGAAGAACATATCCGTAAAAACGTTTATCTGGTAATTGTCATACTTTTTCGCTTCATGATCATAGAGTTTGTTATGCTCGAACGAACCGCCTACCGAGAATGTTCCCGTTATATCGAAAACGAGATCCAGATAGTATCCGGCCGTCCACTCCTTCCCTCTTCCGGCATAACTCAGAAGATAGCGCGACTTCGTTGTCGGCGTGCCTAAAGTCGAATCACTCTGACCTTTGTAATACTCCCTTTCAATGTCGTAAAACGTGTTGAAATACGACGGAATGTAATCCGGCTCCATTGCTCTAACTTCCCAGCGGCTCAGAATCTGCATATCGGTGCTTGTCGGAAGCATGAGTTTGTGCTTTGCACCGAAGTGCATACCGAAACCTGAATCGATGATTTTGTTCATGTCCGCATAAAGCGTGAGCTGGTAATACTTCATAGCAAGAAGACGGAAGGAAAGGTCAAAACCGAAAATCTGAAAATTCGAATCGGTTATCTCGCGTCCATAGTCGTTGTCTCTTTTTCCAGTTATCTGATCCGGCGCGAAAATATCGGCAAAATAGGATGCACCGATCTCAAGGTTGTTACCGTAATTTTCCTTGCTGAAAAAACTTACAGGCTTGATGTAGACGCGGCCTCCGATTACATTCGGCGGCGTAACGTCGTCCATGAAAAAATCGAGTCCGGCGTAATCGGTATTGACTTCGAGGTTGACTCCGCGCTGCGGATGGTAAAGCCTAAGGTCGCCGTAGTACGCTCCGACAATAGAGCCGTTGCCGACATAGCGGTTTCTCTGCTCGCCGAAATAGAAATAGAACATATCGCCCGAGTGGCCGTAGTGGAAATAGTTCAGAATGGCAACCCAGTCCCTCGCGTCATCCCAGTCCTCTTTCGGGAAAACACCGCCGGAAGTCGGGATATCGTCATCGTTTTTGAGAATAAACCTGACAGGCAGCCCTACACCGAAACCGAGCATAGAAAATTCAGCGGAAGCGTAGACATCCAACTCAAGAAGCATCGAATTGCCTTCGTAGGTCGGAAAAAGCGCACCGCCGAGACTTATCCCCTTCCTAAAGCGGCTGTAAGCTTCGTTCGGATGAAAATCGACAGCACTAACAGTAAAAAAAGATGCAAGAATCAGAAAAAACAAACTTATTCTTAGCACTCTCTTCATAATATTCTCCAATATAATCAACATATTATCAAATTTCAAACTCTGAAAAATTGTCTGGTTCTATCTTTTCAAAAGTGTAGAAACCGTTTACGACGGCAAATTCGCTGCTTGTGAGCATACTGCTGATATCTTCCGGAGTTTCAGGCACTTTTTCGCCCGGAACAACGAAAGTAGCCATATCACGCCCGCTGTCTTTAGAATGATAAAGAGCCATATCCGCCAGCGTTATGATATTTTCAAATGTCAGAAGTTTCGGCTCGCTTGCAAAAAACGGAAGGAAAACGACTCCCATCGAAACCGTGATCCAGATAGTAGTGCCGCCCTGTGTCGTAAAGGAACGTTTTTCTATCGCCTTTCTTATCTTTTTCACAACCTCAATCATCTTGTTAAGCGGAATATTCTTCAGAACGATGAGGAACTCTTCACCGCCCCAGCGGATCAGGATATCGTCGGCACGGACTGATTCCTGCATGACTTCTGCGACACCCTTCAGCACCATATCGCCGGCATCGTGCCCGTAAAGGTCGTTTACCCGCTTGAAATGGTCGATATCCATCATTATGACACCGTAAACAATGTCGTTCTTTTCAAACATGTTGCGGTTGTCGAGAAGGTGTATCTTACGGTCGCGCGACTCGATGAAACGCCTGATTTTGCGCTCTTCGACATCGAACATGTAACGCCTGTTCATGAGTCCGGTAAGCGGATCCTTCATTACAGCTTCCTTGAGAGCGTTGTTTTTAATCTGAAGTTCTGCCGTCTTTTCGTCTATAAGCCGCTTGATTTCCGCTTTTCTCACCGCTTTACGTCGTCTGTTCAGGAAAATGACAATGACTATCAGGAGAACTGCAAGTATCGGAGAGGTTACAACGAACCATTTTTCCTCATAAAACTTAGGTTTCACCTTGAAAACAAGCCTTTTTTCACTGAATTTCGAAGGATCGCCTGAACGGTAGGCGATGACAGAAAATTCGTGAAGACCGCTTGGAACATCGGAAAAATCGAGCGTTTTTTCAGTCGTACCCCTGACATGTTCTTTATCGAAAGAGTAATCGAAAAGAAGAGCGCCGCCGCCCGAAAACAGCGGAGCCGAATATGAAATCTTCAGATTTTTCACCGAACCCGGCATATTTATCTCATCTGTTTCGTCCGAAACATAGTTTTTACCGGAATCGTCAACAATACGGTCTATCGTGATTTCCGGAACAAAACCGCTGTTCTCTTTGAAATCCGTATTGAAAACAGCGACACCTTTCATCATCGGAACGAAAAGGAATCCGTCAGCCGAAACAGCTGCATCTGAAGTCCTTCCTTCGGCGCATTCGACCGAATTCATTCCGTCCTTTTTACCGTAAACGATTATCGGCACGTCGGCACAGCGTCCGCTCATGAAGCATGTTGCGTCGGTTCCCTTTATGGCAACTACACCTGCATTCGTCATGATCCACAAATTGCCGTTCTTGTCTTCCGAAATCGAATGGATAGCCGCCCTGCCGCTGATTCCCGCTATGGGAAAGGCTACCGCATCACCTTCGATATCGATGAAAATATCGTCGGAAAGAGTGATTATCCAGATGCGCTGCTTTGAATCGACAAAAACTCTTTTTACAAAAATTTCCTTCTTCCAGAAATCCACGTGATCAATGGTGTTGTTTTCTTCAAGCGAGAATACGCCGCTGCGTTTCGTAACTATGAAAATTTTGCCGCCATGCCCGATTATACCGACTATTTCGGCATCAGCATCGGGCAGCATGAATCTTTCGGCGGTTCTGTCGTTTCTGAACATGAACATCGCGCCCTTCATGGAAATGTCGTTCACCCACACATTTCCGTCGGCATCGCTGAAAAATACGTCTGATGAAACAGGGAAAAGATCGTCTTCGCTCGTGTAGATCTCTCTTACAGGCTTGAAACTCTTATCGGGCTGCATGATAAAAAGCCCTGAAGACTTTGAAGAAGCCCAGAGATTGTCTGTTTTATCGAAAAAAACGGTGTCAAAAACCGAATTGCTTACAACCTTCTTCTCTCCGCGCTCTCCTAATCCGACAATGCCGCTCTTCGTATTGACAAGAATATTGCCCGAAGCATCAGAAACGATACCGGAAACACTTTCATCTCCGAATATCGTATCTTTGAAAGCACTCTCTTTGACAATGCAGAAGCCGCCTGCCGAAGTTCCGAACCAGACTTCGCCTTCACTGTCGCGTATTGAAGCGCTCACTGCTCCGTCAACAGGCCATGAAGCGATTTCGTCATAAAAAAGACCCGAATTTTTCGTTCCTATCCAAAGCCTGCCGGAATCAGCGGTTTCAAGCACGGTTGTATCGCGCCAGGGAACTTTTTCGCCTGCGTATGAAATCGAAACTTCGCCGTTTTCGATGAGGTAGTAACCTTTTCCGCCGCCTGCATAAATCCTGTTTTCATCATCTTCCGTAAAAGCAGAAACCGAATCGTCGAGGTAGTCGACCTGAATGAATCTTTCGCTTCCATCTTTCATGAAGTAAACGCCGTTTTCCGTTCCGAGCCAGACTGTACCGAGACTGTCGGCAAAAATTTTATTGACATTTTTTGCGACAAGACGCGAATTTTCGGGATTGAACCACTCAAAAAAACCTTTTGCCGAAAGCGCAAAAACACCTTTTCCGCTAACAGCACCGTAAAGAAGAGCTTTTTTCCTGTCGTAAGCAAGCGTTTTTACGGAAACATCATCAAGTTTATCGACAATATTGAATGCAAAGGCATCAATTCTGTTCAAATCAACCGTCCAAAGACCAAGATCGGTCGCGACATAGCCGGTTCCGGCGTCATCGGAAACGAAATCGTTTATCGTATTTGTCGGAAGATCTTCAAGCCTGCCTCCTTTCGGAAGAACAAATTCGTTGCCGTCGAACCTCGAAATAGTGTTTCTTCCTGCGACAAACATAAATCCACAGGCATTTTTGGAAAATGCGACGACCTGATTTTGAGGAAGACCAAGAGATGAATCGTAACAATCGAAGCAGTAACCGCCTACACATGACATCGCTTCGGCGTAAGCGGAAACAGAAAGAACAAGGACAAACAAAAACGACACAATTTTTTTCATTATCGATGTCACCAAATCACAACCGTTGAAAAAGTGAAACAGCAAAAAACGGCGCAAAATAGCACACAACACCGATTCAAACAAGAAAAAATCACAAAAAATTGAATAAAAAAATTATTTATAGGGAAAAAAACAAGAAGTGGTAGCGGGAGAGTGATTCGAACACTCGACCTGCGGGATATGAGTCCGCTGCTCTAGCCAACTGAGCTATCCCGCCACGCAGGACGGCGAGTAGTGTAGGGAAAAAAATTTGAAAGTCAAGTTTTTTTTGATGGCAGCGACAAAAAAGATCGGGATCACGATTCGCCGCCTCCGGGATCACGGAATCACGGAATCCCGGGATCCCGACAAGAATTGGCGGCGCCGGAACTATTTGATGTTCTCAACAATCTTAACTGTGACAGCAGAAGCAAGCGCGATATCTTCAAGAGCGACCCACTCTTTCTGGGAGTGGAAGTTTACGCCGCCTGCAAAAATATTCGGGCACGGAAGTCCCATGAAGGAAAGTCTTGCACCGTCTGTTCCGCCGCGGATAGGCTCGACATTCGGAGTTGCGCCCAAGTCTTCGATTGCTTTCTTGAGATAGCCGAAAACTTCCATTTTGTCCTTCATGACTTCATACATGTTGAGGTAGCTTTCGGTGAAAACCGGAGTTACCTGAAGACGGGGTTCTTCAGCCTTAAGAACTTCGATGATGTTGAGGATTATCTTCTCTTCGCGCTCGATGTCTTCACGGACAAAACTTCTGAGGATCATGCTGACAGTGACTTCCTCGCTGCCGCCGCTGATGCCGACAATGTGGATGAAAGGCTCTCTGCCGCAGGTTCTTTCAGGCGACATCGTCTTCGGAAGCATATCGATGAATTTTCCCGCGTATCTGATTGCGTTGACCATTTTGTCTTTTGCATATCCGGGATGGATCGAAACGCCGCGAAGTGTAACTTTCGCAGAGAAAGCGTTGAAATTCTCGTAGTTTACTTCATAGGGAGCACCGCCGTCGAGCGTGTAAGCGAAATCTGCGTCGACTTTCTGAAGATTGATTTTGTCAACACCGCGTCCGATCTCTTCGTCGGGCGTGAAGCATATTCTGATTTCCGGGTGTTTGATTTCGGGATGTTTGCCGAGATATTCAACCATCGACATAATCGCAGCAACACCCGCTTTGTCGTCAGCACCGAGAAGAGTCGTACCGTCGGAAGTGATTACCGTGTCGCCGATGCAATCGGAAAGATGCTCGGTATCAGCGGGATCGATGACCGTGCCGCCTTTAAGATTCAGGACCGAGCCGTCGTATTTTTCGTGGATAACAGGACATACGCCTTCGCCTTTGCAGTCAAGGGCAACGTCCATGTGAGCGATGAAAGCAACTTTCTTCGTAATGCCGCAGTTTGTAGCCATTTTCGCGTAAACATAGCCGTTTTCATCCATTTCGGCATTTGCAAGACCGAGCGATTTAAGCTCTTCAACAAGTTTTCTGCCCAGATTTTTTTCTTTCGGAGAAGAAGGACAGGTCTCGCTTTCTTCGACAGACTGCGTATCTTCTTTAACGTAGTCAAGGAAACGGTTCAACAAATTGGTTTCATTAAGGATTTTTGCTGCCAACTGATCTCTTTTCATTTTTAAACTCCCTCAAGTTAATAAAAAAACCGCAGTATTGTAACCAAATTGAGATTTTTAACAAAAATTTCGTTATTGTCGGATTTGTTTGGCGCCTCAGGATACCGGCATACCGTGATACCGGGATCCCGGCAAGAATTCAGGCGCCTAGTTTTATTTCGAATGTCGCCTTTATTGCGTGGGTCGGGCATGCAGCAGCACATTTTCCGCATGCTATGCACTTTGCGGGATCAATGTAAGCCAAGAAGTTCTCAACTGTGATCGCCTGAACTTTTTCGGGGCACTCTTTCGCGCACTTTCCGCAGCCGATACATGCAGCTTTGCAGACGCTCATTGCAGCAGGAGCCTTGTCGGTATTGCGGCAGCCGACATAAACGCGCCTGTTGTTGCGCCCTTTCGGACGGATTTCGATTATCTTTCTCGGGCATTTTCTTGCACAGACGCCGCAGGATGTGCATTTTTCTTCGTCAACAACCGGAAGTCCCGTGATTTTATCCATCGAAAGCGCGCCGAATGCACACGCTTCAACACAGTCGCCGAGTCCTAAGCAGCCGAACTGGCAGCCTTTTTCACCAACAAAAAGAGAAGCAGCGACAGCGCAGTTTGCAGGGCCGTCGTAATCGCTTTTTCTCGTCGTTTTCTCACATGTTCCGCCGCAGCGCACAACTGCAACTTTCGGAACGCTCTCCTGCATCGCAAGGCCTATTACCTCTCCTATTTTTTTGCGTTTTTCAGCGTTGCAGCCGGGGCAGCACGGAATATCGGAAGAACCTGCGTTCGCGGCTTTGATTATGCCTTCTGCAAGTCCGCGGCATCCGGGGAAACCGCATCCGCCGCAGTTGGCACCAGGCAAAAATTCGAGAACTTCGTCGATCCTCGGATCTTCTTCAACTTTGAATTTTTTTGCGACAACAAAAAGAACTACCGCGGAAACGACCGCGATAACGCCAAGAGTAATAAGCGAATAAAGGATAGCTCCGTCCATAAAGACCTCCAATTAAATTTTCCGGCACACAAACACGAACTGTTTCGCGAAATAAGGTTTCAAAAGCATAAGCAGCAGAGCGTAAGGCGCTAAAACCAGCAGTGAGAAGAGTGCCGCCAAAGCCTCTGAAACGAAATTTGCCGAAACAAAAAGTGTTGAAGCCATAAGAACAAAAGGTATGAAAAAAACATAAAAAACAGCTTTCAAGCCGAACTTTTCCTCCATTTCGACGACCACGCTGTCGCCCACGGAGACGCTTTCGGCAGGAAGAGCTTCGATCACCTTCTCGGAAAGCTCCGAAACCGAACACATGCTTTTGGCGTGACACGCACTGCACGCGCTTTTAACCTCGATTTTTACAGCAACTTTTCCGTCAGCCACGTTTATCACCGTGCCTTCGTGTGAAACTCTCGTATTCGCCATGATTTGAACCTAAAAAAATCGCGATTTTTTATACTTTCCGCGATTTTTGTCAATTTTCTTCTTGCCGGAATTTCGGGATCCCGGGATAACGGTTCGCGCCGCCGGGATCTCGGGATCTCGGTTCGCGCCGCCGAGATCTCGGGATAACGTGATCTCGCGATCCCGTTAAGATTACGGCGCGTAAATTAAAACACCAAGCACCGCGCTCACAACAATGAGCGTTATCGGCGAAATCTTCTTTTTCCCGAAAACAGGCGGCAGAAACGCTGCAGCTGCAAGCAGAACCGTGATAAGAAGGGCTTGGGGATCAAATGTACCCTCACCTTTTAAGTCGAAAAAGGCTTCCGTAGTCATAAAAATCCCGACTGCGAGAATAAGCCCCACAACGCAGGGCTTCAAAGTGCCTATTACTGAATTGAAACAGCGGTTTTTCATAAGCGCATTGAAAGCGAACATGCAGAGAAGCATGATGAGAAATGCCGGAAAAACAACTGCGAAAGTCGCAACAAAAGCACCGAGAAAACCCGCCTGACTGCGCCCGACATAAGTCGCCAGATTCACCATGATAGGCCCGGGCGTCATTTCGCTCACCGCAATCATATAGGTCAGAGTTTCGTCGGTCACCCATCCGTATGAAAGCACGACATCGCGTATAAGCGGAATCGCGGCGTAAGCCCCGCCGAAAGCAAAGCAGCCGACTTTGAGAAAACCTAAAAACAAGTCAAGGTATATCATCCAGAGACCTCAAACAGACAAATTCCGCCGGAATATAACCATTTATTTTATTTGCACAAAAAAATCGCTATCATCATCTGTTTTGTTTGCGTAATTTAAGGAGGAACAAATGTTCAGAGACTGGGTTGACAAATTCGGGGCGGCGATAACGGTGATGGACACCGAAGGAAACATTTTAGACATGAACGATGCAGCGATGCAGGCGCTTTCGGGCGGCAGAAACATGATCGGCGAAAATCTCATGAAGTGCCACCAGCAGGCATCGATCGACAAAATGCACGACATGATGAAAAACGATCATCCGAATGTCTACACTATCGAAAAAAACGGCAGAAAAAAGATGATCTATCAGGCCCCGTGGTACAAAGAAGACGGCGCTATCGGCGGACTCGTCGAAATTTCAATGGTGATTCCGTTCGATATGCCGCACTACGTCAGAAAATAGTTTTGATTTTTCAAGCAAATTCGGCTCATTGGCTTCCGGCAAACGGTGAACCACAATTTTTTTTGACTTTAAAACCTTTATGAATAGCATTCTGCGGTTTTTGTTTGGGTTAACCATTTTTGTTATTTTTAATTTGGAGGAAATTATGAAAAAAATGTTGGTTCTTGCAGCTGTTCTCTGCTGCACATTCGCTCTTTTCGCTAAAATCGGTGACCCGAAACCTGAGCTTATCCAGCTCACTTTCGGTCTCGGTGCTGCTGACCTTAACAATGAAAACTGGAATCAGCTTGGTGTAACAGTCGGTGCAGACATTGACTGGAATGTTTGGGAAAAAGCTACAACAAAAGCTCATGACGGCAGCGGCAAAATGTATGCAGGTCTTGACCTTGCAGGTCAGTGGTGGATTCCTACAAAACATTCTGACAGTTTCAAACGTCACATGATCATGATCCCTGTTCAGGGTAATTTCATGTATCTGTTCAACACAACCCAGATGAAAGGTGCTGGTCCTCTTGAAGCAGTAGGTCCCTGGATGTCGATGGGTGTTGGTCTCAACGTTTTCACCGGCAGAACTGCTGACGATGGCACGGATGCTGAATTCGCAGCAAGTTTCGCTTGGGGAATCGGTGCACAGCTTAACTTCAAAGGCAACTGGGGTCTTAAAGCCGGTTTCGGCGGCAACGCAGGCGGAGACACATACTTCTACCACAGCCACGACTACTTCATGGCTGAAGCAGCTTACAGATTCTAAGTTTAATTGTTTTTCCTTTTATTAAATCCAAAAATTTTTCCAAAATCTTTCAAACAAATCAGTGAAAACTGTATTTTGAGGCAAAATGACTGAAAAATTCGCCGAAATGGCAACAGACACCACCTTTGAGGCTTTCGGCTTCAAAAGCGACATAATGGAAGGAATTCGCGAGGCAGGCTTCAAGATCCCGAGTCCGATTCAGGCAGAGGCTATTCCATTGATTTTGCAGGGCAAGGACGTTATCGCACAGTCTCACACAGGAACGGGAAAAACGGCTGCTTTCGGTCTTCCCGTGATGAACAACATGCTGCGCAATGTCGGGATCGAACTTATCGTGATCTCCCCTACCCGCGAACTCGCGGCGCAGATTAGCGACGAACTTTACCGCTTGGGTAAATTCGCAGGGATAAGAACCTGTTCAATTCTTGGAGGTCACTCCTATTCGCGTCAGCTCAAACTGCTTGAAAGCGGAACTCAGGTGCTCGCTGCGACTCCGGGAAGACTTCTCGACATGCTGAGATCGGGAAAAATCGAAATAATCGAGCCGATAACGGTCGTTCTTGACGAAGCGGACGAAATGCTCGACATGGGTTTTTACGAAGACATCATGGCGATATTCGACTTTTTGCCGAAAAAGCGCCAGACCCTTCTTTTTTCGGCAACGATGCCCGAAGAAATCAGAAAACTCGCCGAAAACATCCTCACCGACCCGGTTTCGATAAAGGCTGAAACTGTCGAAGAATCGACGAACACAGATATCGAGCAGTCCTACTACATCGTTGAAGAAGAGGAGAAAAAGCCCGCTCTGACGCGACTTATCGAAGAGCAGAACCCCGAAAAAGCTATAGTTTTCTGCCGCACGAAACTTGAAGTTGACGAACTCAGCACATTTCTGGTCGCACGCGGTTTCAACGCGAAAGCGCTTCACGGAGATCTCGACCAGTCACAGAGAAATCAGGTCATGTCCTCTTTCCGCAAAGGAATGATCGATATTCTGGTCGCAACAGACGTTGCTGCACGCGGACTTGATATCGCCGATGTGAGTCATGTTTTCAACTATCACATTCCCTTCAACGCGAAAAGCTATATCCACCGCGTCGGAAGAACAGGACGCGCCGGAAACAAAGGAATCGCGATAACTCTGGTAACGCCTTCGGAGTTCCGGAACATCCGCAGAATTGAGAAAAACGTCGGTTCATCGATCGAAGTGAAAGTCATTCCGACTCTGCACGATATCAGAAGCGAGCGTATCAAACGCCTCGCTGCAGAAGTTCTCGAATACACGCCTAACAAAGCGGGGATCGAGTTTGTCGAAGGGCTTGAGAATGAGCTTGACCCGCGTTCTCTCGCGATGATATTGGCTTCGATGCTTCTTGAAGAAGAGGAAAGCGAGACTGAAGAACCGGACCAGATCGGATTTACCGAAAAAAAGATAAGGCAGCTTCTCAAAAAAGAGGATGACAAATTCTCCAAAACCCACCAGGGACGCGGCAGAACAAACCGCCGTCACGACAGCGGAGACGAAAAACACAGATCACGCAAATCAAACGATTTTCACCGCAAAGATCACAAAGACCGCAAAGACAAGAAGCGCGGCGGCTACGGCGACGATTTTTCAAACCGCGATAGAAAATTCAAAGAAGAAAAACCAAAGAAAAAGAAATAATCGGGATCCCGGGATTCCGTTATCCCGTTGCCGCCGTTCGAGATCTCGAGATTCCGTTATCTCGGGATCTCGGCAAGAAGGCGGCAGACTTCTTCCGCATGACCCGCCGCTTTGACTTTTTCAAAGACTTCGGCAATTTTTCCGTCGGGACCGATGAGATAAGTTGTTCTGACAACGCCCATCGATTCTTTTCCGTAAAGTTTTTTGAGCTGCCAAGCGCCGTATTTCTGCAAAACTTCTTTGTCAGGATCGGAAAGAAGAAGAACTCTGAGCCCATATTTTTCTTCAAATTTGCGGTGTGATTCGACTGAATCGGGGCTTATTCCGATGATAACTGCATGCAGAGATTTGAATTTGTCGGCGAGTTCCGAAAACTCTTTTGCTTCTGTCGTGCAACCCGAAGTGTTGTCGCGCGGATAGAAGTAAAGAACGACGTTGTAGCCTGCAAAATCAGTTAGTTTTATCTCTGTTCCGTGCGAATCCTGCAACTTGAATTCCGGGGCTTTGTCACCTTTTTTAAGCATTTCTCACCTCTATGAAATCTCTTTGTTGTTGAAGAACATGACTGCGAGCGAAAGGACGATCACGATGATCAAAAGGGCGTAAACCGAGGCAAAACCAAGGCTCAAACCATCGAGACCTCGCCCGTAAACCAGGTTATCCTTAATGTTGAAATGCGAAAAATCGGGAAGGACATAGCGCAGAGTCGTGACTATATTTGCGACAAATTCCGAAGTTCTGCTCGTTATTGCGTAAACAAGGTTGTACGAAGTCGCGCCGATGAGATAAAAAGAAATCGTGAGCATTGCCGCAACTGCCGGTTCGGTAAGAGTCGAGCAGAGAACAGCGACCGAAATGACGGTGCAGGTCTGAAGGAAAATCGTGTAAACCGCAGGCAGATAGCCGAAAAAGCGTGAAAATCCGCCGAAAACGGTAAGAAGAATCGCAAAAATTATGCACATTACGAAAATTTCAACGACAATGAGAAAAACCATGCCGAAAAATTTGCCAAGAATGTACTCGGGGCGCGCTATCGGTCGCGCCAGAAGCGGGTGCAGCGTTTTCAGCGAAAGTTCCTTGTGTACAAGCGAAATGCCGAGGAAAATAGAAAGAACGGTCGAGAAAATTTCTATTGTTCCAAGGCCGATATCGCTGATGATGTCCTGCACGTTTCCTATCGTCATCTGCGTGATTCCGATACCGAGCGCGAAAATGAAAAGTGCAAAGAAAAGAAGGATGTAAAGCACTTTGCTGCGGACCATTTCGAGAAAAGTGTAGAATGAAACATTTGCTATTCTTTTAACGCTGTCCATTTTCTTCCTCCTTAATTTCCTTGAAAACTATCTCTTCCAAAGAAGGATACGAGCCCGCAGCATTCAAAACCGTGTATCCTTTGCCGACGACTTCGGCAAGTTTGGAATTGAAATCGCTGATGTCGGCACAGTCGAGAACAAATCTGTCCGAAACGATCCTGACACCGTCGAAAAGCGAGAAAACGGCGTCTTTCATGCTCTTGTCACACGAAAATTCGATCGTATATCTGACGTCTTCCGGCCTGATGATCTCATGCAGAGTGCCGAAACTCTTAAGTTTTCCGTGTTCGATTATGAGAACTCTGTCGGAAAGGTTTTCGATATCGCTCAAAATGTGGCTTGAAAAAATGACGCTTTTTCCGTCTCTCTTGAGGCCGCGGATAATGTCTTTAACCTCTTTTCTTCCGATCGGATCGAGGCCGCTCATCGGTTCGTCCATGATGACGAGTTCCGGATCGTGGATTATCGCCTGAGCAAGGCCTATCCGCTGAAGCATACCTTTCGAATAGCTTGCAAGTTTGCGGTTTCTGTCTTCAAAAAGTCCGACTTTTTTCAGCACGTTTTCAGCCTTGTCGTTAAGAATTCTGCCGCTTAATCCCGAAAGTTTTCCGAAATATTTCAGCACTTCCATAGCGGTAAGCTCTGAATAAAAGTAAGGTCTCTCGGGCAGGAAGCCGATTTTGCTCTTGACTTCGCGGTCTCCGGGCTTTTTGCCGAAAACAGAAATCTCGCCGCTTGTCGGGGTTATGAAACCCATTATCATTTTGATTGTCGTCGTCTTTCCCGCACCGTTATGACCGACGAAACCGATTATTTCACCCTGCTCCATCGAAAAAGAGAGGTCTTTGACCGACTCGATTTTCGACCAGACTTTCATCGGGTGATTGAAAACTTTCCTCACATTTTTGAGTTCGATAGGTTTTACCACGCTTTCCTCCTTAAAATGCACAAAAAACCACTTAATTTAAAGACTCTGAGAAATAAGTCAAATCAATTTTCCGCACTTTTTCGGCTTCCTTTCTTGCATTTAAAACGCACTTGACTATAAAACTTCCGTTTTTTTTGTGCTATAACAAATGAATTTTTATAATTTTCAGGAGATTTACTATGAAATTATCTTTGAACTGGCTTAATGACTACATAGATCTGAGTGGCATCGCTGCGGAAGAGATCGCAAAACAGCTGACTATGAAATCGGCAGAAGTCGAAGATTCCGAGTGGCTTTTCAAGCACTTCGACCAGGTCATCACGGCAAAAGTCGTAAAAGTCGAGAATCATCCCAATTCGGATCACCTTCACTTGGCGACCGTTTTTGACGGAACGAAAGAACAGACCGTCGTATGCGGCGCACCGAATATCGCTGAAGGTCAGACTGTCGCATTCGCTCCGTTAGGAACTGTTCTTCCAGGCAATTTCGAAATAAAACCTGCCAAAATCCGCGGAGTTGAAAGCTGCGGCATGATCTGCGCTGAAGACGAACTCGGCCTCGGCACCGACCATTCGGGCATCATGGTGCTCGATCCGGCAACAGAGATCGGCGTTCCGCTCAAAAAGATTTTCAACAGACAGGATTTCGTGATCGAGATCGAAAACAAGACGATAAACCACCGTCCCGACCTCTGGGGTCACTACGGAATAGCGCGTGAGATCAGGGCGATCTTCGAACTTCCGTGGAAACGCGAACTCAAATACACCGGTATCAAGGCTGACAAAGTCGATGAAAAGTTCGAGATCGATATCCAAACTCCCAGATGCCTGCACTATTTAGGCCTCAAAGTCAGCAACATCAAGATCGCTCCTTCGCCCGACTGGATGAAGGCACGCCTTGAAAATACGGGACTCCGCCCGATAAACAACATCGTCGATATCGCAAACTACGTAATGTATGAAGTCGGTCATCCGCTCCACACCTTCGACAGACGTGATATTTCGGGCAACAAGATAGTTATCCGTGACGCATTTGAAGGTGAGAATTTCACGACTTTGGACAATGTTCCGAGAGTCCTCAAATCGACAGACGCAGTCATCGCAGACGAAACGAGAAGCCTTGCTATTGCCGGTGTCATGGGCGGTCTTAACAGCGAGATCAAAGACGACACGACCGAAATATTCATCGAATCGGCACTTTTCTCTCCGGCAAGCGTCCGCAGAACGGCAAACAGGCTCGACCTCAGGACTGATGCGGTCAACAGATACGAAAAATCGCTCTGGGTCGAAAACTGTTACCTTGCGATGGAGCGCATCGTCACACTCATCAAAGAGATAATCCCCGGCGCGATAGTCACTTCGGAACTTGCAACGGCAGATAACAGCGAAGGCTACGGATTCAAGGGAAACATCGTCATCACGACGAAAAAGATCCGCTCGCTCCTCGGCATTCCCGAAGCAGACCTCAGCGATGAAAAGATAGTTTCGATGCTCACCTACCTTGATTTCGGAGTCAAAAACGACGGCGGAACGCTCACGATCGAAGTCCCGGCGCACAGAAGAAGCAAAGACGTCTCTATTGCTGAAGACATCGTCGAAGAAGTCGGCAGACTTTACGGCTTCAACAACATCAAGCCCGAAAGCCCGAATTTCGAGATGGTCCAGCCGGCCCGCAACAAAGATATGGAAAAGACCGAGATCTTAAGAAGCCTTCTCTCGAAAGGTTTCGGCGCGAACGAAGTTATGAACTACTCTTTCTACGGCGAAAACGACCTCGCTCTCATCAACTTCCCGAAAGAGAAACTTGCTGAAACGATAGACGAAAGAGATACGCCCTATCTCAGATATTCGCTTTTCCAGGGCTTAATCAGAAACGTCCACGAAAACCTCAAGAATTTCAAACAGTTTACCCTTTTTGAATTCGGACGCATCTTCACTGTTGACGATGAAAGAAAGAGGATCGGCATCATCGCAGTCGGAACACCCGATCTCTTTGAATTTACCAAAAAGATCGTCGTTTCGATAGCGAAAGAGCTCAAGACTCCGCCGCTTCGTTTTGAAAGAATCGCGGATGACACCCTCTGCGGAAAACAGATAATGCATCCCAACAGATCGGCGGCTGTTCTTGCAGGAAAAGACGTAGTAGCGATATTCGGCGAAGTCCATCCGGCAATACTCAAAAAGTGCGACATCCACGTTCCCGTTTCATACATCGAGATCGAACAGACGATGCTTTACGAGCTTCCCGAAAGGAACACGAAGTTCGCACAGCTCCTCAAATTCCCCTCGACGAGTTTCGACGTTTCGGCGATCGTTCCCGAAAGAACAGAGAGCGCACAGCTTCTGAATGTCATCAAGAAAGCGGTCGATCCGAAGATTTTCATCGAGACAAAACTTGTCGACAAATTCATCGGATTCCCGATCCTTCCGGGTTTTGCGAGCATCACGATGAGAGTCGTCCTCAACGCTAAAGAGCGCACTCTCACTATCGACGAAATGAAGGAAACGCAGCAGAAAGTCTTCACTGCTCTGCGTAACGCGGGCTGGAAGATCAGCGGCGACTAACCAGAATCGACAACTTTTCCGGAGTTTTTCATGAAAACACGCATCATCACGGCGCTAATTCTCATCGCGGCAGCGCTCGGACTCATCTATTTCGTGCCGGCATACATTTTCAACTATCTCGTCATAATACTGGCCTTTTTCACATTCGCTGAATACCTTTCGATGTTCAAGGAGAGGAACCACCCGCTTTTCATCATCGCGGCTATCCTCATGCTGCTCATGTCGAATTCGATCATGCGGATGGATGCGATCTTCCTTGCCGCGACCGATCCTGCGACGGCAAATATCGCTGAAATGGCGAAATCAGGAGAGACTTTCTGGAAGCTTTACGCTCCGTTAAAACAGTTCATAGCGATCATTTTCGCCTCTGTAGCGCTCATTCCGATGATAGCTCTCACAGGCAAAGATCCGATCGAAACGAAATTCAGAAGGATGAACGTCTATTTCTTCGGATTTTTCTATTTCGGCATAACTTTCGGCCTTTTCCCGCTCATCAAAAGCTATACTTTCGGACTTGAACCTCTCTTTGAAAATTTCCCGAACTCGAACCCGCACTGGTTCCTGTTCATGCTCGTGATCCCGTGGGTCTGCGACAGCGCAGCGTATTTCGGCGGAAAAGCGCTCGGCAAACACAAATTCGCTCCGGCTATAAGCCCCAAAAAAACCTGGGAAGGAGCTGTTTTCGGCATGATATTCTCGGCTGTTGCAGGACTTGTTTTCGCCTTCACGCTTCTTAAAAACGAAAGCGTTTTATTTGTGGTCGCAGTCGCATTCATCGACGGCATCTTCGCTCAGTTCGGAGATCTAATCGAATCGCTCATCAAGCGCGGCGCAGGCGTCAAAGATTCGGGAAACCTCATTCCGGGTCACGGCGGCCTTTTCGACCGCACCGATTCGCTTCTCGTTTCGGCAGTTGTTGTTTTCGTTTCGCTTCTTGTAAAAAGCTATGTCGGATAAGATCGTAATTTTCGGGATCACAGGCTCGATCGGAACCAATACCGAGCGCCTTGTCCGCGCATTTTCGGATAAATTTGAAATTATCGGCTGCTCTGCCGGAAAAAACATAAAGCTCCTGAACGAAATGATCCCGCATCACAGATCACTAAAAGCGGTCGCCGTCATGGACGAAGCAGACAAAGATTCCATCGTTTTTGACGGAAAGATATACTGCGGCGAAGAAGGGATAATGGCACTTTTAGACTTGAATCCCGACAAAATAGTGATGGCTCTTCCCGGAAAATCGGGCTGGAAGATAACTGCGGAAGCTGTAAAAAGAGGTATAAAAGTCTGTCTCGCCAACAAAGAATCGCTAGTTATTTCAGGGTTTTATCTTGGAAACAGCGTAACATCCGACCGAGAGAAAATAATTCCGATCGATAGCGAACATGCAGCACTCATGCAACTTCTTGAACACAGCCGCAAAAGCGACATTGCAAAAGTCTACATCACCGCGTCTGGCGGGGCTCTGCGCGATATGAGCGCAACTGAAATGGAAAACGCGGATGCGGCGGCGGCACTAAAACACCCCGTCTGGAGCATGGGACAGAAAGTAACTATCGACAGCGCGACGATGCTCAACAAAGGTCTTGAACTTTTCGAAGCGTTCTGGCTTTTCGACATCACACCTGAAAAACTCGATGTCTTAGTCCATCCGAGCGTAAACACTCACGCAGCCCTTCTTTTTAAAGACGGCTCAAGTGTCGCGCAGAACGCAGTCGGAAACATGCTCGTTCCCATCGCGGCGGCACTCTCCTACCCCGAAATGCTTCCTGTAACCGAAAAATTTCCCGAAATGAACTTTGAATACTGCGGAAAAATCATGACCTTCCAGAAACCCGACCTTGTGAAGTATCCCCTTCTCAAAACTGCTTTCGAACTCCTGAAAAACCGCGATTATTCCGGCATGGTAGCCTACGCGATATCGGACGAAACGGCTGTATCGAAATTCCTCAAAGGCGAGATCAGAGTCAAAGGGATACACTCCATCGTGCAGGCCGCGACAGAAAGATTCAGCGGAAGAAAAGCCCCTCAAAACATCGAAGAAATATCGGATTTCATTAAAGAAATTGAAGAATTTGCAGCAAAAGTGCTGTAAAAAAACAAAAAATCCCGAAAACGCGTGACCTGTCGGAGCTTAGGTCCGCTCGCCCGCAACATTTCGACTTTGCTCAATGACCTGCAACACCGGTTGGTGAGCTTGTCGAACCAAAAACTTGCCTTTCACTCAGCATTCTTTATTATATGTTGTGTTTGATTTTTTAGAGGTCATATTTTGT
>JAFYIZ010000041.1 GCA_017538365.1 bacterium | reverse complement strand
GCTTGCTCCGCTCACTTCGGACAGAGCAAAACCGGCGGTTCCGTTCGGCGGTTCCTACCGTATCATCGACTTTGTTCTGAGCAACTTCGTCAACTCGGGCTTTATGCAGATCAAGGTTCTGACGCAGTTCATGAGCGACTCTTTGATTCAGCACATTTCAAGAAACTGGAGCCTTTCGCCGCGCTTCAACCAGTATGTCGACTCTGTTCCGGCGCAGATGCGTACCGGTGAAAACTGGTATTTGGGCAGTGCCGACGCGATCTATCAGAATCTCAATCTTATTCGCGACGAGTCTCCGAAAAATGTTTTCGTTTTCAGCGGCGACCATATCTATAAGATGGATATTTCGCAGATGTACACATACCACAACATCAAAAATGCCGACATGACGATTGCGGCTCTTCCCGTTCCGATCAAAGAAGCGAGCGCTTTCGGCGTAATCGAAATCGATGAAGACTACAGAATGGTGGGTTTCGAGGAAAAACCGAAAAATCCGAAACCGATTCCCGGAAATCCGGATTATGCGCTTGTCAGCATGGGAAACTACCTTTTTTCGAGAGAAGTTCTCGTCAATGCGGTTACGAATGACGCGAAAGATCCGACGAGCGAGCACGATTTCGGCAAAAACGTCATTCCGGCACTTTATCCCTACAAGCGGGTTTACGTTTACGATTTCCTCAAAAATACGATCTATATGCCCGATGAAAACGAGTATGAAAAGCCTTACTGGCGCGATGTCGGAACGATCAAAAGCTACTTCGAGGCACACATGGATCTCGTTTCGGTTTCTCCGGCAATCAATCTTTACAACCGCCACTGGCCGATTTTCGGTTTCCCCGAGGTCAATATGCCGCCTGCAAAGTTTGTTTTTGCCGACAAGGAGCACAAAAGGCTCGGAATTGCGACCGATTCGCTTGTTTCCGAGGGCTGCATCATCAGCGGCGGCAGCGTAAACCGCTCCGTTCTTTCGCCGGGTGTCAGAGTCAACAGTTACAGCCATTTGGATCAGTGCGTAATTTTAAACAACGTCAAAATCGGGCGTTACTGCGAGCTTAAAAACGTCATAGTTGATAAAAATGTCGTCATTCCGCCCGACACGAAAGTCGGTTTCGACCTCAAGAAGGATGCGGAGCGCGGCTTTACCGTAACCGAAGACGGAATTGTAGTAATTCCCAAGGGTTATAATTTCCAGGAGGACAGATAGTCCATGACTGAACTCGTTTTTTTGTGGCACATGCACCAGCCTTACTACAAAGATTGTCTCAGAAACACTTACCTCATGCCGTGGGTTCGTCTTCACGCGCTGAAAGGCTACTACGACATTCCTTCTGCAATGAAAAAATACGGTGTCAAAGGTGTCGTGAACGTCGTTCCGTCGCTTATCGAGCAGCTTAAGGACTACGCTGAAAACAACGTGACTGACGCATGGCTCGAACACACGATCCTTGATCCGGGCGAAATGAAGGAAGAGCAGAAAGCGTTTGTCATAAAGAATTTTTTCATGCTCAACTGGGACCGCCTGGTCCGCACTTCGCCGCGTTACAACGAGCTTTTGAACAAGCGTCTGCGCTATGAAAAGAAGCTCGGCTGGAATGAAATGGCGAAACTTTTTTCCGATGACGAAATTCTTGACCTGCAGGTTCTTTTCAACCTCAAATGGTTCGGTTTTACGGCAAAGGCTGAGTTCGAACGCCTTGCCGAGCTGGAGTGCAAGGACTGCGGCTTTACGAAAAGAGATAAAGAGGATCTTCTTGAAATCCAGCGCAAAGTTCTGCGCAGTATAATCCCGCTTTACAGACGTCTTGCAGATGAAGGTGTCATCGAAATTTCGTTTACCCCTTTCTATCACCCGATTTTTCCGCTTGTTTACGACACCGATATCGCAAAAAGATGCACGACACAGCCGCTTCCGGCGCGTTTTTCATATCCCGAAGACGCGAAATGGCATTTGGAAGAGGGAAAGCGTTACAGCGAAGAAGTCTGGGGCCGCACTTTGAACGGAATGTGGCCTGCTGAAGGCTCGGTAGCGCCCGAAATAATCAATGCTGCAGCCGATTCTTCGGTAAAGTGGATGACAACTGACGAAACGATTCTTCTGAAGTCGCTTCATCGCAGCGACAAGTCGCAGGTGCTCTACACGCCGTATCTTTTGAAAGGTGAGAAGAATCAGGATGTTGCGATATTTTTCAGAGACAAATATCTTTCCGATCTTTTGGGTTTTTCGTTTTCGCAGATGAAACCCGAACAGGCGGCAGATATTTTTGTAAATTATGTGAAAAATGCTGCTGCGAATTTCCCGAAAAACGGCTCGGAACCTGTTGTTTCGGTCATTATGGACGGTGAAAACGCGTGGGAATCTTATCCCGATAACGGCGAACACTTTTTAAAAGAACTTTTCACGCGCCTGAGCAGTGATAGAGAGATAAAAACGACGATTTATTCCGATATCGTCAGCCGCGGAACAGACAAGTATCCCGTTATCAGCGACTTGTGGTCCGGTTCGTGGATAAACGGAAACTACGAAATCTGGATCGGAAACGACGAGGATAATTCGGCGTGGGGCTATCTCAAGCGGGTCCGCGATTTTTATGCGAAATACAGCCAGAATCACGTGGTGGAACCGCAGATTCACGCTGAAGTCATGCGCTGCCTTTACAGAGCCGAGGGAAGCGACTGGTTCTGGTGGTACGGCCCGCAGTTTTCGACCGAAAACGACTGGCTTTTCGACCGTCTTTTCAGGCGTCACCTGCGCCGCGTCTACAATCTGCTCGGTATGAACTATCCGACATTTCTTGATATTCCGATTTCGTCGGAACTGAGCAGCAGCCTCATCGTCGAACCGACAGGCGAGATAAATCCGGTAATTTCAGGTCACAGCAACGGCTACTACGAATGGGCGGGAGCAGGGCGCTTCGAAAACGCGCAGAAAGCGGGCGGCGCGATGTACAATTCGATCAAACTCGTTGACAAAATCCTTTACGGTTTCAACCGCGACATGCTATTTTTCAGGATCGAACTCACAAATCCGATGCACTTTTACGAGCACAAAAAATACTTCATCAAAGGTTTTGTGATGGATCACAAAAGCATCGATTTCGCCCTTCCGATGGTAAGAATCGAAAAAACGCCGTTCCTCATTCACAGCAGCAACGAAGCAGGCAGAGTTTCCGACATTGTCGGAGCAGGGGAGGCGGCTTTTGATGAAGTTATGGAGTTCACTCTTTATGCAAAAAAAATCGGTCTTAAACCGGGCGAAAAAGTGAAAATCTACTTCAAAATTCTCTCAAACGAGGGAATCGAACTCGAAAGAATCCCGGGAAACGGCTCGATCGAAGTGACTGTTCCTGACGATGCCGCCCTTTTCAAACTGTGGGATGTGTAGGAGATAATATGGAACTTAAAAATAAACTTGAAAAGAATTTCCTGAAATTCCCGTTTGAGCTTTTTGACGCGATTTTTTCGCAGAAAAGTTTCATCGACATTGAAAGGCTCAACGTTCACGACAGGGAGTCAGGACTTGTTTTCATCAAAAATTACGGCTACGACATAACCGATCCCGAGATTGCAGAGACTGTTTCTTCGATTCTGAGCGAAGCGAAAACTTTCATTCAGACTTATCTTTTGGAAGATCCCGAAGGAAAAAGCGAAACGCTGATTATTCCGCCCGATATTCTCTGCAATGACGACATCGTGAGCCTGCTCATCATGGCTTCGGAAAAGGAGAAAACGCTTGAACAGGCATGGGCTTGCGCGATTTTGAGAGTTGCCCACACGATCACGCATGTCGAAAACGATCTCGCTAAAAGTTTTATGCCTGGAATCAGAAACCAGATCTATAAAAGATTCAGCGCGCATCTTAACGGTAATTCGGCGGGCGGATACTTTCTCGGAACGGGCGATGACGCGATAAGACTCAAACTTTTCGAGATAAAAAACGACAAGTCGCGAGACAGTCTGATACTTAAACTTCTCCACAAAAAGGAAAATGTCACCGCCGATATTTTCGACCGGGTAGGTGTCAGGATCGTGACTTACACAAAGCTAGATATAATCCTTGTGCTCAGGTATTTTGCGACGAATCACGTCATTTCGTTTGCCAACATCAAGCCGAGCAGGACGAAAAACAATGTCGTCAACATTCCGCGCTTCATCGAGGGTGTTGAAGAGCTGAAATCGTACGATCTTTCCTCGTGGTCGCAGGAAGACGTTGCCGACTTCCTTGAAAAATATCTCGAAATTCCACCTGAGGAAAAAGAGGAGATTACCAAAAGAAACATCGAGGAGACAAACCTTTATTCTTCGACTTCGTACTCTTCGATACAGCTTACGAGCCGACTTCTCATAACAATGGAAGACCCGATAAATCCGGCAAAACCGACTTACCGCTTTTTCTTCCCGTTTGAAGTGCAGATTCTGGATGAGGAGAGTTTTATCGAAAGCCGCTCGGGGCGTGCGAATCACGAAGAATACAAGAAAAATCAGACGATTGCGGCAAGAAAACGTGTTCTTACGAATGTCATAAGATATATGAGACAGCATCCTTGGGAAACTGAAATAAAATAATTTTGGAGGTCATCATGAAAAAAATTTTTCTGTTTACGGCAATTTTGCTTGTTTCATCATTTTTGTTTGCCGAAAACGCGACGATCACGCTGAAAAACGGCAAGACCATTTCGGGCAAAGTCGTAAAAATCGAGGCTGCACAGATTGACAGCAAGTCTCTGGCTGAAACCACTACGATTTCTGCGGCTCAGGGTGTCAACGAGCTCATGCTCAAATTTGCCGACATCAAAGAGATCAATTTCAAAAGCAGCGACGATGTTTCGTGCTTTGAAGACGGCAGGTTCGTTCCCGTCAGAAAATTCTGCTCTATGAAGGCGCTCTACCACATCGTGCCGAAAGTAAAAAGCGAGAGCAAAGAGCCGATCGAAATCGAAGACAATAAAGTTTTCTTCATTCACATCGAAGGCGAAAAATCTCCGGTTGCGGCATTTTTCTACAAAATTCAGGTCAGCAACGAAGGAAACGAGAGCAAAAAGGACTATCCCGATCTTGAAAGGGAAGTTCTTGAACTGAGCAAAAACAACATCAAAAAAATAGTTTTCAAATAGGAGGAAAACATGCTTATTCACGCAAACGAAGAGACTTTTCAGGCGGAAGTCATCGATTTCAAAGGTGTCGCAATCGTCGATTTCTGGGCACCGTGGTGCGGCCCGTGCAAAATGCTGGGACCGATTTTCGAAGAGCTTTCGAATGACTATGCAGGCAATGCAAACGTCAAATTCGTCAAGGTAAACACCGACGAAAACATGGAACTTTCATTCAAATACAAAATCCGCGGAATCCCGTGTGTCAAAGTTTTCAAAAACGGTCTGGAAGTTGAAACCTCAGTCGGTCTCGTTCCGAAAGAGGAATTGGAAGATTTGTTGAAAAGGAATCTTTAATTTTTTGCCGCCGCGGATCTCGTCGTGATCTCGAGATCCCGGGATTCTGTGATCCCGGCGGCGGCAACCGTGATTCCGAGATCCCGTTATTTCGGCGCGATTAATCTTCGTCAGGAGTTTCTTCGGTTTCTTCATCCGTCGTTTCTTCGGGTTCTTTGGGCGGATATTCGTCATCTTCGGTGCATTCGCGCTCTTTACCTGCTTTGTCAGAGCAGTGGCAGCCGACGAGTTTTTTGCTCGCATCCATTTTTGTCTTACCCCAAACGTGATAAAATTCGGTTTTTGAGGGGTTCGTGTCTTTTGAAATCACCATATATTTGTCCGGATCGCTGTCTTCAAGGTAGTAGCAGTATTTATAGACGAATTCATTCTCAAGATCGTAGAAGTAATCGTATTTCGTAACATAAAAGTCACTTGTCGGTTCGCCTGAATCAAGTGCTTTTTCAAAATCGCGGAGAAACATATCTATATCTGTGCGCTGTACTTTAAAAGGTCCTGTATAATATTCTTTCGGTTCAATGCACTCGGAAGCGATTTTTACAATCATTACGCCAGAGTTCGAATATCTGAACATATACTGCTGGCAGAAGTAATTGATATATTCGTCTTCAGGATATGCAAAGTAGCCGATGCCGTAGTCAAGATTGTAGACGGGATAGTCTTCCATAATCGAATAAAGTGCGAAAATCTGTGTGTTTTCACCTTTGTCGATCAGTTCGTTCCAATCGGGAAATTCGGTTTTCTTTTTAGCGGCGTTATCGTCCGTCAGGACAAATTCGATCTCGTCATTGAGAACGTACATGTCCTTGCTTTCGTTGAAGTTGTTTAGAATAATGTGGATCTCATCCGTTTCCGGGTAGTAATAAAGCATTGAGTGTGAAGAAAAGACATCGCCGCCGTGACCGTAAAATTCGCTGTGTGAACCAATGCCGTATTGTGTTCCGAGTCCGTAAATAGGCTGATAGTCATGAGTGCTTACATCATAAACTTTGACGATATCAAGCATCTGATTCATGCTCTCTTCCGAAAGAATTTTTCCGTGGAAAAGAGCGTAACCGTATTTGAAAAGATCTTCCGCGTTTGAAATAAGAGATCCGGCAGTCCACGCTTTGTGCGGATATTCGTAAGGAACGATATTTCCGTGAGCGTCGTAGGCGTGAGGAGAGGCTTTTGCACCTCCTTCGGAATGTTCTTCAAAACCTTTCATATAAGTGTTTTTGAGTCCGAGCGGATCTATGATTTTCTCGCGGATAACTTCATGTGCCGGTTTTCCTGCAACCTGATTGATGATGAGTCCTGCCAGAACGAAGTTTGCGTTGATGTATGCCCACGAAGTTCCCGGTTCGAAATTGAAACGCCCGTTGACATTCTCCACGATCTCTTCAGGATCGAGGATCTCTGTCATTTCCTGAATGCCGGAAGTGTGATTCAGAAGCATTCTGACGGTGATTTTATCGCCTTTTTCAAAGTCGGGGAACCATTTGTCTATTGTCTGGTCAAGGTCTATTTTTTTCTCTTCCTGCAAAAGAAGCAGTGTTACTGCAGTGAAATTTTTGGTGATGCTGCCGACTTCGAAAAGATCGTCAACAGAAAGTTTCTCTTTTGTTTCGCTGTTACGGATTCCGTAAGCGAAAGAGGTGAGTTTGTCTTTTCCGTAACCGACGACAACGCCTGTTCCGTGAGCAAAGTTGACATACTCTTCAGCAAGATTTTTTATGCTTTCCAACTTTTCTTCTTCGGTAACAGCTTTCGCATCTTCCTTGTCGCTGTCATCTGTCGGCTTTTCATCGTCTGTTTCATCATCTTCATTTTCTTCATCTTCTGTTTCTTCGGTGTCCTGATCTGAAGTTTCGTCGGCGTCAGGCTGTTTATCCTCGTTTTTAGAGGAATTTCCGCAGGCTGACCCGAAGAAAAGCATCGAAAAAAGGATCATTGTGATGAGGAATTTTTTCATGTCGGTCTCCTTTTGCTATTGTTTAAAACAGTATTATCGGCTGATTTGAAGCCTCGGTTTCATCATCAAGTTCGTCTTCGGTACATTCGCGCTCTTCTTCGTTTTCATCCATGCAAATGCAGCCTGCAGCTCTTGTACTTTCAGCCATTTTCGATTTGCCCCAGAGGTGATAAAATTCAGGATTTGACGGATGTGCGGTGCTTGAAACGAACATATATTTGTCAGGATCGCTCTCCTCAAGATCGTAGCATATTCGGGTGACGAAATCGCCCTCTATATCGTAGTAATAATCATATTTTGTGATGTAAAAATTCTGTGTCGGTTCTCCTGATTCGGCAGCAGCCTTGAACTCGCTCAGATACATATCAATGTCGGTTCTTCTGACCTTAAGATCATCAGTGTAATATCTCAAAGGTTCCATGCACTGCTGTATGATTTTTACGTAACTTTGAGATTTAAACATATAGTGAGAGCAGTAAAAGTCGGGATAATAGTCTGCCGGATAGACGAAATATCCGTTGGAATCATTCAGCTCTTCTTTCGGATAATCGGGCAGCGGCGCGTAAAGAGCGAAAATCTGAGAGTCGTCTTTATTATCGATAAGTTCGTCCCAGTCAGGAAAATCGTTTTGCTTTTCAAATTTCCCGTCATCCATTAGAACGAATTCGATTTCGTCGTTGAGCATACCGAGGGTGCTGGAACTGCTGCCGCCGTTGTTGAAAAGCACGTGGATTTCGCCGTTTTCAGGGTAGTAGGCCATCATTGCCGCAGTGGTGATGACATCTCCGCCATGGTAGTAGAATTTACCGTGCGAACCGCTGCCGTACATTATGGCGAGTCCGTAAACAGGTGTTCCTGATACTTTGACCATATCAAGCATCTGATCAAGACTTTCTTGGGAAATAAGTTCTCCGTTGAAAAGGGCGTGAGCGTATTTGAACATGTCTTCAACATTTGAAATGATGCCGCCGGCGGTCCAGAAATTTTCGTTCAGTTCGTATGGAACGATGTTTCCGTACTCATCGAATGTGTGTCCGTGGGCTTTTTTCTCCAGCGGATATTCTTCGGAATATTTCATGAAAGTGTGTGTGAGACCGAGCGGATCGAGAATTTTTTCGCGGATCACTTCAACTGCATCTTTTCCCGTAACTTTGTTTATGATAAGTCCTGCAATAATAAAGTTTGTGTTGCTGTAGGCCCAGTCTGTTCCTGGTTCGAAAGTGAATTTTCCGTTGACCTTGTCAACAGTACCTTCAAGATCATCGAATTCGTTCCACTCAAAAATGCCTGATGTGTGGTTGAGCAGCATCCTGACGGTAATAATGTCTCCTTTTTCAAAATCAGGAAACCATTTGTCTATCGTCTGGTCGAGATCGATTTTGCCTTCTTCCTGCAAAAGAAGCAGCGTCACAGCGGTGAAATTTTTAGTTATGCTTCCGATATCGAAAAGGTTTTCAGTCGAAAGCGGTTCCTGTGTTCTGTTGTTGCGCACTCCGTAAGCGACAGATGTGAGCTCGTCGACGCCGTAACCGATGACAACACCTGTTCCGTGAGAAAATCTGACATACTCTTCGGCAAGATTCTGTATGCTTTCAAATTTCGCTTCATCTTCCGGTGAGAGTTCCGGAACTTTCTCGTCTCCGTCCGGTGCTTCCGTATCATCGTCACTGTTTTCTTCGATGTCGGAATCGGACTCGGTATTGTCTGCATCGTGGTTTTCTTTGGATGAATTTCCGCAGCCTGCGCCGAGGAAAATCATCGAAAAAACGATTGCCGCGAGTAAAAATTTCTTCATGGCGCAACCTGCTGGTTTGTTAAAATATTTCCGACGGTGTCAAAAGCGTGTCTTTCGCCTCGTCAAGCATTTTCGGATAGTCGATATTGAAGTGCAGACCTCTGCTTTCCTTGCGCTTCATAGCGCTTTTTATAATGAGTTCTGCAACAAGAGTGATGTTTCTGAGTTCAAGAAGGTCGCGCGAAACTTTGAAGTTCCAGTAGTATTCGTTGATTTCATGCTTCATCAGTTCAAGTCTAGCCAAAGCGCGCTCCAGACGCTTGTTGCTGCGGACGATGCCGACATAGTTCCACATGATGTGACGTACTTCGTCCCAATTCTGTTTGATTATGATTTTTTCGTCTTCGTCTTCGGCGTCTCCGGAGTTCCATTCAGGCGGTTCGGGACATTCGCCTGTGTAATTCGCGACATAGGCGATGATTTCTTTTGCAACGTATTTTCCCATGACGGCAGCTTCAAGAAGCGAGTTCGAGGCAAGTCTGTTCGCGCCGTGAAGTCCGGTGTGTGCGACTTCGCCGCTTACGAAAAGACCAGGGATAAGAGTCTTTCCCGTCGGTTCGCTCTGCAGGCCGCCGCATGAATAGTGCGCTGCCGGAACGACCGGGATCGGCATTGTCCGCATATCGATTCCCGCATCCATGCAGATTCTGAAAATGTTCGGGAATCTCTGCTGCAGAAAGTGTCCGTCGAGCTTCGTCATGTCGAGGAAAACGCAGTCGTCTCCGCTCATCTTCATCTCGTGGTCGATTGCGCGGGCAACGATGTCGCGCGGTGCAAGCGATTTGAGCGGATGATACTTTTCCATGAAAGTTTCACCGCGTTTGTTGATAAGAACACCGCCTTCGCCGCGGAGAGCCTCGGAAATAAGCATCGACTTGATTTTTTCGTGGTAGAGAATCGTCGGATGAAACTGTATCATCTCCATGTTGACAACCGGAACGCCTGCGCGGAATCCGATTGCAACACCGTCGCCCGTCGTAACATCGGGATTTGACGTGTAAAGGTAAACTTTTCCGCAGCCGCCGGTCGCCAGAAGCACTGTTTTTGCGGTGATTGTCAGAATTTCACCGTTTCTGCCGAGAACGTAAGCACCTATGATTTTGTTGCTTTCGCTGCACATGAATTTCGATTCTGTGATGACGTCTATAGCAGTGTGATTTTCCAGAACGGTGATGTTGGAATGGAGCAGAACTGCCTTTTTGACGACTTTTATGAGCTCGAAACCAGTGATGTCGCCTGCATGGACGACTCTGCGCTCTGAGTGTCCGCCTTCGCGCCCGAGGTCGAGTTTGCCATCTTCGTTTTCAGTGAAGTGGCACCCCAGTTTTTCAAAATATTTGATTGCGTCAGGACCGTTTTCAACAAAAAAGCGGACAGCCTTTACGTTGTTGAGACCAGCTCCGGCAGTGATTGTGTCTTTGATGTGCTTTTCAAACGAATCAACGCCGAAATCGGTGACGGTCGCGATACCGCCCTGTGCGTTCGCGCTGTTTGAAACATCGATCGCCTCTTTTGTGACGACTACTATTTTAAGCCCTTTTTCGGCAAGGCTCAGAGCGGTCGAAAGCCCCGAAAGTCCGCTTCCGATAATGAGGGCGTCTGCATAAATGCGCTTCATTTTTTCTTTGACCTATTCGTTTATATACCAAAATTCGCTTATGAGCTCATCCATTGCTTTTTCTATGATTTTTTTGTCTGAATCCGACATGTTCACGAATTTTGCACTGAGTCCGATAACCTGATTTTCTTCAGTGCAGCGAAGGACTTCCGCTCCGCATTTGATGATGTAGTCGGTACCCGGAACCTGAAATTCGATATCGATGATCGTTCCGACTTCGTATGGATTCGGAGACAGAATATACATGCCGTTTGTGCTCAGGTTCGCCGTCTGCTGGAAATAGTCGGCGGAGCCTTCCATATTTCTTACCCACATTTTGACCGGAATACGCTCTTTCGTGCGGCGTTCCTTCTGCCTTCTGTCCTTTTTGCCTCTTGCATCGTTGGGAAGTTTGAATTGCAGATCGTCTCTGCGGTCTTTGTTTTGTCTGCGATCTTCCATTTTTTTCTCCTTGAAAAAGTACAAAAGCAACCGACAGACTATAATTCAATATAATTTAAAGTCCACTTAAACGATAATCATTTTATTTTATTAACATTTTACATGCTTCGACAAGTAGAAGGAATAATTTGTCTGTTTAATGATGATTTTTCGCTTTTTGTTAGCAGAAACAGATGGTTAGGGCGATGAAAAAAACTGCTTGTTAAATTTCCAATATCCGATATAATGTGAGCCTGATTGTTACATAAATTTGGTTTCCGGAGGCTCCGAAAGATGAAAAGGTTTTTGAATTTATCGGTTGTTTTATTGGTTTTTCTGATTTTTTCCTGCACCTCGTCTCACTCTTCAAACGATTCCGACATTCTGCCTGATGCCGATGCAGATTCCGATAATATCGCAACTGTTGATGATGATTCCGACTCACAAAGTTCGGAAATCATTGATGATTATGATGAAAATGCGGAAGTTGTCTATCCAGATCCTGTCTGCATCTACATTTATCCAGATCAGGAAGATTCAAAACTCTGTTTCGGTCCAGTAAAAACCAATGTGAAATGCAAAGCAAATCCAAAAGAAAATGAATATGTCTCAGTAATAGAGTCTGATAATTCTTTTGGTGATACGGAAGAATCAATGGATATAAACGATGATTTTGTGTTTTTCGCTTTAAATCCAAAAGATTCCTCAAAATGCCAAAATGACAAGACCTATTGCCCGAATATTTATGGTTGTAACCGAAAAGATGAATATGTTTACGAGATAGTATCTTCAAAATTTATTCATCATCTTTTTGCAGTGGATGGCAATAAAATAGTTTTCAATCTTTGGGACAGTGTAAAAGCTGATATATATAAATCTGACTTGCTTTTTGTTGGAGACTTAACAACGAAGCAAATAAAAAAAATCGCAGATTGGTCTGTTTATGGAAAAATGCAAATGAAGTATCCTATTGTTGCATTTCGTGATTATGTCTCAAATAATCCCTTGATATTGAATTTAGAAAGCAACACCACAAGAAAGATTACCGATTTAAAATGCAACGAACCTCCGAAAATTGACAACAGACATCTCGTTTGCATCGGGAAATATCAACCTTATGCATCTAAACTTACAAGTGATGAATCTTGGGCAGTTGATCTCGAAACTTATGAGATAGTTCCAATAAGTGTTCTGGAACATAATTCAGTAGAAATAAATATAAACGGAATTTACGCTCTTGTAGATTCAGGAAGAGATTTTGTTTACTACGACAACCAACTTGGCCAACTTAGTGGTGAAGATATATACAGCTTCGACCTCAAAACCAAACGTGAAGAAAAGTGGACACCCGAAATCAAAGGGATTTTTGAAGGCAACTTCATTGCGCCGAGTTTTGAATATCCGTATTTCAGCTATTTGGCCAATGAAACAGAAAACACTTCAACAGGAGTTTGTTATGTTTTGAACATAGAAACAGGTGAAGTCACTGAATTCTGGGGCAGAACTAGTGACTGGCCTCACATCAAGGACAGATACATATTAGAAGATGGTTATTTCCCTGACAAAATAGGTAAACTCCCCGACTTGCCAAAACTGCCTGAAAATGCCGACGAGCTTTGCGAAGATGATAATCCCTGCACAGATAACCGTTATTTCGTAACTGACGGCGAATGCCACTTCATTCCGAATCATGAAAGATGCGACGATTACGATGACACAACACTTTTTGATGTCTGTATTGATGGCGAGTGCAAAGGATTTGCAGGAACAAGCAGTGATGAAGAAATGGTGCTTGTTGAAGCAGGAACATTCCTTTATGACGGCAAAGAATACGAAATCGAAAAACCTTTTAAGATGGATGTTTTTGAAGTCACAAACGGAAAATATGCGGAGTGTGTTGCAGCAAAAGCGTGTGTGGAACCTTTGAGAAAAAGGTCTTTAACTGTTCTTGATTACTACGGAAATCCATTCTATGACAATTTTCCAGTTCTTTATATCAATCAATTTGAAGCACAGAACTATTGCAACTGGCTTGGCAAAAGACTACCGACCGAATTCGAGTGGATGAAAGCAACTTGGGACGGAGAAGAAAAAACATATTTATGGGGCGAAGAAAAACCTGATTCCTCGACTTATCCTGACAGTTATTATGCAAATGTGGGATTTGGTTATCCCGGATTTGTAGGTTGGGATGTCGTAGAAGTCGGAACGTTTCCTAAAGATAAAACTATAGGCGGAATCATGGATATGTCAGGCAATGTTAGTGAATGGACAACAAGCGAGTGGACAAAGAGTTTATGCGAAACACCGCCGTGTAAAGGCAAATTCGGAAACGACTTGGTTGTTACAAAGGGGGGAAGATATTTTAGTGGAGCTGAACTTAAAACAAGATATTACTCTACACCTTGGATTCATTCATTTTTTGTCGGGTTCAGATGCATTAAGGATATAGAAAAACCGAAAAATGAAATAAAGCCTTAACTAACTTTATTTTTTGGAGGTATGCCATGAAAAAGCTGATGTTTGTGGTTTTGATTTATCACGGATGCGCCTTCGATATTCTATCTGAAATTTGATTTATTTATTGGTTTCTTGGATTTAAAACAATAAAAAATATCAAATTTTTATTGTTTTCAAAGAGATAAGTCAACTATTTCACGCCACATAAAAAATGTGTTTGATGAAAGGGAACTTGACAAAAATCGAGTTGTTGCAAATTTTGCAACAACTGCCGCCGATGGGAAAACCTATCAAGTCGATTATTACAAATGCTGGATAAGCATGGTGACGGAGTCAAAGTCAGCGTTTTCACTAAAAGCATTCCGCCGCAGCTGCAGCTTGATATCGATAAGCACAATTCGCAATATTCAGCTATCAAAGTAGAAATTTTCACTAATTCCCACGACCGTTTTCTCTGTATAGACGACATGGTTTATCATCTCGGAGCCTCGCTGAAAGATTTGGGCAAAAAGTGGTTTGCTTTCAACCGCATGGAAATCGATACAGAAACTTTGATGGGAAAAATATAAAAGTTAGCGGGACGGCGACATGCAATTCGACCTGTGACGGTTAAAATACGAACAATTGCTCAGATGACGGCTGGTAATCAATCCAGTTTTCTCGGCACGAAATCGAAGTAATCAATCATGAAATAGTTGTGTTGGCTGACCAGTTCGCGCGGAACGATTCTGAAGTCGTGCATTCCTTTGTCAAGGCGGGTATGGAGTGAAATGCTGTTCATTTTTTTCTCGTCGGCATGGAAATCGAGTGTCGCCGCTTTTTTGCCGTCAATAAAAAGGTCGAAGTTTCCCATCTCCTTTCCCTGCAGACCGTAAACTCTTATCTCGTAACTGCCGCTCTTGTTTATTTTCTGTTTGAAGTCGTAATACTGGTCAGTGCTTGCAAACCTGCAAAACCACAAAAACTGATATTTGACAAGGTGCTGGTAAGGGGGTTCCATATCCAGATATGCGTCAAGATACGACATCTCGGGAAACGCCTGACAGAAATCGGGGTTTCCTGTCAGCGGGAATGATTTGTTCTCAAGATCGACATGAATCTCTCCAGTGTCAACCGGTGCGAAAATTTCTTTTATTTCAGGCGGTTCGGTGTTGTTCAACAGTTCCTTGAATCGTGCCCAGTAATATTTTTTCCCTGGATATTCGAACATTATCCGCCTGTTCTGTTTTTCTCCCAAATCGCGGACATAAATGATTTTGTTGTTTTCAGGATGACTGTGATCCATCAGTGCATAACCTGATCCGTACATCGTAAAAGGAGCCACAAAAACGACTCCTTCCTTGATTCCGGCATTATCCAGAGCTTTTTTAAGATCTGCGCTGACATTCCAGAAACCTTTGTCGTAGCTCTCTTTCAGAGCGGGAAGTGTAAAGAACGTCTGGTATAAAACGGCAGCGGAGAGCAATGAAAATGTCAGTATTTTAGCGAGTTTATCCGATTTGATCCTTTTGAATACCCCCTCTGTTATCCTGCAGAAAGTATAGGCGAGGATTACAATGAGAAAGAATGAAGTTTCATACAGATAGCGCGGTCCGAAAGCGTTTCCGTGGTAGTAAAAGAAAAAATATCCTGCCAGATTTACGAAAAAAACGGAGAACAGAAACAGCAGTTTGTTGAACTCTTTCTTATTTCTGGCGAAAACAAAAGCAAGCGGCAGAAGAATCAGTGTCAGCGGATGCAGAAAAAGATTCATAATCAGTGATGCAAGTCTGTGATTCGAGACAAGAAGCGCGTGTGAAAAAGTAAGTCCCTCAGGCGGCAGTTCTATACCGTTCGAGTATGAGCAGCCCGTTCCCAGACCGAATCTGTGGCAGAATTTGCGCGGTTCGCTGTAGTTGAAAAAGACATCCTGTTTGAAAAGCAGCGGATCTCCAGTGTAAATCGAGTTGTAGTAAAGCAGAAAAACGAGAAACGGCGCGAAGGAAAGGAGTGCGAAAGAACCTTTTTTTACAGCTTCGGCAAAAAACTTTGCATCTTGCTTTTGCAAAATAGTGCAAAAGTAGTGCAGAATAAGCGGAATCCCGGCAAAAAGAGTGTTCTGAGGGCGTGTCAAAGCAAGCCATCCAAATGAAATTCCCAATATCAACGGATATTTGAGCGATTTCTGATCAACCATGTGAATGTATGCCCAAACCGCCAGCAAAGTCATGGTCATGCAGAACGGGTGAGCCATCCAGGTTCCGCCCATAACGATGAAAAAAGTCGAAAAAAGCATGAAGAACATCGAAATTACGGCGATTTTTCTGTCAAACAGTTTTTCTGTGATTTTACCCGTCAGAAAAACGTTCAGTGCGGTGAGAAGCGGATTTGCAAGAACAGGGATTCCCAGAATAACGAAAGGAATCAGAAAGAACGAAAAACCAGGCAGGAAGAGCGAATAGAGCTTTTCGCCGTCAGGAATCATATAGGCATACTGAAAAAATTCGTAGTGTTCCGGCATTTTGCTGTGAAGCCTTCCGACTGCGAAATTTTCCGCCATGACGAGATAATTTATACTGTCCTGAACATGCGGCATCCCCTGAAAAAAGAGAAATGCGGTAGTAAGAGAGAGTACGAAAGCCGCAGCCGGAAGAATGAAAAACGGCGATCTGCCGAAATTCAGGTTTATCTTCGAAAAGTCGTATTTGGCGCTAATAGCATAGAAAAGTATCAGAAAGGAGAGCAGAAGAATGTGAAATACCGGAAAAGAGACAGTTAACGGCAGAAAAAAGTTCCCGAATGTTGCCCAACAGAAAAATGTTAGAAAAACAGCTAGCGAAATCAAAGACTTAACGATTGTATTCATTGCAAAGCCTCAGTTTTCTCAGAAGGAAAAAATTCAAACTTGTCAATTATAAAATAGTGCTGTCTGCCGTTAAGATCCGGAGAAAGCTTTATAAAATTCATCCCTTTTTTGAAAAAAACATCAAATTCAACGCTGTCAAGAAGACTCTCCTGTGAGTAAAAATCTATTTTTTTACTGAAATTTCCGCTTTCAAAATAAAATTTTCCGCTTTCCGGAGTCGCTGCGAAAGTTATTCTGACTTTATAAATTCCCTCTTTCTCGAAATTCTGCCCGAAAGTGTAGAACTGTGTTTCTTCCGTAAAGCGGCAGAAAAAGAAAACACGCTTTGAAATCATATCTTCAGGCAGCGTGAAGCCTGAAGATTTGTTAATAAAATCAGGATATTGCGGGAACTTGTTGCAGTAGTCCGGAGCTCCGTCGACAGGATTGTTCTTGTATTCAGCCTCGGCAGTTACCCATGAAACCGAAGGATCGCGGTGTATTTCAAAAATTTCGGGTTTTTTTTCTCCGCCGGCGCTGAAAAAAGCAGTGTAGAACTTCCTTCCTTTGTAGTAATCCATCAGATTCTGGTTTGACATATAGTCCAGGGAATGAGCGAAAATCAGCTTGTTTTCATCGATTTTGTGCAGATTCATACGCACCGCACCGTCGGCATAAAAAGTGTCCGGAAAGATGAAAACCACTCCTTCATCTATGTTCTTTTCCTTCAATGCTTCGGAAAGCAGTTTGTCACCTATCCAGAAACTTTTCGAATAGTAGAAATTTTTTATCGGCAACATCAATAAAGTCTGAAAAATCAGTGCTGAAGCGATAAAAGCCGGAACAAAAACGGCGTTTTTGAAAAACGGTTTTGAAAATATTTTTTCCGATTTTCTGACTGTAGCCAGAATTCCTTCGGCAAGCGGCGGAAAAAGAAAAAACATACATTCGTAGTAATATCTGGAACCGTAACCGTATTCGGAATCTATATAGTAATAAAAAAAGTAAACAACGAAAAAGATGAGATAACCGGTTAGAAGTATTGAATGTTTCTTGAGTTTCAGCTTGTCTTCGGCAAGCAGGAAAGCGAGTATTAGAAAAAGCAGCATAAACGGACTGAAAATAAAATCCAAGACAAAATAATAAAGTCTTTTGGAGGTGATTTCGAAGGCGAGCGGAAGAGTCAGACCGTTTTCGGGCATTTCATAAGGAGTTCCGAATCTGCACCCTTTTCCGAGTCCGAGCCCCATGCAGTCGTTCTCCGGTTCGGAAATATTCCAGTATTTTACATATTTGAATTCGGTGATTTTTCCGCTTATTGCATAGTTCGAGTAAACGAAAAGAAGAAAAAAGAGAAAAATCACGCCTCCCATAACCGGAACGAGTTTAAAAAACGATTTCTTATCAATAAAAACAAACAGATAAAACATGATGAAGATGAGTGCGAAAAGGGCGTTCTGCGGTCGGATAAACATCAGAAACGAGATGAAAAGAGCCGAAACAGCGGCAAACATCACTCTTTTTGTTCCGCAGTTTCTGACAGAAAGTACTGCGAGGTAAAAAGCTCCGAGAGTGCAGACCGCACAGAATGAATGTGCCATCAGAGTTCCGCCCATAAGAGCGGTGTAAAGCGATAGAGAGGCGAGCGCCATAGTTACAAAAGCGACAGTTTTGCCGTAAAACTCTTCGGCTGTTTTTCCGATCAGAAAGACTGCTGCGGCATTGAGCAGGGGATTGCACAGAAACGGCACTTTAAGAAAAACAAACGGTGCTAAAAAAATTGAGAAACCAATTTGGTAGATTGAATAAGTCCCTGAAATTGCAGGGTTTGTATATAAAAAGTGAAAAAACTCATAGTGGGGATGAAGCGGTGTCGTAATTTTGCCGTCAAGAATAGCTTCCGCCAGATACTTGTAGTTCATTTCGTCAGGTACATGGGGAAGACCGCGGAAAATAAAGAGGGAAACCGCAAGTGAAAAAAGAAAAGCGACAGCGGGAAAAATGTAGAATTTGTAGGGCTCGGTTTTATTTACTGCAGCGGTAAGTTTTTCTGCCGGAACGAACGCAAAAACAGCCGATGCAAGCAGAAAAAGCACGATCATCGTCGGAAGATGAAAAAGAAAAAGAGATCCGAAATTTCCGGCAAAAGCCCAGACGAAAAAAATCAGAAAAAGAACTGCGGCAATAAAAATTCTGACTTTTTTCAAACTGCACCTGAAGCTAAAATTCGTCGTCTTTTGAAAGTCTGCGGTAGAGTGTCCGCTCGGAACGACCTAAAAGTTTCGAGGCAAGATGTTTGTCGCCTTTTGTGAATTTGAGTGTCGCGTCAAGCATCTCTTTTTCGATTTCGTCAAGTGTTTTTTCTCCGACACGGAATGAGAGAACCGTTTCTCCGCTTTCCGACTGGGCTTCACCGTGACTGCTTGAGCCTGACGGAAGCCCAGAACCTGTCAGAACAAAGCGGCTGACATAGCTCTTGAGTTCCCGCACATTGCCTTTCCACTCCTGTTTGACAAGCTCCTTTATCATTTCGTGATCGGGATAAACGACCTCTTTTGCAAATTCGAGAGAAGCTTTTTCGACAAAATGCTGGACAAGCAGAGGAATATCCTCTTTTCGCTCTCTTAAAGGCGGTATATGAAGGATGAAAGTGCTCAGTCTGTAGTAGAGATCCTTCCTGAAATTTCCTTTTTCAGCCTCTTTTTCGAGGTTTTTGTTCGTCGCGGCGATTATTCTGACATTTGCGTGGAGCGGAGTCGAACTTCCGACCGGAAGATATTCTCTCGACTCTAGGAAACGGAGAAGCTTGGTCTGCAGACTCGGCGGCATATCGCCGATTTCGTCAATGAAAAGCGTTCCCCCTTCAGCTGTGCCGATATATCCTGGCGAGTTCTTGTCAGCTCCGGTGAAAGCCCCTTTTTTGTAGCCGAAAAGTTCCGATTCCATCAGCGATTCGTTAACTGCAGCGGCGTTGAAAGCCATGAAAGGACCGCCTGAACGCTTGCTTTCTCGCAGTACGAAGCGGGCTACGAGCTCTTTTCCGGTTCCGCTTTCGCCGGTAATGAGGACGGTTTCGTCGGTTTTCGCTATTTCCGCAGCGTTTTTGAGAAGTTTTTCCATTGCCTCGCTTTGGAAAATTATGCGGTATTTATCAGCCGAAATATCGAGGTTTTCCTTTTTCAGCCTGACGTTTTCCTTCATAAGATTGCCGACTTCGACAGCCTTGTTCATCTGTTCAAGAAGAACTTTTATGTCAACCGGCTTGGTAAGAAAGGTAAAAGCGCCGTTCTGCATTGCCCTGACGGCGGTCTCGACATTGCCGAAAGCGGTTATCATGATTATCGGGATCTGGGTTCCCAAATCTTTTACCGCTTCGATTATGTCAAAACCGTCAAACCCGCCGGGAAGAAAAAGGTCAGTAACGATTACCGAAAGTTCGTGCTCAAGTTCCTTAATGATTTTAAGCCCTTCGGTGGCTGATGCCGCAGTCATGACGGTGTAGCCAGAATTGCCGAGCAGGAATTTGAGCGAAGTGAGTATCGATTCTTCGTCGTCTATGACAAGAACAATTCTATTCATTTACGCTTCTTTTATGTGTTTTTTGAAGAAAGGTCTCAAAATCAAAAGTCCGAGCGGCGTGATAAGTGCCATGCCGCCGATTATTACCCAAACCATATGGTGGTTCGGATAGCTGGAAGCGATTTTGCCTGCTTCGTCAAGCGGAACGTAGGAGCTTACGAGCCAGCCCGAAAGCGGAGCAACGAAGAACTTTGCGAAGAAGAAAGGAAGAACCGAAAGCGAAATGTAGGTTCCCTCTTTTCCCTTCGGCGCGATTTCAGCCGTGAACTGCATAAGTCTCGGTGACCAGATCGATTCGCCGATCGTGAAGATGATGAAGAAGAAAATGAGAGACCAGTACTGCATCGAAAGCGGATTTTGAGCGAAGAAGTCCTGAAGCGCGTTCATATCTGGAGCGATTCCGAGCCATTTGATGAAGATGATTTCACTCAAAACTGAGTCGTTGAGGAAAGAGAACATCGTGCCCGGAAGAACTGCGATAAAGCAGCTTGCAGCCGAAACGAGCGAGCCGATGACGAGCATTTTGTAAGATTTCGTCTTTCTCGTGAAAGCTGCAACAAGCGGAGTGAGATAAATAATGAGAACGGGGTTCAAAACGCCGTAGATAGATCCGATTTTCGCGCCTTCGCCCAGAACTCTGATTCCGTATTTCGGGAAAGTGTAGTGAAGGTGGAAGAATACGAATCTGACGAAAAGGGTAATCGTCAAAATACCGATGAAGATCCAGAAGTAGTTTTCTTTTACAGCTCCGCCTATCTTCTTGCCCATTGAAACTGCTGCACCTTTGACAGCCTGAAGGCCGCTTCCGTGCTGTTCGACGGGTTTTTTGATGATTTTGGAAGTGGTTTTGCCCGATTCGTCTGTTTCTTCTACAACTTCGATACCGTCACGGATGAACATGATTACGAGAGCGCCGAGAATAGTAAGTCCTACAGCGATGAGGAAGAGCATCTGGTAACTTGAAAGATGGATTCCAGCGAGATCGATACCGGCATTTTCGTTGATGATCTTGCCTGCCGCGTCTCTCTCTGCGAAAGTGTCTCTGACAAAGTCAATGAGCCAGCCGCCGACAGCGTAAGCTGCATTCATGATGACATAGAAAAGACCGAAGCCTAAAGCTGCGCCCTCTTTAGTCGTATATCTTTTGATCGAAACCGAGATAACGGGTGAAACAAGTGCGAAACCGAGTGCGAACGGAATGAAACCGACGATGAAAACAATCACCGGATTGGTGATGAAAGTCATCGCAAGTCTCGAAAGGAAAAGGAAAACAACACTCAGGAACATAACTTTTCTTACGCCGATAGTGTCAACGAGAGCACCTGCGACCATACCGATGCATGAAAGCAGGATCGACCATATCATAATGACGTTTCCAGCCATCTGGTCGCTGAGCCCGCAGTCAGCTGAAAGCCACAGCGTAAGGACCGGGTTCATCGCAGCGTAGGCGATGTACTGAATTACCATGTATCCGAAAAGGATCCACATGTCGCGGGGCGATTCATGAAGATCTTTGACGTATTTCCAAACGATTACTCCGGCAGCAACGACACCGGCAACAAGAAGCGCGACAGCTAAAATAGAAGCAGCGTTCATAAAAAAACCTCCGTAAAATATTCAAAAATTAGTGATGATGTCCGCAGCCGCAACCGCAGTCGTCTCCGCAGTCGTGGTCGTCACAGTCGTCTCCGCACTCTTCACAGCCGCATCCGCAGTGATGGTGAGGGATTTCAACGCCTGTTGCGACGAGTTCCATCTCAAAAGTAAGTTCTTTTCCTGCAAGCGGATGGTTCGCATCAAGAGAAACGGTGTCTCCTTCGATTTTCGAAATCACAACCGGAATAACTTCACCGTGTTCGCCCTGCATCTGGAAAATCGCTCCTACGTGAATGTCCGCGTCTTTCGGGAATTCCCCTTTGCCGACTTCAAATACATAACGCTCGTCTCTTTCGCCGTAAGCCTGTTCCGGCGGGATTACAATCGTTTTTTTGTCGCCGATTTCCATTCCGATAACGCCGTCTTCAAAGCCCGGGATGACCATTCCGCCGCCGACTTCGAACTTTATCGGTTCGCCGTTTTCGTAGGAATTGTCGAATTCGCTTCCGTCTTTCAAGCGTCCGATGTAGTGGATCGCCACTTTGTCACCTTTTTGAACTGCCATTTTTTTCTCCTCCGAAATATTTATCAAATCGAGATTTCATCTCAAAATCGCAATATTTTAAAGATTTATGAAAAAAGTGCAAAGAATTTGGCAATAAAATAGGGGAGAACGGTTGTTTTTTTATTCGATTGTCGGCTTGAAAAAGTCAAAGTTGACATATTTTTTGTCTTTGCTCTTCCTGACAGCCATTCCCGGATCGGTTTTTATGTAGATTTTCAAAACACCGTCCACTTTTTTCGGATAAATGTATGAAACCTCGGCCTTGAAAGCTCGTGTATCGATAATGTTAAGCAAATACTGAGGAATTTTGTCGAAGTTATGAACGTCGATGACGAATCCGCCGGTTATTTCCCTGAACTGATAGTCAACTTCGCCGTCAAGTTCTATCGTTATCCGGCTGAATTCCGGGAATTTTCTGAAGAAAATGTTTTTCAGCTTTCCTTTCTTTGCCAGCTTTGTGACTGGAAGATCGGGCAGTTTTTCGCTCAGAGTCGGTTCTTTTTCAGCTTTTACGACTTTAAGCTGGCGTATTTCACCGTCTTCCGATCTGACCGCTTTTTTGCGTTCAGCCAGACGTTTCTCTTCTTCGGCTTTCTGAAGCTCGGCAAGCCGTTTTTCTTCTTCCGCTTTTTTGAGCTCGGCAAGCCGCTTTTCTTCGGCTAAACGTTTCTCTTCTTCGGCTTTTTTGAGCTCCTCAAGCCTCTTTTCTTCAGCTATGCGTTTTTCCTCGGCCAAACGTTTTTCTTCTTCCGCTTTTTTGAGCTCCGCGATCCGTTTCTCTTCAGCAATTCTCTTTTCTTCAGCCAAGCGTTTTTCCTCGGCGATCCGTCTTTCTTCCTCAGCTTTTTTGAGTTCCGCGATCCGTTTTTCTTCGGCTAAATGTTCTTCTTCAGCAAGTTCGTTCATAAGAGAATTGACAAGTTCGGCCTCTCTTTTCTCTGCGAGGCGGCGCTTTTCTTCTTCAGCTTTTTTAAGTTCTGCGACACGTTTCTCTTCGGCAATCCGCTTTTCTTCCTCGGCTTTTTGAAGTTCGGCAAATCTCTTTTCTTCGGCTATGCGTTTTTCCTCAGCAAGTCGCTTCTCTTCTTCCGCTTTTTTGAGTTCAGCAAGCCGTTTTTCTTCTTCAAGCCGTCTGTTTTCTTCAGCTAAGCGTTCTTCTTCGATTTTCCGCTCTTTTTCAGCAAGTGCCAGCCGTTCTGCTTCTCTTTTTTCCGCGAATTTCGCTATAATCGAGTCAAAATTTTCATCGTCGAGAAAAAGTGTCCGGCTTAAGCCCATGATTATTGTTCCTTTGCGGTTGAAAAAAGTGTACTGAGCTCCGGATTCAACAAAAAATATGAATCGCGTCATTCCGCCCGAAACGCTTTTTTCGACAGATTTCACCATTTCAGGCAACTCTGCAATATCGGTGTCTTTGAAAGTTCCGCTTGCTTCGAAAATGATTCTTTCGGGGTTGTTCAGGCGATACGATGAAAAAGTCGGGTTTTCGTCCGAGCTTTCAAAAATGAGATAGAAATTGTCGCTGTCAGAGAGCGTCTGTAACGAAAAAATGAAAAGAAAAATAAGAAAAAAGCTCATGATTTCAAACTGTTGAGACTAATCGCCTGAATTGTTGGGAGTGTTCGTCGTATCCCATTCGACTATTTCTGCAGCAATGCACTTGCCGTCGGGAATAAGTGTAAAATCGGACATATATTCGTCTGTTTCTGCCTGTTTCAGAATAAGGTTTCTGATTCTGCCGACTGTTCTGTTTATACCTTCGACATCCTTGACTTCCGTTATCGTCATAGTTCCGTGAGTCTGGAAATAGTATTCATCTGCAACCCCTAATTCTGCATCAATCCAGACCGAAACGCACTGCTCGCAGTTCATGTAAGTTTCGTTGAGACCGGTTCCGAGCTCGTATGTTCCTTCTTTGATGTCACCTAACAGGTAAATTCTGATGATGTCGATAGCGTTCCCGCCCATAGCCGGAGACAAATAGCCGTTGATTTCGTCGGCGTAAGCACCGCCCATCGTTATTTTCGGGACTTCGATCATCGTGCAGCCTTCCGAATTTTGTTCAAATTCCGGATCAGGTTCGTCGGTAGGTTCAGGTTCGGTGTCGGAATCTGTATCTCCCGCAGGTTCATCCGAATCATCGGTTGAATTGTCATCAGTCGCCGTATCGGTTTCTTCAGTCGGTTCCGAATCGGTGTCGCCGGAGGGCTCTGCATCATCGGTTGAATCTTCATCCGAAACTACGCCGCTGTCAGTCGTATCTTCTTCTTTATCCGAGCTGCCGCATGCAACAAACAAAGCAAGTGCCGAAAACAGAGGAATAAACAGAATTTTTTTAGCAAAATTACTACTTTTCATCAACCAAAGCTCCTTTTATCTCACTAGCGGTCTCTCTGATATTTTCGAGAACATTTTCCTTCAAAGGATCAAGAGTAATAACGCGGACTTTCGTCTCTTCTGCCACCGATTTAATGACGGAATCGGGGATCTGCGCCTGCATAAATACCGCTTTTGCGTTGTTTTTCTTGATAAAATCAACAACTTTCGCCATGTCTACTGCGCCCGGTTCCTTTCCTTCGATTTCAAGCGGAACCTGTTTGAGACCGAATCTTTCTGCAAAATATCCGAAAGCGGGGTGGTGGACTACAAAACTTTTTCCTTCAACATCTTTAAGCTGAGCTGCAACTTCATCGTTCACTTTTTTGATCTCGGCTTTCAGTGCTTCGCCGTTTTCGCGGTAGAACGCCGCATTTTCAGGATCGACTTCGGAAAGCTCGGCAACGGTGTTGTCGGTCATAACGAGAAGGTTCATCGGATCGAGCCATACATGCGGATCGTGCATTTCGGGGAAATGTCCCGGCATCGGCGGGAACGGCGGTTTTCCGTGATGGCAGCAACCTTTTTCGCAGCCTTCGCAGCCTTTGTCTCCACCGCAGCAGCCTTTGTCGCCGTGGTGACAAGCACACTCTTTGCCTTCTTTGCAACCGCATTTACAGTCGGCACAACCTTTACCGTCTTTGCAGTCGCAGCCCTTGCCGTCTTTACATCCGCACTTGCAGTTTTCGCAGCCTTCGCAGCCTTTGTCTCCACCGCAGCAGCCTTTTTCACCGTGGTGACAAGCACACTCTTTGCCTTCTTTGCAACCGCATTTGCAGTCGGCACAGCCTTTACCGTCTTTGCAGTCACAGCCCTTGCCGTCTTTGCATCCGCACTTGCAGTTTTCGCAGCCTTCGCAGCCTTTGTCTCCACCGCAGCAGCCTTTCTCACCGTGGTGACAAGCGCACTCTTTGCCTTCCTTGCAGCCGCATTTGCAGTCGGCACATGCTTCGGCGCATGCTTTGCCGCAGTGCTTGTGTTCGTGGTTTTCTGACGGAGCATCAAGTTCCGGAAGAGCACATGCATCTTCGCCGCATTCTTCTTTTTCAAGTTTTTCGCCGTGTTTGCATCCGCATTCCTTGCCTTCCTTGCAGCCGCATTTGCAGTCTGCACAGCCCTCGGCACAGGCTTTGTCGCAGTGATGGTGAGGATGGAAATGTCCTTCCATTTTGCGGAAGTTTATCCCTTTCATCATGTCTGCGAAACGGACATTTTTGTAGTCTTTAGCCAGGCGTTCAAGGAAGAAACCTTCGAAGGGAAGCCCGCCTTTGAAGTAAACGGTCGAATCTTTGAGATCTGCCATTTTTTGCGGACCAGGTTCGTAAGTTTCGGGGGCCGATGACGGCGGCAGCATGACGTTGACTTTGACTTTATCTTTGCCGACAGACTTTATGATGAAAGCCTGCGGCGGAATACTGGCTGTTACATTGAGGATGTCTCGTTTTTTTATCTGACTACTGGCCGTTGCCTCGCTGTTTGCAGAAGTTTTTTCTCCGCACGAAATCAAAGCAAAAAGTGCCAAAATCAGCATAAAAATCTTTTTCATGAGACATTCTCCATCAATTAAATTTCACAAATATCCTCGATCTGCCTTGTGACAGATTCGAACTCTTTTGCAGTCGGGCTTTCGCTGTGCGCATAGACAAGCGGAAGTCCGGAGTCGCCTGAATCGCCTACAGCGGGATCAAGCGGTATTTTTCCGAGCAGTTTCAGGTTGAATTTTTCGGCAATCTGTTTTCCGGCACCCGCTGCTTTGAAGATCTCGGTGACCTTTCCGCAGTGAGGGCAGACAAAACCGCTCATATTTTCAACTATTCCGAGAACTTTGATGCGTGCTTTTTCGCAGAAGTTGACAGACTTTCTGACATCAGCTGCAGCGACTTCCTGAGGAGTCGTAACGAGGACTGCGCCGGTGAGATCTTCAACGGTGTTGATGAGCGAAAGAAGCTCGTCGCCGGTTCCGGGAGGCGAATCGATTACGAGATAATCCAGGGTGCCCCAGTCTACGTCTTTGAAGAACTGCTGGATCATTCCGTGTTTGATAGGTCCTCTCCAGATTATCGCATCGTCCGATTCCTGAAGGAAAAAGCCGACCGACATGATTTTAAGCGCACCGAAAGTTATCGGCTGGAATTTGTTGTTTTCGACATTTATTCTGCCGTCTTTGAGCCCGAACATAGTCGGAATGCTCGGTCCGTGCAGGTCGATATCGAGAAGACCGACAGTCTTGCCGTCCATTGCGAGAGCCATCGCAATGTTTACAGCAACGGAACTTTTGCCGACACCGCCTTTGCCCGACATGACGAGAATCTTGTTTTTGATTTTGCAGAGATTCTTTTTGATCTCCTGTCTGGCAAGAAACTGCTCGTCGTTTTCGTTTTCCATTCTTTTTTTAGCACTGCAGGTAGTGCTTGTGCAACTTTCACACGAATGTTTTTCTTCAGTCATAACTGCCTCCAATCAACTAAAAACGGGCAATAATAAAGATTATTTTCGATTTTACAACTACTTTGGGAAAAATATGAGTTTTTTTGTTTGTTGCTGGTTCTGACCATTTTAACTTCAGATAATGTATATTTAGATTGGATCAAAGTTTCGGCTCTAAACTTAATGATTTTGCCACTTTCGAATGTTACGTTGAGACATGCCATCCTTGCCCTTGGGGAAAGGAGGTGTAGTCTCCTTATTTTCATCATAATTGTCTGCATCGAATCCGAAAACAACAAAAGGAAAATTTTCTAATAGGAGGAAATATGGAGCAAGTTCCTCATAGTTTGCAATTCGATCAGTTAAGTAATGTGCTAACTTTTTTATTGGCATAATTAAAAACGCCATTTGAAGATCTTCGTGTTGTATTCCCAGAAGAAGTTTGTTCATTGATCTGTGAGCAGAAGATATATTACCGGTCTCAAACTCAAGTCCAACACTAAATGGATTATTTTTGTCTCCAAATTCTTTATAAACATCAATTGGGCCACCTTTTTTAGCATTCTCAAAATATGCAAGGGGTTTTTCTCTAAACCATTCACAACACTCTTCTAAATAACGATATATTCCTTCTTTAACTGGTACAACACCGTTACAGTTTTTTTCAGAAGAGTTGATCGTGAACTTTCCAGAATCGTCAGTGCAATTTTTGAGGATAGCTTCTTTAATTTCAGAGAACGCTTGTTTGGCCAGTTCATTTGCTTGCATAAGGTTTTTTGCCTTTGGCGAAATATAGGTGAATTTTTTCAGGACTCGCATTAGTGTTTCTCCAATAAAATAGATGGCTTAATGCCGAGGGCTTTTGCAATTTTTTCTATATTATCAATTGAGACATTTCTGTTTCCTCGTTCAATATCAGAAATGTAGGTTCGATGAAGTCCGCATAAATATGCTAGATCTTCTTGAGACAATTGCTTCAAGAGACGAATTTCTCTTATGTTGTTTCCAAAAATTTCCCTCAAAGTGTCACTCATAGTTATTTCTCCTATTGACATTCAAATACAATAAAATATATTTTATACAGACTTTAAGTCTACAGACGATGAGTTACGCGGAGGACTGAAATGCGCTTTTTTACAGTGTTTGATTTGCTTATAAATCATGCAAAACGGAAAAATATTTCACTGGATGAGATGTATGCGTATTTCCGTCAGCGCGATATAAAGAAAACTCAGATTGAAGAGCTTCAGAATAGTGCTTATATTCCAAGTGAATTACAGGATAGCGTCCTTTCTTTTCTTAATATGACAGAATTAGAGATTGCTCTTGCTCTTGGAAGAATTCCAGAAAAATATCAAAACTCTTTTTTTGAAAACATCTCTCGTATTGCAGGATTACTTTCCCCAGATGAGGAAGAGAATATCTCAAGTGTTGCTCCGTTTTTTGAGAATGAATATGGAAAGCTTTATAATGAAGATTGCATAAAAGTTTTAAATACTCTTTCTAGTAATTGTGTCGATATGGTATTTGCTGATCCTCCGTTTAATCTTGGCAAAACTTATGATTCCGGCGTGGATGATAATTTGACAACTTCTGACTATTTAAACTGGACCTATCAATGGATAGATGAATGTGTTAGGATTCTTAAGCCGGGTGGAAGGATCTTTATCTACAATATTCCTAAGTGGTGTGTCTATATTGCAGGTCATTTGAGTAAACAATTAACCTTTTGGGATTGGATTGCGGTAGATATGAAGTTTAGTCTTCCAATTCAATCTCGTCTTTATCCGGCGCACTATGGTCTTATTTCTTTTATAAAAGGTACAAAGGCAAATACGTTTAATAATCAGAGAATCCCAATGCAGATTTGTAGGCATTGTGGCGGAGAACTTAAAGATTATGGTGGATACAAGGCCAAAATGAATCCTGCAGGAGTGAATGTTTCTGATGTTTGGAGCGACATCTATCCAGTACGTCACAGAAATAGTAAAAACAGAAAATACAACGAACTTTCTGTTAAACTTCTTGATAGGGTTATTTCTATGTCTACTAATCCTGGAGATGTGATCTTTGATCCTTTTGGAGGAAGTGGAACAACATATGCTGTAGCTCAAATGCTTAAGCGTAGATGGATAGGTACTGAATTAGGTGATTGTGAGATTATTAAACAAAGGTTGTTGCATCCGGAAAAAGATGTTTTACAACTTCAAAAGGTTTGTGAAGAGAAAAATCATCTATTTACAGATGATGCGCTTGCGCTAAGAAAAAAGAATGGTTTCTGGACTTGTGAGTCAGTTCAGAGAAATGATAACGAAAAGCCGAATAATGAACAGCTTACTCTTAATATGATATTAAGTGGTCTGTAAGAAAAAAAAGGAGAAAAACAAGATTCTTTTTTATCGGCGCGCCGCAAATCTTGCCGGGATTCCGAAATCTCGATTCGCGCCGTCGTGATCTCGGAATCTCGTGATCCCGTTAAGATTCGGCGCGGCTCAAAAACCTTGCTTCAAGGTTTTTCCGGTATTCTTCAAGATTGAGATTGATGCGGTTGACACCTTCTTCCACAGCAGCTTGCGCTACCGCGAAGGCGACTTCGACTAAAACTCTCGGATCGAAGGGTTTCGGGATGATGTAGTTTCTGCCGTATTCAAGCGAGTCAAGCCCGTAAACTTTGAGAACTTCAGGCAGAACCGGCATTTTTGTCACTTTTATCAGTGCATGTGTAGCCGCCATTTTCATTTTTTCGGTTATCTGGCGGGCTCTGACATCAAGTGCTCCTCTGAAAATTGCAGGGAAGCCCAGAAGATTGTTCACCTGATTCGGAAAATCTGTGCGCCCTGTGCCGACTATCGCGTCCGGACGGGCGGTTTTCACTTCTTCGTAGGTAATTTCCGGATTGGGGTTTGCCATCGGGAAAATGACAGGATTCGGTGCCATTTTTTTGAGCATTTCGGCTTTGACGAGCCCTTTGATGCTGACTCCGATGTAGATGTCTGCTCCTTCAAAAAGTTCTGAAAGTGATCTCGCTTCAGTATTTCTGTACAAAAAGCGGTGATATTCAGAAAGTTCGTCTTTTCTTCCTTCAAAAAGAACACCGTCTTTGTCGTAAGCGAAGACGTTTTCCTTTTTTACGCCGCAGTTTATGAGATGTTTTGCGATCGCGACTCCGGCTGCACCCGCTCCGGTTATGACGACTTTGCAGTTTTCGGGTTTTTTGCCTGCGATTTCAAGCCCGTTGAGAACTCCCGCCGCGCAGATTACAGCTGTTCCGTGCTGGTCATCGTGGAAAACAGGGATGTTCATCGCTTTTTTGAGCTTTTCTTCAATCTCGAAGCAGCGCGGAGAAGAGATGTCTTCAAGGTTTATGCCGCCGAAAGTGGGCTCGAGCGACTTCACGATTTCAACAAATTTATCGGGATCGTGTTCGTCTATTTCGATGTCGAATGCGTCGATTCCTGCAAAACGCTTGAAAAGAAGCGCTTTTCCTTCCATGACCGGTTTCCCTGCGAGCGCACCGATGTTTCCGAGTCCCAAAACCGCGCTTCCATCGCTGATGACTCCAACGAGATTTCCTTTTCCGGTGTAGTCGTAAACCGTTTCGGGGTTATCCTTGATTTCAAGGCAGGGAAGGGCGACTCCCGGCGTGTAGGCTTTTGCTAAATCAGCCTGAGTTGCACAGACTTTGGATGGAACGACTTCGAGTTTTCCCGGTTTCGGGTTCTTGTGATAAATGAGTACTTCTTCTTTGTTCATTCTGTTCTCCGCTCAAAAATCAAGAAACATTGGTGAAAAAAAGTCAAAAGAAGGCAAAAAAAATGGTCGCGGGGATTGGATTTGAACCAATGACCTTCGGGTTATGAGCCCGACGAGCTACCAGCTGCTCTACCCCGCAACCTCGTTGCCGCGCAGTATGATACGCAAAAGGTTTTATGTGTCAAGTATTTTTGTTTGATTCCGGACTATCTTATTCCGGTGCTTCCGAAACCGCCGGCAGATCTTTCAGTTTCCGAAACCTCTGAAACTGTTTCGAAATCCGCCTGTTGAACAGGACTTACGACAAGCTGGGCGATGCGGTCGCCTTTTTTGATTTCAAAAGGCTTATCCGACATATTGGCCAATATCACTTTGATTTCGCCGCGGTAGTCGCTGTCTACTGTTCCCGGTGAATTGAGAACGAAAACGCCGTTTTTTGCGGCAAGTCCGCTGCGGCTTCGAACCTGAATCTCGAAATTTTCTGGAATTTCAGGAAAAAGTCCGGTTGAAACCATTTTCCAACTATTCGGATTTATTAAACAATTTTCGTTTGAGCAGACGTCGGCACCGGCTGCTCCCGCTGTTTTGTATTCGGGAAGAGCTGCGCCTTCAGCAAGTTTGAATTTTATTGAAATTTTATTTGTGGTTTTCTCTGCCACCGCGATCTCCGCCTCTGCGGTCGCCGTTTCTGGAATCGTCTCTTGGTCTCGGCGGTCTTGCAGGTCTTTCTTTTGTCCAGTCTTTATCGAAATCCCCGGGTTTCATGCTGAGTTTGAATTTGCCGCCCTGTTCGATTTCGGTGACTATTACTCTGACTTTCTGACCCAAGTGCAGGTAATCGTTGACGTTTTCTACTCTTTCATCAGAAATTTTGCTGACGTGGAGAAGACCTGTTGTACCTCTCCAGAGCTCTACGAATGCGCCGTATTCTTCAATTCTTGTGATTTCGCCTTCATAAACTTTGCCGAGTTCGACATCGTCGGTGAACGATTTTACGAGAGCGAGAGTTGCGTTGAGAACTTCCTGATTCTTTGCTGCGATCGTAACAGTTCCGTCCTGCTCGACTTCGACATCGGCACCAGTCTCTTCAACGATTGATTTGATGTTTTTGCCGCCGGTTCCGATGAGATCTTTAATCTTGTCAACATCGATTTTGATCTGGCAGAGTTTCGGAGCGTTCGGGCTGAGTTCAGGTCTCGGAGCAGCGATTGCCTTTTCCATTTCGCCGATGATGTGCATTCTTCCGACTTTCGCCTGAAGCATTGCTCTTTCCATAACTTCTTTCGGTAAGCCTTTGATTTTGATATCCATCTGGATCGCCGTGATGCCGTCTTTGGAACCCGCGACTTTGAAATCCATGTCGCCGAGGTGGTCTTCGTCACCCAGAATATCGGAAAGAATGTAGAAATCTTCGCCGTCCTGAATAAGTCCCATTGCGATTCCTGCGACGTGTTTTTTAACCGGAACACCCGCATCCATGAGTGCCAGAGAACCCGAGCAGACTGTTGCCTGAGAAGATGAACCGTTCGATTCCATGATTTCGGAAACGAGTCTTACGGTGTAGGGGAATTCTTCTTTCGGCGGAATTATTGCGGAAAGTGCTCTTTCAGCAAGGTTTCCGTGACCGAGCTCACGTCTTCCCGGAGATTTGAGTCTTGCTACTTCGCCGACTGAGAAAGGCGGGAAGTTGTAGTGAAGCATGAAGCGTTTGCTCGAACCTTCGGTAACGGTGTCAACTTTCTGTTCGTCTTTGCCGATTCCGAGAGTTAAAACGCCGAGCGACTGGGTTTCGCCGCGTGTGAAAACAGCGGAGCCGTGAGTCATCGGAAGAACGCCGAGGTCGATCGTGATCGGTCTGATCGAAGTGAGATCACGTCCGTCGATTCTTCTGTTTTCTGTGATTATCTGATGTCTCATAGCATATTTAAGGTAATCGTCGAAGAAAGTTTTTGCGCGGGTGATGACAAGCTGCGGATCGTCAGCGTTCATGAAATCGGAGCCTTCTTCGATTTTTTTGGTGACTCTTTCTACAAGTTCAGCCTTAGCTTCGTCCAGCAGAGCGTATCTTTTGAGTTTTTCAGTCGTTGAAAGAGCTTCTTTGACTATTTCTTCGCAGGTTTCGTGAACGAATTTTTCAAGATTTTCGTCTTTTACCTTTGCAACTTCAGCTCTTTTTACGGGATTTATCTGTTTTGCAAGCTTGTCCTGCATTTCAAGAAGCGGCTGAATTGCCTGGTGACCTAGTTCGATTGCGCGGGTCATATCTTCTTCGCTTACTTCTTTCGATTCGCCTTCGACCATGACGATCGAGTCGTAGTTTCCTGCGACCGTGATGTCGATATCGTAGTCGTCATCGTCTCTGACAGCCGGATTTATCATAAATTCGCCGTCTTTTCTGACAACTCTGCATCCTGCAACAGGACCGTTGAAAGGAATGTCGGAAATCATAAGAGCAGCCGAAGCAGCCGTGATCGACATTACACGCGGATCGCAGTTGGGATCAAAGCTCAGAAGGTTTACGAGAATCTGGGTTTCATTGGTGAACCAGTCTGCGAACATCGGTCTGAGCGGTCTGTCGATAAGACGTGAGGTAAGTTTTTCCTGAGTGCTCGGCTGGGATTCTCTTTTGAGGAATCCGCCCGGGAATCTTCCTGCAGCGTAAAATTTTTCGGTGTAGTCAACAGTAAGCGGAAAGAAATCGCCTTCTGCCGCAGGATCGCCCTTTGCCGCAACGACTGTTGCCAGAATTACCGTGCCGCCATAGTTGCACCAGATCGCGCCGTCAGCCTGTTTTGCGTAACGGCCTGTAGTTATTGATAAATCTTTGCCGTTAAAAACGATAGATTCTTTTACTGGATTCATAATGCCTCTTGTTGAAAAATAGATGTTGTTTTGAAAATCGGGAAATATGCGAAAGGAAAATATTGATTACTTACGCAAACCGAGTTCTTTAATAAGTGCCGTATATCTGTCAAAACTGTTCCCCTTGATGTAGTTGAGAAGTTTCTGTCTTCTGCCAACCATCTTGAGAAGACCAAGTCTTGAGTGATTGTCCTTCTGATGAGTTTTAAAATGTTCGGTGAGCTCGTTGATTCTGGCCGTGAGAATAGCTACCTGAACTTCGGGCGAACCTGTGTCGCCTTCTTTTGTTGCGAACTGAGCGATAACAGCTGATTTTTTTTCTTTATCAAGCATACCCTAAATCCTCCAATAACAAGGGTCAAAAAAAACGCGGGAAGTATATGGATATAGAAGAAAAAGTCAATAATTTTGTTCTTTTTGAAGTTTTTAATTTGAAAAAAATCAATGAAATCAATTGTTTCTGTCTAAATTGTCAGAGGCGTAAAAATAAGAAAAAGAGATCAGTCGTTGTTGTGGCATTCGTTGTAAAGTTTGTCAATCACATTTTCGCAGAAGCCGTCATCTTCTACACCGCCGTCGCATTTGTATTTTTTGTCGTCAATTTTGATCCACACTTGGTCTTCGCTTTCCGTTGCACAGACAGTGATCTTTTTATCAGGACATATCAGATCGCTCATTTGCGGATCGTACTGACATTTGACTTCTTCCTCGCCGCCGCATGAAACCAAAAGAAATGTGCTGAGTGCGAAAAGCATAAGTGCCAAAAATTTTTTCATGGTGAACCTCCAGTTAAAATTATTTTTTGTAGTAAAGTTTGAAAGTTTTTGTGAAATCGGTGAGTTCTTGTTTTAGCTCGGTGTTTGCCGCAGCGATGTTCGAGATCATTTTTTTGACATCTTTTCTATTGGCAACCATTTTTGCCGCCCATTTGGTGTACATCTTTTCAAGTGATGAAACCGAAGTCACCAGATAGAGGAATTTTGCGTATTCAGTACCGAAAATTTTGTCGATGAACTCTTCAAAATTTGCCGATTGCTTGTGCTGTGACAAAAGCTGGTCAAACTCCTGTGCAATTATTATTCGGATAGATTCTTCATTTGCGATTTCAACAAGTCCGCATGTTTCATCGATCCGCTCCTGCAGAAATTTAAGCAGATAATCGGCGTTCGCAAAGACATTCGTAGCCGTATTCCGCTTATCCTGCGCCTTTTTGTAAAGTTCCGAAACGGCATTTGCAAGAGTTTTGTTTTTTTGCGTCAGCTCTTTGCACTGAGGTTTTGCACTGCTTAAAAGGGCATAAGCCTGATTGTAGAGCTGTGTTGCAAAAATAGAGTCCTCTTCAGTTGCGGAAAGCGCGGAAAAAGTGAGGAATACAATAAAAAATGCTGCTGTTTTCAAAAATTTTTTCATTTGTTTTTAAGTGATGCCGAAATGTTGAAACGGTAAGCGCGGAAAGCCGAAAATTCGTTTATCGGATAGTCGTCGTCAATGTATCTGTCCAGTTTTATTCTGTTTTTCTCGGAATTATCCTTCGGGTCGATTTCGATTATCAAAGCGCCGACCGGACCGTCGCCGTACTGGTTTCTGAAAAGTTCCGGAATAAACGATGAACCCAGAGAGCCTGAAGTTATGAGGCGGTTGCCGTTTTCAAGCTCGTTTGCGCCGCTTACGATAAGGCTCATCGAGTACCACATCGGGTCGTTTTCAAGAACATATTCCCAAATCTGCTGGATCGTTCCGCCGTAGCCGTCTTTGTCGGGAACGATTTTGTATTCGACTACGCGGCTGAAGTGATACATCGAAATAGGCGGAAATTCGAAGTTTCTGCTGAGTCCGTTGTCGAAAATCATCAGATTTCCGTTTTTAAGTATCGTCGGATTGTGGGCGCGGAAAGGCCACGAGAAGTCTTCGTGCGGCATCAAGCCCTGTTTTACCGACAAGTCTTCGATTTCGTTGCCGTTTTTGTCAAGCGGAGTGAGGAAAAATTCAGAGTATTTGAACTCGAAATCGGAGTAAACTTTGTAGGGAATTCCATTGATCGGTGTTCTTTCGTTGACATATTTTTCCCCTGCGACGACTCTGTCTCCGTCTTTCTGCGAATAGTCGCCGACCCATGTCGTCTGTTTTGCCGGATCGTATTTTGACATGAATGAATCGCTTTTCCCGTCTTTGTTGTCATCGTCGATAAGACCGAAAAGATGCGGGGCCAGATACCATTTAACATAGCCCGAATGAGTCAGTTTTACAATACCGGCAGTCTGCGAACCGATGATTACCGAATCATCCGATTCATCGTAAAAAGCGGCATTGTGGTGAAGCGGATTGTTTGTCTGTCCCGGAATTTCGGTACTTGTCGGCTGCATATCCATGAAAAGGTCGGCAACATCCGGCAAAGTGTCGTTGAGGTTCCACACGCTTCTAAGCTGCGGATTAGCCGGATCACTGGGATTGATTTCTATTACTCTGTCTTCGATGTAGTCGCTGCCGGCTTTGTCGACACCGACGAGATAGTTGCCGTCAGGCTTTATGAAAACTTCGTGATGGACGTTTTTGTAGCCGAGCGGAGCAACGTCAATATCTTCAAGAACGTAGCCCATGAAATCGTATTTCGTGACGTGGGTTTCACCTTCTCCGCCGCCGCAGTAAAAGGTGTCGTCTTTGATAACTATCGGAAAACATACCGGAAATGCCAAGTCACTGTACCAGCGGACGCGACCCTCTTCGTCAAGCGCTATACCGTTCATTTCAGTTCTCGAACGGGGAGTGCGCAGCCAGTTTACCATCGTCCAGCCTGAATCTATCTTGCCGGACATTTCGATTGCCGGAAAGTCTTTCGGAAGAGCCTTGGTTGCTATCTCGAAAGTTTTTTCGTCGATTGCTTTTCCAGATGCGTCAACAGCTGCAACTGTAACTTGGTTTTTGTGAGCGGGGAAAAGACCTAAAACGGGAATCTCAACATTTTCCGCTGCATCTTCGGCAACAGTGTATTCGCGTTTGAAAGGAGCCGATTTTCCGTCGATATCGGCAACTTCAACCGTGACTTTAGCAACACCTGCGGTTTTCATAGGAACTGCCGCACTCAGCGGAATATTGCCGGAAGGATTTATTTTAGGCATTGAGAAAACCGAGCCTGTAAGGTCTGTGTCGGTAACGCCCTCTTCATCGGTTGTTTCGTCTTCATCCGGAGTTTCGCTGTCGCCGTCAGTCGCAGGATCGGATTTGCCGCCGCCGCATGAAACAAGCATTGAAAAAACAACCACAACTGCTGTCAAAACAAAAAATCTTTTCATATCAACCTCTTAAAACACACAAAAAAACAAAAGATTTTACTCTTTTTTTTGGAAAAATCCATTTTGTGCGGTTATTATAGCGCCGATTTGACCTCACCTCTAACCCCTCTCCACTGTGGAGAGGGGAACAAAAGGGGTGAGGTTTTTCAGGAGGAGAACATGGAAATAAAGGAACTTCAGCAGATTTTAAACGATGTAAAAAACAATGTCGCCAAATTGGTGAAAGGGCACGACAACGTCCTGACGAAGACTGTCTGCGCTTTCTTTTCAGGTGGTCATCTGCTGCTTGAAGATGTTCCGGGAACGGGAAAAACCACGCTTGCAAAAGCGCTTGCCAAGTCGCTAGGCATGAAGTTCAGCCGCATCCAGTTTACTCCCGATCTGATGCCTTCCGATATCACAGGAGTTTCGATTTTCAATCCGAAAACTTCCGCTTTTGAGTTTAAAAAAGGCCCTGTTTTTGCCAATATGATCCTTGCCGACGAAATCAACCGCGCTTCTCCGCGAACCCAGTCCGCTATGCTTGAAGCGATGGGAGAAGGGCAGGTAAGCACAGATGCCGGCCAGTTCGTTCTTGACAAGCCGTTTTTCGTCATTGCGACGCAGAACAACATCGAATCGAAAGGTACTTACGCTCTTCCCGAATCGCAGATGGACCGTTTTTCTATGAAACTTTCGCTCGGATACGTTTCAGCAGAAGCCGAAATGGAGATTTTGAACGGTCGCGGTTTTGTGACTGCGCTTGAAGAGCTTAAACCTGCAGTCTCTTTTGAAAAGGCGTGCGAAGCGATACATGCAGTCGAAGAAATCAAGGTGAGCGACGAACTCAAATATTTCATGATCAAACTGGTTGATTCAACGAGAAACGCTCCGAACGTAAAACTCGGAGCAAGTCCTAGAGGTGCGCTTTCACTTATGAAGGCGGCTCAGGCAACTGCAGCATTCGACGGGCGCGATTTTGTGATTCCCGACGATATTCTCTCAAACGCGGTTCCGACTCTTGCACACAGGCTGATCCTCGACAATTCGGCATTTGTTTCGGGCACTTCCAAAGAAAAAATTGTCGCGTCAGTACTTGAAAATATCAAAGTTCCTGTTTAGTTGTTACTTGAAAATATCTCGAAAAATCTGATTTTTTTACTTATTTGAGTGATTCGGTGCATTCTCTGCCGGGAACGACAATTTTGATGTCACGGCTGTCGAGAACGAGCCCTTCGCCTGTAGCTTCAACCGTTATGTAGAAAATATGCGGCGCGCAGTCGTTGTTTTCATGGATTTTGTTCTCAAAGGTTACGTCGAAAGATGCCGCGCTTCCTGCTTTTACTGTCTGTACCGCTGTCGGATAAAAAGATTTTACAAAACTTGTTGTGTCTGCGACACTGTATTCGTTATCGACATGCTTCATCTCCGCCTTAACTTCGAGTTTGATGTTTTCCTTCAGATTTATGACTGCTTCGGCAATTTTTGTAGCCCAGTTGTCGGATGTTTCCGAGATAACGAATTTTTCGTTTGACAAGGTCAGAGAGTTTGTATTCTCCGAGATATAGCCTAAATCTTGCGGCAACTTGGATGTTGATAAAGTGGCCAGAGAAAAACCGATGAATTTCGCGTTTATTCCATTCATTTTTTCAGCGGCTTTTGGTTTGGTTTTCGGTTCTCCCTGTTTCCATTCGCCGAAATTGTCATAGGTGAGATCGTTGAATGCGTTGTCCGTTGCCATAATGAAAAGAGGCATCGATCCTTCTCTGAAGCATGCGCCGCCGATAGTTCCTTCCTGTCCGCTGCAGTCTACAGCCGGAATATTTATGCTTGAATATTGTGTCGTTCCGGATACTTTATGAGCTACCTGTTCGTAGTCAGCTTCTCCTGATGCCGCTTCCCAAAGGGCATGAGTGTGATATCTTTTTTTAAGATCTGTTGCTGTACCTGAGGTTTTCGGAACTATAGCATCAATCTGGTTTTTGAGCAGATTTGCGTCTGTTGTGATCGGCTGAGCCAGCTCGTAGACATTTGCTCCGAACAGTCCGAAATTGACAAGTCCGAATGCTGAATCGGGAATTTTTGCGCGGATTCCGCTGATGACATCATTTTTGTTCGCCTTTAAATTGTCGTGTGCCGTTGACATTGAAGTGTGTCCGATATCGACAAGCAGAAGAACATCGATTTTGTTGATTTTAGGAATGAGAGTTAGCGTTAAATCAACAGGATCTTCGTTGTAAGGCAGTTCAACCGTCAATTCTTCTTCGGTTTCGCTGCCTGAATCCTGATCTGCATCGTTCTGTTCGCTGTCGGTATCCGTTGTGCTGTCTTCATCGGTTTCAGGATTGTCATGATCTTCCTGCTCATCAGTATCGTTTGCAGTGTCGGAAGTGTCGGCGTCATCATCGCCTGTTGTGTCGTTGTTGTCAGGAACATTGTTGTCCGAATCATCGGCAGAATCGGCGTTGTCGCTGTCGTTTTCCGGTTGGGAATCGCTGGTATCGTCATTCGAATCAGCATTGTCGGCATCATTACCGGATTGAGAATCACCCGAATCATTGGTCGAATCAGCGTCATCGTGTGTTGTATCGGTGTTGCTGTCAGAATCGTTGCCGCCTGCGGAATTTTCATCATCATGCGGAACATTTTCATCGTTTTCGATTGCCTGCTGATCTTCATCGTTAAATTCGTCGGAAGAAATAGGGTCGTCTCCGCAGCTTAAAAGGAAAAGAAGTGCAAAAACAGGGATCAAAAATCTTAATTTCATAACATTCTCCAAGTTATTATCACATTATTTCAAGTGTCAGGTTTATATCTTTCGCAACAGCGGAATGAGTTAAAGCGCCGACTGAAATGAAATCGGCTCCGAGTTTTGAAAGTTCGTTGATTTTTTCAAGAGTGACGCCGCCCGAAATCTCGATTTTCGCACTGTCGCCGATGATGGAAATCGCTTCGCTCATCATGTCTGTATCCATGTTGTCGAGCATGATGACATCAGCTTTTGCCGCAAGCGCTTCTTTTACTTCGTCCAGATTTGTTGTTTCGACTTCGATTTTAAGAAGGTGATGGATTCTGCTTCTGACATTTTCGACAGCCTGAGTGATCGAGCCTGCAAGAACGATGTGGTTGTCTTTTATCATGACGCCGTCGTCAAGTCCGAAGCGGTGATTGCTGCCGCCGCCCGTTCTGACAGCGTATTTTTCGAGAGTTCTTAGTCCCGGTGTTGTCTTGCGGGTGTCGGCGATCTTAGTTTCCGAATATTTGTCGATCTGTTTGACGTATTCGGCAGTGAGGGATGCTATCCCGCTCAGTCTCTGCAGAAGGTTGAGTGCAGTGCGTTCTCCTTTCAGAATGGAAGCGGCGTTTCCCGAAATGTTCATTATTTTTTCGCCTGCGCAGAGTTTTTCGCCGTCTTCGGCAAGAAGTTCGATATCAAGATCTTCGTCGATGAATTTGAAGACATAAGCCGCAAGGTCGATTCCGCAAAGAACAAGGTCGCTTTTTGCCTTTATAAAAGCTCTGCCGTTGCGCGGTTCATCGCAGACAAAGTTTGTCGTGACATCGCCGCGCCCCAGATCCTCTCTGATGACATGCGCTATAAATTCCTTGGTTACATAATCGGGACATCTCATTTTTCTTCTCCTGTTTCAGACAACACGAAAACACGCAGGTTTTATATATGAATATCTTTTTAATGCAAGAAAGCGTGGAGAATTGTGGAAGGATTTTTAAGGTCGCAGCGACCTTGAACAGAACTTCCGGATTTTACTATTACACTCAGTTGTAACTATTGTTTGTGTTAGCTTTTGCACAATATAAATTTATAGTTAAAAATGTTTTGACATTTAAAATAAATTTTCTATTATATTTTTGTGTTTTAGTTTATTTTATTATTAAAGAAGAGGCGGAAATGGAAGAAATTAACACAAATCATGCTTTGCAGAGCAAAACACAGTTTTTCGGCGACAGCCAGGTGAGAGCAGCATGGGATTCAGAGAATGAAAAATGGTATTTTTCTATCGTGGATGTGATTGCCGTGCTGACGGAAAGTGCCGATTCTTTTGCGTATTGGCGCAAGCTGAAACAGCGTTTAAAAGAAGAGGGGAATGAAACCGTGACAAATTGTCACGCTTTGAAAATGCCTGCTGCAGACGGCAAAATGCGCTTAACAGATGTCGGTGATGTAGAGCAGATTTTAAGGCTGATTCAGTCAATTCCGAGCAAAAAAGCAGAACCGTTTAAGATCTGGCTTTCAAAAGTCGGTAGCGAAATTATAGATGAAGCTGCGGATCCTGAACTTGCGATAGATCGGGCAATCAGGTTTTACCGTAATCTTGGTTATAGTGAAAGCTGGATCAATCAAAGGCTGAAATCAATCGAAGTTCGGAAAGCTCTGACTGATGAATGGGACAGATCCGGAGTGAAGGCAGGACGGGAATATGCAATGCTGACCGATCTAATGTACCGCACATGGGCTGGAATGAGTGCGAAAGAATACAAGGATTTCAAAGGTTTGAAAAAAGAAAATCTGCGTGACAACATGACAAATGTCGAATTGATTCTGAATATGCTCGCGGAAGTTTCTGCGACTGAAATTTCTAAAAACGAAAATCCGGAAAATCTTGAACAAAGTGCACAGGTTGCCGTTTCTGGCGCGGAAGTAGCTCTGGATGCGAGAAAATCTTTGGAAAAACGCGGCGCAAAAACTATAAGCAGTAAAAATGCGAAAGAAATCGCGGATAAAAACAACTATTTGGAAGGGAAAGAAAAAGATTCTTAAAACAAATCTTTGATTGAAAAATTATGCGGAATTTGTGAACTTGCCTCTCACTCTGGGAGAGGTGGTCGTTTACGACCGGAGAGGGCTTGGTTGCTGAGCCTGTTTAAGCACTACCTGACACAACGAACATCGTAATGGTTCCACTTATCGTAGAAATACACGCTACCACTGCAGTTGTTTATTACAAGCAACGAGCGCGAGCAGAGTAATAACTTCCAAAAATAGGGCTTTTCTCATTTTAAGTCTCCAAAACTAATTGTGTTGCGGATTGTTGTCTGTTTATTACGACATTTGGCGACATTTTCATTACTTATTACGACGTCTTGAGCGACACCTTGAACGACATCGGTGAATCCGTCAATATCCTGCTTTTCTTATTTTTTGATTTTCATTTTACGATTCGCTCATTTTTTTACAGATTTTTCGCGTTTCTGACGAGTTCTGCGCGTTCTTCAAGCGGTTTGCCAAAGAAATACGATCCCATTACGGCGATGTCTGCTCCTGCTTTGATGACTTCAGGCAGGGTTTTAGCGTTTACGCCGCCGTCGACTGAAATTTCGTAGTTAAAGCCGTATTTTTCGCGGATCTCGGCAACTTTTCTGATTTTTTCGGATGCGCTTTTTATGTATTCTTGGCCGCCGAAACCGCGTTCAAAGTCGCAAATTGCGACCTTAGAAATTGAAAATGAAGATCAATGACCGGAAAATGGTTGCTGAGACGGTTCCTAAGTGGTCGTTGGAGTCGAAGCACTACCTGACACAACGAACATAGTAATTGCCTGACGACTTACTGGCGAAACCCACGGTCCCGTAGTTGAAATCCACGCGCCATGCGTTATCTGTATCATTTGATTGAGTAGAAGACGACCAGAAATGTCCTGTTTCGCCGAATTTGCTGTATCTGCCATCACTATAAGATGTCCCTGAAGACTGACAACCAGTTCCGCTTGACGACTGTGTGCCTGTCTGTGTACAGGTCGAACAGCTCCAGCAGCTGGAGTATGACAAGCAGTTGTTTGTTTCGGAAACCTGACAATTTGCAGAGACTCTGCTTGCTATTAGAAGTGTCTTGAGTTCATCAATTGTCGGCAGGCGCCAGTCGGAATAACCGTCTTCTGTCAGGTTGTCACAGTAAGATTTTGCACTGCCCCAGGTCTTCGTAGTACTTGACGTCCTCGCTGACCAAGTGAGATTTGTTTCAGTATCTGTGCCGTTGCAGGAATATTTTTCGAAAGTATAAGAAAAGCAATTCTTATTAGTTAAAGCCGTAAGTGAATCACAGGGATTTGCATCACACGGATTTACGCACTTACTTGTTGAAGAATCCCAGAAATAATTGTCTTTACATTTCACACAACGGACATAATCATTAATGTGATTCTTCGCTTGGTAGTTTATGTCCCCAGAGCCGAATTCCACGTGCCATGCTGTATTATCTGAAAGAGTAGAGGAAGACCATAAATTACCGGTATCGCCAAATTTGCTGTGTCTGACATTCGGATCGTATAAACATTCACAAGTACTTTCTGTCCAACAACTGCTTGACAAACAACTTGTTGAAACACCGCAAGTGCCGCCTGTTTTCGTGCGATAACAGTTTTGAATAAGAGTTCTCAGCTCGCTGATTGTCGGCAGGTGCCAGTTGGAATACCCCTCTTCCGTCAGGTTGTTACAGTATGAAACAGCATCGTTCCAACTCATAAGGCTTGATGATCTCGCTGACCAAGTGAGATTTGTTTCAGTATCTGTGCCTGTAGCACCGCAGAAATATCCGTCGGAACTATAAGCAATACAACTATTATCTTCACATGGATTCGGATCACATGGATTTACACATTTACCTGAAGTAGAATTAAAAAAATAGTTCTTTTTTTCACATCTTACACACCTGACAGGTCTATAACTATCACCACCTCGATAAGGCTTATAGTAGTATCCCACAGAGCCGTAGCCGAAAAACACGCTCCATGCGAAATTTGTAGAATCTGAGAGCGTAGAGGAAGAGTAGAACATTTCGCTATCCCCGAATTTGCTGTATCTGCCGTCATCGTAGAATGTGGAGTCTGAACAAACGTAATTATCGTTATAGTCACTGTTACTTGTCTGGGAGCATGTTTTACAACTCCAGCAATCTTCCTTAGAGACACAATTATTGTCTTCGCTGACCTGACAGTTGTTGTGCACTTTGTCGGCATTTATCAAAAGAGTTTTGAGCTCATCAATATTCGGCAGATGCCAATCATAGTGGCTACCTTCATTCAACTCTTCACAGTAAGAAACTGCATTTTCCCAAATTCTTTCGTCCTGAGGCTTTGCCGACCAACTGAGATTAGTTTCAGGATCTGTGCCTCTGCAGGAATATTCTTCGAAATTATAAGCAACGCATGCCTTATTAGTTAAAGCCGTAAGTGAATCGCAGGGATTGGTATTACACGGATTTACACATTTTTTGTCTGAATCCTCCTGAAAATAACCGGCATAACATTCACATGTATATTTTGTTGCACTTGTTGCAGTACATTTTCCGTGACCGCACATGTCTGGATCACACGGATTTAAACATCGCTGTTTTGAAGAATCCCAGAAATAATTTTCTTCACACTTAAACCTGCACTCTGTCGTGCTAGACTCCTTATTGTATTTGCCATTTGAAGAAGGAATCCACATTTGATCCCAATCCCAAGTCTGTGTTATTTCTGAAACCGTGTTCCATTCAGAATGTTGCGGTCCCAGGCAGTTTACAAGCCTTGTTTCTGAACCTTCGCGGCGAACACAGCGGGCATCGAAACTTTCATCAACACTTTTTGATTGAGACGCGGCATTATAAAAATAAACGCCTTTGGCTTCAGAACTTCCGCCGGAAGAAGACCAGAAGAAAACGATGTCGCCGAATTTGCTGTATTTCCCATCAGTGTCACCGGTGCAGCCGTTTGAATTATAGCAATTTTGAACAAGTGTTCTAAGCACGGCAAGACTCGGAAGCCGCCAGTCGCTGAAGCCTCCTTCATTCAGGTTCTTGCAATAGTTGACTGCATCTGCCCAGTGCATTTTTTCTGTTGATTGTCCAGACCAAACTAAACCGGTTGCAGAATCTAAACACGGAGTTGCGCTTGTCGGACTGCATTCTTTAAGATCCGATGAATTTTGGGTACAGCCTGCACCGTCAAAATAGTATCCGTTCCTGCAGCCGCAAACATAAGAAGAATAGTTGCTGTTTACGTAGCAATCACCTGTTGAGTTTTCAATATGTTTGCACGGATTCGGATTGCACGGAGTCTGAGGATAATCATTGTCCGGTTCCGTATCACCGCCGTCAGGAGCGGTATCACCGGAATCGTTGTCAAGTGCAGTGTCACCGTTATCCGGTGCGGTATCTCCGCCGTCGGGAGTTGTATCGCCACCGTCATTAGTTGTATTACTGTTGTCTGGAGCAGAATCGCCACCGTCATAATCAGAGCCGGTATCAGATTCTCCGTCACTGCCTGAATCTGTTCTATCGGAATCATCAATCGGATGTTCCGGATCTTCAACGCAGACATTGTTGTCAACATCGCAGATTAAGTCTCTGTCGCAGGTGTGATTAGCGTAGCATTTTCCACCGAGTTCACCGATACTTGCTGTGGAACTGTTGCCCCCGCCGCAGCTGACGACAAAAATCAAAGCGGTAAAAAGAGTCAAAATCACAAAAAACTTTTTCATTTTAAATCTCCTGTTTTACAGATTTTTCGCGTTTTTTACGAGTTCGGCGCGTTCTTCAAGCGGTTTGCCGAAGAAGTACGATCCCATGACGGCTATATCTGTTCCGGCTTTGATTACTTCAGGCAGGGTTTTTGCATTTACGCCGCCGTCGACTGAAATTTCGTAGTTGAAACCGTATTTTTCGCGGATTTCAGCTGCCTTGCTGATCTTTTCAGAAGCGCTTTTGATGTATTCCTGACCGCCGAAACCCGGATTTACGCTCATGACTAGAAAAAGATCGCACAAATCTCCTACATAGGGAAGAAAATCGATAGGCGTGTGCGGATTTACCGAAACTCCCGCCTTGAGACCGAGCTTTTTTATGAACTGCAGAGTGCGGTGGAGATGCTGCTCCGTCTCGGCGTGGACCGTTATCATTTCGCATCCCGCGTCTGCAAACTGGGGAATGAACTGCGTCGGGTTCGAGATCATGAGATGCGCGTCAAAAGGAAGTTTCACGAGAGGGCGTATCTGCTTCACTATCATCGGGCCGAAAGTGATGTTCGGAACGAAGTGACCGTCCATTATGTCGAGATGAACAAGATCGGCGCCGCTTGTCTCGATTGACTTTATTTCGTCGGCAAGTTTCAAGAAATCGGCTGAAAGGATCGAAGGAGCGATTTTGATCATTTTATTTTCCTCATTCTGCAGATGAAAAATATGTCTCTATTGTCGTCAGGACCGGTGACGGTGAAATACGATTTTTCGACAGAAAATTCGGGGTGATGAGCCGAGAATGCCTTGATCTGTTCAAGGGTTTCCTCTTTCGTGAAAGTGCAGACGGAAAAAACGAGAATGCCGTCTTTTTTGAGGTATTTTCCCGCTCTTTCGAGGATTTTTCCCGAAACTGCCGCCATTTTTACGGGATCATCGTTATTTTTTATCCACTTTATTTCGGGGTGACGCCTTATTGTTCCGAGCGCGCTGCAGGGTGCGTCAAGAAGAACTTTGTCATATTTGTTGTGCCAGTCGGGGTTGTCTTTTGTCGCGTCGTGGAGCTTCATTTCGATATTTTTCTTGCCGTGCTGGATGATTACGTCGGCTAAAAGATTGAGGCGGTTTCCGTTGACGTCGGCTGCCGTGACGAAGCCTTTTTCACCGGTTAAATACGAAGCGAAAAGGGTCTTTCCGCCTGGGGCCGCGCACATATCCAGAATTTTGTCACCCGGTTTTATATCCATTTCGAGAACTGAAAGCTGACTTGATTCATCCTGAATGAAAATGTTGTCAAAACCTTTGAGCATCGAGAAGTTGACCGCTTTATTCGTATAGATTCCGTATCTGCTGAGAGCTGCCGGAGTCGCTGTAGCCCCTTTTTCAACGAGCTTTTCGATGAGTTTCTGCCGCGCTTCCTCATTTCCTTCGATCCTGAGCGTGATTCCTAGCGGCTTGTTCACGATTTTGAGATAATCTTCGATATCCTGACCGACAGTTTCAGCCTGAGTTTTTATCCTGTCGAAAAGCCACTGCGGGACTGAATAGTAAGTCTGCAGAAATTCGTCGTGTCTTTCGCCGAAATCGGCTTCCATGTTTTCTCGTGTCGGATTTGTGCGCAGTATTTCACGCAGAATGAAGTTTACGAATCCCGCCGTTTTCTCGTTTCCGCAGCGTTTTGCAAGTTCGGCAGCCTCGAAAACTATCGTTGCAGCCTCACGGTTCGACATGAAAAGAATCTGGTAAAGCGAAACTCTGATGAGGGCGAGCAGCTCTTTATCCATCCGTTTGAGCGGTTTTTTGAACACTTTTAAAATCCAGTAGTCAAGGTGGCTCAAGTGCCGCACCGTGCCGTAGACAAGCTCCGTGATGAAGCGGCGCTTCGGAAAATCGAAAGCCGAAAGGCTGTCATTCAAAAGTTCGTTCACGAAAAACGACTGGTCGAGAACATCCTGAATCAGCGAACTCGCAACGAGTCTCGGATCTTTTGTTTTTCTGCTGCTCACATCTCCTCCTGCGAAAAATCCGCCGCTTTATAGCACACTTGAATAAAATGGGAAAGAAAGAATAAAAATTATTGATGATTGTTGATGTGTTTATTCTTTTTGATTGATGACAGCTATTGCGTCAAGGTCGAAACCTGCGCTTATTGCTCCTGTCGGATAAGGATCGTAAATCGGGTCTCCGATTGAATCAAACTGCGATCCGTCACCGATAACGTCAACGATTTTAACGTGGGTGATTGCATTGAGATCTACTGTTCCGTCTTCAACTTCAGGTTTTCCTTCAAGGTCTGCAAGGTCGAACATATTACCTTTGCCCTGTTTGAATTTGCCTGCGAATCCCCAGATGAGGCTGGCATCATGCGAACCTGTTCCACCGATTTTTTCAAGTCCCAGATAGAAATGGTCAAATCCGACGAAATGTTCACCGTCGCTGCTTACTTCGACTGTTCCGAGTTCAAGGAAACCGTCATTGAAGCTGTTTTCGAAAACCGCAAAATCGCCGCCTTCGCCATCAGTAATCGGTTTTGCGAAAGTAAGAACTATGCTGCCGCCGTCACCTAAAACTACAACATCGTAGGAATCGCCTTTAGCTTTTCCGAGAGCCTTTTCGGGAGTCTGCCACTCTTCAGTGACACCTTCGCCGACAATGTAATTTTCGTAACCGGTTGCCCATGCAACGATTTTTTCATCGTCTTTGTCGATCGGTTCTTCAACGACTTCGATAAGTTCGCTCCATGGATTGTCGTTGCAGCCTTTGTCGGTAAGGTCGGTTCTGTCTGCTGTAGTTGCAGCAATGGCATCTTCTTTTGTTTCTGCGTTGAAAGCGATCTGACAGTAATAAATTTTTCCTTCTTTTATAGTGTAGTCAAATCTGCTCCATTTCTCTTTGTAGAAGGCTTTTTCAGCATCGTTTTGAGCTATTATGAAATCGTTTTCGATATCGACATACTTAATGTGGAAAAGAGAATCGCCGTATTCGGAAGGCTGGAACCATGCAGTCCTGGAGATGATGTGACTGTAACCCCATGCATCATGGTATCTTCCGATGATTTCGTGGGTTTTGACAGGTTCTTCAGTTGGTTCAGTCGTTGGCTCAGTTGTTGGTTCAGTAGTCGGTTCAGTTGTGGGATCGGTTGTTGGCTCAGTTGTTGGTTCAGTAGTCGGTTCTTCAGTTGGTTCAGTCGTTGGCTCGGTGGTTGGTTCAGTTGTCGGTTCAGTTGTCGGTTCAGTTGTCGGTTCAGTAGTCGGCTCGGTTGTCGGCTCACTTGTAGGCTCTGTAGTCGGCTCAGGGTCGTTGTTGCTGCTGCCGCCGCACGATACGAGAAACAAAAGTGTGAAAATAAGGGCAAAAATAAAAAATTTTTTCATTTTTATCTCCAAAAATCTTAGGAATTAGCAAAAGCCAAAATTGAAATCCTTATGGTTTAGAAAGATTTTTGACGCAGTTATTTCGCTGTCAGCTTTGTCCAAGCGTAACCGCCGCAACCCGAAGTTGCCGGATCGGTTTTGTCTGCAGCTGCAGTAGCGAGAGCCGCTTCTTCGCTTTCTGCATCGTAAGAAGTCTGGCAGTAGTAAAGAACGCTATCTTTTTCGGTGTAGTCGAATCTGCTCCAAAGTTCAGGGTTGTACTCATTTTCTTTGTCATTCTGCGCGATGATGAAATCGTTTTCGTTGTCATACTTTGAGATGTGGAAAACCGATTTGCCGTAGGAAGATTCCATAGTCCATTCGGTTGCCGTAATGACGTATGCGGTTTCATAATCATCAGTATAGTTTCCCATAATTTCGGTCGGTTCGTTGAGTTTTGTCCACGGATAACCGCCGCAACCCGAAGTTGCCGGATCGGTTTTGTCTGCAGCCGCAGTAGCGAGAGCAGCTTCTTCGCTTTCTGCATCAAAAGCAGTCTGGCAGTAGTAAAGGTCGCCGTCTTTTTCGGTGTAGTCGAATCTGCTCCAAAGTTCAGGGTTGTACTCATTTTCTTTGTCGTTCTGCGCAATTACAAAATCCTGTTCGTTGTCATACTGTGAAATGTGGAAAACCGATTTGCCGTAGGAAGATTCCATACTCCAGTCAGTTTCGGAAATAACGTTGAAAGTTCCCCAATCATCCAGATAGCTTCCGATGATTTCAAGCGGTTCTTCAACGGGTTCATCGGTTGGTTCAGTCGTTGGTTCTGTTGTTGGTTCAGTCGTTGGTTCAGTCGTTGGTTCGGTGGTCGGTTCTGTCGTGGGCTCAGTAGTCGGCTCAGTCGTGGGCTCTGTTGTAGGTTCTGTCGTAGGATCAGTGTTCTCATTGCTGCTGCCGCCGCACGATACTGCGAAAATCAATACAAAAACAATAACAAGAAAGGATAAGGTTTTTTTCATTTTCTCCTCCATCATTTGGAAAGTGAATAAATACGGAAAAATTGTGCAAACCTTTTGAATCGCAATTTTTCCCTCCTCGGGGTACTCATTACTGATTTGAGTCTGCGTATCCGGCTTGGCTTAAAGCTACACGGTTGCGGGACAGCATCGGATTTTCACCGATTTCCGCAGGAAACAAATCGCGGCGGCAATATAGAGCGCAAAAAACGCGATGTCAACTAATGTTTTGTGAATTAAAAAAGAATCAGTAATAAATTTTTCCGTTCTTTCCGTAGATAACCCTTGTTCCGTCGGCACCAGGAAGGTAAACGGCGTTGGAAAGGTCGTGATCTGCCGTAAGAACCGCGCCGTCGCCCGCGATGAGATTCGGTCCCAGAACGATTTCGCTGCTTTTTTCGATTTCGCAGTTGTTGCCTATCACTATCGGAGGTTCCTGCTTGATAGGCGGGAAGTTGAGTTTTTTGCCGAGCGCTACGAAAAAGTCTTCGTTTTTACTGCCTGCGAAATCTTCGTATTTCGTGTGGTAGTAGTCGCCGAAAATGTCGGTGTCGTCAAAGAATTTGAGCGGAAGCGTGCGGAGAAGCTCGAACGAACAGTCGAGATATCCGTCCGGTGTTCCCATATCCCACCAGTTTCCTTTGATGTAAAAGGCGTTGAGGTTTCTTCTCGACTTGATTGCCCGCTTGTAGACATAGCTCGTGATCGAAACGAAGCACCCTTTCGGAATAAATTCGAGAAGCTGCGGATTTATGACGTGAATGCCCGTGAAAAGCGCATTTCCTTCGGGAATCGTATCGTAAATCGATTCGTTGAGCATCCTGACAATCTTGTTTCCGTCAACACGGATGACTGAGCGCGGGTCGTTCTGCGATGCCGGAAGTATGCCTAAAGTCGCCAGAGAATCAGAGTGATTGTGGCTTTCGATCATCTTGTCGAGGTCGAAGTTGAAAATCGTGTCGGAATTTATGACGACGAAGGGCTCTTTTTTGACGAAAGGAGCCATTGAAGCGATCGCACCGCCGGTTCCAAGAATCTCTTGTTCCGGGAGATATTCGATGCTCACGCCGTATTTGCTGCCGTTGCCGAGCGCTTTTGCGATTTTTTCTCCGTGGGAGTGAAGGTTGATGTAAATCTCCTTTATCCCGTAATGCTTTAGAAAGTAGATGTTGTATTCGATCGTCGGGCGGTTAAGAACCGGAATAAGCGGTTTCGGAATGCTGTCTGTGATCGGAGCCATTCTGGTTCCGAAACCTGCGGCTAAAATAAGGGCTTTCACTTTGATCTCCCGTTGTCAAATTCAGGAATAAACGGAGCGAGAAGCTCTAAAATCTTGTCAAGTTCGAGCTTTATGAGTGCGTCTTTCACGTAGCCGAGAGTCGGCAGGATGTAGGGAACGAACCACTCTTTGCCTTTGACCTGATTGAGATAGACGAATCTTCCGGCATCTTTCATCTTGCGCTGCAGAGTCTGAATATAGAAAGCATGCTCGAAAGTTTCGTAGTCGTTGAAAACTTCGTGCATAACGCTGTTCGTGTTCCAGAAATAGGAAAGAAGCGATGAAAGTTCATCCGCCGAAAGGGTTACGTAAGAATCGCGCAGAAGCGAAACAAGGTCGTAAACCGCAGGCGCCATCAGGGCATCCTGAAAGTCGATGAGATATTTTTTATCGTCTTTGACCATGATATTTTTCGACTGAAAATCCCTGTGCGAAAAGAAATAGGGGAGATTGTAAAGCTCTTTCGAAATTTTCGTGCAGTATTTTTCAAGTTTCGGCCACAGATTTTTGTAAGGAATCGCGTAAACCCTTTTTGCGATCATGTATTCGTAAAAATGGTAGAACTCATCCATAAAAAGTTTGGTTGTAAACTTTCTTTTGTCTGCCGGAGTGTCGAATTTTGTGCGGTCGTAAAGTTTTTTCTGCGTATCGGTGAGCAGATCAAGCGCGTCTTTGATGTATTTGAACTTGTTCTTTCTGTCGTTTTCTATCTGTTTGAAAAGTGTGGTGTCTCCCAGATCTTCGAGAAGCATAGCCTTCTGTTCCGGAATTACGGCAAGTATTGCAGGCACATTTACGCCTAAGCCGCTCAAAAAGTCGCGGATTGCAATGAAATCGGTGAATGAATCGCCGCGCCCGAACTCCCCGGGTTTGATATTTGCGACTTTCATCATGACGACGGTCGTGTTTTCAAAGCGGATTCTGCAGTAGGATCTGCCCGAAGCGTCGCCGAAAAGCGGTTCAACGAAAAAATCGAGAACTTTTCTTCCTTTGTAAAGGTTTAAAAGCTGATAAGCCAGAAAATCGGTTTCGTAGTTCATTATTTTGTCTCCAGCTGGTCGTAAAATTCATAAATTACAGAGAAAAAATAAGGGGTGATAAGCGCTCCGGCGATGAATCCGAGCGGCATGAACAGTTGTGCGAGAAGAAACGCCAGAGCGGCGGAAGCATAGAAAATCAGTGAAAACAGGAAAAGAGGAAGTCGGTAGCCGTTTCCTTCGCGAAGGCTGTCCCACATTGCGTCAACGGCGAATCTCTGTTTGCGCGCCGTGATGAAAAATGTGAACATGAAAACGCTGAAAAGAGCGATCGAAGGAATTACAGCGGCTGCCGCGCCGATAACGAGCAGCGGGAAAAGGAGTATCGAAATCAGAAAACCGTTTTTAAAGCAGGTCAAAAGAAGTCTTGCCGAAGAAAAAGTGTCGTTTTTCATCCCTTTTGAAGCGCAGACGACCGAATTTGCAAGAAGAATCATCAGAAATCCTTCAAAAATCAGCGTCAGAATCACTCCTGCCGTTATGCTGAAATGAAAAAATACAGGCGGAACGGCAATTGCTGCGCCCCAGCCGGCAAGTTTCGTGAAATTCGATTTGTACTGAATCCAGCCTTGTTCAAAAGCACCAACAAAATCAAGCCTTTCTGTTTTTCGCATTGCTTCCTCCGAGCGAACTTACAGCGTATAAAAAAACCAAAACATCCTATTCTATTGATTTTTTTTTATAAGGCAAAAAGAGTGTTATTCCGCGACGGCAGCGATATTTTTGAAGTTCGATTTGACGAGGTCGATTTCTTTTTGGGAAAGTCCTGATGTCATTTCTTTAAAAAAGGCTTCCCCTGCTTTTTTGTATGTTGCGGTTTTGTTTTTGATATCATTTTCCGGAGTGTCGTTCTGTCTGAGGATTTCGATTCTTTTCTGCATTGTCTCATCGCTGATTTCGTTGAAAGCGAGGTAGCATTTCAATATTTTTTTCGATTTTTTCATGAAAATTTCTGGTTTCAATCCTTTGCTTTCAAGGTATTCGTTGATTTCGCTTTTTCCATCTTCGATAAGTTTGTAAGCCAGACTCGGTTGAGCTCCTGAAATTTTTTTGTCGTATTTCGAAGTTATTGCATCGATCGTTTTTTTGTGTTCGATCAGAAGCATGATATCTGTCTGCGTTATCGTGAGATCGGGTGCTTTTTCTTCAGCTTCGACTTTTTTTTCTTCATTTTTGGAGCATGAAAAGAAAAAAAGCGGCAAACTGCATAAAATCACGGCAAGAACTGCTTTACCCAAGCAAAAACGAACTGAATTCATTGAACCTCCGAAAAAAAGTCCGCGTATTTTATATGAAAACGGCATAAAAACAAATTTTTGACCTGCCTGCAAAAAAAAGAGCCGGACTGAGCCGGCCCTTTTGAGGTTATAATGGAGACAACTTACTTTTTAGCGGTAAGAACTCTTTCCATTCTCTTCAAACCTTCTTTAACGTCAGCTTCTGTGATGTCAAGGAACGGTCTGAATCTGATTGAATTGTCGCCGCAAGCAAGAACGATCATGTTCTCTTTGTTCATGCAGTCGTCAATGAATTTGTTTCTAGCTGCGCCGTCTTTCATGTCGAATGCGCAGAGAAGACCTTTGCCGCGTACGTTGAAGATTTTGCCTTTTGTCTTCTTGGAAAGTGCTTCAAGTCCTTCAAGAAGGATTTTTCCCATTTTCGCTGCGTTTTCAACGAGCTTTTCTTCCTTTATGATCTTGAGGTAACGAGCCGTTCTCTTCATATCGACGATGTTGCCGCCCCAAGTTGAGTTAAGTCTGCTTGATTCAACGAAAACGTTGTTCTTGACAGAAAGAACTCTGTCGTTTGCAAGGATACCGCAAACCTGGAATTTCTTTCCGAAGCAGATGATGTCGGGTTTTACGCCGTAATGTTCGTGAGTCCACCATTTTCCGCTGAGACCGCCGCCTGCCTGAACTTCGTCGAAGATAAGAAGGAAGTCGTATTTATCAGCGAACTTTCTGAGTTCCTGAATGAACTCTTTTCTGAAGTGGTTGTCACCGCCTTCGCCCTGAACCGGTTCAATGATGAGGCCGGCAATCTGGCTGCCGTATTTTTCGCATGCATCAAGGATTTCTTTGCAGGCGATCTTCTCGGATTCGATGGTTTTCTTCAGATTTTCGCCTTCAAGCGGGAAAATAGCTTTCGGGTTGGTGATTCTCGGCCAGTCGAATTTCGGGAAATACATATATTTTCTCGGGTCGGAAGTGTTGGTGAGCGAAAGAGTGTAACCGGTTCTTCCGTGGAAAGCCTGTTTGAAGTGGATGATCTTCATCTCGTTTTCGTCGATTCTTACACCTTTTTCAAGGTTCTTTCTGAATTTCCAGTCGAAAGCGGTTTTAAGTGCGTTTTCAACAGCAAGACCGCCGCCGTCAACGAAGAACATCTTCTTCATGTAGTCGGGTTTTGCTGTGGTTGCCATAGCTTCAACAAATTCAGCCATCGTCGTGGTGTAGAAGTCGCTGTTCGAAATTTTGTGAAGAGCTACTTCACCGATCTCTTTGATGAAATCTTCGTTGTGAAGTTTCGGATGGTTGAAGCCGATGGGCATTGAAGCAAAGAATGAGAAGAAATCGAGGTACTCTTTGTTGTGCTTTGCATCGTACATGTAGCTGCCGTGGCTTTTTTCGGTGTCGACAACCATGTCGTAGCCGTCGCAGAGGATGTACTTGCCGAGGATCTGGTGAACCTGAGAAGCCTTCATCTCTTTGATTGCAGCCGGTTTAACGTCTTTAACTGTTTTTGCGCAGCAAGCTTTTTTTGCGCACGGTTTCTTTGCCGGAGCAGCTTTTGCAGCCGGTGTTGCTTTCTTTGTTGCCATTTTTCACTCCTAAAAAAATATTAAAAAAAACGGGACACCAAATTTCAGAAAACAATTTACGGCAGAGAGATAATCTTTTTTTTAATTTAATGCAATAAAAATTTCGAGATCCCGTGATTTCGGTATTCCGTGATTTCGGTTGCCGCCGTCGTGATCCCGATAGGATTTCGGCGGCATCATTCCGGAAAGACGGCTACATATAGCCGTCTTTCCGGAGAGTTTCCAATCCTCCGCCGTCGTCTTTATCCTGCGCCCTGCCTGAGCGTTCCGCGATTTTGGCGAACTTTCCGCTTTTGAGTTCTTCGATTATTTCGGAAACATTTTTTGCTGTGCTTTCGACCGGGAATGTGCACGGATAGCAGCCGAGCGAGCGGTATCTTTTTCCCTCGCCGTGATCGTAGTAAAGCGAAACTGTCGGGATTTTTTCACGCTCGATATATTCCCAGATGTTGAGTTCCGTCCAGTCGAGAAGCGGATGAATCCTCAAGTGTGTTCCCGGCGCGAAATCGGTTTTGAACTGATTCCAGAATTCGGGCGGCTGGTCGCCGATATTCCATTCATTCGATGCGTTTCGCGGCGAGAAGTAGCGTTCTTTCGAGCGGCTTCCTTCCTCGTCGCTTCTGATTCCTAAGATTATTGCGGTGAAGGCTTCGTGCGATTTGTCGATTTCGTAGCAGCCTTTCGCGTGATTGAAAACGTATCTTTTCCCTGTGCCGTCAAGCGTTGCCTTGAGTGCCTGAGTCTTGAGGTTGCGGCAGCACGTGATTCTGTCAACGTTTCCGTCGGGGAAAGTCGCCTTCTGCGCAAGAGCTTCCTCGTTTACTCCGACAACCATGTTCAGGTGCCACTCCTTTGTGAGGTGGTCGCGGTATTCGATCATTTCGGGAATTTTGTAGTGCGTGTCGATGTGGATGAGCGGAAAGGGAACGTGACCGAAAAACGCCTTTTTCACAAGCCAGAGCAGAACAGTGCTGTCCTTTCCGATTGACCAGAGCATGCCGAGATTTTTAAAATTCGCGTAAGATTCTCTGATGATGTGGATCGAAGTCGCCTCAAGGCGGTCAAGGTGTTCCATTTCGCCTCCAAAAAACGGCGCATAGTAGCAAAAGATTTTTTTAAGTAAAATTTTGTTTATCTTACGCAGATTGCAAAAAGCAATGGGGTGGTGACGCTATCAAAGGAAGAATAGCCCATATAGAATCTCATCGTAAAAGCTTCCAGAAAGTAATAATCTGAATCGTAGGAATCATCGAAGGGAGATGAAGACCATAGCTTTTCAGCAGGTAATTCGGGAAAATCAGACGCCGGATCGATTTTATCGTAGTTCACAAGAGATAGAAGCTCGTTTTTGTTGGGAAGCCGCCAGTCCGTATATCCTGCGTAATCAAGATCGTTGCAGTAGGCAAGGGCTTCAGTCCAATAAAGTGTTCCGGTGTAATCAGCCGCCCAGACAAGTCCTGACAGAGTGTCTTTGATTATGAGATCTCCTTTTTTTACCAAGGGCTTGAACGAATTTACAGCCAGTTTTTCGCCTCTGACGCATCTGACAAAATTTGTGCTGTTTTTCTGTTGGTCGGATATGCCTCCGTAATTAAAATTCATGCTCCACGTGTAATTATTGTGTTCGCCGGTATAGGGTGAAGATGTCCAGAAGTAGAAATCTTGGCTACTATCCGGAAAATAATCGGTATCCATTGCCGGAGCAACTCTGGAGTTGTCAATAATCGAAGCCAATTCCTGAATAGTCGGAAGTCTCCAGTCATCATGACCTCCGTAACTTAGTTCAGCGCAATATTTGTCTGCTTCTGAATAGTATATTCTTTCGGAAAAGGTCTGCTGCCACTGAAGCCCCGTGTTGTTGTCAACTACGATTTTTTCGTTTTCAACCGTGGTGTCGTCAATGGAAAAACTTTGGGGAAGACAGACTCCTTTTGCAGCCTGCTGTGCATCCTGTCCTCTTGCCTCTCCGTAATCGCACGGTATTTCTGACGATTGAAAGAGTTCACCGTTTGCAACAGCTTCATAAAGAGGAGTTTTGTAGCATTTTTTGATTCCCGTGCAGATATTTCCGATAGTCACAGACTTTTCTGCAGCCGGTTCGTTGTCCATAGCGGGTTTTGTCGGGTGTCGGACGCAGCGGACAGAGTTCTTAAGACTTTTACTGCTGTGAATCAATTCGGTTGTTCCGAAATCCACTGAGAATGCATGGTCTCTTTTTAGAGATGATTCATAGTAGTATTGTGGAGCGGTGGTCGATGACCATAAAGTTAGTGATTGCGTGTTCGGAAACGTTGTCGATGATCCGTAGTACAGATAGCCGGAATATTCGAGAGAGATTAGTTCGTTTTTATTCGGCAGTCTCCAATCGCTGTAGCCTGCATATTCAAGATTTTCGCAGTATTCAAGGGCTTCCTGCCATGTTTTGCCGGAAACATATCCGTATTGCCAGATCAGATCTGTCGCGGTATCCCTTACAATGAGATCGCCGTTTGCCGCCTTGGCAGTTGCAAGGTAACTTAATTTCATAAGAGTATCGCCTCTGGCGCAGCGGATCAGAGCTTTATTGTCTCTGTCGTATTGTGCTATTGTCTCGCCGAAGAACATGCTGACTAAAAAATTACCGACAAAATTTCTGCTCCACATATAGATGACGTTTTCGGACTCGGGCAAAGGAAAATATTTCCAGTTTATTTGACTGTCATGGAACAGGCTCACTGTTTCGATCAGATACGGTACTCTCCAGTCGCTGTAGCCTCCGTAGACCAGGTTTTCACAGTATTCTTCAGCATCTTCCAGAGAGAATTCTTCTTCCGGTATTGTATACTGCCACTGGGTACCGGTGTTTTCGTCAATAACGATTTTTTCGTCTTTAACTGTCCTGTCGGTAGAAAATTTCTGCGGAACGCACAATCCTTTTGAGGCGTATTGCGAATCCTGACCGTAAAAATCCGAGCCTTCGGACGGACATTTCTTCAAATCGTCTTCATTGTCGAAACATCCCTCCTGACCCGTGCAGATATTTCCGAAACTGGTGGCCTTTACAGTGACTTCGGTGTCTGTTTCCTCTTCTTCAGGCGTTGAATCGTCTGAATCATCAGCGGAATCGCCGTTATCAGTTGTCGGAGCAATGTCCGAATCATTGTCTGAAGTTGAGTCAGTATTGTCTGAGTCGGTTGTCTGTTGCCCGTTATCTCTTATGCAGACATTGTTTTCAGTGTCGCATGTAAGCCCTTCGTTGCAGGTGCCGTTTTCGTAACATCTGCCGTAAATAGTTCCTTCTTCTCTTTTTTCCTTGTTTTTTGAAGAACCGCTGCAGGCGGAAAAAATCAGAATGAGTGCGGATAAAAGCAGGATAACGGTAATTTTTTTCATCGGACCCCTCTCAAAAAAAACATTAAATTTCACGGATAATCGTAATTTCTTTTCAAATCAAAATCAACTGCGGTTCAGAAACGGGTTGAGCTTTTTTTCAAGTGCGATCGAAGTGTTTTCGTCATGCCCAGGGTAAACAACGGTTTCATCGGGAAGGGGCAGCAGTTTGTTTTTGATGCTTTCGACTATTTTTCTGCCTGAACCGCCCGGAAAATCGGTACGCCCGATACTGCTTTGGAAAAGCGTGTCGCCCGAAAAAAGAACGGGTTTCCCTGAATTTTCGATGTAAAAGCAGGTGCTTCCAGGTGTGTGCCCCGGTGTGTGAAGGACTTTGATTTTTGTTCCGGCGAAATCAAGCGTCATGCCGTCTTCAAGTTCGATGTCTACATTCTGTTCGTAGACGGAATCGAAGCCGAAATTTTCCGAAAGGTTGAGCTCTGCCGAATAAAGCCACTCTTTTTCAAGTTTGTGGACTGCGGTTTTTGCTTCGGGAAACGCCTCTTTTACGTCGTTGAGTCCGCCGATGTGGTCAAAATGGGCATGTGTCAGCAGAATATAGCACACATCGAAATTTTTTGCGGCTCTTATGATTTTTCCGGCATCGCCTCCGGGATCGATTATGAATGCAACATTCGCTTCCGAAACGATGTAACAGTTAGCTCCGATGGGAGCGACGGGCATTTTTAGGATTTCCATTTTCACCTCCTGAAATCAAGCCGGAAAATTATATGGAAACGGTAAAAAATTGGAAATTTGCGGTGCTTTTTCTGCTTTGAAAATCGAAAAATCTCATGTTTTCAGCGGATTGTATTTAATTAAATTGACAAAATAGCGTTTTTGCGTAATATAGCACGGCTATTTTGTTTTGTCTTATAATAAGATATAAGGAGTTCCCGATGAAAACGATGATTTTTGCTTTCATTTTGATGTTTTCGACTCTGATGTTTGCCGAAGAAGTTCCACCGGCAAGCGCGGAAGAAGTTCCGGTTCCCGATTTTATCAATCTCGACAACGTTGATCTCAATTCAGCTCCCGAAACTTATGAAGTCGTTCCCGGCGACACGCTTTGGGATATAAGCGAAAAAGAGCTCAAAAGCCCGTGGTACTGGCCGAAAGTCTGGTCGCTTAACCCGCAGATCCAGAACCCGCACAGAATTTATCCCGGCGACAAAATCTCCTTCCGTCAGACAGGCGAAATGATGATGCCAGGTGAAGAAGGTACCAATGCGTATGCTGAAAACGGTGAAAACGGCGAAGAAGGCTACAGCGCTGAATACGAAGACGAAGGTGAAACCGATTCTCTGGCACAGACAGGCAAAACGCTTGACGCTACGCCGGAAAATTACAAGAATTTCGTAAAACTCGGCGGAAAATACAGAGTCGACAGATTCAAACAGATCGACGACACTCTTTTCGATGTTGTTCAGAAAGGTTTTGTCGGCAACACCGAAGAAGAGAAAATGGCGAAAATCGTTGCTTCCTTCGAGCCGAAAGAACTTCTTTCGACCGGCGACAACGTATATGTAGAGCTTGGCGACGACGATGAAGAAGACAACGACAAAGAAGAGAAAAAAGGTGGAAAACCTCACTTCCAGATCGGCGACTACGTTGAAATCATCCACGTCAAAGAGAAAATCAAACATCCCGACACCGGTGACAAAATCGGTTCGATCGTCGATATAGTCGGCAGAGGCAAAGTTCTCGACATCGGCAAAAAGAAGAAAGACGACGACAAAGACGATAAAGATACTCAGATTGCGACTGTCAAAATCATAAAGTCTTACGACGCTATCGAGCGTGGTTTCTATGTTCGCGAATACGTTGAAACAGAAGACAGCGTAAAAGTTACCGAGCCTTCATCCGACATCAGGGCGAAGATTCTTACCGGTTACGACCCGACTTTCTTCTACGGTCCGAACTACATCGTTTACCTTGACAAAGGCAGCGACGACGGCGTTGAAAAAGGCGTTATGCTCTCTGTTTACAGAAAGGGCGACGGTCTCAAGGAATTCGAAGGCAAAGCTTCTCCGGCAGGGCTTCCGTACGAAATGATCGGCGAGCTCGTAGTCGTTCAGGTTGCAGAAAAAACTTCAGTAGCGATCATTACAAACAGCATCACCGCTCTCGAAGCGGGTGACACTGCGGTCTCAGGCGAGATTGAAGAATAAGTTCCTAATTTTTTTACCTCTTTTATTTTCGTTTTTCCTCTTTCTTTTTGTCTGTTTCAATTTTACCGATTCAAACATTCTCGGTCATTCGATAGAAAAAGAGACTTCTTTTTTTGCCGATGCCGGCAGTTTCAAGGCTGATCTCGATTCTCTCGACAGTTTGGCCTCCATGTACGAAAAATCGGAAGAAAACGCTCTTCCCAATGATTTCCTGCAGACAAAAATCCAGTCCGTAATAAGCAGAAACGCCGCGTTCATAAAGAATGAAAGCGGAGAACGTCTTTCTGCGAGGATTGAGGATTTTTCAGCAAAAATTGCGGCTAAGGGTGAGGAACTTGCAGAGGCGCCTGCCGAGGAAAAACCCCGCATAATCGCTTCTCTGCGGACTGACATTTCGACTTTGAAGGATATGGCAGACCTTGCTGCGAAGCAGAAACTCGGCATTTTACAGTACAGCTACTTTGTGTGGCAGGATTTCATCAACAAAACCGTTATAGCTGTTTCGGCTCTCTTTTTACTGATAAACGTGATTCTGACGGTTCTGCTTTTAAAAAAGAGGAAAAGTGTCGCCGGTCTGCTTTCTTTAATAGGTTTGGGTGAAAACGCTTCGGCTTCTTCCGCTGCGGAAGAGATAAAAAAGCTGACTGAAGCTAAAAGCGCCGAACTCGACGAAATAGGGAAGAAGTTTGCCCGCGAACAGATCGTGGGAAAGAGAAAGGAGGATCTTCTCAACGCCATTCCGGAAGGACTTTCGGCTGCGGCTTCGGGGCGTGTTACTTTCGTGAACAGGACGATGAAGGATTGGTTCGGCGTGGACGGGTCTTTTATCGGCGAAGAGATGAAAACCGTTTTCGACAAGGTCGGAACCGACGGAAAAGAAGGCAAATTCGTAAACGGGGAAGAGACTTATCAGCTTTCGGTTTCTTTAGGACAGAACGAAACCTTTTATATTATAAGGAATATAACGAAGTCTGAAGAGCTTTCGAGCAAACTGCTCAATAGCGAGCGTCTCGCTTCGATCGGCGAAATGGCGGCGCGCATCACTCACGAAATCAGGAATCCGCTAAACACGATCAAGATGAACAGCGACTATCTGCTTGAAAATATCGGTAAAACCGAGCCTGAAGAAAAAAAGCAGCTCCTTTCTCTTGTCGTGAAGGAAGTCGAGCGGCTCGAGCAGATCACGAACGAATACATGGGAAAAGTGAACTACAACAAAAACGGGGCGAACGACAGCGGTGTTTCAGTTCCGACGGATCTCGTCGAGTTCCTTTCTTTTCATCTTCCAGAACTCAAGCAGAGAAATATCGAACTTACAGTCGGTAAGTGCGAACCGCTTTCGATCTCGATTTCGCTTTCGTCGTTCAAGGAAATCATGCTCAATCTGCTGAAAAACGCATGGGAAGAGCTTGAAAACGGCGGAAAAATCGCAGTGAACATCGGAAAAAACGGCAATTTTGCGGTGATTTCGGTCGAAGATTCTGGGCGCGGTGTTCCGCAGAGCGAGCGTGAGACGATATTCAAGAATTTCTACACCAAAAAACCGGGCGGCACGGGAATAGGCTTAAGTCATTCGAGAAAACTCGCGACTGAAGCCGGCGGAAAGCTCTATGTCGGAGATTCAACACTCGGCGGCGCGGCGTTTGTGCTTGAGATTCCGATCAGAAGAAAGTCTGCCTGAATTTTTATTCATCAGTTTTTTTGATTGCATAAAATTGATTTCTCCGTAAAATCTTTCGGTATTTTTTTGTTTGGGAGGCAGAAATGAAGAAAATTGCTCTGGTTGCCATTATGTTTTTGTCGCTTGTGTTCATGATTTCATGCGGCGGCGACGATGATGATTACTGCGAGCAGAATGAAGACTGCGCAACAGGCTTTATCTGCGATCAGGGACTTGGCAAGTGTATCCCGGAAAATGTAACGGGAGACGACGGGAAAACTGACGACAACAGCGGCACTCATGACGGGGAAAACCCTGACGGAGGTGCCGCTGACGGCACTCAGAACCCTGATGAAGACGCTAATCAGAGTTCCGGCGGAATATACGTTACCTGCACTCCCGGAGAACGCACTGAATGTTATGAAGGTCCGAGCGGCACAGTCGGTGTCGGAATATGCAAAAAAGGTTATAAAGAGTGTGTCGAAGACGGAACTGACTGGAGCGAATGCAGAGAACAGGTGATTCCGCAGACTGAAATATGCAATGACGGTATCGATCAGGACTGTGACGGTCAGGATACAACCCCTGAAAACGCGGTCGATATTGACGGAGACGGCTATACTTACTGCAGCGGTGACTGCTGCGAAACAGGTTGGGACTGCACCGGTGACCCTGAAAAAGTCAATCCCTCTTCATTTGAAGTGCCGGAAAACGGTGTTGATGACAACTGCAACGGTCAGGTCGACGAAGTTGTTTCCGCATGCGACACCGGTATCGCTGCTGATACGACAAATCCTGTGGATATGGCTCAGTCAATCGACCTCTGCCCCGTAACTGAGAACCAGACGTTCGGTGTGTTAAGCGCAAAACTCCTTTTTCCCGACGGAACCGAAGGGACGATTCCGGCTCAGCAGCACGCTGTTCTTACGGGCTACGGCAATGTTTTGAAGCCGAAAGCGGGAAATTCATTCCTTGCTTTTTCAACGGGTAAGGTCTCTGCCGGTCAGGATGAATTTTCAGTCAATAACGAAACTCAGAGCGAGGCACCTGCAGACTGGTTTAGTGCAAACGGCGGTCAGACTTTCCCCGATTCGCCGGCATGCAGCGGCGGAGGAATCATAGGCGGTCAGACGAGCGATCCCGGAAAACCGCCGTTAAATGATCCTGTTATGCTTGAGCTTGAAATCCGTGCTCCGAAAAATGCAGCGGCGTTCGGTTTGAATGTTTTCTACATCAGCAGTGAGTTTCCGCAGTTCGTATGCCAGTACAACGACTTTTTCGTAATGCTTCTTGATACCGCTTTCCAATCGACTGATCCGAATTTTCAGAATCCGGCTGACAAAAATATCGCGATGGACAGCCTAGGCAATCCGCTCGGCATAAACCTTGCAAAATCGGGTCTTTTCACTGTCTGCTGTCCAAGACCTGCTTACCAGAGCTGCCAGAACGATGACGAACTCAAGGGAACTCCTTTTACACCGAATGTATGTCCGAGCGGTGTGATCGGTGCTGTTACAATGGAAAATGCCCATGGTGCTACCGGCTGGCTCGAAGTCCGCGGAAATATCGTTCCGGGCGAAGATTTCAAACTCAGAATGGCTCTTTGGGATACGAACGACCACATTTGGGATAGTATGGTTCTCATAGACAATTTCCAGTGGTATGAAGTCGCAGGCAAACCCGGTATCGCTCCGAAATAAATTTCCGGTTGTTTTTGAGGCTCAAATGCGGGTATTTCCTTTTGATGTGCACGAAGAAGAATACGGGCTTTTGATGAAAAAGCTCGGCGTTTCCGAAGTCGGAGCTTCAATCATGCGCGGACGTTTTTCGATAAAGACTTTCATGGTGTCGGATATTTCGACTCCGGCGGCAAATGTCGTAAAGCAGGAAGTTCTCTCTCTCGGCGGCGAGGCTGCCGTTCCGTCTCATGCTGTCAACTGTTCTCAGCCCAAAAGCAGTTTCGTTTTTTCACTTCGCAGCGACAGAATTCCCGATTTTGTTTCGCGGATGAAGGCTCAGTGCTGGAAACTGCCGCAGGTCGCCGTTTTTGTAGAAAAATTTTCTAAATTAAGCGCACCGTGGTTTTCTTTTTTGTATCCGGGAATCGACACGACGCGCCCGAACATCATGGGAATTCTGAATGTTACTCCCGATTCTTTTTCGGACGGCGGTAACTGGAATACTCCCGAAGCCGCGCTGAAACACGCAGAAACGATGCTTGAAGAAGGTGCGGACATCATTGATGTCGGCGGCGAATCTACGCGCCCGGGATCAGAGGCGGTTGATGCCGAAACCGAGAAACAGCGCGTTGTTCCGGTTATAAAAGAGATAAAAAAGTGTTTTCCGAAAACTGTGATCTCAGTCGATACGGTAAAAAGTTCAGTTGCCGAAGCCGCGGTAAACGCAGGAGCAGAGATAATAAACGACGTGAGCGGGCTTACTTTCGATCCTGAAATGGCTTCTGTCTGCGCCGCTCTTCAAAAACCTGTCGTCATCGGTCACATCAAAGGATTGCCGAAAGATATGCAGCTGAATCCTCACTACGACGACCTTTTTGCGGAAATGCTCGATTTTTTCGATAAGTCGCGCGAAATGCTGCTTGCAAAAGGGTTTGACGAAAAGCTCATCATGCTCGATCCCGGAATCGGTTTCGGCAAAACGCTTGAGCACAATTTAGCGATAATAAAACATCTGGAAGTTTTTCACGCATACCTCGAGCCCGTCATGGTCGGAGTAAGCCGCAAAAGCATGATCGGAGCAGTCACCGGAAGAATTGATCCGCTTGAAAGGCTTGCGGGAACAGTCGCACTCGACACAATCGCGCTTGAAAAAGGTGCCGCAGTGATAAGAGTCCACGATGTCAAAGAGGCAAAAGATACTTTAAAAATATTCAATGCTTTAAAGGAGCCGTCATGTTAACTTTTTCTGAATTTTTGGGCGATATTGCAGGAAGTTCGTCTGTGCCGCTTTTCATTTTCAAAGCTGCAGTTGATTTCTGCTGCATCTACTTCATTTTTTATCTCTTTTTTGTCGAGATAAAGGACAGCAAATCGGTGAGAGTTACTGTCGGATTCGCGCTTCTTGCACTTTTTTATCTCTTTGCGCGGATTTTTAATCTCACCGGTATCGAGTGGCTTCTGGGAAATTTCTTTTCCTACGCCGCTGTGCTGATAATTGTTGTTTTCCGTAATGAAATCAAGAATATGCTCGCATCAATGAGTATTCTTAACGTCACTATGAAACAGGATGAATATTCGGGTGAAGAGGACATCATAAGCCACATTGCGAACGCTATGGATTATCTCGCTTCGGTCCGCGAGGGTGCGCTCGTTGTCATCATGCCTTCGACTGATGCGAAACTCGGTGCTATCGCCGAGGGAACCGAGATCGATTCTCTCATCACGAGAGAGCTTCTGCTCACGATTTTCAAGAAAAATTCACCGCTTCACGACGGTGCTGTCATCATCAAAAACAGAAGGATCGCAAGGGCTTCGGTATTCTTCTCGCTCAGCACGAACCCCGACATCGACCCGAATTTCGGAACGAGACACCGCGCCGCTTACGGTATCAGCGAAAAGGTTCCTGAGGCGCTTGTCATCGTTGTCAGCGAGGAAAGAGGTGAAATTTCTCTTCTTCACGGCGGCAGAATAACGCGCGACCTCAGCAAAGACGCGCTCAAACAGCAGCTTGCAAACAGACTTTAGGAGAAAGACATGAAGATAATGACGCAAAAACAGGGCTTTATCAAAAGGGCTTTCACCCGCAATCTCCGCGAAAAATTTCTGGCGGCGCTCTGCGCTGTTCTGGTGATGCTCGTCGCAATCTGCCTTAAGCCTGTCAACAAAGTCTATTCCGTAAAAGTCAACACGAAAATCTCACCCGATCAGGTGCTTGTTTCTGAAAATATCGACCGGATTGAAGTGAAAGTGAACGGCAATTTTTTCGAGCTTAGAAAAATAAAAAGCGAAGATCTGGTGATAAATTTTGATTTTTCATCGGAAAAAGCGGGCGAGATCAGCCGCAATATCGGTGACAACGAGCTTCCTGCATCTTTTCTGCCTCTTAATGTCGAAAGTGTTTCGCCGCAGGTTCTGGTTTTCATAACGGAAGATAAAAAGGTCGAAACTGCTCCTGCGGAACCGGCGTCTGTTGAAGATGCAGCCAGAGAATCTGCGGATCAGGAACCTGTAGAGACCTCTCATGAAACGTCTCCTCAACCGGAACAACCGGCGAACGAGGAAAAAAATGAATAAAGAACCCCGTGTCATCTGGTTTACCGGTCTTTCCGGCGCAGGCAAAACGACTCTCGCCGAAAAACTTGCCGCTTATTTGAAAGAAAACGGCGTTAAATGTGAACTTCTCGACGGCGACACTGTGAGAAACATCTTTCCGCAGACCGGATTTACCAAAAAAGACCGCGACGAACACGTGAAACGGATGGGATTCTTAGCTTCGATGCTTGAGCGCAACGGGATTACGGTGATAGCTTCCTTCATTTCGCCTTACCGCGAATCACGCGATTTCGTGAGAAAAATGTGCAGAAATTTTGTCGAAGTCTATGTCTCGACTTCTCTTGAAGTTTGTGAAAAACGCGATGTCAAAGGGCTTTACAAAAAGGCGAGACGCGGCGAAATCACATCATTCACCGGGATTGACGATCCCTACGAAGCACCGCTTCACCCCGAAATCACGATAAACACCGCCGGAGAACCGGTGGAAAAATCGCTGGAAAGGTTGCTCAAATTCCTGGGTTGACTCTTTAAATCCCTAAGGTCCTTAGGGTCCTTAGAGTCCTTAAGGTCCTTAGGGATCACCCTGGAATCCTTAAAGTTAAAGTCCTTAAGGACCCTGAACACCCTAAACACCCTAAATTCCCTAGACCTTACTCCCTAATCTTGACAAAACCCTGTCTCAATAATAAGAAGTGCCGTTTTCTGTTTTATTAACTTTCAAATCAGGAGGAATTCATGGTAACAGTAAGACCTTTCAGAGCGATCAGACCGCGTGACGAAATCGCTTCCAAAGTTGCAGCTTATCCTTATGACGTTCTCAACTCGGAAGAGGCAAGAGAGCTTGCAAAAGACAATCCTATCTCTTTCCTTCACATCAACAAACCCGAGATCGACCTTCCGAAAGGAACTGATCTTTACGATGACAGCGTTTACGCAAAAGGAAAAGAGAATTTCCAGAAAATGATGAAGGAAGGTGTTCTCGTTCAGGATAAGGAACCGCACCTTTACATTTACCGCCAGGTCATGAACGGCCACGAACAGTACGGTATAGTCGGTTGCGCAAGTGCTGATGACTACAACAACGACCTCATCAAAAAGCACGAGCTTACGCGTAAGAAAAAAGAAGACGACAGGACCCGTCACGTAATCGAGCTCAACATCAACGCAGGTCCCGTTTTCCTTACCTACAGAGACAACAAACGCATTGACGAACTCGTTGCAGAAGTCGTTAAAAATAAACCCGAAGTCGATTTCACCGCTGATGACGGCATCCGTCACACAGTCTGGGTCATCAAAGACAACAAGATCAACAACGAGATCACAGGAACGTTCTACAACGAAGTTCCGCTTCTTTACGTTGCTGACGGCCACCACAGAAGCGCAAGTGCTGCAAGAGCAAAGGCTGAAAGAATGAAAAACGATCCGCACTGGAATCCCGAAAAGGAATACAACTTCTTCCTCGCTGTTTTCTTCCCGGCTACCCAGCTCAAGATCCTCGACTACAACAGAGTCCTTCTCACGATGAACGGCCTTACCAAAGAAGAGTTCATGAAGAAAGTTCTCGAAAAGTTCGAAATTGTCCGCGAGGGCGAAGCAAGACCGAGATGCGCAAAAGAATTCGGTCTTTACATGGATAAAAAATGGATCACGATCAAAGCAAAAGACGGCACTTTCCCGGCTGACGACCCGATCGAAAGCCTTGATGTCGCTATTCTTCAGAACAACCTCCTCGCTCCGATCCTTGGCATAGGAGATCCGAGAAGCGATGAAAAAATCGACTTTGTCGGTGGAATCAGAGGAACCGAAGAACTCGAAAAGAGAGTCGACAGCGGCGAATGCACGATGGCATTCAGCATGTTCCCGACCTCGATCGAACAGCTTATGAGTGTTGCAGACGCAGGCAGAATCATGCCTCCGAAATCGACATGGTTCGAACCGAAGCTCAGAAGCGGACTTCTCGTTCACATTCTCGACTAATAAGAGCAATAGCGGTTATTTCCGGGCGGTGGGGAAACTCACCGCCTTTTTTTTACCTTTTTGATCCGTTTCAAAGGTGCACGATTTTTCCTGACCAAACTGGTAAGACGCTTGACTTAAAAAGTTTTGCGTATAAACTACGTCCGTTTATTGGCTTTTGGCTTTTTAGTTTTTTTATTTTTGGAGGTTTTTTATGAAAAAGTTTTGGATGATTTCAATGCTTCTTATCGCAGCTCTTTTCGTAATCAGCTGCGGTGAAGGCGAAGAAGAAGGCGGCGAAGGCGCTGCCTGCACAACACCTGGTGCTTTCAGATGCAGTGGTGATTATTCCCAGACCTGTGATCAGGAAGCATGGAAAAATTTCGAGCAGTGCACGGCTGACAAACCCTGCAACACAACAAGCGGAAAATGTGAAGCAAAATCGAGCGACAACACAGATCCGACGACCAATCCGACGACCGATCCTACAACCGAACCCACAACTGAACCGACGACTGAACCCACGACCGATCCGACAAATTCCGGCGACAGTGATTGCGGAAAAATGTTTGATTGTTTCCAGGGTTGCAACCAGGATCAAACATGTATGCAGGGTTGTTACACAAACAGCACTGATAAGGGAAGAGCTGACTATGATGCTCTTTATGACTGCATGAACAACAACGGTTGCCTTGACAGTTCTCTTTCAAATGAAGAATACGGACAATGTGTTGTTAACAACTGCTATAACGAAGCTGACGCATGTGATCTTCTGAGCGGTGGCGGCGGTGAAGCAGCTGACAACAGCTACAATTCACCTTACGGCTCGCTTACGATCCAGTTCTCGAGTGATACAATCAGAAATTCTTCTGACGGTCAGGATGATACGACAACCGGTATGTCCCTGGCTGCATTCGCAAACGGAACTTACGGCAACGGTTCAGCTTCTGTTACTCCTGCCGGTGCTGCTGGTATTCAGTCAGAGGTTGACTACTATGTTGACGCTCAGTATGGAAACTCCATTGAGATTACGCAGATTCCTGTTTTTCAGAGTGGTCAGAACTATACAGGCGGCAACCCGGTCGTAATCTTCAGCATTGACGAAGAAAATGCAGCTGTAGGTGCTCTTAATACCTCTGTAATGCAGGGTGCACAGGCTTTGCTTTATGTTGTTGATATAAACTGGAACGCTGCACAACCCAGCATCACCTGTTTCCATGCTTTCGGTGAAGGCACTGTAAACATCACGGCTCTTGGTGATTATGCAAATCACGGCAACATCGCTCTTAACGGAAACGTAACGCTTTACAGCCCGAAGAACTATATGACTTATGGTGATATTTCCGGTGCGTTCCAGAATCCGATAACAGTATGCAGCCCGGTTCAATAAGTTTTGAACCTGATTCATTCATAAGCCCCTCTCCGGAGGGGCTTTTTTTTGCCTTTGAATTTTCAGGAATTTTTTCAGAAGTTTAGAGAAGGTCGAGAGCGCAGCCGCCTGCAGATTTCAATTGTTTGGGTTCTTTCATGCAGTATTTGGAGCAGCCGTCGCCGTCCATTCTGTTGCCGTCGTCGCACTGTTCGCCTTCATCAAGGAAACCGTTTCCGCAGTTTTCTTTGTCATCGGTGTCGGTATTGTTGTCGTAGCAGCCTGATTTATCCCAGCTCATGCAGTCTGAAGCGCATGTCGCGGTTCCGTTTTTGGGTGCATTTGCAAGTTGGTTGCACGGGATTGTGTTGCCGTCGCAGATTTCGTTTGCGTCAATGACGCCGTCTCCGCAGACAGGATCAGGGTAAGTGTCGCCGGTATCGGTCGTATCAGATGTGTCAGTCGTGTCAGTTGTGTCTGTGTCGCCGGTGTCAGTTGTGTCCGGGTCAGGATCGATCGGGTCAGGGTTGACGATTGAGCCGCCGCATGTAACATTGCTGATATCTTTCCCTGCCATTTCAAAAGCTCTTTTGACAGCTTCGCATGCGTTGATTCTGCCGTAGCCGTAATTTTCGCTGAATCCTTTAGAGTAAGTTACGCCGCCGACTTTGTCGGAAGTTTCAACATAGATCTGGTAAACTTCATCACGGGTGAGATTCGGGTTTGCCGAAAGAACAAGACCTGTTATGCCGGCAGCAAGCGGGCAGGCCGATGATGTGCCGCCGAAATCGTTGGTGTAGTTGCCGTTTCTATCGCCGAGAGAAGATTGTCCTGTGTTGTAGCCGTCACGACCGGTGTTGTCGATTGTCCAGATACCGTCAATGATATCGTATCCGTTGCTTGAGTAGTCGCAGCTCGGAGCCATGAAATCAAGGGATGGACCGAAGTCCGAATAGTATGCACGTTTTCCGCTTGCGTTCGTCGCACCTATCGCAAAAACGTTTTCATTGCCTGCAAAACCGTCTTTTGTCCGGCTTGAGTCAATGCTTTCATTACCGTTTCCGGCAGCGAAAAGAATTACGATTCCTTTGCCGTTTCTTCCGGTTGAGCTAAGGTTTGCGACCAGATTTTTAAGAGTGGTGTTCATATCGGCTGCACCGCCGTTATCTTCAGGGCCCCAGCTGTTCGAGATGATGTCGGCACCGTTGTCAGCCGCCCATTCAAAACTTTCGATTGCCGCAGAGTCAAGTGAATATGTCGACATGTCCATTCTGATCGGGATAAGCGTGCAGTTGGGGCATGCGCCGGAAACGCCTGTTCCGTTGTCTGTCGCAGCTCCAGCGACTCCTGCGCAGCATGTTCCGTGCATGTCGGAATAATCAGGATTCCAGTCGTTGTTTTCGTAACTCGGATCGTCGTCATCACCGGAAAAATCGTGTCCGGCAGTGAATCTTCCTACAAAATCTTCGTGGTCAAGGTCGAATCCGTCATCAACGATGGCAAGTTTGATACCTTTGCCGCCCAGATTTCCCTTGAAAGCCTGCATTACTTCCCACGCTTCGGCAACATGCGCATGGTCGTTGCCGGATACCGAAGTGTTCGAGCTGTCGTTGTTGAGATGCCACTGGTTCGGAAAAAGCGGATCATTCGGCTTGTAAACCCTTTTTTGAAGAGGGATAAAAAAACTTGGTTCCGCAGCCTCCGCAATTTTGTTTTCGACAAGCTCGGCCGCCTTTTTTATCGGGTTTCCGTCAAATGAAACCAAATACCAGTCCGGTACGAATTTATACTGTTTTATGAAGTTGAAACCGTTCTTTTCGCACCATTTTTTTGCTTTTTCAGCATCCGGTTTGCCCGGAATTTTGACGAAAAGTTGACCGCTGACGTGAACTTTCACACCCTCTTTGATGTAAGCGGGAAAAAGCGCACCGTTTTTTGTGAGATTTTCTTTTGCCGAAGCATCGCTGATCTCAACTATCGAAATGTTATTTTGCTTTTTGAGGACTTTTACGCTCTGCGGAAGAACGAAATTCGCCTTCGTGACTGAAGTTCTGATGAATGAATAGCTCGAAAAATCCTCGGTAAGAATAACTTTTTTGCCTTCAACGTAGTAGTAGAGCGTTTCGGCAGGCAGAATGCAGGAGAAAAGCAGAGTGAATAAGATAAAAAACAGTTTCTTCATAACCGACTCCTTAAAAATAATTATTGTCTCGGAAATCCTTTGAACATGCGAAGGTGTTCTGTGAGAATGAACGATTTCGATTTGAAGCGCTCGATTCTTGCATAGGCGTTGTGCGAGTGGATGCTTTCGAGGTGCAGCGTTTCGACCATGAACCATTTTATCCGTTTGTCAGCCATCATCTTTTCGGAAATGTTGCGGACGACGTCTTCTGCGAAAACAGGGTTGGAAAACGCCTTTTCGGTGACGAATTTTTCGTCGGGACGCTTGAGAAGCGGATAAATTTCGCAGCTTGCGCTTTCTTCGATGACCGAAATAAGTTCTTCAATCCAGATGAATTTCTTGAACTGAACGTAAAGAGTTACGAAACTGCGCTGGTTGTGCGCTCCGAAAGCGCTTATCTCTTTTGAACACGGACACAAGGTCGTTACCGGCACGCGAAGCCCTAAAATGAAGCTGTCGCCGGCCGTTTCGTCGCTGAATCCGCTGAAAAGGATGTTTGCCGAAAACATTGAAGTGATTCCTGAAACGGGAGCTTTTTTCTGAATGAAGTAGGGGAATCTGAGTGCGATTATCGCCTGCGGCGAATTGAGATGCTCTCTGGTTTTTCTCAATATTTCCGGTATGTTGTCCATTGTTATCTCGTGGCTGTAGCTGCTGAGTACTTCAAGCATCCGGCTCATGTGGGTGCCTTTGAATTCGGGCAGAAGCATGACTGTGATGTCGGTTTTCGCCACGGTGTGCTGTATTTCGTTTTCTCTGTCTTTTACGACTATCGGGTATTCGATATCCCAGATGCCGACCTGATCAACGGTGATGTTTCTGTTGTCGATGTAATTTTGAACGTCATTCATCTGTTGGAGCCTCTTTGAATCGGAACTAGTGAGTAGGTCTTGAGCACTCGTAGACTTCGGCAGGAGTTATCTCGTTGATTTTTATGCTTTTTTTCGTGCCGTCGCCGTCGCCGACTTCAATTGTGAATACTTTCCAGCATGTGTCGGTCTGGTTCATGAGCAGAGAAGCGGTTTTTTCTTCCGTGCCGTGAGCGTAAGCTTTGACGACCGCGGTAGAGGGACCTTTTGAAGTGTCGTAAGCGTGGACGACAACTGTGTAAGTTCCGTTGACGGGCTTGTTTATCGTAACGGTTTCAGGCCCGATTCCGTCGGTGTTGTCAATGTCGAGGAACGGATCGTCCTTCGTTTCGCCTTCTTCGCCCCAGTCAGGTCTTTCGCCAGAATACTGCGGCGAGCAGTTCCAGTAGTAGCAGTCGCTTTGAGCGTCGCCGAACTCGCCTTCAGGGTTGATGAGGTGAAGGTCCATATCGGAATTTTTGTTGTTCCAAAGCAGTTTTACGGCAAGATCGTCATCGGAAACGGCTTCCACGGTGCATTCCGCGGGAACGCTGCTGACTCCTTTTTCGTTTATTACGATAAGTCTGACAGTGTAGGCTCCTTTTGTTTTAGCCTGGAACGCGGCACGGCTTATCTTGCTTGAAGGATCGTTGTTGAGCGGTGTTCCGGCGCGGTTCGAATCATCGACTATGTCGAGTGAGATTCCGCCGGGAGTCGTTGCGAAACTCCAGAGATATTTCAGGTCGCCGCCTTCGCTGTCGGAACTTTCGCTGCCGTCAAGTATCGCCCACTGGTAAACAGAAACTTTTTCGGGCTCGCATTTGAGTTTTGCAGTAGGATACTTTTCAACATTCGGACCGCATTTGAGCGTGATCTTTTTGTTCGCGTTTGCACCGTATTCAGTCGGATCGGTGTTCACAATCAGCAGTTCGCCGGTGAGTGGCGAAGGATATTCTTTGTCGTTTCGGCATGCGACTTTGAGCACAAGCTGATCGTCTGGAGCTATCGAAACGCCTGGTTCCGGACCGTCTTTGATGAGGAAACCGTGTTCGTTGGAGTTTTTCGAAAGTCCTTCGGAGATAACGACTGACGAAAGTTTAAGATTGGCAGTTCCTTTGTTGTAGACGATGACTTCGTTTTCGAGTTCATTGATAACATCGGTGAAAACCAGAATTTCGTCGTCTTCGTTGTCATCCATCGTCTTTACTTCGATTCTTCCGCTCGGTTTTGTCTGCGCCGTCAGAGGAATGTCAAACTCAGGTTTGCATTTGTCGTTGCTTTTTACTCTGAGGTAGCGGACCTGTTCTGTCCATGTGGAAGCTACAACGGAGACACCGATTTCGATCTCTTCATCGTTTTTGAGTTTTACCGAGCCGTTTTCTGTAGGATTCGACTCGATCGTGAACGTACCTGCATCTGAGTTGCCGTCTTTATCCACAATGGAAACTCCGTAGATTATAAGCGGTTCCGCCGCATCGCACGTATAGCAGCGGTTCATGATGTAGATGTACTTCGTGAGGGATTTTTCGCCGTAAATTATACCTGAAAAGAGAATTTCTTCGTTTTTAGGTTTAAGTCTGTTGTCTGCGCTGGAGTAGTTGCAGCTTTTCTCAGGAGTGTCGTTGTCAGGTTTTTCGGTGTCGCCGGTATCGGTGATATCGTTGTCGCCGGTTTCACCTGTGTCAACGGTCGTGTCGGTATCGGTGTCAGGCGTGTCGGTATCGGAATACGGATCTTTTTTGTCGCCTCCGCATGAAACGGCGATAAAAAGGAAAGAAAGAAAAAAGAGTGAAGAAATTATGATTTTTTTCATTTTATCCTCCTTTACTGCTGCGATACAGGCTGAACGCATCTGAAGCCGAGGTTGTAATAACGGTAGTTCGGGAACGCTTTGTCACGGGCGTAAGTCGTGATTTCGTCTTCAAGCGATACCCAGCTTCCGCCGCGGATTACCTTTTCCTGTGTCGGCGAATCTGCCGGACCTATCGGGTCTTCAACGACAACGCCGTCCGTTCTTTTCTTATAGTAGGAATCCGTATTGTACCAGGTGTCTGTCCACTCTGCGACGTTTCCGGCCATGTTGTAGACTCCGTAAGGCGAAACGCCGTCGTCTCCCCACATTACCGAAGTTACGTCTCCGAAAAGAGCGGTGTAGTTGACCTGCGTCGATTCGATGTTGTCGGCAGGCTTTTCGTCGCCCCACGGATATTTGCGCATCGTTTTGCCGCGAGCCGCCTTTTCCCACTGTGCTTCAGTCGGGAGTTTTTTGCCTGCCCACTGGCAGAATGTTGCAGCCTGATTGTACGAAACCCAGATTACCGGAAATCCTGCGTAAGTCGCGTTGTTGTAGTAGTTCTGGTACATGATCGAGGTTACGTCGTAAGGCTCGGTGCAGACGCCCGCATCTTCGCAGAGTTTGTACTGGCTGTTGGAAACTTCGTATTTGTCGATGTAGTAGGAAGAAAGATAAACTTTGTTAGTTCCTTCAGACTGCGGCATTCCTTCATCTTCGGAAAGTCCGGTCGGAGTGCCTTCGGGCGCGCCGTATTCGAATTCACCTGCAGGAATGAGAACCATTTCGGCGATACCGGCCTGATTAGCGTCATCCTGTTTGACCATATCCTTCGGGAATCCGATGTGGAAGTTGCCGAGGAATCTCGTGCTGATTTTGATGAGGTTGTTTTCGACATCCGGCTCGTAGGCGTCTTTGTCGAAAACCTCGAAAGTCTGTCTGTCCATCGAAAAATAGGGTTTTAAATCCTGTTCATCGAGGAGATTCGGGAAGTCGGTCTCTTTGTATGGAATAACGACCGTCAGATCTTTTGTGAACTCAACTGCAGCCGGTGAAATCGAATAGATGTTCGTAACCGGTTTCGAGACGTTCGTGAAAGCAGGCGTGTCAAGCGAATAAGCGGTGATCGTGACAACTTCGATTCCTTCAGGCAGAGAACCTTCCGGAATGTGAACCGTAACGCCGTCGACACCTTTGTAAACGCCGCCCAAGTTGTCGAAATCCTGTCCTGTTTTTTTGTAAAGGTAGTCCTCTACGCCGCATGAAGAGAGGAGAAGGGCGAAAATAATCAGTGTGAATATCTTTTTCAGTACAGACATTATTCACCTCCTATTACGGAAATTGAACAACCGGCATTCGTTGTTCCGATTTCCCAGCGCGGCTCGTCGCCTTCTATGACCTGTGTCCACTGGGTGTCGTTTTCGCTGCTGTAGCCGAAAAGCGAAACTTTTGTTACGGGTTCCACAGGATCGTTGCTGTAAATCGTGATGACGCCGTTCTGCTTGCCGACATCGTAAGGCTTGAAAAATACCGTAACAGCCGCTTTTTCACCCGGCTCGATGTTCAGTGTTTCGGGAATTACGATGAAGTTGGGGTCGTTCGATACGACTTTCGCTTCCATAGCCCTTGTTCCGATATTTTCAACGTCGAATTCCCAGTAATCTTCGTCACCGGGCATCGTGTCGTCGAATTTGTGAGCTCTGTTTTCAATGAATATCGCAGGGAAGTTGAATTCGACTTCCTGGTAATTGTACTGCCAGAGTTTTTCCGTTCCGGGAACGATCGGAATCGTGATCGGAATCGGGAATTGAAGTTCGAGTATTTTTATCGTGAGTGTGACAGTGAAGATGATTTCAATTCTGTAAAAAGTGTTCGATTCATAAAATACCGGAATTTTCATAACGGTTCCGACAAGCGGAGGCTCGATGACAAGATACTGATTGTCAGAGAAAATGCTGCGCTCCTGCTTTTCGTCGATAGCGATTCTGCTTCCGAACATTTCGACATACATTTTGCCGTCGAGCTCGAAGTTGAAGTGGATGAGGCTGCATACATCGCCGATTAACGGGATGCTGAGACCGCAGCTGCCGCCTACCATGTCGGCAAGCGTTCCTTCGTAAAGCTGGAAGTGGTCGACGCTGTCTTCCATCGAAACGGGGTTGTCGACGTTTCCGTCAAGAAGGAAGGGCTGGAAAGTCTTTTCATCGGCAAAGCTGAGGTCGAAGTTAAGCCATTTGCTGAGTTCGTTCTCGGCGCCGGTGTAGCAGTTTTTCCAGAGAGCTTCCATGTTGATGCCGTAAAACATATCGGCAAAACCGGTGTCAGGAGTGCCTTCAAAGAAAACTTTGACCGATTCAGGCCATTGCGCTTTGGCTTTTCCCTTCATTTTTGCGCCCATTTCAGCGCCGTATTCGACGTTGAATTTAAGGCTGAGCGGAATGATGCCGCTGCATCCGGGCAACCAGTCGCCTGTTCCCCAAGTTTCGTGAGGAATCAGGACATCGCGGTATTCAAATTCGATTTCGTCCGAATACTGCTCGTCGTAAACGCGCCACTCGTCGCCTTCACGCACGATTTCGGCACTTACCGGTAACACCGCAGTCAAAAGAACCGATAAGAACAATGAATAAAAAATCTTCTTCATCGCTGCACCTATATTAGTCTGTTACATCTCTTGCACATCTGAAGCCTATCGAATTCGAGCTGTACTGCGGATTTACGCCGCGTCTGTAAGTTGAACGGATAAGTCTTCTCGAAGTTTTCCAGCTTCCGCCGCGAACCGTTCTCTGGTCGCCTATAGGAAGCGGAACGCCGCCCTGGAACAGGTCGGAATAGTAGAAAAATCTTGTCGAGACCCATTCTTCGGCATTTCCTGCCATATCGTAAAGTCCGTTCGGACTCAATGCATTCTTTGTGCTGAATGCATCGTATTTCGTTCCGTTGAAGTATCCTACCGGCGATACGTGAGGTTCCGGGTATGCGATAAGCAGATCGTCAGCCGAAACGAGTTTTTCAAGTTCTTTGCTCGGCTCGAAAGGATCTGTGCTTCCGCGGTAGTTCGATTTGTAGGGAATGTCTGCGCCTTCAAGGAAACTTACGCTGTTGAGCCATCCTTCGATTGTTGAATCGTCCCAAGGCAGATCGGGGCATTCTTTCGTGCATTCCTCTTCGTCTGATGCGGAGCATAGGCAGTCGCTTCTTGTCTTTGCCGCATATTCCCACTCTTCTTCGGTCGGAAGGCGTTTCCCTGCCCATTTGCAGTATGCGTCTGCGGCATACCAGCAGATGCTTGTTACAGGCATTTTGTCTTTTGCGGAACCATGATATTTGTCCTTGCTGTATTGTCCGAACCACTCTGCAAGGTATTTGTCATTGCCGTAGCATTTCGCCAGACCGTATTCGTCATCGGTTTTCATAGCGTTTTCAGGACGCCATGCCTTGTTTTTCGGGTCGTTGAGGAATATTTTGTACTGCGCTACAGTGACTTCGTACCTGTCGATAAGGAAGTTTTTGTACATGCTGATCCGGTGTTTCGGTTTTTCCATCGTGAACGATTCATCGGTTTCGCTTCCCATGATGAAAACCTTGCCTGCGGCATTGAGTTCAACCATGCATCCAGGTTGATCCTCTTCGTTGCAGCGGCACATATCGTGCGAGCAGACTCTTTCTTCTGTCGGGTAAGGATCTTCCTCTTCGTCCGGATTTTCACTGGTTTCCTCTTCTTCCTTCTCGTTGAAGTAATAGATATCCTCGCCGGTGTTGCCCTCGTTGAAAATCTCGTTCGTAAATTCGATTATCGGCTGGTCGATGCCTCTGAAAAGCTTGATCGTGTCAGCCGGAGAGAGCTTTTTGAAGACGAGGTCGGTAACTTTCTGAAGCTGCGTCATGTAGGATTCGCTTCCGGTAGCCGTGCTGACGTCCTGAAGGAACGACTTGCTGCTTTTCGTCTCGCCGGAGAACGAATTTACGATGACTTCCATAACTTTGATGTAAAGGTCGTCTTTGTAAACATTGGTCGAAAATGATGTTCTCTTCGACTTCATAAAGTCGTTTACGCGCTGTCCGATACCGCGTTCGCGGATGCCTCTGGCAACGACATTGACAGGATGACTTGCAAGTCCCTTGTTGACTGCTTTGTCATAATTCATCAATATATTCAGGAAGTTGTCGTTTACATCGGCTGAAATCATAACAAGCGGCAGCATTATCTGAGAAAAGTATGTTGCCCAGATCGGGTCCATAGCTCTGTTGAGCAGACCGCCGCTGTTTTGAGCGGGAACGTAGCTTGCAAGAAGTCCTTCCTTGATTTCGTTGTTTTTGTATCTGAGCTGCGTTTTTTCTGTTTCTGTCGTTTCTTCAAAGTATGAAGCGATTTCCGAAGCCATTCTGTTCGGCTGTCCTTCGACGATGAGTTTTTTCGTCAGATACTCCTCGTTGTTGATGATGTAGCTCTGAATGCGGAATTTCAAATCCGGAGAAACATAGTGCGTCGGAGGAACGATGAGAACCGGAAGTGCCGATTCATCGATTCCGTCATCAGCAATGTCTGTCGGAAGAAGCGGAATCGTGGGCATTGCGTCAACATAGAAGTATGCCCAGCGGGGACGCGAGTTGTAGGTTTTTACCGCGGAACCGTTTTCGTTGAAGTATTTTACGAAAATCTGGTCTACTTCATCCGTACTTGCTTCTTTCGGAAGTTCTCTCAAAACCGAGTGATGGAATGTTTCGGTAACGTCATCTTCCGTTACAGTGAGGTCTTTCGTGTATTTTTTCGGTTTTGCGGCAGCTGTGGTTTCGCCTGAATCCGTTCCCTGATCTTCGATATAGGAAGCGGTTTCTTTGTAAAGTTCGTCAACAGCGGCTGCAATCGCGTTCTGAACGTCAAGATCGCCTCCTACGATGATGCTCGGCGATATGTTGACCATTTTGTCCTTGAGTATGCGGATGAGTGTCTTTGTCGCTTTGAGTCCGCGGATTCTTTCGAGAAGAGCCGTGTTGTAAAGCGGGTTGACGGTCGTCGCGATGCCCGGCTGAAGGAAAATGAGAGCAGCAGCGGTTTCGCGGACGCTGAATTCGACATGTTTTCTCTTGAAGTAGTTTTCGCCGTTTGACGGGAAAACAGTGAGCATGATCGGCACGTTTTTCGTTTCGTCTTCGTAGTTGGTCTTCAGGATGAAAAGCGTCGTTCCGACTACGTTCGAACGTACCCAGAAAGTTCCGTTGACTTCATCGACGTTCTGAACGAGGTTGTTTCTGCCGTACTGCACTTGAAGGTTCTTGAAAGGAATGATGAATCCTTCAGGCAGGCTGACACGGCCGTGGTAGAATATCTTGTTGGAAACGTATTCGATACCGCCGAACTCCTCTTTTTCATCGAGCGGATTCTTAGGTTCCATGAGGTTATCGACGCATTTTGCATCGAAACATTTTTCACCCAAATCGCAGTCTTCGAACGAACTGCACTCGATATCGAAATGGCTGAGTTCGGGAGAACAGGCCGAAAAGAGAATCAAAAACAAAGGTAAAACTGTAAAAATCGATTTTTTCATGTCGTTACCTCATTACGTTAAACATCACGGAAAGGTGCGCGCCGCCCTGGAAAAGCTGTTCGCTGCGGTCGAATCCCTTGAAAGATCCGTACATTTTAAGATAGGTGAAGTCGCCGCCGACTCCCAGTGCGATATATTCCCACACTCTGAAAAAGTAGTCCAAATTTGCCGAAGCGTAAGGCCCGCCGAAGAAACTCAGGATGCCGTTAGGTCTCGTGCGGTCTGCGATTTTTTCGATGCCGCCGATAAATCCTCCCGTAGCCGTGATCGCGCTTCTCGTTTTGCGGGTTCTGAGACCGTGGATATAGTATCTGAGAACTATTCCGCCGCCGTAGTAAAGGTTGTCCGTGTCAAGCGACAAAGCTCTTCCCTCGATACCGACAACCAGATCCTGAAGTGCTCTGACATTGAGTTTCAGCGTGTAGTTTCCGATTATGTCGAAGTTCTCAAAGTCGCCGCCGCCGCCGCCGACACCGCCGGCAAGCTCGATCGAAAGCATGTAGGTGTGCCATTTTTCAAGACGGACATCGTCTTTCGGAACCCAGCCTTCCTTGCCGAGGAATTCAACACGGTAGAAATCGTTGACCTCTTCGAGAACGACAAGATCATCCTTTTCGTAAAGCTCGAACAGCTTTTTGGAGCGGACGCTTGCCTCGGTGTAAAGGTAGGTCGGATTTACGACTTTCGCAAGATCGGGCTCTTTGTGATGGTGTACGACACCTTTTTCACGCTTTTCGACGACGAAATCGTCTTCTTCAGGATCGGGGTAGAAATTCTTGGAGCCACCCTGCACGAAATCATCCTTCTGCTTCGCCGGTTTTGCAGGCGCAGTCTTCGCAAAAGGATCTTCTTCAGCCTTGTCTTCAAAATCGGAGTTGTCCTCTTTCGACTGGTTTCCGCTTTCTTCTTCGGATTCTTCAGCATCTTCAGAAGAACTTTCCTCTTCCTCCTCGTCTTCGTCATCATCATCGGCAGTTATTGCCGCACTGATAGCCGAAAAATCGGGAGCCAGCGCGAAAAGTGCGGAACAAGCGGTGAGCACACAAAAAACAATCAAAATTTTTTTCTTCACTTTGGCCTCAATATTTCAACAAAATAACAACACTCTGCAAAGTACAGGCCAAATATAATAATATAAAACAATTTTTTTGCAAGTGATTAAAGAACCGGGATAACGGGATCACGTGATTACGGCATGTTCTGGCGCGACGGGATTATTTCTGGATTTCGAGATATTTTTCAAGACCGAGTTTGAGAACGTTCATCGCTCTCTTGGTCTTTTCTTCATTGAGGACGAACGCGATCCTCGCTTCGTTCCTGCCGAGTCCCGGAGTCGAGTAGAAGCCTTCTGCCGGAGCGAGCATAACTGTTTCACCGTTGACATCGAAATCGGTGAGAAGCCAGATTATGAAGTCTTCAGCGTTTTTGACCGGAAGTTTGATTACGATGTAGAAAGCGCCGTTCGGAACTCTGTATTCAACGCCTTTCATCTCTTTGAGTGTTGCGAGAACGGCGTCTCTTCTTCTCTTGTATTCGCCGACTACTGTCTCATAGTATTTGTCGTCGAGATCAGCCGATTTTACAGCCATCATCTGGTCGATTGTCGGCGGGCACAGCCTTGCCTGACCGTAAGCGAGAGCAGCTTTCATTATCTCTTTGTTGTAGCTTACGAAAGCGCCGATTCTGGCTCCGCAGGAAGAGAATCTCTTTGAAATACTGTCCATAACGACGACTCTGTCCTTGGCCTCTTCGAAGCTGAGAAGGCTGACGTGTTTTTCGCCGTTGAAAATGAATTCACGGTAAACTTCGTCTGCAAAGATGAAGAGGTCTTTTTTGATTGCGAGCTGGACGATCTTCGAAAGTTCTTCTCTCGAGTAGACTTTGCCGGTCGGGTTGTTCGGGTTGCAGATCATGACTGCTTTCGTGTTCGGAGTGACGAGCTTTTCGATTTCTTCAACAGCCGGAATTTCCCAGTCGTTGTCGATTTTCGTAGTTATCGGAACGATTTTTACGCCGGTAGCAGTCGCAAAACCGTTGTAGTTGGTGTAGAAAGGTTCCGGAATGAGAACTTCATCGCCTGCGTCAAGGCAAACCGTGTAAGCCATGATGATTGCTTCGCTTCCGCCGGTAGTAACCATGATGTTCTCTCTGGTAAGCGGAATGTCGTATCTTGCGTAGTATTTTATAAGCGCGTCCTGATATTCGGGAATACCCTGGCTCGGTCCGTAAGCGATGACTTTTGTCTTGATTTCATTAAGAACTTTGAGCATCTCTTCGGGAGTTTCGACATCGGGCTGACCGATATTGAAGTGGTAAACCGTTTTGCCTTTTGCCTTCGCTTCGTTGGCGTAGGGAGCAAGTTTTCTGATCGGTGAAAGGGGCATCGACTGTCCTCTGACGGAAATGTGTCTCATTTTATCCTCCAAAAAAAGTTAAAAAAACAGTGTCTGCGCCGTTGTAACACTTAAAACGGCAAAAGCAAGAAAAACAAGGCGGGCAAATTTGCGTGATTTGACCAAAAAAATGGACGAAAAATAATTGTTGATTAAAATTATGCGGTTTTTTTCAAAGGTGCAAAATGGATACGTTCAAACAAAACAGACCGGCTGAAAAAGGCCGGATAACAAAAAAACAGGCGTCTGACAGCGGTATGGCGCTTGTTCTCATCGCACTCATCTGTCTTGCCGTTTTCAAGAAAAACGAGTTTCTCTGGGCGGCGATGATTATTCTTGTTCTTGATATGATTTTCCCAATTATTTTCAAACCTTTTGCTTTTGTGTGGTTCGGACTTTCGCGCATTTTGGGAACAGTTATGTCGAAAATCATGCTCGCGCTTGTTTTCTTTCTCGTTGTCTTTCCGATGGGACTTATCCGCCGGATTTTAGGCAAGGATTCGCTGCGCCTGCACCAGTTCAGGAAAGAAAAAGCGTCCGTTTTTGCTGAAAGAAATCACGAATACACCGCAGCCGACCTCGATAAACCTTACTAAGGAGATAAATATGGAACTTCTGAAAGATTTGTGGGGATACCTGAAAGTCAGAAAAAAATTCTGGCTTCTCCCGTTGATCATCGTCCTTCTGCTCATCGGACTTCTTGTCGTTCTTTCCAGTTCGAGCGCAATCGCACCGTTTATTTACACGATTTTTTAGTTTGGGAAAAGTATGAAAAAAGAGATAATTTTAGGAATTTCGGCATATTATCACGACAGTGCGGCGGCTCTTTTAATTGACGGAGACATCTTTGCGGCTGCTCACGAAGAGCGTTTTACCCGCAAAAAACAGGATTCGTCTTTTCCGATAAACGCATGCAGATTCGTTCTAAATCAGGCGGGGATAACCCTTGACGACGTCACTGCAGTCGCTTTTTACGACAAGCCCTACATCAAGTTTGAAAGGCTTCTCGAAACATACCACGCCTTCGCACCGAAAGGTCTGACCAGCTTCAATTCCGCGATACCTGTCTGGATAAAGGAAAAACTTTTCATGAAGGATATGCTGCGTGAAGAACTTGCAAAACTGGGAGGCAGAATCCCGAAACTTTACTTTCCGGAACACCATCTGTCGCATGCGGCAAGCGCGTTTTATCCCTCTCCATTCGAAGATGCGGCGATACTCACGCTTGACGGAGTAGGCGAGTGGGCAACGACCATCATAGCTCACGGAAACGGCAATAAGATCAAAGTGTTGAAAGAACTCGATTTTCCGCACTCAATCGGACTTTTCTACACCGCTTTCACCTATTACTGCGGCTTCAAGGTAAACAGCGGCGAATATAAACTGATGGGTTTGGCTCCTTACGGCAACAAAAATTCCGAAGAAACCAAAGAGATTAAGCGCAAGATCCTTGAAAACATGATTGATTTGCGCGAAGACGGTTCTTTCCTGCTCAATATGGATTACTTCAACTACGCGACGGGACTCAGCATGACGAACGATGCAAAGTGGGAGAAACTTTTCGGCTTCCCGCGCAGAAAATCGGAAAGCGAGCTCACGCAGCAGTACATGAACATGGCTTATGCGATTCAGGAAATCACCGAAGAAATGGTCCTCAAGCTCGCTGAAACGGCGAAAGAGCTCACAAAATCTGAAAATATCGTCCTTGCAGGCGGTGTTGCTTTGAATTGCGTCGCGAACGGCAAGCTTCTCCGCACGAAAATGTTCAAAGGGCTCTGGGTTCAGCCCGCTTCCGGAGACGCAGGCGGCTCACTCGGCGCGGCGCTTGCTGTCAGATACATTTCATTCGGTCACGAAAGAACGAACATTGAAAAACGCGATTCGATGAAAGGTGCTTATTTAGGCCCGGAGTTCAGCGACCGCGACATTGAAAACGTAGCCCGCAGATACGACGCTAAATACACAAAAATCGAAAATTTCGATGAACTCTGCGAAAAAACAGCCGATCTTTTAAACAACGATACGGTAATCGGCTGGTTTCAGGGAAGGATGGAATTCGGCCCGCGCGCACTTGGCAACCGCTCGATTTTAGGTGACCCGAGATGCCCCGAAATGCAGAAAAAACTCAACCTCAAAATCAAATACCGCGAGGGTTTCAGACCGTTCGCACCGTCGGTTCTCGAAGAAGACATTTCGACATTTTTCGATATCGACACGATTTCTCCGTACATGCTTTTAGTTGCACCGGTGCTTGAGTCGAGACGGACGAAACTTCCCGACAAATACGAAGAGTTGCCGCTTTACGAGAGACTTTACTTCCTGCGCAGCGACGTTCCCTCGATAACTCACATCGATTTTTCGGCGCGTATTCAGAGCGTAAGCCGCGAAACCAACCCGAAATACTGGCAGCTTATCAACACTTTCAAGAAAAAAACAGGCTACGGAATCGTTGTCAACACTTCTTTCAACGTCCGCGGAGAGCCGATAGTCTGCTCGCCCGACGATGCTTACCGCTGCTTCATGCGCACCGAAATGGATTATCTCGTCATGGGGAACTATCTTTTCGACAAAAAAGAGCAGCCCAACTGGGACAAAGCCGACAACTGGAAAGAAGAATTCAAACTCGACTAAGTCCGACGGATTATTTTTCCTCGAACATTTTTTTTCTGAACTCGTAATCGGGAAGAACGACTGAAAGAGTAATCGAAGCAAGATTTTCTCCGACTGATGCCGAAAGATTGTCGTAAAATTCACGACTTATTTTTATGATTTCTTCTCCGTATTCGGTGTCGGTGATTTCATTGCGATACCATTGGAGCAGAACATCTTTGCTTTTTTCGAGAGTGTTTTTGTATTCTGTGACGCACACTTCGGTTTCTTCAGGCTTGAATCCGAAACTTGCAAGCCTTCTTGAAAGTTCAAAATCTGCAAAAAATTTAGTGTTTTCAAGTGCTATATCCCAAACCTGATCCTCACGTTCTTTGTTGTCAGGTTTGTGTTCAGATTTAAGCCGCTGGATTTCCTCTTTCATTGCATTGAATTTTTGTTGCTGCAACATTGTGAAATCTTTTGATTGTGCTGTTTTCAGACCGCTTTCTGCCGCCAGAAGCTTTTTTCGGAGCATTTCCAAATCTATTTTCAGCGATTCGTTCTCCTTGGCGTAATTTTCGGAAATATTTTTCAATCTTTCCAGTTCCATGTTGTCCTGATAGATAACGAAAGCAAAAGCTGCAAATATTACAATGTCAGAAATCAAAAGCAGAAGGACTTTTTTATTCATGTTCACAAACTCCTTTTTTTAAGAATTTTTCCTGCCAAATTTCGAGGTTTTTTTCTGTAAATCCAAGTTTTTTCAGCGACTTGACGGCATCTTTGCTGTTTTTTGAAGAACGGATGAGCGAAATCAGCGTTTTGCTCTCTAAGGTTTCCGAAGAACTTTCCGTCATTTCAAAAAAAAGTTCTCTCGAGTTCTGAATATCTTCAAAATAGGGGAAGCAGAAGGAATCGAAAAACGTGCTGAATGCGTTGCTTTTGTCACGACTGTCAAAATTTTTTACCGACAGATTGGACTTTGCCGATTTTGTAAACCCCTGTCTTGCCGTACTTTTCAGATTTTTATCGGAAAGAACGGTTATTCCCGTTTTTTCATTTTTTTCTTCAATCTTGACCGACACGAAATATATCCCTTTTTCGTAAGTTCCCTTCAAAACGGCGTAACCCCGGTCTGATGAAAGCGATATTTTTCCGCGCTTCATCCCGTTGACAGAGATTTCACCTTTTCCTATCCCGTGAAAGAGAATCGCCGCATCGGTGTGAGCGGGGATTTCGATATAAAGGTAAAGATAAGAAGTGCTGCCGGAAAGTCCCTGGATTTCCTTGAATTTCGGTGAATTTCCGAATTTGCGCACTTTGGAAAAAGGCAAGCTGTAAAGTGTCGCGAAAACCTCTTTGAAACTGTCGTTTTTATCGGTTTTCAGCCATGTCTGATATTTTGCCTGGGGAAGATAGAAAACCCTGTAATAATCTTCCAGTGAACTTTCCGCATATATCGAAAAACATAAAAAAAATAAGGGGAGCAAAGCCCCCCTTTTCAAAAATGAACTCATGTTTCTTATTTAAGTTCTTCGAGAAGCAGCATCGATTTGAGGTAGATTTCATCTGTCGGAAGAAGACTCTTCATAAGCATTTCAAGAGTTCTCGTTGCTTTTGACTTGTTGGTCTCCTTCATTCCGAAAGCTTCCCAGTAAAGAGCCTGGGCTTTTGTCGAGATAGCTTTCAAACCCTCTTTCGCCGATTTGCTGTTGTCATCAAGATAGAGAGCTTCGTTGAAATCCTTTCTTGCGCCTGCAAAATCGTTCTTGTCGAGTTTTGCAAGACCGGATTTCGAGTAAGCGTCTGCCATCGAGGATTCGATCTGTTTTGTAACTTTCGTAAGCTGGACTTCGCGGACACCTTCTTCTTTGTATTCCTGTTTGAATTTCTGTTTTACCTGCTGGAGTTCAGCCTTGTTGATCTTGTCGATGCTCTCCTGATATTTCTTGGAAACCTGCTCTTTCTTAGCCTTTGCTTCCGCTTTGTCTTTTTCCGAGCTTTCAGGTTTTTTTGCATTCAGAGCGTCGATCTCTTCTCTCGTTTTTTCGATCTGAACCTTGTAGTTGTCGGAAGTCTTTTCCCAGTTCTGTTTTTCCTTGTCGAGGATAGCCTGTCTCTTTTCTTTTCTCTTTTCCTTTTCTGCAAGCAGCTTGTCTCTCTTTTCCATCATCTGCTGTTTGCGTTTTTCTCTATCCTCCTTCTCCTTGATTTCCATGTTGTCGTATTTGTCGGTGATGTTCGTCTTGCCTTTTTCGTACTGCTGTTCCTTGGCAGCTTCCTGCTTCTGCCATGCAGCTTCCTGTTTTTTGCTGTCTGCATGGTGTTTCGCCTGAATGCCTTCAAGTTTTATAGCCCAGGCGTTGTTGGCATTGTCGATTTCTTTTGCAAGAGCGTCGATCTGCTTGTCGTTGTTTGCCATATTCGCTCTGTCGGTAGCGGTCTTTCTTTCAAAAGCGGCAGCACGGGCAGCTCTTTCTTTGTTCCAGGTTTCCTGCTGTCTGTCTCTCTCTTTCTTTCTTGCTTCGATCTTGGCGTCTCTTTCTTTCTGAGCCTGTGCAATCTGCTGGTCGATTCCGGCTTTCGTTTTGTTTTTGTCAGCCAGGAATGCCTGATGCTGTTTTCTTGCAGCAGCTTCTTCAGCTTTTTTCTTCTTTTCGAATTCAGAGTTTTCCTTCTGAAGTCTCATACTTTCGTTCATGAGTTTTGCATCGAGGTCGGCAAAAATCTTTTCGTATTTTTTGTCGATTTTCGAAGTTTCCTTCTGAATGTATGCGTCATGCGACTTTTCGTGCTGTGCAAGCTGTTTGGAAACTTTCGCATGTTCTGCTTTCATTGCACCGAGTTCTTTGTTTCTTTCAGCCGAAAGTTTTGCAAGTTCGGTAGCGAGAGCTTTTTTGAAACCGCTTTCAGCAACCGCTTTTTTCTTCATATTTGCATTCGTATCGGCTTTGAGTGCACCGATTTTCTGTTTCTTTTCCTGCTGAAGTTTCGCGATATCGCCTTTGATTTTGACTCTGATGTCGTTGTATTTCTTTGCGATAGCCGCATTTTCAGCCTTGACTTTTTCGTCGATTCCTTTCGATCCTGCGACAGCTGCGGCCTTTTTCGCGTTAAGGTCGTCGATAGTCTTTTTGTGACCGGCAGTTACGACAGCAAGTTTGTCTGCTTTTTCCTTGCCCAGATTTTTCTTTTCCTGCTGAAGTTTCGCAATCTCTTTTTCGTAAGGCGCTTTCACTTCTTTAAGTTTTGCCGGGTCGGGAGTATTCGACTTCTTTTCCCAGTTTTTCATTGCGGCTGAATTTGCCTGAAGCTCTTTCTGTTTTGCAGCGATACTGTTGCGGATAGCAGCCTTTTCTTTGTCGCCCTGTGCTTTGTATTTAGCGTTGAGATTTGCTTTTTCAGTCTGGATCTTCTTGATTTCGTTAGCTTTTTCAACGTTGACGGCGTTCTTTTTCGCCTTTACGCTTGCAGCTGCGTTCTTTTCTTTTGCAGCACCGTCAGCCTTGATTTTCTTTGAAACACCGGATCTCTGAGCCATCTGGTTTTTGTGAGCCGATTCAGCTGCAGCAACCTTTTTCTGATGTGCTTTGAGAGCGTTCGATTTGTCCTGTTCGATTGCGGCGATGTCTTTCTTTATCGAAATAAGTTCGAGGTTTTTCTCTTTTTCGATCTTGGAAAGTTCGTTCTTGTTGCTTTCGATCTTTCTTTCGTATTTCGATTTTTCGAGATTTATCTTTCTGGTTGCGCTCTCTTCCTCGAATTTGATCTTTCTTTCGATCGAAGCTTTGTCGTTATCGATTTTTCTGATAGCGGAAGCGTGTTCTCTTTCGAGTTTTGAAAGTTCAGCCTTGTTGTCTTTTGCAGCTTCTTTTTTGTCTGCAAAATTCTGCATTTCGCTGTCTTTAGCAGAAGATATCGCGTCAAGCAGTTCCTGAAGTTTGTTTGTCGTTTCGATCTTTTTGTTTTCGAGTTCGGCAATCGACTGGTTCATTTCGTCGTTGATCGGATCAAGGCTGTACGGAGCCATTTTCTGCTCGTATTTTTTGTCGATCGAAGCGATCTGCTCGTCGTATTTCGCGATTTTTGCATCGTAGGAAGCCGCGATTTTGCCTTCTTCGGCGGAAAGGTCGCTCATCTTCTTTGCGTGAGCTTCTTCGAGTTTGGCATCTTCTGCAGCAGCCTTGTCGAGCTGTGCCGCAGTGTCGGCTTTTATCTTTTCGACATCTTTGGCAACATCGTCTTCAACTTTTGCCGCTTTCTGAGCATAAGCGTCTTCGACTGCGGCAAGTTTGATTTCAAGCTTGTTGAGTTCTTCGGCTTTCTGCTGTTCGAGTTTGCCGTCGATCTCGGCCATTTTGCCTTTTTCCTCGTCGATCTGGCCTCTCAGCGCGTTGTCTTTAGCCGCGAGTTTGTCGATTTCCTTCGCAACGTAATCGCCCCAGTTGCCTTTGAAGTTTTCGACTGCTTCGGCCATTTTGTTTTTCTGTTCCATTATCTTGTCGTCGATGTTCGCCGATTTTGTAGCGTAATCGTCGTCAAGTTTTCCTTTGAAATCTGCGAATTTTCCGTTTTCGGTAGCGATCTGGTCGTCAATGTTTCCGACTTCCGAAAGAAGTTTTTCGTTTTCCGAACGGAGAGCGTTCTCTTTATTCGCCTTTTCATTTTCTTCGTCATCGACCGTCTTTGCGATGACGTCCTGAAGTTTTGCGATTTTTTCTTCGTATTCCTGTTCAATTTTTGCAGAAGCTTCTTCGTTTGCGGCGATTTTCTGTTCTGCTGCAACGATCGTCTTTTCGTTCTCGGCGATCATCGTCTCTTCCTTCTTCGCCTTCATCGTTTCGGTATCATCGGTATGTTTTGCGATGGCTTCTTCGAGTTTGGCTTTCTGTGCCGCAAGCTGGTTAAGCTTGTCTTCGTAGTCTTTTTCAAGTTTGGTCTGAGCGGTCTCTTTTTCTTTAGCGTATTCTGCTTCGGCTTTAGCGCGGTCTTTTTCGACGCTTTCCTGAATTTGTCCGAGAGTCGTCGCGCTCTTCATCATGAACTCTTCGATTTCCTGCTGGTATTTCTGGAGCTCTTTCTCTTTAGCCGATTCCTGATCGTCGTATTTTACGAGATTCTGGTTGAGGCTGTCGAACTTTTTCTGATACTCTTTTTCGACCTGGACATTGTATTTTCTGTCCTCGTCCTCGTTTTTCATTCTGGTCGCTTCGTTCGCAGCCATGATTTTGCGTTCTTCAGCTTCGAACTCATCCGCCATTTTTTGGATTTTGGCATCCGTATCTCTGTTTTTAGCCTCGAGAGCCTGTTTGCGTTTTTCAAGTTCCGCGACTCTCTTCGTTACTTTTTCGCCTTCAGTCGTTTCGAGCTTTTTCTGTCTTTCGTAGTAAGCGTCCTTTTCCTGCTGGTGTTTCTTTTTCCAGTCGCTGTAAGCTTTGTCGTTGGCTTTGAAATCGTTTTCTTTCGCTTCATCGCGTTTCTTGTTCGAAACTTTGATGACGCCCTTTTCACGCTGTTCGATCTGCGTGATCTGGCTTTCGAGGTTTACGATCTCCTGCTCGATGTCGGAGTCGTCCTTTTCCCACTGGTATTTCATGTCGCGGATTTTGTTTTTAAGGGCGGTTTCGGCATCTTTCTGCTGTTTTACGAGCTCTTTTTCCTTTGTTTTGAGGTCGTTTATAGCTTTTTCTCTAGCCTTGATGTTGTTGTTTACCCAGTCGTCGATGTCGGAAAGCTGTTTTGCACGCCATTTTCTGAGTTCTTCGATTTTCGATTTGAATGTTCTGTGGATCTGTTCTACAGCCTGAGCATCCTGAGGATTCGGCTCGGTGTATCTCTTGCGGTTGTTTTTGTCTTTTTTGAAAACCATCGCCTTGTAGCCCTGTTCACGGAGCTCGGTATCTGATTTTCTGAGAGATTCGAGAGCTCTGAGAGCAGATTTGTAGTCGCCGTCATCAAGAGTGTCGACAGCTTTCGGGAGACCTTTCTGGATTTTTTTGACGGCATCGAGAAGCTGACGTGCGATCTCGTTCTGCTGGCATTTGCAGTTGAGCTCGTTAGCCGCTCTGTCGAAAGTTTCAACTGCGCCGTCAAGGTCGCCCTTGTCGTAAGCCGCGAAACCTTTTTTGATCTCGTCTTTGACTTCGGAGTATGATGCGGTCCTGTTTGCCGCCGCCGCCGGTTTCTTCGGAGCTTCATCTTCATCGGGAGAAGCCGAAGCGATCAGCGATTTAAGCGCATTGAGCATATCGGAAGCGATATCTTCGCTGTCTGCATCAGAGCCTGAAGTTACGGTTTTCGAACCTTTCTTTTTGCCGGTCGCGTCAAACATTGCGAGAACGACTTTTACATCGGACGATCCCTTTTTGATTTTCGGAACGATGACAAAGTCCGAAGATTCACTTTTCGTAACGACCTGCGCCACGCACTTCGGATCTCCGTTGCATCTGTCTGTTTTTGCCGATTTTGCCGCCTTTACTTTTGCATTTTTGATGCTTGAGAGCAGCAAGGACAAATTGTCGTCAATTTCTTTTGCAAGTTTTTTCTCCTGTGCGGTTTTCGAGATCGTCGAAGCGACGGAAACGGAATTTTCCGCAAAAACCTGACAAGCAATGAAAACAATAATCAGGAAACTTAATGCATTAACAATCTTTTTCACTTAACTCTCCCTATGGTTCAATTGTAAATCTCCCAAAAAATCTACGTACCATACAATATAGATTTGATTTAGTCAAATTTTTCGCGCTTTAAAGGGTTTTAGGTGATTTTTGTATTAAAATAAAACGTTTTGTTATTGTTTCATGAGGCTGTCGAGCTCGGAAATCCTGTTTTTGAAGTTTTCGCGCTCTGATTCGGGAAGTTTTTCGATTATCGTTTTGTGATACTTCATCGGATCGACTACTTTTCCTTTTTCGCCGACATTGATCTGGTAGTGCAGATGCGGAGCCGTTGATTTTCCGGTATTTCCGGAAGCGGCGATCTGCTGACCGGCCGTAACTTTCTGTCCGGGTTCGACGTTGACTTCGCTCAAGTGCAGATATTTGAAGACGTAAGGGCTTCCTTTCGCCTCGATCTCAATGCAGTAGCCGTTATAGCGCGTTTTCCAGTTGACTCGGGAAACAGTGCCGTTGACAGTCGCATAGACCGGCGTTCCGACATTGGCTTTGAAGTCGATTCCTTCGTGTTTCGGAGCCCTGTCGCCGATAGTGCTTGTTATTTGAATATAGCTTTTAATCGGTGATAACGGCGATATGATTTTTTCAAGCATTATTCCGTCAGAGTAATAATATTTTGCAATCGAGTTTTTTGCGGCGTATTTATATATATTTATTTCTTTATTGAATTTGTGAGAGAAATATTTGACGGCCAGAATTTCGAGAACATCGGGCAGATCATTTCTGGTTCTTTTTTCTTCGTCCGGAATTGTGCGGAAGACGAAATCGATTTTGTCACCTTTTCTGACATCGTTTCTGAGAACTATATCCCAGATGAGAAGACGCCCGACATGAGCGCTGATGATGTCTGCAAGGTTCGGCATTCCGAGCGCTTTCGCTATCTGTTTAAGATATTCGTTCGAGTTGAAAGCGTTGTAAAAGTTGTCTTCGATCACTGCTGACGCGGCTATCAGTTCTCCGGGATCGGTTTTTATCTGAATCTCTTTTTCAGGGGTTTCGGGTTCCGCCGGCTGAACTCCTTCCTGCTCGGCTGCTGCTGCCTGCTGTTCGACGGTTTCTGCGTTGTTTGCCGCAGTCTGGACTGGCTGAATCTCCTCTTTTTTGTCATTTTCGTCGTTTTTTACGGTGTAGACGATGAGGGCGATAAGGATCAGATTGAGGCAAAACGAAAGGACAAAGAGTGTCTTCCACTTTTTTACCTGCGGGTTTGTAAAAAGATAGGTCATTTCTCTCTCCTGAAAAGTGCGGAATAAAATACAGAATCGGTTGACGAAACCGCCAAAGGTCTGACTGTTCCGAATTCGTAAGCTATGTTGTTTAAAACGTGTTCATTCTGTTTCTCGTAGAAAAAGAAGGCGAAATCGGCTTCGTTAAGGGTGTTTGTCGCTCTGATGTCGCTTCTTATCATTCCCGCTTCTTGCATAAATTTGAAAGAATTCTGATTTACACCTTCATAACCGGTCATAATGAAAATTTTTGCATTCTCATGAGCCTCTCTGTTGAGTGTGCCGGCAAGATCAATCATGTCGTAACCCCAGAAATTCCTTTGCATTCTCGTTTCGGCAGCTCCCTGCGCGCCGTCGATAAGTTCGTTATAGAACGCTGCGCCCCGTTTTGCAAATTTTATGTTTGGCGAAATTAGAGAAACTGCCGTCAGCGTAAAAAGTGCCAAAACCGCAAGATTTTTCTTGAAATCGCTTGTTTTTATTAGCTTTTTGGCTGATTCTTCAATCACGAAAACGCCTGCCGTGAGCATAAGCGGATAACCGGTGAACCAGTGTTTTATTCCGCCGAAAATGGGAACGCTGGGCAGCGCGATGAGAAAAATCGGAAAAAGCGAACCTGTAATCATTGCAAAAGCCGCCTCTTTTTCACGAGTTTTTTCACTTTTCAGAAAATCGCGGCAGAAATAAAATATTCCCGCAAAAAAGCAGACGAGCTGCGGAGTCGGAGTGGTGAAAAAAGTCATCACCCACGGGAAACTGAAAGGGAAGGGACCGTTTTTAAGCGGTGTTCCGAAGTAGTAGTTCAGGTAATTCACGTGTTTTCCGTGAAATTCGGCGTAAGTCATAAGTCTGTTGAAAGTGTTGAACCACATTCTCGGCCAGATGAGAAAGTAAACCGGAAGCGAAATTATGACCATAAACCAGAAAACTTTCGGAATAGCCCTGAAAAATCCGGTAAAACTGCCGAAATCGGTTTCTTTCCGGTATGAAAAAGCGTAGAAAAATAGCCACGAAATGAATAAAACTATCGGAATGAAGAGAACATTGTGCTTTGTTCCCATCGCAAACGCAAAAAAGAGCGCGGTCAGAGCATGCACGGAAGTTTTTTTCGTTTTGAGGCAAATTACATAAAGAATGAAAGTCGCGCTCCAGAAAAAAAGTATCGGCATATCGAAGCATGCGAGATGCGAATGAAAAAAGATATGCGGCATCATAAAAAAGAGGATCGGGCTTACTGACGCGGTAAGACGGCTGAAGAAAAAGAGTCCGAAAAGATAGATCATAAGCGCCGTCAGAGCCGCAAAAACCGCCGCAACGAGGCGCGCCGCCGCCGGAGCAGACATAATTCCGAGTTTTCTCGAAAAAATAAACTGAGACAAGCCGAAAAGCTCTTTCATAAACGGCGGATGTTCCGAATTGTAGTTGAAATATTTATCGGTTTCCTTTTTAGTAAAAATCTTTGCAAAATCGCCGTTTGAAATATTCGTGCCGATCGATTCGTACCAGTCCGCCATGTAGTTACCTGCTTTCATGTAAAATCCTTCATCGCGGACAAAACCGATTGCGTCGGAAGTCAGAAAAATCATGAGAAAAACGAAAACCGACACTATCGCGGCAAGGAGAAAATCTATTTTTTCGAAACGGTTTTTAAAGTTCATCGCTCAAATATCCGTTAAAGACAAAGTGTCTCTGTCTGTCATCTGTTGTGCTCAGCTTTATCGTAAGTTCTTTGGTGTTTTCAGGTATTTTTGCGGTTTTTTCTGTCACTTTTGAAGTGAAAGGGCTTGCATATTTAAGCATAATTTTTTCGTCAGCCAGAATTTCGACAAAAACAGGAGCGCGGTTTTTTGAGCGGTAAGCCGATTCCGCAAAAACCGAGTTGAAGTAAAGTTTCCCGCTTTTTTCCGGCACGTTGAAAACGATTTCAAGCGTTTTCCCTGTAACCGGATGCGCCCATACCGCCTGTTTCTGATTGCCGTTGAAAGATGCCGTTGTCAAGCCGACATAATTCCAACTTTCATCGGAGCACTGCCACTTCGTTTCGGAAACTTTGCGGCACTCTTCGCTTTTTCCGCCCTCTGAAAATGCGATTTTCTTTGCCTTGCCGATGTCACGCGGGAAAACGAGAGTTCTTTTCACTGTTTTGAAAAGCGTTTCTGCAAGAACGACTTCGCCTTTGCCCGCTTTGAAAGTCTCGAGAACCTTCAAATTCAATTTTTCGACATATTTTTCGTGCGACTGTTCTGATTTCAACAGCAGAAAAACGCGATCATCGCTGCTTTTCAACATCGCAACAGATCTTTCAGTCGCATTTTTGAGGTCTAAAAAAACAGGAAAAACGCCGTTTTTGAGATTCTTCAAAAAGTCCAGATCCCAGTCGTTTTCTGTAAAAACAATGTCGCCGCGCCTGAAATTTTCGTTGAGTACTTCGGCAAATTTCCGCTCGGTTTCTTCATCGAGCGCATTTTTGTTGCTGAGCCCGTTCCACCAGAAAATAAATGTCGAAAAAATCGAAATTACAAATAGCGCAAGAAAAATTTTTCCGATAATTTCTGAATATTTTCCGGATGTTGCAGGTTTGGACAAACTACTTACCTCTTCCTGCGATGAATGCCGCGTAGTTTGCCGCCTTGGCTGCATCGGTGGGCGAAAGTTTCATCAGAGCCTTAAGCCAGATCTCTTTCGGAATTGCCGAGAAAGGCTCGATCGAAGACATAAGTCCGAGCATAGCGATGTTTGCCGTTTTGCCCGATTTGTCGCCGATTTTTGCCACTGTTTCAATAACATCCGTTTCGATGACTTTGTAGTTCGCAAGAGCATGCCTGATATCTTCGATCTTCGGGTAATCCTCTTTTTTCGCATTCGCCGGAAGTGATTCGAAACGGTTGAGGATTATCGTTCCGTCCGGTTTAAGAAGGTCTAAAAATCCGTTGCAGAAAACTTCGGAAGTCTCCATTACAACGAGGACATCAGCGCTTTTCGGTGAAAGTATCGGGCTGAAAACATTGCCGCATGCAAATGTCGAAATTACGCTGCCGCCCAGCTGTGCCATGCCGTGGGTGTCGCCTTTTACGATGCCGGTTTCGCCATAAGGCGTGTGGAGCGCGACTTCGCTTAAAACTTTGCCGAAGAAAAGGTTGCCCTGTCCGCCGATGCCGCGGATCGCGATCCTTATCGATTCGGGAAGAAGCTCTTTTTTAACGCTTACTTCGGGAATTTCAGCCGGTATCGCAGCCTGAGCCTCGGCCTTTGCCTTCTTTTCGGTTACTTCGATCGGAACTATTGCTCCGAACGGGCATCTCTGCATGCAGATCTGTTTGTTTCCGCCGCAGTTTATGCACATGTTCGTAAATTCAGGCCCTTTTTCCTTATCGAATTTGATGCCGGGGCAGACGTTGCATCTTCCGCACTTTTTGCACTTTTCGGCATCGATTTTTATCGTTCTTTTCTTCTGCGATTTGTCCATGATCTGCTGGCACGGCCCTTCGATTACCAAATTGGTGAATTTGCCCGTCTCGGCATCGTCAAGAGCTTTTTCGAGAGCTTTTTCGATTCCCGCCAGATCGTAGGCGTTTACTGCGACGACATCGCATTTTTCAGCGGCGATCGCCTCTTTCAGTCTGAATTTGTTGGGTACTCCCGCAAGGTTTGCATAGCTTGTCGGAGCGGGCTGACCTCCTGTCATAGCCGTTACGCTGTTGTCGAGGATGACTTTGACTCCCGGGACGTTTCTGAAAACGCCGTTTCTTGTCGCGTCAAGGCCGCTGTGGCATTCGCACGAATCACCTATTACGCTGACGACTTTTGACGCCATTTCGGGTCTGCTGAGGCAGAAACCCTGTCTCATCGAGTCGCTTCCGCCCATGCAGAGGACGGTGTCGATACCTTTATTGATGAAAAGGAGAGTAGAGCAGCCGATCTCGCCGAAACCTGCGAAAAGTTTTCCTTTCTTTCTCAAATTTTCAGCCGAAAGGGCGTATCCGCGGAACGGACATCCGGGGCAGATTGAAGGCGGACGGACCAAGGGTTTTATCAACGGTTTTTCAGATTCTTTGTGCAGTTTGATCTCAATGAAATCTTTAAGGAAATCAATGACATCCTGAGGAGTCCAGTCGGTAAGGACTGAATATTCGGGTTTCCCGATGACTTTTATCCCGGCCGCTTCGATTTTTTCCTGCAAAAATCTGTCACCGTCTTCGAAAACGAAAAGTTTGCCTTTGATCTTCGAAGCGAAATCGCGGATTCTGCTTATCGGAACAGGGTTTGCGATTGACATTGAAAGAATCGACGGATTGAGGCCGACATTGAGAAGTGCCTCTTTAACGATAATTTCGCTCTCGCCGACAACGACGATGCCGAAGTCGTCAGTTCCAATCGTCTCTTTTATGAAAGTATCGTTTTGTTCAGTGAATTTAAGAACTTCAGGGATTCTGTGAGTGGTTGCTTCGTTGTAGTTTCTTCTTGCGATACCCGGCATGAGCATCCACTTTGAAAGATCAGCGGGAATGGGCTGAGGCTCGATTTTGCGCGGTTCTCTCGTGACTACCAGGCCTTCGCTGTGAGCCAGAATGCCGCTCGGAAGGATGCAGACCTGAGTCTTGAACATTCTCGAAAGATCGGCTGCGATGAAAGCCATGTCGTAAAGTTCCTGATGATTTCTGGGCTCCAAAACCGGGATTCTTGCCGCGCTCAGAAAGTATCTCGCGTCGATTACGTGCTGCGTGCTGGAGGGAACATAGTCAGTTGCCGCGTAAACTACGAAAGCGCCCATCTGACCGGTGTAGAAAGCGGAAGTTGTGATAGTGTCGGCAGCCTGGAAAAGGCCGGGGATCTTCATCGTGACGACGCTGTCCATGCCTGCGACGGCGTGGCCGATAGTGACAGCGACGGCATTTGCTTCGTTTACGCTCCAGCCGACAGTCATTCTGTCCTGAACATATTTAAGGTTTTTATCGATGACTTCGGTGCTCGGAGTGCCCGGATAACCGTCAGCAGCGTGGTAGCCCGCATGAACTACGCCTAAAGCGAAAGCGCTGTTGCCCTGAAGAATGAGGCGCGTTCCAGCCGGCGAATCGACAAGTTTCAAAAAATCAGCCATTGCAATCTCCTGAAATTATTACTCTAAATAACATTAATAAACAAAAAACCGCTGATTATAGCGAAAATATTTAAAGTGGCAAATCTTGTGATTTTTTTCCTGACGGGCTAAACCAAAGCTTTGAGATCTTCAGTTCTGTCGGTCTTTTCCCAGCTGAAGCAGTTTCTGCCGAAGTGGCCGTAAGCTGCAGTTTGTTTGTATATCGGACGAAGCAGATCAAGCTGCTCGATGATTGCAGCCGGACGCATATCGAAGCACTTTTTGACAGCTCTTTCGATGTCGCTTTCATTTACTGCGGCACTGCCGAAAGTGTTGACGTAAACCGATACAGAAACAGGTTCCGCAACTCCGATTGCATAAGCAAGCTGGACTTCGCATCTTTTTGCAAGTCCTGCCGCAACGACGTTTTTCGCAATGTAACGCGCCATGTAGGAAGCAGATCTGTCGACTTTCGACGGATCTTTGCCCGAGAACGCGCCGCCGCCGTGACGACCCATTCCGCCATAAGTGTCAACGATTATCTTTCTGCCGGTGAGACCCGTGTCGGCAACCGGACCGCCGATGACGAATTTTCCCGTCGGATTGACGAAAATCTCGGTTTTGTCGTGCAGAAGATGAGCAGGAATGACCGGTTTAATGACAGTGTCGATGACTGTCTGTTTTATCATTTCATAGTCGGCTTCTTCCTTGTGCTGCGTGCTGACGACGATTTTGTCGACTGCTACAGGCATATCGTCTTCGTAACGGACTGTGACCTGAGTTTTGCCGTCGGGAAGAATGAAAGGAGCTTCACCGCTTTTTCTTATTTGTGCAAGTTTGTGTGCAAGTTTATGCGCAAGATGTATCGGAGTCGGCATGAAATCTTCGTTTTCGTCGGTTGCATAGCCGAACATCATGCCCTGATCGCCTGCGCCCTGTTCCTTGAAAAGACCTTCGCCTGCGTTGACGCCCTGAGCGATGTCGGGAGACTGTTTGTCGATAGTCGAAAGAACGCCGCATGTGTGACCGTCGAAGCCGCAGGTTTTTGTATCTTTATAGCCGATTTCCATGATGGTATTTCTTACGATTTCAGGAATATCAACATAGGTGTTTGTCGTGATTTCGCCGCCGACAACGACAAGGCCCGTCGTGACGAACGTTTCGCATGCGACTCTAGCAAATCTGTCGCGCTCTAAAATGGCGTCGAGAATGGAATCTGAAACCTGATCGGCGACTTTATCGGGATGTCCTTCAGTGACTGATTCTGAAGTGAAAAGGAAAGGTCTTGACATAAATACCTCCAAAAAACACAAAAACCCCCTCTTTTGAGGAGAGGGGGCAGAAAAATCCGAGAAACCTTATATAAAATATTATCTCTTCGAGAACTGGTATCTTGCTCTTGCAGAACGAAGACCGTATTTCTTTCTCTCTTTCATTCTTGCGTCTCTTCTCAGGAAACCTTCCTTTTTGAGAGCCGATCTCATTTCGGGATCGTATTCAACGAGAGCTTTTGAAATTCCGTGACGGACTGCTTCAGCCTGAGCGCAGATTCCGCCGCCGCAAACCGTGACGAGGATGTCGAATTTTCCCTGTGTCTTGGTGATTGCAAGCGGAGCATCGATTTTCATAATGTTGCTGTCAGTGTAGAAATAATCTTTGGTGTTTTTGCCGTTGACAACGATTTCACCTTTTCCCGGTCTCAAAAAAACTCTTGCGACTGCTGTTTTTCTTTTGCCGGTAGCGTACCACTGTTCCATTCTTTATCTCCAAATAGTTAAATTTTTTCCACTTTTCCGGTTATATCAACTCTGAGCTTGGTCGGCTGCTGAGCTGCGTGGTCGTGTTCGTTTCCTGCGAAGATCTTGAGCTTGGTCATGATCTGGTTCGCAAGTTTGTTCTTCGGCATCATTCCTTTTACAGCGTGAAGGATGAGGTAATCGGGATGTTTCTCGATCATTTCAGCTGCCGTAAGCGATTTCATACCGCTCTGATAACCTGAATAATGGTAATAATTCTTTTCAGTCATTTTGCTGCCGGTAAGGTCGATCTTCT
>JAFYIZ010000040.1 GCA_017538365.1 bacterium | reverse complement strand
TTTCTATACTTCTGCAAATCGTTTTTTACTCCGTGTTTTTGCAGTAATTTTTCAAGTTCTTCAGCCGGAAAGACCTCATCCGCTCCCGCGATTTCAGCCCATTCCTGCGCCAGAACCATACCGGCGGCAACCGCCATGCCGTGCGGCAGAGCGTAATAAATCTCTATCGCATGACCGAACGTGTGCCCCCAGTTCAAAACAATTCTTTTTTCAAGGGTATCCGTAAAATCGGTGCTTACGATCTCGTATTTGCCGAGTATCGCAAGCGTTACAGCCTCTTCCGAAAGAAGATCATCCGATGCAAAAACCATATCGGCAAGTCTTCCGCCTTTTATCAAAGCGAGTTTGATGATCTCGGATTTTCCCGATGCAATCTGCTGCGGAGAGAGAGTTTTGAAAAAATCCTCTATTATCACAACTTCATGCGCCGGATAGAAGGTACCGATCGTGTTTTTCGCGACGAAATTCACAGCCGTTTTCCCGCCTATCGAACTGTCTACAGCAGAAAGAAGCGTTGTCGGAAGAAGTACGAGTCTCATACCGCGGTTATAGATCGAAGCCGTAAAAGCGGCAAAATCGGTCGTAGCGCCGCCGCCAACTGCAACAAGTGTCGTTCTGCGTCCGGCATTGAGGTCGATCAGCCATTCCAGACAGCTTTCAACGTGGTTCAGATCCTTTTCCTTCTCGCCGTCAATGTAGAAAACGCGAACCTCAGGAAGCGATTCCGCAAAACTTTCAAGCGATCTGTCGATCACGAAACAGCAGTCGCGCCCGAGAGAGTCGGCAAAATCTGCAAAAGACTTTGCGAATCCGACTTTCGTCGTGTGTGTTACCGAAAAAGTGAGTTCCATATCTCCTCAATCTCCGACCATATTTCACTCAAACCGCGCCCGTCGGTATCGACGACAAATGCCGCCGACTTTTCATAAAGCAGACATCTCGCAAGAAAGAGCTTTTCATAATCTTCGCGCCCGAGCTTTCTATAGAGAGGTCTTTCTTCAAATCTCCCGATGAGATCTTCAAAAGAACTTCTCAGATAAACCAGCTTGAGCCCGCTTTCGTAAATCTCTTTCCAGGCTGGATGAGCATAGTGTACTCCGCCGCCGAAAGCCGCAAAATCGAAATCGGACTTTAGAATTCCGCTTATAACAGAAGTTTCAAGCGTTCTGAAATCCTCTTCCCTGCCTTGTTCGAGCAACTCTGCAGCATTCGGATTTTTTGCTTCAATCAAAGCATCCGAATCAACCGCCGCAAAGCCGCTTTTCGCAGCAAAAGCCGCAAGCGAACTTTTTCCGCTTCCCGAAAACCCGATCAAACCGAGCCGCCTCATCTCATCTTCTCCAGATAAGCCGCGTAAGCCGACTTGATATCACTCAGATTATCAGACCCGAACTTCTCGCAGAAAGTATCGGCAACAATCAATGCCGCCATGCTTTCAGCAATGACTCCGGCGCGTTCGATACACCAGAGATCGTTCATTCCGGTAAGACATCTCCCAGCTTTGCCTGTAAGCGGCGAAACTGATTCAACTTCAAAAGGCTGAGTCGGAATCGGTTTGAAATAGAGCGTTGCAACCAGAGGCATGCCGTTTGAAATGCCGCCTTCGATCCCGCCGCATCTGTTTGTCGCCCTTTCGCCGTGCATGCCGCAAAAAGCATCAGAAGCGTTGATTCCTCTCAACTTATGAAGTTCCGTGTCACCGAAATAGACTCCTTTCACCGACGGTATCGACACAAAAGCCGCAGCGAGCCGTGAATCCAAGTGATCCGACCACTGAACATTCGAACCCAACCCGGCCGGAATTCCTGAAACAACAACTTTCAGAACTCCGCCGTACGTGCCGTTCGCATTGTCGGCAAGCGCCTTTTCAGCATCAAATCCGCTGTAAGGAACTCCGCCGATTTCAAGAACTTCGGAAGTTACTTCAACATTCATTTCAGCAAGGAACATCCTGCACAAAGCGCCGGCTGCGACTCTTAAAGCCGTTTCCCGCGCACTTGAGCGTTCAGCACCTGTCGAAACGTTTTCGTACCCGAATTTCCTGAACGTGCTGTAATCCGCATGTCCCGGTCTCGGAAACCCTTTATCAATTACTCCGTTTTCAAAGAGCGTGCTTTCTGCCGAATTTTTCAGCAGAAAAGCTATCGGAGCGCCTGTAGTCACGCGGGCAGCAACACCCGAAACGACCCTGACATCGTCTTTTTCGACATCAAGCCTTGCCGAGCGGCCGAGCCCTGAACGGCGTCTCCTTAAATCTTCCTCAAAAAGAACACTGTCAAACCTGACACCCGCCGGAAATCCGCTGAGAACGGCAACAAGCTCCGAACCGTGGGACTCTCCGGCAGAAACAAACTGCATTACTCTTCACTTTGCTGCAAAGGAATTGACGATTTTACCTTATTCATGATTCTAGGAGTAAGGAAAATCAACAATTCGCTTCTTTCAACTCTGCTCTCTTCCGATTTGAAAAGCCAGCCCAATACCGGAATCTTTGAAAGGAGCGGAACGCCTCTCTTCGTGTGTGAAGTAAGGTTGGTGTAAACACCGCCGATAACGACCGTATCACCGCTCTTAATCAGAATTTCAGTCTTAGCTTCTTTCTTTATAATCGAAGGTTCGCCCAAGTAGTTCGAATTTGACCAGTCGGGTTCGCTCTTGTTGATTTCGATGTTCAAAAGGATCGAACCGTCAGCCGTGATGTGCGGCGTGGTCTTGAGGATAAGGCTGGCATCAACGTATTTCGTCGTAACATCGCCGCCTGTACCTCTCGTCGTGATAGGAATACTGGTACCTTGCTGGATCATAGCTTCCTTGTTGTCAAGGGTAGCAACTTTCGGAGAACTTACGATCTTGATTTTACCGTCTGATTCCATGACGTTCAAAGTAAGGTTGAGGTCGTTGATCATGCCGACGCTGCCGAACATGAAACCGAGCGTTCCTGTCGGATCTGCAGGACCGGGAACTGCAACATTAGCACCTACGCCCAGGTTGTACGGGAATATCGCGTTGGTCGGATGACCGTTTGCATCAGTATAAGTATGGTGGCTTCCCCACTCGATACCGAGCCCCAAAGCAGCCGTCGAAGTAGCCTCAACGATTCTTGCTTCGATAAGAACCTGGGGTGTCTGCGTATCCAAGTAGTCAACCAACTGTTCCGATTTATCAAGAATTTCCTCGACATCCTTTACGATAAGGACGTTGGTTCTCTGATCGTAGCTGACCGTACCTCTGTCGGTAAGGAGCTCTTTGATCTGCGGAACAAGTTTGTCGGCCATCGCGTAGTTTACCGGAACAAGTCTTACTTTTACAGGTTCCAACTTCTTCTGCGCGTTTTTCTTTGCAAGTTCTTCCTCTTTTTCTCTCTGCATAGTTCTGACCGTAGCAACTCTGATGATGTTGCCGAATCTCTCTTTACCGAGCGATTTACTCTTGAGGATAACATCAAGAGCCTCATCCCAAGGAATATCAACAAGTCTTACCGTGACGGTGCCTTTTACGTCGTCGCCAGCGATGATGTTGAGCTTGCTGATATCGGACATAAGACGAAGAATATCAAGAATATCGACTTCTTTGAAATCAAGGTTAATCTTTTTGCCTGTGTATTGAACAGGTTCGTCTTCCATATTGATCGCGCCGCCTTTTTCATCTGCGCCGCCCTCTTCCTGAGCAACTGCAGCCTGCGGAAGTCTTACGATCTGAGCTTCGGAATAACCTGCTACGCCCTGAACTTTTTCATTTTTGAAATTGAAAACGAAATCGCTTCCGTGAGCCGATTCTTCGATTTTGAGATCATGTTTCGCCGATTTCATCTTTGCAAGGATCTTAACGTTTTCCTTGTCGTTATATACTGCGATTTCAGCTACAGGACCGGTAAGCGAAGTCGCGTCGATAACCTGCTCTTTGTCTTTCGCGATGAAAGCGTTTTTAACGGTAATCTCTATATTCTGTCCGACTACGTTTTTGCTGATTTCGAGTTTTCTGTCAGCTTTTACTTTAAGGATTTCGGGTTCTTCGCCGATGAAAGCAAGCCCTTGGATCTCGGTTCTGTTTTCAACAGCCGGAATCTCCTCAGCCTTTACAGGTTCTGCAGCAGCCACAGCCGTTTCAGCAGGCTGATTTTTGAAAGCTGCGAACATCTTTTTGCCTTCAGCACCGAAAGCATAGACTTTCGAGCGGCTGATCGTGAAGTACTGCGGAATCTCTCTTTCTACGACAACGCGGTATCCAGCCGGATGATTCGCGCTGCGGACACCGTTTGCAGATTTCATCGAACCTTTGATACCGATAAAATCGAAAACGAGCCTGTCCGGACCTTTGAGCGTGAAAAATCTTACTTTTTCAGGCTGCTCCGTGAATGCGAAGCTGATATTTCCCGACTTTGAGTTCATCGTGACGCGGCTGTTTTTAAGTTCTTTCTCTTCCGACATCGAAACAAGACTGTCGAAATCGCCGGTTTTTACGGAAGTCATGCCCGTTGCAAGCGATTCAAAAAGAACGTTTCCTTCGTCAGCATTGATTTTAAGGTGCGCCGCCTTCTTGCCGTTAACGGTTCCCTGCTCGGCAGTTCCTTCAGCAGCCTCACCGAGACCGATAACTTCAACGCTGTCGGAATTGAGTTTAAAGTAAGTTCCGTCAAAATTTTCGGAAACTACAACATTGTTCCCGTTCTGTTCGACGGATAACGAATCATTCTTGTTCTGCGCAACAGCAAAAACCGTTACGACTGAAAAAACCAAAACAAGAACAAATGACAACCTGAGACTTTTCATTCCAATCTCCGTTCCATTAGTTATTCAAATCTTCTTTTCCTTTCTCTGCGCCGCCGTTGAATTCTGCAGCGTCATCCGGCTCTTCGGACTCTTTAAGAGGCGACTTTATCGGAAGTTCAAGATAAAGTTTATTGATTATCTTCCTTCCGAGCGGATCTTTGTATGTCTCGACAATCTCGAGTTTATCCGGCAGAATCCTGCTGATTTTTCCCCAGTTTTTGCCGATAAAACTGCCGTTTTTGACGATATAGCTTTTTCCGTCGGGAGCGATTACGACAGCCTTCGGATCGGTTATACCGTAAATTATAGCGGAAAGTCTGAGATCAGTAACATCAAAATTCTGCAACTCGCTGACGATCTTCTTCTCTTTATTGAGGCTCGCCATGTCGCCGAAATAGTTTCTGAAAGGATCTTTCTTGCCGACTGCGGAGTAGCGGTAGTTCGATCTTCTCTGCGCGATATCGGTAATATCGATCTCTTTTTTAGTCTTGTTTTCACTTGATTTGGTCTTGCTGACCCTTTCGTATTCGGCTTTGTAGTCGTAAGGCTCGATCTGATATTCATTGGCACAGCCTGCAAGAATCGAGGCAAGAATCAAACATGAAACCCATACAAAAATATTGATCTTATTTTTTATTTGCATTCTGACCTCCACCCATTTCGGCAGACGAAAGGAAACGGTAAGTCGTCGCCCTGAAAGTTATATCAAGCGCGGTCTTGTTCGGCTGGAAACCACCGAAAGAAGTGGTAACTTTGCTCTTCTTATTATTGTCTTTTTTAGCCGCCCCCTTGTCACCGATAACCTTCATTTCAAGGTCGCTTACGTTGACGATACGCGCAAGTTTGTTCACGCTGTCAAAGAAACCGAGAACTTCGTGGAAGCTGCCTTTGACCTTCATCGAAACGGGAACTTCGGCGTAGAACTCCTTTTTACGCTCGGCAAGAGGCTCGAAGTAGTAAACTTCAAGACCGAACTTTTCCGCTTCGTCGGAAAGCTTTTTCAGCAACGAAGGAATCTCTTTTTTATCCGGAAGCATACTGATGGCCACTTTCAGGTCTCTGTCAAGAGCTTCGACTTCTTCCATGAACTGACCTCTGTCACGAACCAGCACTACCATTTTGGAGAACTCGGCCTTTTTGGAATTGAACTCGCGGTAAAGCGATTCCATAGTGTCAACATGCGGCATATAAACAGTAACGTAATAAACCGCGATGATTACGACAATAACCAGAAGCAATCCTCCGTACCTGTATGCCGGCTTTAATTTTCCGATATTTACCAGCAAGGATTTCATATTCACTCCTCCCTATTGATTAGCACCTGTCTGAGCTGCCGGTTCTGCCGCCTGCTGCTGCTCTGCGGGTTTAGCCGGCTGCTGAGGCTGTTCCTGCTGCCTTCCGGCGAAATGAACTGTCGTGTTCAAACCGTAGGAAAGCACCGTAACACCCTGGACCGCCTTGTCTTTCGTAACCTTTTTGAGGTTAATGTTCGAAAAGAAAAGGGAATTTTCAAGCTGTTTCATGAAGTTCGCAACTTCCTGATTTTCAAGCGTTTTTCCGTCAAGTTCAAGTTTATTGCCCTTGATCGTGAGCTTGTCAGCCCAGATTTTGTTCGACGGAATCTTGAGCGAAAGTTCGTCAAGAACACGAACCGGACCGATATTCTGTTCCTGCAGCTTGATGATCATATCCATTTTTTCCTGAAGTTTCGCTTTTTTGTCCTTCAGATTTTTGATTTCGCCCATAATCGATTTGAGTTTCGCGATCTCTGCGTCAGCCTCGGCAATGCGATCCCTGCTTTCCTGTTCTCTTGCGGAGAGAAGCGAGCTGTTGGAAACGACGAGAGCAACAACGATCACGATCGAGATTACGCAGATAGCTAAGAAACCTTTCGCCTCGGCTATGAGTTTGTCTTCCTTTACGGGTAACAGATTGATTTTTATCATTGTTCGTCCATCCTCCGTAATGCCAATCCGAGACTTAACGCTGCAACGTGGCTGTAATCCTCAACTTCCTCTCTCGAAAGAACCTGCCCAGGAACAATTATCTCTTTGAACGGGTTCATTCTTTCGACCGGGATCGTCAGAGTCGACTGCAGAGCCTGCATGAAGGTGAAACTTTTTGTAGTTCCGCCCGTTACGAAGACCTTTGCAACACTGTCTTCCGGATTTGTGTTTGTATAGTAATCGAAAACTCTCATTATATCGGAAACCATGTTCTTCGCAACGTCAGCGATGATCTCTTCGACCTGATTCGGAAGAATCGAATCGCCGGTCGCATGAGTTCCCGATTTAAGGCTTTCTGCCTGCTGGAAGCTGACTTTAAGCCTTCTCGTAATCTCTTCGGTAATGAAGTTGCCACCCGTAAGAACGTCTCTGAAGAATCTGACGTTGCCGTTCGACATAACGACGATGTTGGTTTTCGAAGCGCCGATATTGAGAACAGCGACCGTTTTATCCTTTTCTTCCGGATAGTTGAGCTCGAAAATGTTTGCAAGAGCCGTCGCGTCGATTTCTACAGACATCGGTTTTACACCGGCATCGCTTACAACCTGAATGAAGTCGCCGATAAGGTCTTTTCTTGCGGCAATGAGAATGACTCTGTCGCGACCGTCCTCGACGATATCGGTTTTAATGCCGTCAAAGTAAATCTCTTTGATGTCGTGCGGGATATGCGTTTCGGCTTCGACCTGAAGCGCATTGTAAAATTCCTGCTGAGAAACCTTCGGAACATTGATGACTCTGTTGATGATACCGTGTCCCGCAACGGCGATCGAGCAGTATTTGTCTCTGAATCTCTCCTTTGCAAGAAGCGTTTTTACGGCATCGTTCATCTCGTACGTGTTCATGATGCTGCCGTCGACCATCGTGTTTACCGGAATCGGAATGAACCCGAACTTCTTAAGCTGATACTTTCCCTTCCCCTTTTTCTGGAGTTGGGCAGCTTTGATCAGATAAGACCCGAGGTCAAGTCCCATCAGTTGCTTGTTATAAAACATCTCCGCCTCCTCTGGCTATTCTTCATCATCCGAAAAAACTTTATGTTTTTCATCAAGCGAAAGCCCCAGAGCAAGAAGAATCTTTCTCTTAGTTTCCATGCGGCACTTTCCGTTCTTTTCGATCCTGTCGATAGTAAGAACCGAAACACCCGCCTTCCTTGCGAGTTCAGATTTGCTCATAAGAAGCCTTTCTCTCATTTTTTTAAGGTTGTTTTCCGTCATTGCTTACTCCATCGCAATAAAAATAACAAATCCGGAGGCAATGATAGTAAGAAAAATGTAAAAAGCAAGAAATTTTGCAAAAAAATATATCATATTCATATAATTATGCAAAATATTACTAAAAAAGCCTTGCATTTTTAACCATTTTTACGTTCTATTGATATTCCTATTTTTGTCAATTTACTCTCAATGGATTCATATCCGCGGTCGATTTGGCGGACATTGTATATCTTGCTTCTACCTTTTGCCGCAGCCGCAGCCATAAGCATCGACATTCCGGCGCGGATGTCGGGAGAATCGAGACTTGCTCCGTGCAGCTGAGACGCACCCGACACGACTACGCGGTGAGGATCGCACAGAATTATCTGAGCACCCATCGCAACGAGTCTGTCGACGAAAAAGAGCCTGCTTTCAAACATTTTTTCAAAGAAAAGTACCGTTCCTTCAGCCTGAGTCGCCGCAACTATCGCAATTGACATCAAGTCGGACGGGAACGAAGGCCAGGTACCGTCGTCGATTTTTGCAATCGCGTTGTTCATCTCTTTTACAACGACCATTTTCTGTGACGGAACAAAAATATCGTCACCCCGCTTTTCGGTTTTTATTCCGAGTTTCCCGAAAGTGTGAAGCACCATCCTTAATATATTGTCGCGCGCGGAATCCTTAATAAGAAGTTCGCCTCCGGTCATTGCAGCCAGAGCGATGTAGCTTCCCGCTTCGATGTAGTCGAAACCGATCGTGTGAGTGCAGCCAGAAAGCGATGAAACTCCGTCAATGCAAAGCGTACTCGAACCAATACCGCTGATTTTCGCCCCCATTTTGTTGAGGAAATTGCACAAACCCTGAACGTGCGGCTCTATCGCGGCATTCGTTATTGTCGTGCGCCCAACAGCCAGCACTGCTGCCATGACAATGTTTTCGGTTCCCGTGACGCTCGCTTCATCAAGGAAAATATCGGCTCCGACAAGTTTATCGGCATGAATTTCGTAACCTTCGCCTTCGACCGTGTAGTCGGCACCAAGCTGTTTGAAACCGAGGAAATGCGTGTCAAGCCTTCTTCTGCCGATGACGTCTCCACCCGGCGGCGGCAGAATGACTTCTCCGTTTCTCGCCAGTAGCGGACCGGCAAAAAGAACCGAAGTCCTCACCTTTCCGCACAAATCACGGTCAAGCGGTTTTCTTTGAAGGTTTGCCGCATTTATCTCAATTTTGTTTTTGGTGATTTTTGTGACTGAAGCTCCAAGATCGCTTGCGATTTCAAGCATATTCCTGACATCGAGGATATCCGGGACATTATCCAGGACAACAGTTCCAGATGAAAGAAGAGCTGCCGCAATGACAGGAAGTGCCTCGTTTTTATTGCCGGAGGTCACGATCTCGCCGCTTACGACCCCGCCACCCTGTATGTCGAAATATTCCACGAAAAGTCTCTCAAACAAAAAAGCCGGTGCATATTACACAAAAAAGTGTGTTTTTCCACTTTTTTCTGAATCTAGTTCACAACTGCTACCATCGTACACTCTTCGCCGTTCCAGGAATATTCTTCATCGCATTCGCATGAGTATTCGCTGTCGCTTTCTGATCTGAAGATAGTGCTTGCGATCGTAAAGCATCTTCCTGTTGAATTTTCAACCGATGCACACGGATTTCCGGCACACGCGCTATCACCGCCTGAAACACAGCGGAAACGTGCATAAGAATCGTTTTCCTGTTCGAAAACTTCAACATTACTGAAATCTAAACAAGAAATCTTTCTATATTCCGGTAAATCGGAAGACCAGAAATAACTAATGTCGCCCAAAACCGAATATTTACCGCTGAAATCTATCGCACAGTATCCTTCTTCGCAGTGTCTTACAAGCGTCTGAAGATCTTCCATTGTCGGAAGTCTCCAGAAGTTTTCAGTATCTTCTTCCGTATTAAGTTCTGCGCAGTAATCGTAAGCATCCCGCCACTCCGCATAAGGCTTCAAATCAGACCACGTGAGTCCGGCCGGATCAGGGTAAGGAGCCGTCTCATAATCATCAAGGGTATTGTCAAGAACGCACCTTTGGACGAGCAGCGAAACAGGAATTCCGCTTTCAGCATAGATAAGACCCTCTGCGGCATCTACGATCCAGGGCTTTGACCAATTTTCATTTTCATCACTCCAGGAATCGAGTGTCATAGTGCCTGAAAACATTGCTCCGAAATCATTCAAAGCTGTTCTCGAATAAGAATCGCCCGTGCACGCCTCTTCATCAAAACACGTCTCTTCCCTGCATACAGTCGTTACGCCGCATGTTCCGCCATCTTTTTTGAGTTTTTCAGTTGTAACGGTATTGCGGATCTCATCTATTGTCGGGAGTCTCCACTTGTTCGAGCCGTTTTCGCTCAGATAGCGGCACATTTCAGCAATGTTATATATATCAGCCATTCTTACTGTGGAACGGGAACACTCACTACCGCGCAGATCACATTCGGGATCATAATACGAGCCGTAAGAGAGATAGGACGGGTCAAAATCTACAAAAATTTCGGGGTATATCCTCGACGACCAGATCGTGCCGAATGCATCTCTGCAGGGTCCTGTGCCGGTTCCGTCACATTCGTGAGTTTCCTCTTCTTCATCAAGATCGCTTCTGACGCAGAGAACTACAGGACCATCTTCTTCATCCGCAATTTCGTCTCTTTTGATGCTTTTAAGTGACCGCGGCTGCTGCGGTCCCACTATCGGTTCGTCTCCCGGATTTTCGACTTCGCCGGACGGACCGACAACTCCGTACTGCATGTGGATAAGCCATACAAGATAATCGACAGGTGCAGGAGTCGAAGTCCAGAATATGTCTGCTGTCATGCCCGGGAATGAAGAGATAACTTCGGATACTTCCTCCGTTTCTTCTCTCAATTCAGGCTCATCAACGGGTTCTTCTTCCGCTTCTTCCAATTTAGAATAATCTACAAGGGAAAGAAGTTCATTTTTGTTCGGAAGTCTCCAGTCGTTGTGCCCCGCATAAGTCGAATCTTCGCAGTATTTAAGTGCCTCTTTCCAAGTTGCCTTCTTAACCGGCTCTTTCTGCCAGAAAAGATTCGTACTTGAATCCAGAATCATTTCTTTGCCGTTTTCTGTAACGGTCGAATAGGTTTCAGCACTTACTTCACCGTATTTTTCTCCGCTTACGCACATAAGGTATCCGGATTTTGAACCAAATTCGGCAATCACGCCGTAATCAAGCATATAGAAATAGCCTTCGAGCGAGGTCAGGATCAAATCGTAGTCGTAGTAGGATTTTTGCTCCGACTGCATTTTCGTTTCAGAGTAAAGTTCTTCAAAATAAACAGGATCGATCTTGCTGCCGTAAAGCATTCCGAGATCGGAAAGGCTTGCAAGTTCCTTCGGAGTCGGAAGTCTCCAGTCTTCGATCCCGCCGTAGGAAAGCGAACATTCTTCTTTCATCTCTTCATAAGTTCCGCTTCTTCCGGTAAACCACCAGGTGAGACCCGTCACATCGTCTTTGACGAAAGGAGGTTGCTGGCCCAAATCTCTTAATATTACATCATCTATCGTCTCAGGATTTTCGATCTCGCTGTAGCTGTGCGGAACACAACCTTTTCCTGCGGCATACTGCGCATCCTGACCGTAAAGTTCTTCGGTTTCCTTCGGGCAGAGAATCTGTCTTCCCTCGCCGTCAGTGCATATAGCCATGCCCGTGCAGAGCACTTTGGAATACATTTTTGTGCAGTCGTCTGAGCAGCTTGAACCGATTCCTTCACCGGTTTCAGCCTTGTCACATTTTTCGTTGCTTTGAACTATGCCGTCGCCGCAGTAGCTTATTGCGCCTTCCGCAATCTGACATGTTGTTGTGCAGACCGTGCATGACATTTCGCCGTAAGCACAGTCCGTTGTGCCGTTATCACTTCCTTTATCGCACGCTTCATCAGGATCAACAATGCCGTTTCCGCATTCTGCCGCATAAGTATCGATGTCTTCATCTTCGTCGACAACTATAATTTCGTCTTCATCGTTTACCGGCTCGTCATCATCTTCTTCGATATCATATATTTCGTCGGTATCGTCATCCGATATTTCGATATCGTTGTTGTCGTCATCATCTTTTACAACCGGATCATCATCCTTTTCCGGTTCTGTCGGTTCTTCAACCGGTACTTCCTCATCTTCAAACTCAGTGAAGAAAAAGGCGTAAGCGGTGAAGTGACCTGTCGTCATCATTATCGGATCGCCTGCAGCCGAATGCATAATCGGATCGCCTGCAGCCGTTACCATTATCGGATCTCCAGCCGCGCTCAGCATTGCTCCGGTGCTCTGCATAATCGGATCGCCTGCAGCATTCAGCATGATCGGATCTCCAGCCGCTGTTGTCATAATCGGGTCACCTGCGGCGTTCTTGCCGACTTTTACCGCAGCTCCGGTTTTGCTGTAACTCCACTGGCCTTTATCCTCTTTATAAACCGCAGCGGTAACTACTTTTTTCTTAGCGGCTCTGAGTTTTTCGCCGGTTCCCTCGCTTATCATCGAAATCATGACAGGCTTTTTGAAAATCGTACCCGTTGGTTCGAACTCGACTACCTTGCTGATTACTGTTTTGTCTTCGGTTCCGGGATAATCCTTGGCATCATATATTCTCATCGTGATTGTCGTGTTGCTGTCAAGAGCACCAGCCGGAATTTCAATTGAAACCGATTCATCCTCATTCGTAACTGTTCCACCCTCTTCGGCAGAAACTTCTTTCGTTACTTCTTCTTCGACAAGCGATTTTTCCTCTTTTTTCTTCTTGGCGCTGCATGATGCAAACGCAAAAATCGAGACAAAAACCAGAATCAAGCAAAACGCACGTTTCATGAAAACCTCCATTCTTAACGACCTAAAAGCCTTTAAAGACCATAAATTATCAAAATTTTAAATAAAAAAACAAGAAAAATCCGACCTTTCAGCCGACTTTTGCAGCAAAGCAGAAAAAAGTTGACCATTCCTTTTTTAAAATGTTAAAGTGCCCCGCGTTTTTTAGCTGATTCAAGTTTTTGGCTTATTTTTTGATAATTCTGGAGGTTATCGTGACTAAGAAAAAAATGATGATTTTAGGCGATGAAGCTATCGCCCAGGCGGCACTCGATGCCGGTATTTCCGGATTCTACGCTTATCCCGGAACCCCTTCCACAGAAATTATGGAGTATGCTCAGGCTTCCAAAGTCGCGGCGGAAAGAAACGTCCACAGAACATGGTCGGCAAATGAAAAGACCGCAGTTGAAGGCGCACTCGGAATGAGCTATGCAGGCAAAAGAAGCATGGCTATGATGAAGCACGTCGGTCTCAACGTCGCAATGGACCCGTTCGTAAACTCGGGCGTAACCGGCGCAAACGGCGGCTGCATCGTAACAGTTGCGGACGATCCGAGCATGCACTCTTCGCAGGATGAGCAGGATTCGAGAATCCTCGCAAAGTTCGCCCTTCTTCCGATATTCGAACCTTCGAACCAGCAGGAAGCTTACGACATGGTATTCGACGGCTACGAACTTTCCGAAAAATACAAAACTCCCGTTCTTATGAGAGTCACGACCCGTCTTTCGCACTCCCGCTCGGGTGTCGAACTCAGAGATCCGATCGCTCCGAACGAGCTCAAACTTCCGGAAGACAAACGCCAGTTCGTCCTTCTTCCGGCGCTCGCTAAAAAGAGCTACAGAAGAACTCTCGAAAACCAGAAAAAATTCATGGAAGAGTCTGAAAACTCCAAATGGAACGCATACATCGACGCAGCTGACAAGTCGCTCGGCATCATCGCATGCGGCCTTGCTTTCAACTACCTCATGGAAAATTTCGACGGAAAATGCCCCTACCCGGTAGTAAAAGTCTGCCAGTATCCCGCTCCGAAAAAACTCATCGCGCGTCTCGCTTCGGAATGTGAGAAAGTTCTCGTTCTCGAAGAAGGTATGCCGATGGTGGAAGAAGCTCTCCGTGGCCTTCTCGACAAGGATGTAAAAGTTCTCGGCAGAATGTCGGGCGAACTTCCGCGTGACGGCGAACTCAATCCGAATCTCATCGCAGCTGCTCTCGGTCTTAAAGAAACGATCGGCAAAAATATTCCGGCTCTCGTTGCAGGAAGACCTCCGAAACTCTGCCCCGGCTGCAGCCACGCAGATTTCTATGCAGCTTACGTCGAAGCAGTCAAGGACAAATACGGCGACGGCCACCTTTTCGGCGACATCGGCTGCTACACGCTCGGCGCACTTCCGCCTTTCCAGGCAGTAAACAGCTGCGTTGACATGGGTGCAAGCATCACGATGGCAAAAGGTGCTGCAGATGCAGGAATGTTCCCCGCTTGCGCAGTCATCGGCGACTCGACCTTCACACACAGCGGCATGACGGGTCTTCTCGATGCAGTCATCGACAAGGCTAACATCGTCGTTTTCATAAGCGACAACTCGACGACCGGTATGACGGGCGGCCAGAAATCGCACGCTGAAGGAAGACTTTACCAGATCGTAAAAGGCTTGGGCGTTGACGAAAACCACATCCGTGTAGTCGTTCCCACCAAGGCAACACACGAAGAGATGGTAAAAGTCATCACCGAAGAGATCGAATACAACGGCGTATCTGTAATCATTCCGCAGAGAGAATGCATGCAGACTTTAAGAAGAAAAACCAAAGCGGCAAAGAAGTAAGGAGGTGCTCTTATGAAATGTGATATGATTCTTGCAGGTGTAGGCGGTCAGGGCATTCTTTCGATCGCACAGATCTTCGGTTATGCCGCAGTTGAAAGCGGTCTTTACCTCAAACAGGCCGAAGTTCACGGCATGAGCCAGCGCGGCGGCGACGTTCAGAGCCACTTCAGAATTTCAGACAAACCGATATGGAGCGACCTCGTTCCGATGGGAAAAGCAGACATCATCATCAGCGTTGAACCGATGGAATCTCTCCGCTACCTTCCGTGGCTCAACCCCGAAACGGGCTGGATCGTAACCAACACGAATCCTTTCATCAATATCGACAACTACCCGAATGTTGACGAACTTATGGCTGAACTCAAAAAGCAGCCACGCTGCATCGCAATCGACGGCGACGGCATCGCTAAAGAAGTCAACAACGCACGCGGCATGAACATGGTAATCGCAGGTGCGGCAAGCCTTTTCACCGGTCTTGACATCAACGTCATCAGAAAAGGCGTCGAGGTCATTTTCGGCAGCAAAGGCGAAGAGATCGTCAAAGCAAACCTTGCAGCTATCAACGCAGGCTGGGAATTTGCCGAGAAAAATTCGAAAAAGTAGTTCCTTAATTCAATGATAGACCTTCACTCTCATCTTCTTCCGGGGCTGGACGACGGCCCCGAAGAAGTTTCTGAAACACTTGAAATAATTAAAGAAATGTCTTCTTTCGGCTATATCGAGATAATCCCTACTCCGCACAAATTTCATGCTCTTTACAATCCCGATCCCAATATCGTCATGGGGCGCATATCCGCTCTAAACAAAACGATGGTCAGGCGTTTCAGCTTCGAATACATGTGCAACATCCCGCAGATAAAGGCGCTTACAGACCACCGCGAATTTTCGAGGACAAGCGACGGTTACAAAGTGATAATGGTCGAATTCCACTCGCCTCTTGTCAGCAAAAGTGAAATCGAAAAATCGGTCTTTTCACTCAATGCAGGCGGCTTCATCCCGCTTCTCGCCCACATCGAAAGATACTTAAAAGACGATGAATTCTGGCTCGGACTAAAGAAAAAATACAAGGTTTTCTTTCAGTCTTCAGTGCGGACTTTGGCAAAACCCTCTTTCCACATCAAAAGAAAACAGGTGATCAGATTTTTGGAAAAAGGAATCATCAACAACTTAGGCACCGACCTTCACCGCGCATCGCAGCTTGAACAGGTCGAAAAAGGGCTTAATTTCTTCAGAAACAATTTTTCAGGTCTTGAAAAAGACCTTTTTTCCGATAAATTTCTTTTTGAAAACTCTTAAATTCAGGAGGCGGAATGTTTTCAGACAAAATCCGTGAAAAACTCGAAAAATTTCCAATAGAGCCGGTATATCTGCTCATGATTTTCTCATTCATATTCAGAATGATCAACTTCATGGGAATCGCTCAGGGCGACGACTTTCCCTACAGCACACTGGCAAACAGATTCGCTAACGGCAACTTCAGCGCAGGATTCATTTTCGATGTCCGCTGGGTCGTTTTTGCTCCGTCGGCGCTTCTTTACAAACTGTTCGGAGTAAGCGACTTTACATCTCTGCTTCCTACAATGGTCTACGGCATTTCAAGCGTCTGGCTGGCGTACAAAATCATAGAAACCGAAACCGACAGAGCTGTCGCTTTTATCACGACTCTTTTTTATATCACATACCCGATTGTCGCCATCTTCACGAACTTTCTCCAAGTCGCGGCACCTCTCGAATTTTTCACTCTCCTCACCGTTTATTCATTCCAGCGGGGGGTAAAAAGTGAAAAAACCGGATGGTTCATTTTGGGCGGCTTCGCTATAGGCTGGATTTTCTTCGCCAGAACGACGGGGCTTTTCATAGCACCATTAGTCTCGGTTTATTTGTGGTATAAAAAAGGATTCAACAAAAAAACGGTTCTCTGGGTCGTCTGCGCCGCGCTTGTTTCGCTTGTTCCGGCAATATTTCAGGGTTTTGTCTATCTAAAAATCCACAACAACTTCTTTCATGTCTTCGAACTCAGCAAAAAAGTTGTCGAATATCAGAACAGAATGACCGACGTTGATCCGAAAGACCTCTTTTTCTACATAAGAACAGTTTTCACTGCCGGAAACTTCGCACGCTGGATGACATTCGGATTCGGCGGATATTTCACAGCAGCCGCGCTTCTTGCGTGCATCGTTAAAATGTGCATGAAAAAATGCGGCAAAGAACTTCTTTTCTTCATCTGGTTCCTCTCTTACTTTCTCTTCATGTCATTCGCACCGACCAGCCTGCACCCCTACACCACACTCATCAGAAACAACCGCTACACCGTAATTTTCGTTCTTCCGGTATGCGCGATGTGCGCAATTCTTCTTTCAGACTTGGTCAAAACAAAAAAAATCGCCGCCAGAATCACTGCTTTGGTAATTTTTCTCACCATTTTTATCAGCAACATCTATTTTTCACTCGACAACAGCAATTTTTACAAAACAACCAGAAACAATCAGAAAGAATCAATGAAAATACTTCTTTCAAACTACCCCGACACCACGATCTACCTCGCTGATAGAAACATTTACTACCGCATAGACTACTATTCAGGCTACAAAAACAAAAACTACAGGTTCATAAATTCACTTAAACAAATCAACAAACCGGGAGTTTTCCTGATCACACACAAACTGAATTCCAGTGCGTCGCGCTTCAAGATATCGAAAGAAGATCTGAGGAAACTACGCAGCCAGCCTCCTAAAGGAATGGTCTTGAAACACAAAGCTCCGTATTTCAACATTTATGAAGTTGATCCTGAACTTTTGAAGCAGAATCCTGATCTGAAATAAACTTTTCGGCGCGCCTAAAAAGAATAATCGATTTTTCCCATTCCCTTGAGCTCAATCGGAATGAGTTCTTCAATGGTTTTTCTCTTTTTCGGGCTCTTCACAGCCGCATTCGATGAGCATTTTCCGTTAGAAAGAAAGTAGAGCGAAGCTGCAAGTTCCCCTTCTCTCTCGTCTCCGAAATCGTGCTTGATATCGTCTGTTGCCGCACAAGTGGGCTCCATGCCCAGAAAGAAATCGCCGTAATCCTGCGAATTTGCGTATTTGAAAGTGATCGGAACAATCGTCTGGTCGCAGATATCCTTTGAGTTCATTCCGACAGGCTTGCCGTAAGTCGTTTCGCCGATAAGAGCTACTTCAACATAAGGCGTAAGCGAATTTATCACCATTTCGGAAGCGCTTGCCGTTCCCGACGAAACTATGACCGCAACTTTTTTTATTCCCGAAAGCGAATTTTTCAGGACATCACCTTTATATGAATAATTCTGATCTGAATGCTTGTTATTGTATATAAGTTTAATTATCTCGTCCCCCTTCACTTTGTCACCGATGATAAGGTTTACGAGCTGATGCGCAATCCTCACGAGTCCGCCGCCGTTGTAGCGCAGATCAAGGACAAGATGCTCGACATTTTCTTCTTTGAAACGGGCAAAAACCTCGTTCAACTCATCTTCCGAAGAATTTATGAAAGCCTTAAAGTGGATATATCCCGTTTTCACGCCGTCATACTCCAGAATTTTGTCCGCAAGCACCGATTTTCCGGTGTAGTCGTCAAGATATACCGTTGTTTCAAGTTCATCGCCATGCTCAAGAACCTTGAATTGAACCGCTTCGCCCTTATTTTCAGCATCATAAACGTTGTTCCAGTCTGTTTTTTCTTCAAAATCCTCGTCATCACGGTGCTCTTTGTTGTAAGCAGCGTTTTCATCGAGCTCTTCAACAGAGACTCCGTTCATTGCAAGAAGCTGCTGACCGCGCCTGAGCCCTGCGATACCTGCCGGACTTTCGGGATAAACCAGCGTAATAAAAATGTCATTGTTCTCGTCGCGCTGCATTGACATTCCCATGCCGTAACGCTTGCCGGCATAATAATCGTCATGTTCAGCCTTTTTTACGGCGTAGGAAAATCTGTCAATCAAAGTGTCACCTTCACGGTATTTTATGGCTGAGATCATTGCAGAAAGCGATTCATAATCAGCAGGATTTACCGCCGGAAGATGCTCATACCAGAGATACCACTCTTTTAGATAGGCGAAAGCGTGCCTGTTGACACTTGCCTGCGAGCAATCTGCCTCGACATTGTTTTCCCAAACATTCAAAATATCATCACTTTCACACGAAACAAGAACGAAAAAAGAAATCAAAAAAAGAAAAAACGCTGTTTTTTTCATAACCTTAATTCCTTAAAAAACCCATAATATCGGGATCTCGTAATCCCGTGATCTCGTGATTCA
>JAFYIZ010000039.1 GCA_017538365.1 bacterium | reverse complement strand
CGGCTTACGATTTAATAAATGATCGATTGATGGCTCCAGTATTCTTATCTGCACTATTGCTTTTATTTTCTTTAGTTGTTTTCGGATATAAAACACCCAAAAAAGAAAAATTTTTGTTCTATCTTTTACTTTCCATGCTGGTAGTTTGCACATTGATTTCTTTTGCAAAAGCTTGGACAAAAGATATAAATTTCAGAAAAAATCATGGTGCTGGCGGATATAACTCCGAGTTTTGGCAAGAAAATAAATTGGTAAAAAATGTAAAGAAAAACAAGCTTGATTCTTCCCTAAAAATATATACAAACGATATCTACTCATTTTTTATAATTGACAAGAAAATCAAGCCCTTAGATATAGCACAAAAAAAAGACAGTGAATTATCTGATTTTGAAAACAGCTTTATAGTTTACTTCAATAATATTGATCAATCAGATACTTTTACTTTGAAAGAATTGCAAAACATTTGTGAAATGACCATCATTACTGAAAACATTGATGGTTTCATTCTTAGAATAAACAAATGTTCAAAACCAACAAATTTTGAGAATAAAAATGGCTGACACTCCCCTCCTCTCAGTTTTAATGCCGGTCTTCAATTCGGAACGATTCATTGCGGAAGCAATAGAAAGTATCCTAAACCAGACTTTCAAAGATTTTGAATTCTTAATCTTGGATGATGCTTCAACAGACAAAAGTTTTGAAATAATTAATGATTTTGAAAATAAAGACTCTCATATAAAAGTCTTTCAGAATGAGAAGAATCTCGGTGTCGTTGAGTCACGCAACAAACTCATAAATCTTTCACAAGGCAAATATATCACATGGCTCGATAGCGACGATATCGCCCTTAAAACCAGATTTGAAGAAGAGATAAAATTTTTAGAGAATCATCCTGAAATCGGATTGGTCGGAGCCAATACCATAATCATTGATGAAAACAGTGAAAAAATAGGAATTTGGCTTTTTGAAACCGAGCCACAAAAACTGAAAATTGAGCTCTTTTTTCACTCGCCGTTTTTGAGCTCTTCTGTGATGATAAGAAAAAGTTGTCTGCCGCAGAATTTTTATGATCCCAGATTTCCAGTAGCAGAAGACTTTGATCTTTATTCCAAAATTTCGGAACATTCCGATGCTGCCAACATACCGAAATTTCTAGTAAAATACCGAATAAATTCAAAGGGTCTTTCCAAAAGCAATATCGAAAAAATGGAACAGCTTGCCTTTCAGGTCATCAAAGAACACGCAGAAAGACTAGGGATAAAACTCGAAGAAAACACGATCAAACACTTAAGAAAACCAAAAACCGCATCAAAAATCGCTTTCGAAGATATTACTGAAATTGAAAAGTCGTTGATTTTATTAAAATATCTGTTGTTAGAGAATGATCACTTTGACAAAAAAGCAGTTGACGAAGTCATTCAAAAATACTGGTTTGAAACATGCCGCAAATCAACGCATAACGGGCTGAAAATATTAAAGATCTTTTTTAGATCTCCACTATTTTGCAAAAAACTTTCTTTAAAGGATAATTGCAGGCTTTTTGTTCGGGCGTTGATAAAATTTTGAGGAAAAATGAGCTCAATTCCGGAAATCTCCATCGCAGTCTGCACTTACAACCGATCCGACGTTTTATCGAACTGCCTTGAATCTCTATCAAATCAGTCCGCAAGCACTGAACTTTTTGAAGTTCTGATAATCGACAACAATTCAACTGACGACACAAAAAAGATTGCGGAAAATTTTTGCGCAAAACATGTAAATTTCCGATATATTTTTGAAGAAAAACAAGGGCTTAGCCAAGCACGCAACAGAGCAATAGCTGAAGCTCAAGGCAAATATCTGGCATATATTGACGACGATGCGATTGCCGATAAAGATTGGGTAAAAAATATTTTGGCTGTAATAAAAACAGACTCCTCTATGGTTGCATTCGGCGGCCCGATATATCCGTGGTACAACAAAGAAAAGCCGAAGTGGTTCAATGACGAATTTGTAACTTACTCTTACTGGGAACAACATTTTCAGCTTACTGAGAAAAACTGTCCTTTCGGATTATGCGGCTCAAATATGATCTTTAAAAAAGAAATACTTAATAAATACAACTGTTTTTCTGCCGAATACGGAATGAACGGTGATAAAATCGCTTTCGGGGAAGAATCGCTACTTTTCAACAAAATGCTGCAAAACAAAGAGAACATTCAATATTTTCCTGAGATTTTTGTCTACCACTTGGTATCGGACAAAAGCTACTCACTAAAAGAGGCTTTTAAAAGATCCATACAAAACGGCAAAGCTATCGCACAGATCAGAGGCTCGAAACCATTAAGCATTGATTTTATTAAGAAATTTTCGATGCTTTGTTTTTCTCTTTTTGAACTTATGATCCTCGCTCTACCCGGACTTTTTTCAAAAGCACTACTTTATAAAAAGCTGAAAAAATTCGGATATTTTGCCGGATATATTGCTGAAATTTTACGATTAGGAGCAAAAAAATGACTAACCTCGCCCCTATAATTTTATTTGTCTATAACCGGCCGAAACACACAGAAACGGTGCTGAACGCACTGAAAAAGAACACTTTGGCAAAAGATTCCATTCTTTATGTTTTTTCCGATGCCGCGAAAAAGGAAAAAGACTTTGAAAATGTAAACCAAGTCAGAGATATCATCAATAAAATCAGCGGTTTTAAAGAAGTTGTCGTGACGCAAGCAGAAACGAACCTCGGTTGTGCAAATTCCGTAATTTCAGGCATCACAAAAGTGATAAATAAGCACGGAAAAGCAATAATCGTTGAGGACGATATCCTCACAGCGCCGAACTTCCTCGAATTCATGAATGAAGTTCTGAATAAATACGAAAAAGATGAATATATCTTTTCTATTTCGGGATACAATGTTCCGATGCAGGTTCCTGAAAGTTGGAAATCTCCGGTTTTTCTGACATACAGATATTCCAGCTGGGGTTGGGGAACTTGGAAAGACCGTTGGAATGAAGCCGACTGGGATGTACTCGGTTGGCAGGAAATATTCACCGACAAAACCAAAAACAAACTTTTCAGGCGCGGCGGCGACGACCTGCCCTATATTTTCAGAGCACAAATGAACGGAACAATGAATTCTTGGGCAATAAGATGGTATTATAACAACTACTCAAAAAACCGTTTTACAGTTTTTCCGACATATTCTCTTGTTGAAAACATCGGCTTTGACGGAAGCGGGATCCATTGCGGAAAAGCGGGCAAAGCACCCAACAAACCGGTAATCACTCAAAACGGAGAAAAGATCGATCTTCCCGATGCATTGGAATTTGACGAAGAGATGAACAAACTTTTTATTTCAAGATACAAATACACTTTCAAAGACAAACTGAGACGCTTTTTGAAAGAACTCCTTCGCTACAAGATCAACAAATAACATGAATATTATCAAGAAGTTAACAAGGTTTTCCAGAAAAATTTTTTTCTTTTTCCTTTCTCCTCGGCAAATCCATTCCGTTCTCTATTTTTTGGCGCACAAAAACACTACTTTTCCAACTATGAATTGGAACAATCCCAGTACTCACGATGAAAAAATCCACTGGCTTATTGCAAACAGATATAAAAATCCTGAGTTCGGAGTGTATGCAGATAAAGTTAAAGTTCGGGAATATGTAAAAAAATGCGGTTTTGAAAATATCCTTATTCCGATTTATGAAATCCATGACAATGTTGAAGATTTTGATTTTTCCAAGGTTCCCGATTCTTTTATTTTGAAAACTAATCACGGCAGCGGTCCTATGTTTTATGAATTTGTTAAAGACAAAAATGATAAAGTTCACTTGGACATTGCTTTAAAGAAAATGAAAAAGGCTCTAAAAATTGATTACTCCAAGCAAGCTTTGGAATACCACTATCACTACATAAAACCTCTTGTTTATGCGGAACAACTGCTTTCTGACGAACATGAAAGAGTGAATGATTATAAAATTTATGTGTTTCGCGGAAAAGCCCAATTTATAATGGTTTGTACTGAGAGAACCACAAAAGACAAAAAAGTTAATTTTTACGATACAGACTGGAATGAACTTTATTTTGTCAGAAACGATCATCACGGCAATGGTGCAGATAAACCGCAAAGTCTTGAATATATGCTTAAAGCTGCCGAGAAACTGGGTGGGCCTTTTGCCATAGCCAGAATAGATTTCTACGAAGTTGAAGGAAAACCATATTTCGGAGAAATAACTCTAACTCCTGACGCAGGAAATACGAGTTATTTAACAGGTGATGCCCAGCTGAAAATCGGCAGGATGATTGAGCTAAACTAGTTTATTTCAGATCTATTTCCCCCTCAAAAAAACATCGCGAAATAGACATTTTCTTACTTTTCAATATTTCGGTTTATTTTACCGCATTCATTCCGTCTAAAATGGCGTCTTCCATTGCGGAATAGGTCCATTTTCCGTATCTTCCGGCGAGTTTCACGGAGTTTTCCGCGCACCAGTTTCTGATGAGTTCCATGTCGTCGAAATATTCTTTGTGGTAGATGACATAACCGGCATCGATCTTGCGGTAATCCATGAATTCGATGTCGTTTTCACTTGAAATGAGTCCCATCGCAAGGAGGAGTTCGACGCTTTTTCTGTAGAAAAGTTCTGTGTCGATAGTTTCTTCCTGATGGGTGAATTCGATGTAGGCACTTCCTTTGCCCGTTGGAGCCAACTTGCTGAAAATATTGGAGAAAGATCCGACTCTGTAAGGCATAAACTTTTCTTCCGGGATGTAGAACCAGTGTCCCTTATGTCCGCACGGCTTTTTGAAAGCGGCGTTGAAGTAGCTCACATGTGCGATCTTCATTCTGTCTGCAATTTCAAGCGCCGGAAGTGCATCCGAAGCAGTCAGAAGTTTCAAAAATTTGTTGAGCGGAATCGTGTTTATGAGAGTTTCATACTCAATTTCCATTCCATTACTCAGTTTCACCTTTTTTTGTGCCGCATTGATCGAAACGGGCTCAGAATTGAAGATGAATTTTTCCTTTTCACAAATGTCGAAAAGGCGCTCCGGCAACTCCCCTATTCCGTTTTCAACAGGATAGAAAAATTTCGCGTTGTAGCCGATATTTTTCTGCTCAGGCGCAGTGACGGCGCCTTCGATCACCTGCTCCAGCGTGGGTTTCGGCACGTAGTAATCGCACCAATGGCTAGCGTAATCCTTCGGGTGGACGGTATAAATTTTGGTGTTGTATGGAATCATGAAGTGCTTGGAAATCCCTTCGCCGAGATAGGCCATGCACCACTCGTAAAAGTTTTCGTGAGCCTTCGACTTGTCGTTTTCGTAGTATGCTTTGACAAAACCGAGAACACACTCTTTTATGACCTGCGGCGGCAGACCAAAAGTGTTGGACTGGAAGGGATACTGCGTAAAAACACCGTGCGAAAATACAAAAGTCTTGCGCTCTATCTCAACATAATTTTCCCCTAAAAGCCGCGTCATAAGGGAGCGAACCTCAGAAGTTTTCACGTGAAACCAATGCCCGGTCTGATCAAAAATAAAGCCGTTTTTTTTCTCGCTCGTGCAGATCCCGCCGACATGGTCACTCTTCTCAACGACAAGAAAATCTGTTCCTTTCGCATGGTATGCAGCCGAAAGACCGGTGAGGCCGGCACCTAAAATAAGTGTGTTGGTTTTCATGTTTTTCTCCTAAATTCACCCTTTCAAAACATCGGAGTCGACGTGCCGGATGCAAAAAAGCATCAACATCCTGAAATCACAAGACAAAATAGCACAACCTTAACGGTTTTCCAAGATTTTTTTTGAAAAATTTAACGGTTTTCCATGAATTTTTCGGAAGAATTTAACGGTTTTCCAAGATTTTTGCTGTTTATTTAAGTTCCGCCCAGTTGTCGCCGACGGAGTAATTGACATCAAGCGGCACTTCGAAATCCTTGCCTGCTCCGCGCATTTTTTCGGCGCACAACTCAGCGATATCGGTCCTGTTTTCAGGAAATTCGATAATGAGTTCGTCATGGATCTGAAGCAGGATCCGTGCTTCCGGGCACACACTTTTAAGCATGTTGTAGACTGCGACGCTCCCCTGCTTGATCACGTCTGCCGCGGTTCCCTGGATCACGGTGTTCACAGCCATTCTTTCGCCCGATTTTGCGATGTTTTTGTTTGGACTTACGATCTCGGGGATGTAGCGTCGTCGTCCGTAGTATGTTTCAACGAAGCCTTCTTCACGGGCATTTCTGATGGTGTCGTCGATGAACTGCTTGATTTTCGGGTAACATGCGAAGTAGTTGTCGATATATTTTTTCGCAAAAGCGATGTCTACCCCTGTATCGACCGAGAGTTTATAGGCCTGCATCCCGTAGATTATGCCGAAGTTGACCGCCTTTGCGTTGCGGCGCATCTCTTTGTCCACGAATTCGGGAAGAGTGCCGAAAATAGCGGCTGCGGTGCGTCTGTGGATGTCTTCTCCGTTTTTGAAAGCGTCAATAAATTCAGGCTCTTTGCTGAGTGCCGCTAAAATCCTGAGTTCGATCTGGCTGTAATCGAGAGAAAGGAGCTTGAACCCTTTTTCGGCGACAAAAAGACCTCTTATCTTCTGACCGTCCTCAGTGCGTGTCGGGATATTCTGCAAGTTGGGCTCCCTGCTCGCAAGTCTGCCTGTAGCGGCGTAAGTTACGATGTAGGAAGTATGCAGCCTGCCGTCTGACGAGGTCTTCGCAGCGATCGGTTCAAGGTAAGTGGAGACGAGTTTCGAATATTTTCTGTTTTCGATGATGAGTTTGGGAAGCGGATGGTCGTTTTCCTCGGCAAGTTTTTCGAGGACGTCGTGCCCTGTTCCGAAGCCGCTTTTCGTCTTTTTGCCGCCGCTAAGCCGAAGTTTATCGAAAAGTATCTCGGCGAGCTGTTTCGGCGAATTGGGGTTGAAAACAGTCCCCGCAGCCTCGTAGATCCGCTTTGTCAGCTCGTTTATTCTGCTTAAAAATTCGTTTTTCAGCTTGTTTGTTTCGTTGAGATCAACCTTTATCCCGTTCTGCTCCATCGCGCGGACCACTTCAAGGTGCGGCATTTCTATTCCATTCAGAAGAAAAGACTTGTCTTCATGTTTTTCCTCTATTTTTGCGCGGAGTTTTTCCAGAAACGCGAAAAACTGCTCGGGAGATTCTTTGCTCACTTCGCCAAGATCCAATGCCTCAGCGATCTCTTCAGGAGTGTAGCCGTGTCTGCCGCTATCGTGACAGAAGTAGTAGATCTGCAGGTCGATGAATTTTATCCCCTTTGGAAAAGGCGAATCGAGGAACTCTTTGACTTCAAAAGAATAGAGTGTCACATTTTCAGGCAGAACACTCATCTCAAACGGCTTGAATTTGCCGTCTTTCGCGATGTAAAAACTGCCGTAAAAGGTGCTTCCGTAAAGGGTTTCACCGCTTTTTACCTCAAATTCTCCAATCTCCCATTTTTCGTGGAGTTCCATCGTTTTTTTCGGTTCTGGAGCAGGCTCCTTTTTTGCCGAAAAATCGCTTTCAATTTTCCTTAAAATCGACGCAAAACCTAGGTCGGAGCAGAGTTTCACGATTTTTTCAGTATCGGGATTTTCCCAAGGATCAAAACATTTTTTACAACCGTCCAAATTTATTGATGAATCCAAACGGATAAGAAATTTTGAAAATTCAAACTGCTCCTTATTTTCCGTAAAACCCTTTTGCAATGCAGGTTTCAGAGCACTCAGATTCTGATAGATGTTGTCAGCCGAGCCGTATTTGTTGAGAAGTTCCGCCGCAGTTTTGAGCCCCACTTTCGGCATTCCGGGAACATTGTCGGAACTGTCACCCAGAAGAGCGAGAAAATCGAGCATCTGGTTAGGCACAACACCGTATTTTTCCTGCACAGCCGCCGGATCTATGATCTTATCCTTCATGCTGTCGTACATCAGGACATTTCCGCCCACGAGCTGCATCAAGTCCTTGTCGGAAGAAATTATGACGATCTCTTTGCCGGGATTGTTCGCGACAATAGAAGCGATGACGTCGTCAGCCTCGAAGCCGTCACAGGCGAAAACCGGAATGTTGAGAGCCTCAAGCATTGGTGTGATGAGCTCGAACTGCGATTTCAGCTCGGGATCGACCTCCTTTCTGTTCGCCTTATATTCGGGATAAGCCTTCTTCCTGAAAGTCTCCGTCTTGCTGTCAAGTGCCGCGACCGCCGCAAAACCTTTGAACTTCGATATCGTCCTGAAAAACATGTTGATGAAGCCGTATATCGCGTTCACCGGCTCGCCCTTCGGCGAATACATCGGCGGAAGTGCGTGAAAAGCCCTGAAAATATAAGAACTTACGTCAAGAATCGCAATTTTCCCCTCGTTCTGCATCGTCTCCTCCTCAAAAAAACAGCTGATTTTATTAAAAAACCGATTTTTCTCAAATTATGTAAGGAAAAGAGCCTATGCTACGGCAAGAAACGCTAACATTTTATCAAAAACTTGACTTTTAAGCCGATAAACGCTAATATATTGGCGATTTTGAGGTGAAAGATGATAGTTCTCAAAACTCCGCAGGAAATGGCGGTCGATGCCGCAAAACGCTTCAAGGAAATGAGGAAAGCGAAAAAAATCACGATAAAAAAACTGAGTGAGAACAGCGGCGTTCCCTATTCCACGATCAGACGCTTTGAAAGCAGCGGCGAAATATCGTTTCTTTCACTCGTAAAAATCGTTTCGACAGTCGGTGAAGATGAAGAGATAACAAACTTGTTTGCCAAGCACATACCCGCATCAATAGAGGAGATCATCCGTGAAAACCGCAGATAGGATCGAAGTTTTTTTAGACGGGAAAAAAGTGGGGACGATCGCGCCCTACCAGAAACGGCTGACAGCTTTTGAATACTCTGAGGAATGGCTCAGAAACGGATTTTCCATAAGTCTTTTTTCACTTCCGTTGCAGGCAGGTGTAAAAATCGCAAAATCAGATCCTTTCGACGGAATTTTCGGAATATTCGCCGATTCGCTTCCTGACGGCTGGGGCAGGCTTTTAGTCGACCGTATGCTCAGAAAAGCGGGAGAAAACCCTGAAGAAATCGATCCTTTTTCGCGTCTTTCAATTGTCGGAACTTCCGGGAAAGGAGCTTTGGAATACAAACCTGTTTACAGCCTGAAAACAGCGCAGCAGACAGACGATCTTGACCAGATTGCCGAAGAATGTCAGAAAATCCTGCAAACAGAAGATTCCGGCGATCTCGACACACTCTTCGCTATGGGCGGCTCTTCCGGCGGAGCGCGACCAAAAGTTACGATTCGGCTGAACGGCGAAGAATGGATCGTGAAATTCCCGTCATCAAACGATCCGTCAGATATAGGTTTGATGGAATACGAATACAATATCTGCGCGAAATCATGCGGCATCGAAACTCCCGAAGTCAGGCTTTTTCCATCTGATTTATGCCCGGGATATTTCGGTAGCATTCGCTTCGACAGAATGAAAACCGCACTTGGAGAGAAAAAAATCCACACAGCCTCTGTTTCTGCGCTGCTCGAAACTTCCCACAGGATCCCCGCACTTGATTACTGCTCGCTGCTCTCTCTGACATGGCAGCTGACGAAGCGCGAGGAGGAAGTCGAAAAAATGTTCACTCTCATGTGTTTCAATGTTTTCGCGCACAACAGAGATGACCACTCGAACAACTTTTCTTTTGTTTATGACGGCTCCTGGCAGCTCTCCCCTGCATATGACCTGACTTATTCGAATTCTGTCGGTGGCGAACATGCGACGACTGTTGCCGGAGAAGGAAAAAATCCAACAATTACGGATATTCTCACTGTCGCCAAAAAAATCGGCATGAAAGAATCTCACGCAAAGCAAATAGCGGAAAATGTTAAGGAAACAGTGAATGAACGACTTGGCGGGATCATGAAAAAAGTGTCGAAAAAAATCTGTTAGGTGAAGAAATGAAAAAGATCCTCTGCATATTTCTTCTGATTTTATTGGCTTTCCCTTTGTTTGCGGAAGAATCTGGAAACAAGAAGATCTTCGCGCTCGACCCGCTGACTGACGGGCTTCTTCTCGGAGCGGGCGTTCTGCTCACCGGCGGAGAGCTGCTTCTTTACGATGTGATGGAGATCAACCGCAGAAAATACGAGGAAAAAAGTTATTCCAAAAGCGATGTGAACGCTTTCGACCGCAAACTTATCCGCCCATATTCAAAAATTCACGGCGATGCGTCCGATTTTCTCATCATGGCTTCACTGGTGACGCCCGTCGCGCTGCTTTCCACCGACAAAAATGACTGGTTCACAAACGGCGGGATGTATCTCGAGACGATACTTATCGCAAACGGCTTGAAAGAAACGCTCAAAGTCGCGATAAACCGCCCGCGGCCCTACATCTATTCCGGCTCGGACGATCTGCCCGAAAGCGATCTCAATGACGGCGGCTGGGCGAAATCCTTCCCTTCCGGCCACACGACTCTTGCCTTTGCGAGTGCCACTTTTCTCACCTACACTTTCTGCAGATATTTCCGCAATTCACCGTGGCGCATCCCGGTTTCCATCGGAAGTTATGCAATTGCCGCAGGTGTCGCAGTTTTGAGAGTCTCAAGCGGAAAGCACTTTTTGAGCGATGTCTTAGTCGGTGCCGCAATAGGCAGCGCAGTCGGATTTTTAGTGCCGTTTTTCCACACTCTCAACACGAAAAGCGACATGAGCGTCGCGATGACAGGAAACGGATTAAGTTTTACGGTGAAATTTTAGGAAAATTCTGGCATTATGCGCTCTCCAGAGAATCAAGAGAACGGAATGTCGTGATGGCAGGATAAATTTTTTTGAGGTATTCCTTGAAAAAAGCATCCTTTTCGGAATCAAAGTTGGAGTGAATTACCGTTCCGTCATTTCTCAGCAATACAGCCTTTGCCGTGCTGCATTCTTCAAAACAGACATCGTTTTCTGTATAAGTTATCAGGATACCGTCTTTTTCGCAGAATTCTTTTCGCATCATGCTAAAATCTCCTCCGTCTCAAAAAATCTGCGGATTATAGCAGAAAAACGCTTGAAAACAAGAGGGAAACTAATCCCGCTTGCGGAGCCTGTCGGTTGGTGAGCCTGTCGTCGCAAAAACTTGCCTTAAAGCTAAAACGACCTAAAATATTGCGGTTTTTTATTAGGTGGAGATTTAAATGAAAGACGAGCCCAACGAACTCGATTCAATGTGCGGCATTTCCGATGAAGAACTGACCAAACGCTTTAAGGAAGCAGTCAGAATCGACAATGAAATCAAGCGCATAAAAGGCAATCCTATCGCCGGTTACGATGCTGAAAAGAATGAAGCATATCTCGAATACGCCGACGGTCACAGAGAATATATCCATGCAAAATCAGAAGAAGCCTGAAATCATCGTTCCCTTTCAGAATCTTCAAAAAACGTAAAACAGAATATTTTTTCTGGGAAAATGAATATTGGTCTGAGAACAAAATCAAAGAACTGGTAAAAATTTGATTTGAACTACCCTTGAGCCGCTTCGTTCAGCTTTTCTTCCACTTTTTTCACCAAGTAGTCGGGAGGCACTTCCAAAGCGTTCGCGATTTTGAAAATTGTTGAGATTTTTGGTTCTCTTTGGGCGGTTTCAAGCCGTCCGATAATCACCGTCTGGCAAAAACAGCGGTTCGCGACCTGTTCCTGAGAAAGCTTTTTTTCCTTTCTGATTTCTTTTATGGTCAAGGCAAATGCTGTTTTGAAATCCAAAGGGCGACTCCGCAAAAAGTTGAGCATTTTTAGACGATAAGGCGCGATTTTCTTATAACCTATTGGATATAAAAATTGATTTTTGTAACCTCTTGGCTATAAAAACAAGGTTTTTTGGTTTTAGGAGGAAAAAATGAAGAAATTTTCTGCAATTTTTGTGCTATTCTGCGCAATGGTTTTGATGGTTGGATGCGGTGGTAATTCTGGCAACACAGTCGAATCAGAATCAATAGTTTCAGGTGGTTCTTGTACTCGAGACGAAGCTTATTACAAAATTAACAAATGTATCAATGGACAATCATATTTGTGTGATTGCGAAAAATACGAAGAGGAATCCGATAAATGTGAAAAATATCATTGGGTAAGAAATGCAATTTGCAAAAGCGGTTGCAATTCCTCGACTGGGAAATGCGAAAAAGCTGAATGTTCTATTGAAGAGGCTAATGCTGGAATTTATGAGTGCAAAGATAACTATTCTTTTAAATGCAACCGTGGAGACAAAGACAGCAATGGTGAATATCACCCGTATTGGAAGAATGAGGGATTTTGTCCAATTGGCTGCAATACTGACACTGGAAGATGTCAACTTTGCGATGAAGGTTCTTTTGCATGCTCTGAAAATACAGCTTTTAAATGCCAAAGCAACGGATCTTTCGGAGAATATGAATACTGTGATGAAAACGGATGCAACTCTTCAACTGGAAAATGCAAAAACAGCAAATACTGCGAAGAAGAGGAAGAAGGAAAAACATTCTGCAGCGGAGATAATCTTGCCGTATGTGAAAATGGGAGAAAAAAATTCACTGAATGCAAGGGTGGCTGTGACAATTCAAAAAATCAGTGCAAGCCTTGGAAAGATTCAGAAACAGGCTTGACTTGGTCATCAATTGCACCAGCAAATATGTTTTGGCAAAGTGCAGTCGATTATTGCGAAGAACTTTCACTTGGCGGTTATTCAGATTGGCATCTGCCAACAATCAGCGAACTCAGATCATTATTTTTACAAGATTGTGAAGGAAGCAGAAGCGGAGAATCTTGCGGTGTTACGGATTCCTGCCTCTCTTACTCTGAATGCTGGTCTGACAGTGATTGTTATTATTATTGCCACGATTCCAAGGGAAGCAGCAAATTTTGGTCATCATCGCTTGTTACTGACAGAGATGATGAAAGATGGATTATTTATAACGACTATGAGAATAGTAGCATTTCACGGTCAGCAGTGGACAACAAATTTAGCGTATATTGTGTAAGATAACTAAAGGAGCAAGGATATGAGATTCAACATACTGATTTTAATAACAATTTTGTCATCAGTTTTGTTTTCGTGCGGTTCTGGAAACAAATCTGACAATCCAAATGATCAAAATGCAGATATTTCGGATTCGGACAGCCAAGAAGAAGATAATGATTGCATAAACGGCACTTACAGATGCAAGGGGAACATGGTCCAAAAATGCGATGAGGAAAAATGGCAGAATGTTCAGAAATGCACAGATGACCGAGTATGCAACGAAGAAACAGGAAAATGCGACTTAAAATCGAATGAAATTGATGACAAGGATGATTCTGACAAAGAAAATTTGCCAGATGAGAACAATGATGAAGATTCAGACTGTACTGAAGGTGATTTTAAATGCTATTCTCCTTTTGTTTCATATATTTGCCAAGACGGATCTTGGAAACATTACGAAGAATGCCCAAATAACAAAATTTGCAATGATGAAAGTGGGCAATGTGAAAAAGAAAATCCATGTAATACAGAACCTTGTTCGAATATTGCAAATTCAACAGGAGTTTGCACGAGAACAGGAGAAACAACTTATTCCTGCGGATGTAACTCTGGATATGCTTGGAGTGGAACAGAATGTCTTAATCCATGCGAAAGCAACGATATTTGCGCAAGTGTTCCTAATTCAACGGGTGTTTGTATTACAGAAAATGCTTTAGAATATTCTTGTGAATGCAATATGGGATATGTTTGGAACGGTGCAGGATGCTTCATGGAATGCAGCCCAACAAGCGCAACACCATGCATTGATTCAGCAACTGGTCTTACATGGTCTGCAACTAGAAAAATCTTTATGATGAGTTGGGACGATGCGGTAGACGATTGTGGCGGTTATTTTGAAGGTGGATTGAGCGGTTGGCATTTACCGACAATCAGCGAACTCAGAACTTTGATTCAAAACTGTGCAGGTACAATTACAGACGGCTTATGTGGTGTTACAGACAACTGTTTATCGTGTTCATCGGCGAATTGTGATTCTTGTTCATATGATTCAAGTGGAGGATACAGCAAATTCGGAGAAAGTGGCTGGTTTTGGTCTTCCTCTGTTCCCACAGGTTATTCAGATCACGCATGGTATGTGGATTTCGGCACAGGAAGTGTAAAGAATTTTGAAAAGAACGCATACCCACAATTTGGCATCTCTGTTAAGTGTGTTAGTTCGAAACCAATCAAAGAACCTCCTTGTGATCCAAATCACTGTGCTGCAGTAGTAAATTCAACAAGTGTCTGCAATATTGACGGAAAAACATACTCTTGTGGCTGCAAAACAGGATCATCGTGGAATGGCTCACAGTGTGTTGTTGATCTCGCAAATCTTCCTGAATGCAGTTCAACAAGCGCGACTCCCTGCAAAGATTCAACAACTGGTCTTATATGGTCTGCAAAATTAAGTAAATTAAGCAGCACAATGAATTGGGGGAGGGCTGAGTCAGAATGTGGCATCTATTTTGAAGGTGGATTAAGCGGAGAGTGGCGTTTGCCCACAATAGATGAATTGAAGACGCTTTTAATAGCTGACAGAGTAACAAACAACTGTCAGGTAAGTGATGCTCAACATTGTTTATCGCAAACATGTTTTACTTGCCCCACATGCACCCAACAAGGTGGTTCTGGCGACACTTGTCAAGGTAATTTCGGCACATCTTATAACGACGGCAGATACAGCAAATTTGGAGATACAAAATATATGTGGTCATCTTCGGTTCGTTCAGATGCCACAAGCAATGCATGGTATGTGGATTTTGATTATGGATATGTCGGTAACGCGAATAAGGAGACCAATAAACTTTATGTTAGGTGCGTTAGATACTAAAAAGGAAGAAAATCATGCTCTATTTCAGATACAGAAAAGGGGAGGAACTTTCCATAAAAGGACTGATTTACAACGAGCTTTATTTCGCGGATAGAAACCACTTTATCTCTTTAACCTTCAAAAAATAAACAAAAAATTATGCAGATACCGTGGGATGAGGTGTTCACATTTTTTTGCTTGTGGCGTGAGTCATTGTTGTTGTTCTTGTTTTGACAGGAAATACAAATGGGCGGTGTTTAGCACATCTGTGAAAAGGTAAAGCAGATGATAAACAAAGTCCGGTATCAGCTTATCTATGTCAAAATCCTTACAATGAATAAAATCATTTCGAAGGTCGAGTCCAGCCTTGCTACATGTAGAGAGAAAGTATCGTAGATTTGTTAAATGAGTCTGTGTAAAAATTTCTTCTATCCTTTTATCCCAAAGCAAGTCTCCGAGAGACATTTGGCTTAAGTCTTTTTTTCTCTTTTTTT
>JAFYIZ010000038.1 GCA_017538365.1 bacterium | reverse complement strand
ATGGTAATGCCTGGTGACCACGTAAAGATCACGGCAAATCTCATAGTTCCGATCGCAATGGACGAAGGTCTCCGTTTCGCAATCAGAGAAGGCGGAAGAACGGTCGGTGCAGGTGTCGTTTCCAAGATAATTGAATAGTTTGGAGTAAAAAATGGGTTCTAAGAAAAAAGTCGGTGCGAGAGTTAAAATCGCTCTCTGCTGTTCTGAGTGCAAGAGAAAAAATTACACGACCATGAAGAACAAAAAGAACACCGCTGATAAAATGGAAATCAAAAAGTACTGCCCCTATGACAGAAAACACACTGTTCATAAAGAGGTAAAGATTTAGTTGGTCGCGAGGCAGGTCAGTAGTTCAATTGGTAGAGCATCGGTCTCCAAAACCGGGGGTTGCGGGTTCGATTCCTGCCTGGCCTGCCATTTTTGATTGAGGGTCTTATGAAAAACGGAAAGATAGTCCTTGGGCTTTATACGGTTTTTTTCCTTGTTCTGATGTATTTCATGACGCAGGCTTCAGATGCTCTGCTCGGAATCAGAGCGATTGATATCGCCGATGTCAAGCTGCTTTCAGTGCTGCCGGTAAAAAATCTTGTCGGCTTCATCCTTGCAGCAGGAATCACTTTTTACTTCTGGAAAGGAAAAAAAGGTTTTTACCTTGACGAGCTTAATAAGGCGATAGACGAACTCAAAAAGGTCGTAACTCCGACGAAAGAAGAGACGAAAGTCACGACGATTTCGGTCTTCGTTTTTGTTGGTATTATGCTGATAGTTTTTGTTGTTTTCGATCTTATCTGGTCGAATCTTTCCAGATTGATTTATTAAATCGGGCGGTCATCCATGAAATGGTATGCAATTCATACTCAGTCAGCTGAAGAAAGCAAACTCAAAAATGCTATCGAACGACTGATTGCGGAAAAGGGAATGCAGGATTCTTTCGGCGAGATCATTGTTCCCGAAGTCGAGATAGAAGAGAAGAAAGACGGCAAAACCAAAATCGTCAAAAAGAATCTCTATCCTGGATATGTTTTTATTCAGATGGAATTCTCGGAAGATGCTCTTCTTCTCGTCAAAGAAGTTCCTTTTTCAAGAAAGCCGCTTTTCATAGGAGAAAAAAAGAGATTCCAGACCCCGAAACAGAAACAAAGTTTCGCTATGCCTATGGTTATTACGGAAGCCGAGATCCAGAAAATCAAGAGAATGCTTGAAGAGGGCGAGGTTTCCGGTTCTTCCTCTACGATGTACGAAAAAGGCGAAATGATCCTTATCAAAGACGGTCCTTTCGCAGGTTTTAAAGCCGTTATCGACGACGTAAAGGAAGGAAAAGAAAAGTTAGAAGTGTTGGTTAATATTTTTGGGCGTTCTACACCCGTCGAGCTTAACTTCTCGCAGGTTGAGAAGGTTGAGGATTAACATTTTAAGAGGAGTAAAACAATGGCTAAGAAAGTGATCGCAAACGTAAAGTTGCAGATTCCTGCAGCCGCAGCGAATCCGGCTCCTCCCGTTGGTCCTGCACTCGGACAGCACGGCGTAAACATCATGGAGTTCTGTAAGGCTTTCAACGCAAAGACACAGGAACAGAAAGGTTATGTAATTCCTGTAGTCATTACGATTTACAGCGACAGATCCTTCACGTTCATTACAAAAACTCCGCCTGCTTCCCAGTTGCTTATGAAAGCATTAGACAAGAGTAAAGGATCCGGGGAGCCCAACAAAAAGAAAATCGGTTCTTTGAAGATGGATCAGATTGCTGAGATCGCAAAGATGAAACTTGTCGACCTCAACACGACAGATCTTGAAGCTGCAGAACAAATTATCATCGGAACTGCCCGCAGCATGGGCATCACCGTAGAGTAAGGAGGGAAAAATGGCAGCTGGAAAAAGACTTGCAGATGCAGCTAAAAATTTCGACAGAAACGTTAAGTACACCGTTCAGGAAGCTGTAACGATTCTTCAGAAAAGCGCATCCAAAAAATTTGATGAGACGGTTGAACTTGCAGTTAACCTCGGTATTAACGCAAAGAAATCGGATCAGATGGTTCGTGGTGCTACCGTATTCCCTCACGGTGTCGGCAAAGTTGTAAAAGTTTGCGCAATCGTCCCCGCGGACATGGTTGAGCAGGCTAAGAACGCCGGTGCTGATTTCTACGGCAGCGAAGAGCTTATCGACAAAATCATGCAGGAAGAATGGACCGATTTCGACAAATTGGTTACGATTCCGGCAATGATGGGTAAAATCGGTAAACTTGGTAAGGTTCTCGGAAGAAAAGGTTTGATGCCGAACCCGAAACTCGGAACTGTCAATAACGACATTACCGCGGCAATCAAACTTGTAAAGGCCGGTCGTGTTGAATTTAAAGTCAACAAAGCCGGTGTCCTTTGCTGCATGGTCGGCAAACTCAGCTTCGGTCCTGATAAAATTTACGACAACGTTGTTGAATTTATCAAAGACCTTCAGAAGTTGAAACCGGCAACGGCAAAAGGCGCATTCATCAAGAAAGTCACGATTTCCTGCACGATGGGACCGGGACTCAAACTTGATGAGTCAGCTCTCGCAAACGAGGCTAAGTAGTTTTTTAATAATCGTTTCTGGTCGTAGAAGTCGGGTGCCTGAGGGCTTAATTTCCTGTCTGAGACCTGTCATTGTTCTTCGATGACCAGAAGTAAATTGATGGAGTTGCTTAATGGAAAAAAGCAAAAAACAACAGATCATCGAGGAGATCAAAGATGCACTTTCCAAAGCTTCGTCATGCGTTGTAATTGATTTCAACGGAGTAAACATGGAGACCTTCACTCCTTTCCGTAAAGAGTGTGCGAAAGAGCAGGTCAGGCTGCTTGTCGTAAAGAACACTCTTGCGAAACACGCAATTGAAGGAACTCCTTACGAGGGAATTTCGAAGTTCCTCAGCGGAATGACGGCTCTCGTTCTTACGATGGGAGATCAGGTCAGCGGTGCAAAAGTCGTCAAAAAGATCGCAAAGAAAGACGAGCGCATCGTTGTAAAAGCCGGCGCATTGGATGGAAAGATCCTTACGGCGAAAGAAGTGGAAATGCTCGCAGACCTTCCGAGCAAAGAAGAGCTTCAGGCGAAGCTACTTGCAACAATGCTTGCTGTACCTCAGAATTTCGTGCGGCTGCTTAATGCTGTTCCGCAGACTTTTGTACGCTTGCTTGCTGCATACAAAGACAAACTTGAACAGGCTTAGTTTTTATTAATTTTTTGTTTTATGGAGAAAACAATGACAAAAGAAGAAGTAAAAGAATTTATCAAAGGAATGACCGTTCTCGAACTTTCGGAACTTATTAAAGAACTCGAAGAAGAACTCGGCGTAAGCGCAGCAGCTCCTGTAGCAGTAGCAGCTGGTCCGGCAGCAGCAGCGGCAGCTCCGGCAGAAGAAAAGACCGAATTCGACGTTATTCTTAAGTCTGAAGGCGCAAACAAACTTAACGTCATCAAAGAAATAAGAACGATCACCGGTCTTGGTCTTAAAGAAGCAAAAGACCTTGTTGAAGGCCACGGCGTTGTAAAAGAAGGCGTTTCGAAAGCTGATGCAGAAGCTATCAAAGAGAAACTTGTTGCAGCTGGCGCTGAGATAGAGATTAAGTAAGTGATTGAAAACATTCTGCATTTTGTTGCAGAACTTATGATTTTTTTGGAAGGTAAGGCAGCTTTGTGCTGTCTTACCTGCTTTTTTATTTTTAGCTTATTCGGATTATTCGGAGTGCCGGAAGATATCAGATACCAAACAAAAGAGAGGTAATGATGGGGATCTTAGGACAGCAGAATTACAGAACGAGAAAATGGTTCGGAAAGGTAGCGAAAAACGTTACTGACATTCCGGATCTTCTTGAAGTGCAGAAGGCTTCTTTTCAGGAACTGCTCCAGAAAGACGTCGCACCTGCGGACAGGAAAAAAATCGGCTTGCACAACGCATTTCTGTCGATTTTTCCGATAACAAGTTTCAATAACGCTATCGAGCTTTCGTATTTAGGTTATTCCATCGGCGAACCGCAGTACGATGTCGATGAATGCAAACTCAGAGGCACGACTTATGAGCTTCCTTTGAAAATCAAGGCGGCTCTGGCTTCTTACGATATCGATGAAAACGGTAACAGAAGCAAACTCAACTCCATCATGGAGCAGGAGGTTCATTTCGGTTCCATCCCGTGCATGACCGATTGGGGAACGTTTATTATCAACGGAACTGAAAGGGTCATCGTAAATCAGCTTCACCGTTCTCCCGGAACTTTTTTTGACTGCGATAAAAACAAGACGACAAGCGGAAACGAAGTTTATGCCGCAAGGCTTATTCCATATCACGGATCGTGGCTTGATTTCGAGTTCGATTCGAAAAGACTGCTTTACGTCAAAATAGACAGAAAGAAGAAAATTCTGGCGACTATTTTCCTGAAAGCGTGGGGTTACACTACTCAGGAGATAGTTTCGGCTTTCTATATACCTGAAAAAATTGCGGTTCACGACGGCGTTCTTGCCAAAGTCGTTTCCCGCGATGATGCAAATCTTTCCAAACAGAAGGTGCCTGTTGATGTTATGGGCCCTGAAGACAAGGAAATCGCGAAAGAGGGTAAAAAATTCTCGACCGGTATCCTGAAAAGACTTGAAGCTGCTGGTATCAGCGAGATCATGCTTCCTGCCGAATATCTTCTCGGCAAGCGTCTCTATGCACCTGTCTGCGACCCGAAAACAGGCGAAGTTTTTGCAAATGTAAACGACGAGATAAACGCTACGCTTCTTGACAACATAATTAAGAAGGGTGTGACGGAATTTTCGATAATCTACTTCGAAAATATGAACTATTCGGCGTATTTCTCAAATACTCTCAAAGTTGACAAAGTCCCGGCAGATAAAGATGGTAAATTCTCCGATATTTCAGACAGTTATATCGGTAGGAAGGAAAACAACTGGCGGTTGACCGAAGCTCAGAAGGAAGCTCTGCTTGAAATTTACAGGATGATGGTTCCTTCGAATCCGGTCAAACCCGAAGTTGCAGCCGGTTACTTCAAAAACACTTTCCTGAATCCGGAAAACTATGACCTCAGCGAAGTCGGCCGTCTTAGAATGAACTATAAGTTCAAAGAGGATGTTCCTCTCACGGAAAGGCAGCTCAGAAGGGAAGATGTAATGAATTCAGTCATTCGTCTTCTCGAACTCACCGACGGCAGAGGTAAGGTTGACGATATCGACCATCTTGGAAACAGAAGAGTCCGTCTTGTCGGCGAACTTCTTGAAGATGTTTTCAAGACAGGTCTTCTCAAGATGTCGCACAGCATAAAGGAGAAGATTGCGAGCGGATCTCCCGAAAACAACCAGTCTCCTTATGAAGTCATCAGCTACAAGCAGGTTTCCGCAGTTCTGAAAGACTTCTTTGCGACAGGTCAGCTCAGTCAGTTCATGGATCATACGAACGTTCTTTCCGAAATGACCCACAAAAGAAGACTTTCCGCACTCGGCCCCGGCGGTTTGACTCGTGAACACGCAGGTTTCGAAGTCCGAGACGTTCACAGAACGCACTACGGCAGAATCTGCCCTGTCGAAACTCCCGAAGGTCCGAACGTCGGTCTTATCGTTTCGCTTACGACTTTTGCAAGAATAGACAAATTCGGATACATCGAAACTCCTTACAGAGTTGTCAAAAACTGCAAAGTCACCGATGAAGTAGTCTACCTTGACGCAATAAAGGAGGAGACGGAAGTCATTATGCCTTCCTCGGTAAAGCTTGACAAAAACGGTAAAATCATTGACGAAATCGTTAATGCGAGAAAAGACGGCGAGCCTGTCAGAGTTCCGCGTGAAGAAATTACGCTTGTCGACCTTGTTCCGGTTCAGCTTGTTTCTGTTTCCGCAGCGCTTATTCCGTTCCTTGAACACGATGACGCAAACAGAGCGTTGATGGGTTCGAACATGCAGCGTCAGGCAGTTCCGCTTATCAGAACGGATGCTCCGCTTGTAGGAACGGGTATGGAAAGGTATGTTGCGAGAGACTCGGGCTATACACTTTTCGCACAGAGAAACGGTACTGTAGTAAAGGTCGATTCGAGCAGAATCGTTGTCAAAGTCGAAGAAGACAACAATGTCGATGTCGATATTTACAACCTTATAAAGTTCAAACGTTCCAACCAGAACACTGCGATCAACCAGCGTCCGGTCGTTTCGGTTGGTGATTTCGTCAGAAAGGGCGACGTCATTGCCGATGGTCCCGCTATCAACCGCGGCGAACTCGCACTCGGCAAAAACGTTCTCATCGCGTTCATGCCCTGGAACGGCTACAACTACGAGGACTCGGTTCTCATTAACCGCAGACTTCTCAAGGACGACTACTACACGTCGGTCCACATCGAAGAATTCATCTGCGAGGCGAGAGACACCAAGCGCGGTCCGGAAGAAATCACGGCCGATATTCCGAACGCATCCGACGAGATTCTTAGAAAACTCGACGAAAGCGGTATCATCAGGATAGGTCAGAAGATAAAACCGGGCGATATTCTTGTCGGTAAGGTTACGCCTAAAGGTGAAACTGTTCTCACTCCCGAAGAAAAACTCCTCAGAGCTATATTCGGCGAAAAGGCGGGTGACGTAAAAGACAATTCGCTTTATGTCCATCCCGGCACGGAAGGTGTTGTCATCGACACGAGAATTTTCTCGAGAAAGGGAACCAAGAAAGACAACCGCATGAAAGAGCAGCAGCAGGAGCAGATGGATGCCGTCAAGAGAAACCGCGACGACGAAGTCCGCATCATTGAAAAACACACTTACGAACTTATCAGAAAGATGTTTGTAGGCAAAAAGACCGATGCTGATCTCAAGAACGAAAAGGATGCTGTTGTAGTCAAGAAAGGAACGGAACTTACTCCGGAAATCCTTGCAACTATTCCGGAAAGCCTTCTCGGTGCAGTCAGTGTAAAAGACAGAGAGCTTCTCAAAAATGCGAAAGAGCTTTTCCTTAATATGAACCGCAAGGTCGATATGGTCAAAAAGATCTACGACAACAAGATGAAGCAGATCACGAGAGACGACGACCTTACTCCTGGCGTTGTAAAATCGGTCAAGGTTTTTGTTGCGGTCAAGAGAAAACTTTCGGTCGGCGACAAAATGTCGGGTCGTCACGGTAACAAAGGTGTTGTTTCGATGCTTCTTCCGGAAGAGGATGTTCCTTACATGGAAGACGGCAGAACGGTCGACATCGTTCTTAACCCGCTCGGCGTTCCCAGTCGTATGAACATCGGACAGATTTTTGAAGTCCATCTTGGTCTCGGCGCTAGAAAACTCGGCGAACAGATCAACCGCTATATGGAAGAAAACTACGGCGTTGATAAACTCAGAGCAAAACTCAAAGAGATTCTCGATCCGAGCGAAGAAGTTTCCAAACTTATCGACGAGGCTTCGGAAGACGATGTCCGCAGTTTCATCAAGTCGATGAAAGGCGGTATCTATACGGCTACACCGGTTTTCGACGGTGCACAGGAATCGGAAATCAGAGACATTCTCAAGAAGACGGGCGAGCGTGAAAACGGCAAGATGATACTTTTCGACGGCAGAACCGGCGAACCTTTCGAATCGGATGTAACTGTCGGCGTTATGTACTTCCTCAAACTCCACCACCTGGTCGACGAGAAAGTCCATGCAAGAAGCACAGGTCCTTACTCGCTCGTTACGCAGCAGCCTCTCGGCGGTAAAGCTCAGTTCGGCGGTCAGAGACTCGGTGAAATGGAGGTTTGGGCGCTCGGTGCTTACGGCGCGGCTTACTGTCTGCAGGAGTTCCTTACCGTAAAATCGGATGATGTCGAGGGAAGAAAGAAACTTTACGAAGCAATCGTCCGCGGCAAGACCAAATACGAAATGGGAATTCCGGCGTCGTTCTCCGTTCTCGTAAAAGAGATGCAGAGCCTCTGCCTTAACGTAAATTTGATTGAAGACAACAACAGATAGGAGGATACCTTGAAAGACATTTACAAAGTTTTCGACAAGTCGAAAAGCAGTTTTGATTTTAAGGCTATTGAGGTATCGCTCGCTTCGCCCGAAAAGATTCTCGAATGGTCTTACGGCGAAGTCAAAAAGCCCGAAACACTCAATCACAGAACATATAAGCCTGAAAAGGACGGTCTTTTCTGCGCGAAAATTTTCGGTCCGATCAATGATTACGAGTGTCTCTGCGGCAAATACAGAAGGATGAAATACAAAGGCATCGTCTGCGAAAAATGCGGTGTCGAAGTTATCGAATCCAAGGTCAGAAGAGAGAGAATGGGGCATATCACACTGGCTACTCCGGTTGCCCACATCTGGTATGTCAAAACCTCTCCTTTCTACATCAATACGCTTCTCGGAATGAGCAACACCAACCTCAGCAGCGTTATCTACTGCGAAGGCTACGTTGTTCTCAGATCGGAAATAAAAGGCGTTGTCAAAGGACAGTATCTCGAAGAAGAGCAGTACAACGAACTTCTTGAAAAATACGGTCCGGAACAGATTTACGCCGAAACAGGTGCAGCTCCGCTCAGACAGCTTCTCGAAGAGATGGATCTCGTTGCCGTAAAGAAGGAAGTCGAAGAAGAACTTGCAACCTGCGGTGACAAGAACCAGCAGGCTAAGTTGCAGAAAAGGATCAATGTTTTCAATAAGTTCATCCGTTCGGGAGAGAGACCTGAAAACATGATCCTCACTGTCCTTCCCGTTCTTCCGCCCGATTTGAGACCGCTTGTTCCGCTTGAAGGCGGAAGCCGTTTCGCGACAAGCGACCTCAACGACCTTTACAGAAGAGTTCTCAACAGAAATATCCGTTTGAAAAAGCTTATGGATCTTGGTGCTCCCGATGTCATCATCAAAAACGAGACGAGAATGCTTCAGGAAGCGGTTGACGCGCTTTTCGACAACACGAAAGTGCACAGACCGGTTCAGGGTGCGAACGGCAGAGCGCTGAAATCACTCAGTGAAATGCTCAAAGGTAAGAGCGGCCGTTTCCGTCAGAACCTTCTCGGAAAACGTGTCGACTACTCAGGTCGTTCGGTTATTACGGTCGGTCCGGAACTCAAACTGCACGAATGCGGTCTTCCGAAAGTCATGGCTCTCGAGCTTTTCAAGCCGTTCATCTACAACAAACTTTCCGAAAGAAACCTTGTAAGCACTGTCAAGGCAGCTAAAAACATGGTCGAAGCGGGCGAAGATGTTGTATGGGAAATCCTTGAAGAAGTCGTAAAAGAGCATCCGGTCCTTCTCAACCGTGCTCCTACGCTTCACAGACTCGGTATTCAGGCTTTTGAACCGGTTCTTATCGACTCGAAGGCGATCAGACTTCACCCGCTCGTTTGCGTCGCGTTCAACGCTGACTTCGACGGCGACCAGATGGCTGTTCACCTTCCGCTCAGCATTGAGGCGCAGCTCGAAAGCCGCGTTCTCATGATGTCGACGAACAACATTCTTTCTCCGGCATCCGGTACTCCGGTAATTTCTCCGGCGCAGGATATGGTTCTCGGTCTTTACTACCTGACTACCGCAAAACCTTATTCGAAGGGCGAAGGAAAGGTTTTCTATTCCGATACTGAAGCTCTTATGGCGCGTGATTCCGGCATTATTGACTGGCAGTCTATAATCAAGGTCCGCATTGACGGAAAACTTCGCGTCACGACGGCAGGACGTCTTCTTATCTGGGCTGTAACACCGAAAGAACTCGGTTTTGATACGATCAACAGACAGCTCAAAAAAGGTGACTGGACGTCGATTCTCGACAAGAGTTTCAGAGTTGCAGGCGGAAAGGCTACGGTCATTTTTGCCGACAAAATCAAAAACCTCGGTTACCAGTATTCGACAAAGGCAGCTTACTCGATTTCTATAGACGATATCAAAATTCCGGCTGAAAAGGCTGCAATTATCGCTGAAACCGAAAAATCTGTCCGTGAAGTCGAAGATCAGTACAAAGACGGTAACATCACGAAGTCTGAGCGTTACAATAAGATCGTTGACCTTTGGGGTGTTGCAAACGAAAGAGTTACCAAAAAGATGATGGAAGGTCTCAAGGAAAAGAAGATCGAACATCCGCTTTGGGGCGAAATCATCATGCCTTCGGAAAACTCGGTCTACGTCATGGCTGACTCGAAAGCCAGAGGTTCTCAGGATCAGATCAGACAGCTCGGCGGTATGCGTGGTCTTATGTCGAAACCGAACGGCGACATCATCGAAACGCCTATTCTTGCAAACTTCAAGGAAGGTCTTGACTCCCTTGACTACTTCACGTCAACACACGGTGCAAGAAAAGGTTCGGCCGATACCGCTCTTAAAACCGCTAACTCAGGTTACCTCACAAGAAGACTTGTCGATGTCGCTCAGGATGTAGTCGTAGTCGAAGAAGACTGCGGAACGAACAGCGGTATCGATGTTGAGGCTATGCTCAATGAATCGGGCGAAATCATAGCTCCGCTCAAAGAGAGAATCCTCGGCAGAGTCACGCTTGACGATATTGAAGATCCCGATACAGGCGAGATCATCATCGAGGCCAACACGATGATAGACGAGGAAAAGGCTGATAAAATCGTCGACCTCGGTATTGACAGCGTCAGAATCAGATCGGTTCTTACGTGCAGAAGTCCTTTCGGTGTTTGTGCAAAGTGCTACGGCAGAGATTTGGCGCGCGGTCACCTCGTAAACGTCGGTGAAGCTGTCGGATTCATCGCGGCACAGTCAATCGGTGAACCAGGAACGCAGCTTACGATGAGAACTTTCCACGTCGGCGGTGTTGCTTCAGGTAAAAGTGAAAAGTCAAGCCACGAGTCGAAGAGAGCCGGCAAAGTCGCTTACAAAGACATCAAACTTCTCCAGAAACCCGACGGAACTTTCGTCGTCATGAACAGAAACGGAAAAATCGTTATTCAGGACGAGAAAGGAAGAGACAGGGAAAAATATCCGGTAACATACGGAACCAACCTTAAAGTTGCTGACGGTGCTCATGTCGCCGAAGGAACGATCCTTGCAGACTGGGATCCTTACAATGATCCGATTATTGCAGAGACCGACGGTGTCATCGCTTACGAAGACCTTGAAAACGGTATCACGATGAGGGAAGAGCAGGATCAGAACACCGGTCTTACCAAAACGGTTGTAATTCCGACCCGTGATGCGAAAATGTCTCCTCAGCTCCTTATTACCGAAGAGGGTAAAAAAGGAAGAAAGACCGCGAAAAAACTCGAAAGAGGTGAAGCGGTTTACCATCTTCCGGTCAACGCATACATCGAAGTTCCGAACGGCGCGCTCGTAGCACCCGGCGATGTTCTCGCCAAAGTTCCGAGAGCTGCAAGAAAAACGAAAGATATCACGGGCGGTCTTCCGAGAATCAGCGATTTGTTCGAAGCCAGAAAGACCAAAAATCCGGCGAAAGTATCGGAAATTTCGGGTATCGTTTCGATTACCAGCGAAGGAAAGAACTCGAAGAGCAAACGTGTCATCACGGTTACTCCTGTTGACGGCGGTGAATCGATGGAACCGATTCAGATTCCTAAAGAAAAGCACATCAACGTCCACGACGGTGATACGGTCGAAGCGGGCGAAGCTCTTATCGAAGGAACGATCGATCCGCACGACATCCTGAGAATCAGCGGTGAAGTTGCTGTTGCGAAGTTCCTTGTTCAGGAAGTCCAGAGAGTTTACAAACTTCAGGGTGTTCCGATCAACGACAAGCACATCGAAATCATCGTAAAACAGATGCTCAAGAAGAGAAAAATCATCGATCCGGGCGACACGATGCTTATGAAAGACGAGCTCGTCGAGAAGGAAAAACTCGAAAAGATCAACCGCATCACTGAAGAGAAAGGACTCAAACCGGCAACATGGGACGTTGTTCTTCTCGGTATCACGAAGGCAGCCCTCAACACCGAAAGTTTCTTCTCGGCAGCCAGCTTCCAGGAAACGACGAAAGTCCTCACCAATGCAAGTGTCGAAAGGAAAAAAGATATTCTCCGCGGTATCAAAGAGAATATCATCATAGGAAAAATCATTCCTGCCGGAACAGGGTTCCCAAAATACAGCGAAGCAAATTACGAAATCAAAATCCCGGGAATGGAAAACTCCGAAGCGGTTTCTGACGACGAAGATGTCACCACGAGAACCTCGAGAACTTCTTTCCGTGCAAGCAGAAGACTTTCCGAGGACATGGATATGGAAGGCGCTTTTGATTTCAGTAATATCTCCAACGGTATGGAAGGAGATGAAGAAGGTTTCAGCGAAACTGACGACATTCCTTCCGGCTCCGATACGAGAGACGAAGAATAAAAATTTTGCTCATTATTTTTATGAAACCCCTCTTCGGAGGGGTTTTTTTATGCCTGAGAAGTTTTAATATATTGCTTTTTTTTTTAATTATAATATGTTCGCTACGGTAAAAATTGCCGACAGAAAATGTCGTGAAACAGTTGTTTGTGAATGTTAGTATATTTATCAGTATTTTCAATACTTTCTTTCCTTTTTGTGTTTTCATCGGCTGAAGGTTGTAAGCCAATAATACGAAAGATGTCCTATATAGTTGCAGCAGTAATTCTGACTGCTGTGTCCGGTCTAAGGTATATGGTTGGAACGGATTACAAGACCTACGTGATTATGTATTCGGAATATATAGACAATTTTTCCATTCTTTCCCAGCCGGCGCTTTCAATTTTCGCCAAAATTTCCTCACTGATATACAACGATTACGCGACATGGTTTTTTTTGATGGCTGTTATCACGGTTGTTCCGGTCATTGTCTTTATAGTGAAAAGGGGCAAAAGCATAGAACTAGCCATTCTGCTCTATATTTTGATAGGGTGCTGGCATTTTTCGTTCAACATTGTTAAACAGTCAGTTGCTGCAACAATACTTTTTTGTGGATACCCGTTTTTGAGGGATCGTAAATTCTGGTACTGGTGCGCATTCTGTGCGATTGCTGCGGCATTCCACGTCTCTGCAGTTTTGATGCTTCCTGTTTACTTTCTGGCAGATAATAAAATCGATAAAAAACGTATCGCTATGTTGGTGTTTTTCGCTTTGATAGTGAGATTTTTTTACGACAAATTATTCATTTTCATGGCGTTGCTTAAAAGAGGTGAGGGTATTGCCGATGCAACTTCAGCAACTGTTACCCAGTCTGTCAATATGCTGAGGATAGTGGTCAATTGTATGCCTGTTGCAGTCTATGCGTTTTTCAAAAAAACATATAAAAACGTAGAAAATGACGATATTTATTGCCTTTTTAACCTTTCGCTTCTTAACGCTGTCCTCAATGTGGCGTCGATGGGCAGTATCTATTTAAACAGGATCTGTAGTTATACCAATATCTTCAACATTCTTTTTATTCCGCTGATATTCCCGTCTTTGAAGCCGGAGCACGAAAAGATAAAGCCGATAGTTATGGCAGTTTATGCTATGGTTTTAGTTTTTTATTTTATTTTTTGGATCTACGATCTGTACAAGAACCCCGATACGGTTAATTACTATTGGATATTCGAAAGGTGATTTTTGAGCGAAAATATTAGAAATAAAGCATTCTCTAATATTTTATGGCGGTTGGCTGAGCGTACCGGAGCTCAGGCGGTTGCCTTTTTAGTCGAGATTGTTCTTGCCCGTTTACTTGCCCCTGAAGCATTTGGTATAATCGCTATAGTTACTGTTTTTATTAACGTTTTACAGGTTTTTGTCGATAGCGGACTTGGCAATGCTCTTATCCAGAAGAAGCATGCTGATGACCTCGATTTTTCGAGTGTTTTCTATTTCAATATGGCGGTATGTATTGTTCTTTACGGATTGATGTTTGCTGTGGCTCCGCTTATCGCCGATTTTTACGGTATGCCCGATCTGACATCTGTTGTCCGTGTTTTAAGTCTTATGCTTATTATTTCAGGTGTATGCAATATTCAGCAGGCTTATGTTTCACGGCATTTGATTTTCAAACGGTTTTTTTATTCGACTTTAGGGGGGACGGTTTTTGCTGCGGTTGTGGGTATCGCTATGGCCTATAACGGCTTCGGCGTGTGGGCAGTTGTTGCGCAGCAACTGTCAAGAGCTGCATCTGCAGCGCTTATTCTTTGGGTGACTGTGAAATGGCGACCAAAGCTCTTGTTTTCGTTCGAAAGACTGAAAGGTCTTTTTTCTTACGGTTGGAAACTGCTTGCTTCAGCTTTGATAGAAGTCGGCTACCGCGAGCTCAGATCTTTGATAATAGGCAAACTTTATACTACTTCTGATTTGGCTTTTTATAACCGCTCGACGTATTTCCCGCGTTTCATAGTGTCAAATATAAATTCTTCAATCGACAGTGTTCTTCTGCCGACAATGTCGGCAGAACAGGATGATAGGCAGCGTGTCCGGGCTATGACAAGAAGGGCAATAAAAACGAGCACTTATATAATAATGCCATGTATGGCCGGGCTTGCTGTGTGTGCAGAACCGTTGGTAAGGCTTCTCCTTACGGAAAAGTGGTTGCCGTGCGTTCCGTTTTTAAGGATTTTCTGCTTTACATATGCATTTTATCCGATTCACACTGCAAATCTAAACGCCATGAAAGCTTTGGGAAGAAGCGATCTTTTTTTAAAACTTGAAATAATCAAGAAAATTCTTGGACTTATATCAGTGCTGGCAACAATGTGGATAAGCGTGCTTGCAATGGCATATAGTGCTCTTGCGGTATCGTTGTGCAATCAGATCGTAAATTCATGGCCTAACAGAAAACTGCTTGACTACAAATACGGAGACCAGTTCAAGGATATGCTGCCGCAGATAATTCTTTCGCTCGGAATGGGGGCTGTGGTATATTGTATAAGCTTTATCGGTTTGGACGACATTCTGACGCTTTTGATTCAGGTTTCTCTCGGTGCGTTTTTGTATGTCGCAGGATCAAAACTCTTCAAAATTGACAGCTTCGAATATTTGTTGAGTATAGTGCAGGGTTTTTTTATGAAGAGAAAAAAAACATGAAGAAAATTTTATTGCTCGGAGGTTCGGCTCAGCAGATTATAGCAATAGAGACGGCAAAAAGACTCGGATATTATACCGTTCTCTGCGATTATCTCACAGACAATCCAGGGCAGTATCATGCAGATAAATTTTATCTTGTCAGCACAACAGACAAAGAAGCGGTACTTGAAGTCGCAAAAAGTGAAAAAGTTGACGGAGTGCTTGCCTATGCTTCCGATCCGGCTGCTCCGACTGCGGCTTATGTTGCTGAAAAACTCGGACTTCCGGGGAATCCTTATGATTCTGTCGAAATTCTCTGCAATAAAGACCGATTCAGAAAGTTTCTTGCAGAAAACGGTTTCTGCACACCGAAGGCAAAAGGATATGACAACCCGCACTCTGCATTGAATGACATTGAAAAAAATTTTTTCAATATGCCGGTTATTATAAAGCCGGTCGATTCTTCCGGAAGCAAAGGTGCGACGGTTCTGCACTGTTGTGAAAATTTTGAAAAAGCCCTCGAGTTTGCATTCTCTTTTTCAAGATGCAAACGTGTTGTAGTTGAAGAATTTATCGAAAAAAAGCATCCCTATCTTGTCGGCGGAGACATATTTGTTCAAGACGGCAAGGTCGTTATATGGGGACTGATGAACTGTCACCGAGACTGTAACGTCAATCCTCTCGTTCCAGTCGGCAAGAGTTTCCCACCCGAACTAGCAGAGGAAGACCTCGAAAAAGCAAAATCTGTCCTGCAGAATATGGTCAACAGGCTTCATATCGGTTTTGGGGCCATGAATATCGAACTTGTTGTCGATGGAAAAGGCGATGTCTTTCTGATAGATGTCGGTCCGCGCAGCGGTGGAAACATGATTCCCGATTTACTTGGATATATTTTCGGTATTGATATGGTCGAGATGACTATTCAGGCGGCGATGGGTGAGATGCCGAATGTGACGGTCAATGAACCTGTTTTATACTGTGCAACGCACAATCTTCATGCTGCGCGGAGCGGAATTTTTAATAAAATCCGATATTCAGAGCAAATAAAAAAGTATATTGTCAGAGAATGTCTTTACAAAAAGCAGGGGGATCGTGTAGAGTATTTCGACAATGCGGCAAAAGCGCTAGGGATCGTTTTTTTCAAATTTGATAATGCTGAAAATATGGCAAAAATACTCGGGAATATAAACGAGCATATAATGATTGAATACAAAAAATGAGAGAGATTGGCGGATACATAGAACTTGATACTTATAGACTGCCGATGCTACATGAAGGCGCTGTTGCCCTGAATTGCGGCAGAAATTGTTTGGCTTACTTGATAAAGGCGAAGAACATAAAAAAAATAAAAGTGCCTTATTTTATGTGTGACAGCGTATTCGAAGTGTGCAAAAAATACGGCGTGGAAATATCATTGTATCATATTGACGAGAACTTTTTGCCGGAAAACATTGAACTTGCTGACGGCGAATGGTTCTATCTGATGAATTATTACGGTCAGTTGGATTTGAATTACATCAAAGAACTGAAAAACAAATATGGCAGAATCATCGTTGACAACGCTCAGGCATATTTTGAAATGGCTATTCACGGAGTCGACACGCTTTATACCTGTCGCAAATTTTTCGGAGTCGCTGACGGTGCGTTTTTATACACCGATACAATTCTTGGTGAAGAGTTGCCGGTGGATGAATCTTTTGAACGGATGCATTTTCTGCTCGGACGTTTCGAACGGACGGCTTCTGAATTTTATAGCGAAAATGTGTCAAACAATAAGATGTTTTCGAGCGAGCCGGTAAAAAAGATGTCGAAACTTACGAACAATCTGCTTCACGCAATAGATTACGAATTCGTAAAAAATCGCAGAACCTGTAATTTTAGACTGTGTCATGAAAAACTCGGAAAAATAAATCAACTGAAACTGAAAAAAGTTGAGGGGGCTTTCGCTTATCCGCTGCTTATTGAAAACGGTGCTGAAATACGCAAAAAACTTCAACAACAGAAAATATATATTCCGACACTCTGGCCGAATGTTCTGAATGAAACGGATAAAACAAGTCTTGAATACAAATTTGCGGAGAATATTCTGCCGTTGCCGGTCGACCAGCGGTATTCGGAAGAGGATATGAATGAATTGATAACTTTTGTTAAAAAGCAATAAACGGGGGTTCTTATGAATGAATTGGCTGGAAAAAAACTGCTTATAATCGGTGCAACAAAGACCGAGTGCGATATCGTCCGTTACGCAAAGAATAAGGGAATATATACGATAGTTGCGGACTATAAAGAAGACTCACCTGCAAAGCTAGTCGCTGACAAGCCTGTTTTGATCAATGCCTTGGATGTTGATGCGCTGGTGGATTTCTGCAGAAAAGAGAAGGTTGACGGCGTAATTACAGGTTTTGTCGATATATTGCTGAGGCCGTATATGGACGTTTGCAAAAAACTCGATCTTCCCTGCTATATTACTGAAAAAATGCTGAGTATGTCAACGAACAAAATCGATTTTAAAGAGACCTGCAGCCGCTATAATGTGCCGGTGCCGAAGACATATTTGACAGGAAATAAAATCGATAAGGAAATCCTAGGTAAAATCAAATATCCTGTTTTTGTAAAGCCTCTTGACGGAAGCGGTTCGCGCGGTGCCGGAGTTTGTAAAAACGAAACGGAATTGTTTGCAAGGTTTAAAGATGCCCTAAGCTATTCTGCCAGTGGAAATGCAATAATTGAAGATTATATCAGCGGTAGAGAGTTTCTTCTTGACTATATTGCGGTAAACGGAGAGTTTAGACTGCTTTCGATATTCGATCGTTTCATGGCTTCTGACAGGGGAAGTGCTGTCAATTACTCAACTATCAGCATGTCGCCTTCCAAAGCGGTGGATTATTATCTCGAAAACATAAATGATACGGTCGTCAATATGTTCAAAAAAGAAGGTTTTACGGACGGCGTTCTTTTTATGCAGGGATACTATGACGGAAACAGGATCATGTTCTTTGAAATGGGGTGCAGACTAGGTGGTTCATACTTCAACCATGAGCAGGCGTGCCTTGGTTACAATGCGATGGATATGATCATAAATTATGCTTTGACAGGTAAAATGGTCAATGATATCAACATGATCAGCAAAGAATCTGCAAAATACAAAAAATATGCTTTAGACTGTAATTATCTGTTGAAAGGTTGCAACGAAACTGTTGCCGAAATTTGCGGTATGGATGAAGTTGAAGCTATGCCTGAATGCGTGGAGATACAAAAATACCATGAAGTAGGTTATCATTATGACAGGGAGAGGATCGTTGACATCCCGATAATGGTTGCCGAAATTGTTTTGGAAAACAAAGAACAAGTTATTGAAAAGGTTAATTATATAAATAACATTTTTGATGTCTTTAATCCTGAAGGAAAATCTATTCTGATGGATAAACTTGATCCTAAAAGCCTGTTTGAGTGATCTGAAGGCGTTTTTTGAGGAGTAATGATGGCCGAAACCGATACTCTTTTGATGAAGAGAGTAACATACGATGAATTGAAAAACGGATCTTATGAAATCTCAGGAGATGACTATGGAATCATTTCCGATTATTTCATCAAACCCACCAAAGATGCTTTGCTGACTAACCCTAACTATGACGGATCAAAAACAGCAGTCAACATACTTTATCTCAATGGTAAGATAGTGGGCAGAAGAATATTTATGCAGACTCGGATAAAAACAGGAGAGGGTTTTATGCTTGCCCAGACCGGCGGAGGTCTTGAAATTCATGAAAATTTTCAAGGAAAAGGTCTAGGAACCATGCTTCTTCAAGACTCCGTTTTAAATAGAGAATATCCTATACATATCGGGCAGCTCTATTCTTCCGGTGCTATTTCTATATTCCGAAAAATGGACGTCGCTATTTTTGAAAAGCCGCTTTATTATAAACTGTGCAGGAGTCAGTCGGTTTTGGCGGCCAAAGGATTTAAAGGTTTTTCATTATCTTTTTTAGCTTTATTCGGCGATGTTTTTCTGAAAATTCAGAACCTCCCGAACTTGATGAAGATTCGTGATCTGAAAAAACGCTTTACTGTAAAAAAAGAGAATCTCATTCCAGAATGGGTAAACGATATTACTTTAAATGACGGTCACAAATATACGGAAATACATGATCAGAAATGGCTGCAGTGGAATCTGGATCATATGTTCTCTGCTAATCCGAAAGATAAAAACTGTTTTTATTCAGTTTATGACAAAAACGGTTCCCCCAAAGGTTTCTATATGACAAAGGAGCGCTTCGAAGAAAACAAAAAGGGAATGTTTAAAAATCTGATCAGAGGCACGGTTGTTGAATGGGGAAGTGTGAATAAATCTGAATTGAGTGAAGTGGAATTAAATTTGTTGGCTCTTGCAACATTCAGCCCCGATGTCGATAAAATCAATACCGTGATATCCAGTGAGGGAGTCGGCAAAGATATTGAGAGTCTCGGTTTTTCATATCGTGGTATGTATCAGATGACATTTAAAGCTGGCAAAGATTGTAAAAGCGATATTACGGATCAGAATAAATGGAGAATCAGATACGGCGGATGCGATACGATTCTGGTTTGACAGGGTAAAAAACAATTTTTTTGCGAGGGCGGTTATATGAAAGTTGCAGTTGTAGGTGCCGGAAATGCAGGTTGTGCTCAATCTGTCAAGCTGATACAAAACGGACATCATGTAAATTTGATCAAGACATCTCACAGTTTACACGACGACAATTTTGAATTTATTGTGAAAACTGGCGAAATCAGCTGTCTTGATACTACTGACGGCAACAAAGAATTTTCGGTAAAACCGAATATGATCACCAGAGATATAGAAGCCGGTCTGGAAGGCGCTGAAGTCGTCATGATTCTGACTCAGAGCCTTCAGCATCGCGATCTGGCGAAAAGAATAGGCCCGCTTTTAAAAGAAGGACAGATAGTCTTCCTGATTCCGGGCAACATGGGTTCTACCCAGTTCGCGAAATACAGCGAAGGGAAGCATATCGTATATGTCGAGGGCGAATCGACTCCTTACGATGCAAGAATTACCTCTCCAGGCAAAGTCGAAATACTGTTCAGAAATGTTCGCAACGCAGTTGCCTTTCTTCACAAAGAGGATGAGCGGTTTCTTCCTGTAATCACATCCTTGTTCGGTGCACACAAGTATTTGAGAAGCAACATCGTTGAATCCACCATGCACAATCCCAACATGGTGGTTCATACTGTCGGATCGATAATGTCGGCAAGCCGGATCGAGTATTCAAAAGGTGAGTTCTGGATGTATCGCGAAGCGTTTTCCCCGTCGGTCTGGAACATAGTTGAAAGACTTGATGATGAAAAGAAGCAGGTAATAACTGCATACGGCGGCGAGCATGCAATAGACTATCTTGATGCATGCAAATGGAGAAATGAAGAGGATCTGTCTGTAGACAGTTTGCAGGTGTTCAGAAATTATGCCGCTACCGGCGGACCTAAAGGACCGAGTGATCTGAATACGCGTTATATTTATGAAGATGTTCCTATGGAACTGTGCATGCTCGAAAAACTGGCGGCAAAAAAAAGGATTGCAACACCCATCGCCTCGGCTTTGATCACAATTGCTTCCTCTTTGAAAGCTTGCGATTACAGGTCTGTCGGATACAGCATTGATGAAATCGAAAAATATATAAGCTGAACGACCGTTGCCTTCTCGCAATTTCTCAAAAAATAAGTATTATACACCGTTTTGACTTTGTCTTTTTGTTTCCTTCGTCACAATGGATAAGGGCTGGGGATGAAGTCTGGAGGAGATATGACCATAAACGTTACCCGTTCCTCAATGCCTGATTTTGAGGAATACTGTGCTGAAATAAAGGAGTTGTGGGAGAGCCGCTGGCTTACCAATTCCGGTGTGAAACATCAGCGGTTTCAGGCTGAACTTGAAAAGTTTCTTGGTGTGCCGCATGTCGCGCTTTACACGAATGGACATCTGGCGCTCGAAAATGTCATCGCGGCGATGCAGTTTGAAAAAGGTGCGGAAGTTATTACGACTCCTTTCACTTTTGCTTCAACGACTCATGCGATCGTGCGGAACGGCCTGGTTCCCGTTTTCTGCGATGTGAATCCTGAAAATTACACGATCGATGCCGATAAGATCGAGGCTTTGATCACAGACAAAACTGTGGCGATAGTTCCGGTTCATGTTTACGGGAACATGTGCGATGTCGAAAAAATTGCCGATATTGCAAAAAAGCACGGTCTGAAAGTCATTTACGATGCGGCTCATGCTTTTGCTGTGAAATACAAAGGTGTAGCTTCTGCATGTTTCGGTGACGCAGCGATGTTCAGCTTTCATGCGACCAAAGTTTTCAACACGATCGAAGGCGGTGCGGTCTGTTTTTCGGACGATTCGCTTGTAGAAAGGCTGAACAGCATGAAAAATTTCGGAATAACAGGTGCAGAAAGTGTCGGATTTGTAGGCGGAAACGCAAAAATGAGCGAATTTCAGGCGGCGATGGGGCTTTGCAATCTGCGTCATCTTGACGGAGAAATTGAAAAACGAAAAGCCGTTGTCGAGCGCTATTTCAGTCATCTCGACGGTGTTAAAGGAATCAAACTGTGCAGGATTGGCAGGGATGTCACGCCGAATTACGCATATTTTCCCGTTGTTTTTGACGGTTTCGGCGCAACGAGAAACGAAATTTTCGCAAAACTCGGTGAAAACGGCATTATGGCGAGAAAATATTTCTATCCGCTGACAAATTCTTTTGAATGTTACCGCGATCTTCCGACTGCCGGTGCCGAAAAAACGCCTGTTGCGGCATACTTTGCCGACAGGGTGCTGACGCTTCCGCTTTACGCCGATCTTACGCTTAAAGATGTCGACAGAATTTGTGAAATAATTTTGAAATGCAGGAGATAAAAATGAAAGGAATCATTCTTGCCGGCGGCAAAGGAACAAGGCTTTATCCGATGACGAAAGCTGTTTCAAAGCAGCTTCTGCCGATCTACGACAAACCGCTCATTTACTATCCGCTTTCGATCCTCATGCTGGCAGGGATACGCGAAGTGCTCATCATTTCGACGCCGGAGGATACTCCGCTTTACGAAAGGCTTCTCGGCTGCGGAAAAAAGCTCGGAATGAAATTTTCGTACAAAGTGCAGGAAACGCCGCGCGGACTTGCCGATGCCTTTATTCTTGGCGGGGAATTTATCGGAGAAGACAGCGTCTGCCTGATACTCGGGGACAATGTTTTCTTCGGTCAGGATATGACGAAAATGCTTCGCAGGGCGATGGAAAACAAGGTCGGAGCGACTATTTTCGGTTATCCGGTAAAAGATGCGCGTTCGTTCGGCGTTGTTGAGTTTGATAAAAACCATAAGGTTATTTCCATTGAGGAAAAACCGGAACATCCGAAGAGCAGCTATGCTGTCCCGGGGCTTTATTTCTACGATAACCGCGTTGTTGAAATCGCGAAAAATGTGAAACCTTCGGCGCGCGGAGAAATAGAAATCACGGCAGTCAACAATGCATATCTGGAAATGGGTGAACTCAATGTCACCCTGCTCGGACGCGGCATGGCGTGGCTTGATACCGGAACACCCGCAAATATGCTGAAGGCGGCTGAATTTGTCGAAGCGGTGCAGGACAGGCAGGGTTTTTACGTCTCGTGTATCGAGGAAATTGCCTGGAGACGCGGATTTATCACGCGGGAAGAGCTCAGAGAAATCGGCGAAGAACTCAAAATGACCGATTACGGTCAGTATCTGCTTTCGATCACGGAAGAAAAATAGGAGGAGACCATGCAGAAAACGGTTTTTGTCACAGGCGGCGCGGGATTTATCGGCAGCAACTTCATATTTTACATGCTGAAAAAGCATCCCGACTACAAAATCGTGTGCCTTGACAAGCTCACTTACGCCGGAAATCTCAGCACTCTCAAAAGTGTCATGGACAACCCGAATTTTGATTTCGTGAAGATCGATATCTGTGACAGAGAGGGGATATACAAACTTTTTGAAGAGAAAAAGCCCGATATAGTCGTCAACTTTGCGGCTGAAAGCCACGTTGACAGAAGCATAGAGGATCCGTCAGTATTTCTTCAGACAAACATAATCGGAACATCAGTTCTCATGGACGCATGCAGGAAATACGGGATAGAGCGTTATCATCAGGTTTCGACCGATGAAGTTTACGGCGATCTTCCGCTTGACAGACCTGACCTTTTCTTTACCGAAGAGACTCCGATACATACGAGCAGCCCTTATTCAAGCTCAAAAGCAGGGGCTGACCTTCTTGTCATGGCTTATCACCGCACTTTCGGGCTTCCGGTAACGATTTCGCGCTGTTCGAATAACTACGGGCCTTACCATTTCCCCGAAAAACTGATCCCTTTGATGATTGCAAATGCGCTGAACGACAAGCCGCTTCCTGTTTACGGCGAAGGAATCAATGTCCGTGACTGGCTTTATGTCGAAGATCACTGCAAAGCGATCGATCTTGTTATCCACAAAGGGCGTGTCGGCGAAGTCTACAACATCGGCGGTCACAATGAAATGCGTAATATCGACATTGTGAAACTTGTCTGCAAGGAACTCGGCAAACCAGAGAGCCTCATCACGTTTGTCACAGACAGAAAAGGTCACGATATGCGCTATGCCATCGACCCGACGAAGATCCACAACGAACTCGGCTGGCTGCCAGAAACGAAATTCGCCGACGGAATCAAGAAAACGATAAAATGGTATCTCGACAACCGCGAATGGTGGGAAGAGATAATCAGCGGCGAATACCGGAATTACTACAAAAAAATGTATGAAGGAAGATAAATGCCAAAATGAGCGAACTTCTTGAACCCGTAAAAGCTAATCTCACTATTTCGGTTATGTTCAGAGATCCTGCTCTGCTAGAAGAGATAAGGGAGATTCTCGAAAAAAAATACGGCGAAATTGATGCCATTTCAGATGTTTATGATTTTTCGTCAATATCGCCTTATTACGACCCCGAAATGGGCAGTGACATAAAAAAGATTGTTTTCAGCTTCAAAGAGCCCGTTGCAAGAGATATTCTCAAAGAGGTCAAACTTTTCTGTGTTAAGCTCGAAAAGGAATATTCAGACAACGGAAACAGGCTGGTAAACCTTGATCCCGGCTTGGTTACGCTCGAAAATTTCATTCTGGCGACAGGGAAAAACTATAGTCACAGAATATACTTGGGAAGCGGCGTTTTTGCCGAGGTTACGCTCATGTTCGGCAAAAAAAACGTCATAAAAGAGCTTCCGTGGAGTTACCGCGACTATCTTTACGAACCTGCACGTTCATTTCTGCTCGAAGTTCGTGAGTTGTATCGCGCAAAAAGAGCTTTGCTTTTGAAAAATACGGAGATTTGAATTGAATCTTATCGTTTTTCCGCTAAAGCATGAAAACCCTTTCCCAATCAAGGTTTCAACGGGTGTCGTTACAAAAAAGAGCGAAAATATGATGCTTTTGTGTTCCGGAATGGGGAGTGCCGGCGTTCTTGCTTTGGGCAAAGTTCTAGCTGAATATCCGGAAATAAAGAGTGTCTGCGAATTCGGAACGGCAGCTTCGGTTTCGAAGGGCGTTGTCGGAAACATCTACGAGTGTACCACTTTCTGCGATCTAAACGGCGGAATAGTTGCTTCGGCGCAGAGTTTTACCAACCTTCCGACAGCAGCGGTAACAGGCGATGACAGACTTTACACCGGCGACGGATACGACTGGGCTGACCTTCTTGAAATGCCGCTTCTCTACACGATGGAAACTTTGCGCTTCCGCGAAACGGCTGTTGAATTTAAAAAGCATTTTTTCTCGATCCGTCTTGTTTCCGATATGGGCAAGGGTGACATCAGGGCTCAGGTGGCTCAGGAACTTTGCAAAGCTAAAAAACAGATTGCGGAGATTTTTTCCAACTTTGAAAACCTTTCGGTTTAAGGTGCTTTATGTCCGGAAATTACGATTTTACGATCCATAAAAGCAACAAGCTGGAAAATGAAAAATTTCTTAAAACGGCGATTTCGATCATAAAAGAACTTGCCGGAAAGGCGCCTCTGAAAAAGAAAAACATCATTGTTCAAAGTGACGGAATGGCCCGCTGGCTCACGCTGAAAGCCGCAACTGACACAGGTGTTTTTGCAAATTTCGAATTTGTTTCGCCAGATGTTTTTTTGAGAAATTTCGCCGAAAAATATTTCGGGATAACGGCTGATTCGGTTTACAACAAAAAAAATGCCGAGTGGTCGCTTTATGCGCTGCTCAGAAACGAAAAATCGGGGGCAATCGGAAAATATATCGGTGGAAACGAAGCTCGCGCATTCAGGTTCAGCCGCATTCTCGCCGATCTGATTGAGCAGTATTTCGTCTATCGTCCGAATATGATGAAGTCATGGCAGGAAGGGAAAAAGACAAGTTTGGATTACGACGAGTCGTGGCAGTTTGAAATATTCCGCAGACTTGCAGAGGCTGACAATGCCGGAATGCAGAGTTTTTCGCAGCTTTTCAAAGAAAAATGCAGAAATGCGCCGCTGCAAAATCCCGATTATCCCGACGCGCTTGTTTTATTCGGCATTTCGATCATGAACAAGTATCAGCTCGGTATGTTCAGGGAACTTTCCCGTCTTTTTCCGGTTCATCTTTTCGCAATGTCTCCGAGCAGAGAATATTTTTCGCTCTCGAAGAAAAAGGGCGGCTTTGACAGTGGGGAAACGCCGGAACTTTCGGCTGACGATCTGCCGGACACTTTTTTCGGAAGGTTCTGTGCTGCAGGACTCGACTTCCTGAATTTTACAAGCGACTTGAACGATGAAAGCGATTTTGAAACGCCGGAAGGAAATACGCTTCTCAATTCGATTCAGCGCGACATTCTGAATGATCTGGAAACTCCGGAAAATGTTGAAAACGACGACTCTGTTCAGATTATATCCTGCCGCGACAAAATGCGTGAAATCGAAGTTTTAAAGGACAATCTTCTTGAACTTTTCAAAGAAAACAGTGAGCTGAAACCTGAAGATGTCGCGGTGATGGCTCCGAAAATAAACGACTATGTTCCTTATATCACTGCTGTTTTCGGCGGAACTGATCCTGGAGACAAAACTTTTATACCGTGGGTGATTTCAGACAGAACTTTTTCGAGCGAAAGCAGAATTGCGGCAACTTTTCTTGAAATATTGAAGCTCGGCAGTTCGAATTACGAAAAATCGAAAGTCCTTTCCGTTTTCAGAAATCCGTGTGTCTATGCGAAATTCGGTGTCGACGAAAAATCTCTCGACGATATCGAGAAACTTCTTGACAAAAGCGGCGTAAAATGGGGTCTTGATGCAGATTCGAGAGGTGAAAACAGCGGAGATTTACGGCTCAACACATGGGATTTCGGTCTTTCAAGGATTATGATGAGTCAGGCTATGCCGTTTTCTGAAACCGGAGAAGGTTTTGAGGATATTCTTCCGGTGGAATCCGTTTCCAAAGAGGATTTTGAGAATATTTCATGTTTCATCGCGTTTGCAAAAGAGCTCTTCCGTTATTCAAAACTCCTTTTTTCAGCTGAAAAATCGCCTGCCGAATTTAAAAATCTGCTTGAAAGCATGCTCGATTTCTTTTTTGTGTGCGACCCGGGCAACAGCGGTGCCCGCGAAGAGATACGCTATATCAGAAGTGTAGTCGACGATTTTGCCGAAACTGCGGGAAAATTCTCCGGCAGCCTCTCTTTTGACGTGCTTTTGGAGTATCTTGAAGACGAACTCGGAAGAGAACGTTCCGGCAGAGGATTTTTGTCGGCAAAAGTGAATTTCTGTTCGCTCAAACCTCTGCGGGCGCTTCCTTTTAAGGTTATTTACCTTGTCGGCATGGGAGACGGCGAGTTTCCGCGCAGTGAAAACAGGTATGCGTTCGATCTGACGCAGAAAAAAGAGCCCGGAGCCTCTGTGCCGCGTTCCGTGAGAGACAACGACAAATATCTTTTCGCGGAAGCGATTGTTTCTGCGCGCGAAAAACTTTTCATAAGTTACGAAGCCAAAGATCTTTCCGAAGATTCCAAAAAACACCGCAGGGCGGCGATGCCTGTACAGATTTTAGAAAAATATATCGAGGCAAAAACAGGTGTGAAAGCTGAAGAACTGGAAACAAAATATCCGGTTCAGCCGTTTTCAGGTGAATACTTCAAAGAAGACGGCGTTTTCAGAACTTTTTCGAAGAAGGATTTCAAGCTCGCAGCCGCAATGTTTCACGTGGAACAAAGTGCGCCGCGCCCAGAACCGGAGCGGGTTACGGAGCAGGAAAGCGAAACAGATGCCGATCTTGAAAAACTGGTTTCGTTCTTTAGAAATCCGATAAAATTCTACCTTACGAAAATTCTTAAAATCGCCTTGCCGGATGATTCAAATGAAAACGGCGATGAAGAACTTTTCGACTTCTCCGACGGTCTGATTGCATACAATACCCGTCAGACCTACATCGACATGGCACAGAGTATTCATGATCCGGATAAATTGAATGACGCTTTTATACGCCGGATAAAAAATGAAGGCAAAATACCTTTCGGAGCTTTCGGTGAAGCGGAGTTGAAAGGCTTGGTGGCAGATTCGAATCTGGGTGCTGTGACAGAAAATATAATGGGAAAAAATCTGGATTTTGAAGATATCTCGCTCGATTTTGAAAATTTGTCGTTAAAACTGCAGGGAAGGATAAAAAATATAGAACGGCCTGACAGAATGATACTTGTTTATCCCTCAAGTTCAAAAGCGAAGTATCAGATTGAATCCGTGATCCGTCATCTCGCGGCAAATGCTGCAGGCATAAATGTCGATACCCTGTCATGTTTTACAGACAAAACTTTCGTCTTGGCAAAATTATCCGAAGATGCTGCAAAGAGTGATCTTGCTGCGTTTTTGAAGCTTTGGAAATTCGGGAAAAGGCACATGCCGCTTTTTGACCCGGATCTGATTGTAAAAGCGGCAGGCAAAAAGGAGAATGATGTTCCGGCGGGAGTTGCATCTTTTTTTGAAGAAAAATGGCTGAAGAGAAACGAAGAACGTTCTTTTATGTCTCAGGAACTTCTTATTGCCATTGAGCAGTTCTTGAGGCATAAAGAGCATTTTTTGAGCGAATTCCCTGTGGCGGAAGTTTGGGAAACAGGCGTACTTTTGAAGAAATTTTATTCATCAACGAGGGACAAAAAGGGCAAATGAGTGATAAAACCGTTGAATTTCTTGTAGAAAGCGGTGAGCCTGAGCTGGAAAAACTTAAAACCGTGACCGACGAAATGCCGGGCAGATACGAAGTGATCGAAGAACTTGCACGCGGTGGTTCAGGCAGGATTCTTGTTGTTTTAGACAGGCATGTCGGCAGAAAAATCGCGATGAAAGAACTCCTGTCCGACATTTCGAAAACTCCTGCCAAAACGGATGATCCGCAGGTTACGGCGATAAGAAACCGCTTTCTGCGCGAGGCAAGAGTAACTGGAAGGCTGGAACACCCTTCGATAGTTCCGGTTTACGAAATCGGATGTCACGCCGACGGCTCGTTCTACTATACGATGCGTCTGGTCAAGGGAACGACTCTGCTGAGTGCGATAAAGAGGAGCGGCGACGTTTCTGACAGGCTGTCGCTTCTTCCCCATTTTTACCACGTCTGCAACGCAGTGGCATACGCCCACAGCAAAGGTGTCATCAACCGCGATCTCAAGCCGTCAAACGTTATGATCGGAGAATTCGGCGAGACAGTCGTTCTCGACTGGGGACTTGCAAAGATAAAAGGCTCAGCTGAAACGATTTTTGTGCGTCACGAGGATGAAGAGATAGGAAAAACCGTCGTGGGTCAGGCAATCGGAACTCCTTCCTACATGCCGCCTGAGCAGGCCGAGGGCAATATTGGCGAGATAGACGAAATTTCAGACATTTATTCTCTGGGAGCGATACTTTACCAGATTCTGACCGGCAAAACGCCTTTTACAGGGAAAACGACGGACGAAATAATCAGAAAAGTTCTTAACGAGGATGTCGAAAATGCCGTTAAAAAAGACAAAGAGATTCCTCCGGAGCTTGCTGCAATCGCTCAGAAGGCTCTTTCAAAGAGCAAGGAAAATCGTTACGCTTCGGTCGGAGAGATGCTTGACGATCTTTCGGCGTATATGTCCGGCAGGAAAGTCGATGTTTACCACTATTCGGTTTTTGAAAGTCTTAAATTCGTGGCCGCCCATCACAAGTCGGCTTTTATTGCGGGTATTCTCATTTTTGTGATAACTTTTGTGGCAGTACTGCAAATCTCCGTTTCTTTCCACAGAACGAATATTGCGCGTCAGGATGCGGAGCGCGGCAAAATAACGGCAAACTACCGCACTGCGCAGGCTTTCAGCGAAAAATCAAACAAGCTCGACAGTGAAAAAAGTTACATTGCATCCAGAATTTATGCGGCTGCGGCGATGTACTACAACCCGCTGAACAAAAAAAGCCCAGAATACAGCCCCGGATTTTCGGCTCATTCCGGCGATACCGAAGAGATGCTTTCAAGTGCCGCTTCAAAGTTCTACATAAAGAATTTCCACCGCGGAGCGACTTTCGAACGCGATATTTCAATAGGCTGCAAACTTACTTCCGCCGCACTTTCTCACGATGAAAAGATCATTGCTGCGGGATGTGACAACGGAACGGTGACTCTCTTCAACTTTCCGGCACTTAGCGAAATATACAAATTCGACCTCGAAGGCAGGGTTTCTGATTTTGCTTTTTCCAATGATGACAAAAAGGTCTTAGTTTCTCTTCCGGAAGATAAGAATTTTATTATAGACATTCAGGCTAAAACCGCTGAAAGCTCTTTCGGGAGGACGTTTGGCGGCAATTCGTCTGAATTCGAAAACCTGTTTTTGAAATGGTATCAAAAAGAAAACGATAAAATTTCGGCTTTTGCTCTTTCACCTGACGGAAAAACTCTTCTCTCAGGGACTGAAAGCGGCAGAATAGCCGTTTTCTCGACTGAAAGAAAAGAACTTCTTAACACTCTTACATTCAGGAATTCGGCCATCACCGATATACATTTCCAAAAAGATGCGACTCACTTCGTAACCGCTTCAAAAGAGGGTAAGATCGTAGTGTGGGATGCTGAGAAACTTGAGCCGCTTTTTGTTGTTGACGGTCACGATTCGGCAGTCAGTGCTGCATTTTTTGTAGGAGACGACAAACTTGTTTCTGCCGGAGAAGACGGACTTCTTCGTGTTTGGAAAAGACACGGCAGGGAAGTGACAAGACTCTTTGACGTTACTTCTGAAGATATCAGAAAAGCTGCATTCCTAAAAGGTTTGGGCGCAATTGCTGTCTTAAGCGGTAACAAAATTTCTGTTGTATCAAAAAATGAAGGAATTCTGTTCGAACAGAAAGAAGATTTTAAAGTTGCCGATGCCGGAGTTTCTTCATACGGCAGGTACGTGGTTGTCGCGGAAAAAGGAACAATGCTGCGGCTCTATGATAGGGAAAGTAAAGAAAAGAAGGAGATTGAACTTAAAGAGGAAATCCGCTCTGTTGACTTTTCGCCAGACAGCGACCATGCGGCAGTCCGCGGCGACACGGAAATCCTTCTCGTTTCGTTTGAAAAAGACGAAGTCAAAAGCAGCAGATGTGTACGCGACAGCGCTGTAAGACCTGTGTTTTCACCCGGCGGCAAAAAACTTGCGGTTCTCTGCGGCGGTACAATAACGATTTTTTCAGTACCCGATTTTTCAGTTTCCGGTGAAGTGAAAATCGAAGGAAGAAAGACAGTTGCCCTTGAATTCATGCCGGATTCGACCCTTCTTGCAGGTTTCGACAAAGGAACTTTAAGCCGTATTGATACTTACGACAACTCGGTAATGGATTTCAGCGGCAGATTTGACGCAACCGATAAGATTGCGGTTTCTTACGACGGAACTTTTGCGGCGACCGTAGCGGCTCATAACGGTGTCAGGATCTGGAACGTGCCTGAACACAGGCTCTTCCTGACCATTGCAACCGAAAAAGAACCTTCCTCTCTTGTTTTTGTCCACGGGAAAAACTATCTCGGAATATGCACCGGCGGACAAATCAGGTTCTATCCGCTCGAAGCACCCGATCTCGAGCTTCCACCGGCAAAACTTCTCCGCAAAATGGAGCTGGAAGCCGGTATGGAGCTTAAAGACCTTTATCTGGAAACCCTCACGAGCGAAGAAATCGCCAAAGAAGAAGGAAAATTTTAAAACTTTTTGCGGCTGCTGCGGCTTTGTGCTATAAGACGCCGTTTTTTTGTCATTTTGAGAGGATAAGATGTCTGCTGTTTCTTCAATCGAAACCCCTAAAACAAACCTTAACAAAATAACTTTCGACGACGGAAAAGTGCTTTATCTCATAGGCACGGCGCACGTTTCAGGTGATTCCGTGAAATTCGTTGAAGAGTGCATAAACGAATTTGAACCCGACACCGTAGCAGTCGAACTCGACAAAAACAGGATGGATGTGCTCAAAAACCGCAAAAAATACGAAGAAACCGACATTTTCGACATTTTCAAAAAGAAAAAAGTTCTCTTCTTTACGGTTCAGCTCATTATGTCGGGCTATCAGAAGAAAATAGCCGAAAAAACAGGTTCGGCTCCGGGATCGGAATTCAAAAAGGCGATCGAACTCGCGGAAGAGAAGGATCTCAAGCTTGTGAACGCAGACCGAGACATTTCCGTGACGCTGAAACGGACAATCAACGCGATGACATTCAAAGAAAAGGTGAAATTTTTCACCGGAATGCTTTTCGGAGACGACAAAGATGTCGATGAAAAGGCGATCGAAGAGCTGAAAAAAGGCGACATGCTGATGCAGATAATCGGTGAAATGCAGGACGAATTTCCTTCGCTCAAAAGAACGATTCTGGATGAAAGAGACCGCTATCTTGCTGCAAATATTGCGCAGAATTTAGGCGAAAAAACTGTCGCGGTCGTCGGTGCGGCGCATGTTCCCGGCATTTTGCGCCGTTTGCAGGAGGAAAAACCGGAAGAAGATGTGCTCGATGACATCAATTTTGTTCCGAAAGGTTCGTCAGCAACAAAACTTATCCCGTGGATAATTCCTCTTTTCATCATCGGAATGTTCATTTACGGATTTTTCAACGGAAATACTCCCGATACGCTCGAAGCCGCGATCTGGTGGGTTGTAATCAACGGCACGCTTTCGGCTCTCGGCTGCGCGCTCGCTTTAGGGCATCCGCTTACGATTTTAGCCGGATTTATTGCAGCACCTATAACAAGCCTCAATCCGACTATCGGCGCCGGAATCGTCACCGGTTTAGTCCAGCTTTACCTTGTGAGACCGCGCGTCATCGACCTTGAAACCGTCTCTCAGGACACGATGCACCTCAAAGGATGGTGGAAAAACAAACTCTCCCGCACGCTTCTGGTTTCGCTTTTTTCTTCGATCGGAAGTGCAATCGGAACTTTTGCCGCACTTCCGTTTTTGATGAAACTCTTGGTTTAAAGCGGCGGCAAATCTGATCGTTATCCCGAGATTTCGTGATCTCGTAATCTCGACCGCCGCCAACGAAAACTATTCAAGGTTTTTTTTGACGGCCTGAACTCTGTCGGCGATTTTTTTCGTGAAATTGCGCTCGGAATAGCGTTTGAGCCTTAAAATTGCGTTTTTGAATGCTTTTTTGTCACTTCTGCCGTGACCGATCCCGATGAAGTGGTTCATGCCGAGCAGAAACGCCGTTCCGTAAAGGTTGTACTGGAACATTCTGAAAACTTCACCGAAAATTTTATTGAAAAGAAAAGTCTGGATTTTAGGCAGCTGCTGCGGCGCGATCTTCGCTTTGATGAGCTGAGATATCGTTTCGGTCAAACCTTCGACCGTTTTCAAAGCAACGTTTCCAGTGAAGGCATCTGTTACGACAACATCTGTTTCCGGGTGCGAAAAAAGGATGTTGCTTTCGATGAAGCCGTTGTAATTAAGCGTAGATTCCTTAATCATTTCAGCGGCTTCAGCTAATTTTTTGTTTCCTTTGTTTTCTTCCGTGCCGACATTGAGAATCGAAATTCTTGAATCTTCAAGCCCCGTCATAAAAAAGCGGTAAGCTTCACCCAAAACACCGAAATCAAAAAGATTTTCCGATTTCGGGTCTATTGTTGCCCCCAAATCGAGAATTATGAGTTTGTGCTTGTCAACTGAAGGATAACTTGTTGCCAGAGCAGGCCTCGTGATATTCGGAATTACGCCGCTTTTGAAGTAGGCCGCCGTCACGATTGCGCCGGTATTTCCCGCTGAAAAAAAAGCATCGCCTTTTCCTTCGACTAAAAGATCGAGGCCGATATGGATCGAAGAATTTCCTTTGCTGCGGAATGCCGCAGAAGGAGAATCATCCATTGTTATGCTGTCAACTGCATCGATAATTTCAAGGTTTTCTGGGATTTTAGCTTCTCCGATCTGCTCTTTTATCACGCTTTCGGAACCGACAAGCAGAATTTTTATATCGGGATTCTCAGTGCAAACTTCTATAGATGAAAAAACGGGAACAACTGGAGCGTTGTCCCCGCCCATAGCATCAACAATGACAGTTGATGTCATTTAAACCTATTGTTCGGAAACAGAGATTATCTCTTTACCTTTATAGTTGCCGCAGTTCGGGCAAATACGGTGCGGAAGCATCGGTTCGCCGCATTTCGGGCATGCTATCGTGGTCATCGGGTTTGATTTAAGGTGTCCGCCTCTTCTTTTTTTCGAACGAGCTGAACAGTGTTTTCTCTTTGGAACCATTGAATCCTCCTAATTTTAGTTTATTCGCCGGATTTTTCGCAGCCGCAATCTCCAAGGTTGAGGTCTGCGCCGCACTTTGAGCAGAGACCTTTGCAATCCTCGCTGCAAAGCACTTTCCCCGGCATGTTCATAACCAGTGTTTCTCTTACGAAATCGTCAAGCTCTATCTCATCACCTGAATAAAAATAGTCGACATCGGGCGTGTTTTCTGGAAAAAGGTAATAATTTTCATCAATATCCATTTCCAGTTCAAGATCCGCCAGGCATCTGTCGCACACGGTTTTTACTGTCGCATTTCCGAAAAATCTGAGAGAAATCGTTTCTGATGCTCTGTAAAACTCGACTTTTAACGAGACATTTTTTATTTCGGCACTTTCTCCGAGCTCGTCTCCGGCAATGTGGTATTCGACATCGCGGGTGACCTTCGACTCGGTGATTTCACTAAGATAAAGCAGCATTTCAACCACCAAAAAAATAACTGCGGGAATATACTCCGAAAAGTTGAAATGTCAAGGTAAATCTGATTCCAGCTTTATTGCCGCCCGCGCTTTTGCTGTGATTCCGGCTTTGCCGAATTGTGGAAATTCTCATGAATGCAGGTATAATACCGTGCTTTTTTCGGAGGTGGATATGCTGACGAAACATCGCAATATTGCGGCGTTTATTTTCTATTTTCTGTTTTTTGCCCTTCTTTTCATCCAGCTTCCGCTGCGGCACGAAATTTCCGGAAATTGCGATTCCTGGCTTGTGCTGACCTATTCCGCACACACTTTGGAAGTTGTAAAATCCTTTTTCACAGGTGAAGAGACCGGACGCGCCATGTTTCCTGCCGAAAATCCGCTCGCTTACGGCGAATCTGCGCCCGGAATGCAGATTCTGATAATGTTTTTCAAGGCTTTGGGCTTAAGCGATTCTTGGGCGAATTATCTTTTTATCACCATTCTTCTTGCTTTGACTGCGTTCGGGATTTTTGTTTTTACTGGCAATTTCACCCGATTTTTTCCGGCGCAGCTTTTTGCCGGTTTCTGTTTTGCGTGCAGCAACATGGTTTTTGCGCACATTGACGATTCCGTCATAATTTTCTTCTTTATTCCGGCTCTCTCTCTTCATCTGATGTACCGCTATTTTGAAGAAAACAAGAATAAATATCTAATAATTTCAGGTGTTTTGGCTGGCTTGGAAATATATTTCTCGTTTTATGTCTTTTTCTATCAGTTTCTCATGGTTTTTGTTCTTTACGCTTTTCTTGCACGCAGATCGGGCGTGAAAATTCAAAGTGCGGTGAAAAATCTGTTTTTCTATTCGGCGCTTGCTTTTATTATTGCGCTTCCCGATTTCATTTACTATCTAAATACACTGTATCATCTTGATTTTGTTCCTGTTTTTGAATCTTTTTATACGGCGAAGATGGCGAGTTTCAACCTTATTGATATGATTTTTGTCCTTCCTGACAACCTGATTTATCCGAATATTCCGTCTCTTTTCGGGATTTCACTGAACTGGGGTTTTGTGAGACACTGCAACTTTATCGGTCTGCTTCCTCTTGCCCTTTTCGGCTATTCGCTTTTCAAGTGGAACGCTGAAAAGAGGCTTTTGTTCATAATTCTTGCCGCGGTCGGCCTGTTTTTTGCCTGCGGACCTGTTTTTATGTTCAATTTCAAAGAGGTTTTTTATTCGCCGCTCTACATTTTCTACAAGCCGGTTCCGGTTTTGAAGTTTCTCCGTGTCGCTGTCAGGGCGTACTTCATATTTTTGTTTGCAGTTTCTGTTTCCGCGGCGCTTTCGCTTGAAAGAATCTGCGGCAAAGTAAAGAAACCACATCTTGTCGTTGCCGCGTTTTTCGTGCTCGGCTTCTTCGAAAACACTCCGGTGCCGCTTAAAGGTTTCGATGCAGCAATCACCGAAAAAGTGCCGGAAATTTACGAAACAGTGAAACAGCAGAACATAAACCGGCCGCTGATTCTCGAACTTCCGGCAGAAATGAAAATCGAATTTCCGGAAGAAAAAATGAAAATGTTTGCCAAACCGCGCGATTTTGTTACAAAAAAAGAGCAGAACCAGCAGCTTGAAGTCAACAACATCGGAATGTTCGTCGATTCGTGGGACGACATTTTTCAGTACAACCGCGAAATTATCTATACCAACTGGCAGAACAGGCACAAAATCGACTCGATAAACGGCGTGAACGGTTATTTCCCGACGCCGCGCATGATTTTTCAGTATCACATAAACCGCCTGCCCGATGCGGAATCTTTGATGTTTCTGAAAAAGGCGGGAGTACACTTCATAATCTGGCACGAATTTATGAAGATAAAGGCTGACACCCTGTCGCTGAACGCCCTCGAAAGTTCTCCGTGCCTTAGAAAAATCGAAACAAACAGCGAAGGAAGCACGCTTTTCAAAATTCAGGAATGCGGGAAATGATTCTGCGGATGAAGAAAAACGATCCTGGAATTACGACGGCAAGATAAAAAAGATAAACCGGGCCGTAAATCGCCGCCATCCCTGCGGTGTATCGCGCCATCCAGTATTCTGACGCAAGCCCGGCCTTTTCTATCGCGAGCGAAAATAGGTTGAGAGTAAAAATCGAAACTGCGAAAATAAGCAGCGAAACATGCCTTTTTGCGGACAAATTCGATATTTTAAAGGCTGCGAAGTTAAGAGTGCAGCAGTAAAATACGCTCAAAAGAACGATTGCGACAGGGAATTTAAAACCCGGGAAGAATAGGAGTGAAGCGGGGTAGTAAGTTCCCTGACCGGCAAAAACCCGTTCGTTGACAATTTCCAGAATTATCGAAGCTGTTGCCGATGCAGCAACCGGCAGGAACATCCGCTTTGAAATCAGAAAATAGGCAGTCGCCGGAATAGTTACGATAAAAATCAGTGCTTCAATCACTACAAACGGTGCCATTCAACCCTCGGAAGATTCAGTCCCGCGGCTCAGAACGCACACTGTTTCAAAGTGCGGAGTGTCGGGAAAAAGGTCGATAATATACAAATGTTTCACGTGAAACCTTTTTGCAAAAAATGTCTTTAAGTCACGCACCAGATTGGGCGGCTCGCATGCGATGTAGACCACATTGTCTGTGCATTCGCTTATGATTTCTGAAAGTTTCGGGCCGAGTCCGGCGCGCGGCGGGTCTGCCACGACGAGATCTGTTTTTTCGAGGCGGTTCAGGTCGTAGGCGTTCATCTTTACGATTTTCGCCCTGTTCCCGAGGTTTTCTGCGTAACTTTTACAAGCAGCGTCCTCTATTTCGAAACCTGTCGTTTTTATCCCTTTGTCAACGAGAAAAAGCGAGAAAAGGCCGCTTCCGCAAAAGAGATCGACTGCGTTTTTTGCTTTGATTTCCTCGGCTTCGCGCATAACTAACGAGCACATTATGCCGGCACCATCTTCTGAAGACTGGAAAAAACTGTCGCGGCGGATCTTCATGATTTTTCCCAGCACCGATTTCCTCAAAGTTTCGGCTCCCGGCATGAAATCGCCTGTGAATTTTGAATATTCAAACTGCGTGTCGCCGCGTCTTTTCGGGATGTCTGCAAGAATTTTTTCAAAAAAAACGGGGTTGAGAAGGGGGCAGTTTTCAATTTGAACGAAACGGCTGCTCCTCTTTTGCCTGTATGCAGGTTTTCCTTTTAATGAAAAGAGTTTTGCGCGTGTCCGAAGCCCCGTTTCTCCGGGAGTTATGACCTCGGGCTCGATATCGAGAGCTATCTGATTCTGCTTTAAAAGCTCTGAAAATATTAGCTTTTTTATTCTCATCTGTGCCGGATACGAAATGTGCTGGAGCGAGCAGCCTCCGCAGATTCCGTAATACTTACAGAGCGGTTTCCTTCTTTCGGGCGAGGCTTCGAGAATCTCGAAATCTTCAGCGTAAAAGAAACTTTTTTCCTTCACAGCACTTTTGATTCTGACTGTTTCGCCGGGACAGGTGAAGGGAACAAAAAACGTTTTCCCGTCAGCCCAGCCGATCCCGCAGCCGTTTGAAATTATTTTTGCGATTTTGACTTCCGTCATCCCTCAAATCCCGCCAGACCCGCTTTGAAAGCGGTTATCAGCATGATAGACTTCGCATCGACGATATCTTTTCTTTCGATCATTTTCCACGCTTCATCAAGCGTTACTTCGAGTATTTCAAGGTCCTCGTCGATTTCGGGGAAAAGTCTGCGCTCGCCTTCGGGAATTTTTTCGACTAAAGCCGTGAAATAGTGCATGTATTCGTCGCTGCAGCCGCATGAGGTGTAGGCTTCAAAGGTTTTTGCAATCTTTATCGGGCGGTAGCCGGTCTCTTCTTCGAGTTCTCTGATTATGCAGTGCGTCGGATCTTCGCCTTTGTCGATTTTTCCCGCCGGAATCTCGTAGATCCAGCGGTCTATCGGCGTGCGGTACTGCTTTTCGAGAAGGATTTTACCCTCTTTAGTTACTGCCAGAATTGATGCAGTTCCGCAGAACCTGATGATCGAATGTTTTACGCGCCTTCCAGACTTGTCGAGTTCTACTTCCGACACCGTGAAAACCCGCATGTCTGCGACCTGTTTTTCTGAAATTATCGTGTTTTTTGCCATGTTTACCTCACTTTTTTTCTTTGAATCCGCACAAAATCCGTGCGTCGTTGTATTCTGCCGTGTGGTTTCCCGCCTCGTCGCGCATCGTCAGGGTTTCAGCGACATGTTCTTTTTCTGAAAACGATGCCGAAAATATCGAAATGAGTGCCGGTTTTCCCGCTTTCGGGATGAAATCGACTCTGGAATTTATGAACATTCCGCAATTTTTCGCGGCGTCATATACTCTTTTATTATAGGTATAGGGATAAACGGTGATGAAAACGCCGTTTTGACTCAGATGTTTCGCCGCGGTTTTGAAGTAGTCGTCGATGTTTCCGTTCAGTTCGAAGCGCGCTGCCGCTTTGTCGTCGTTTCCGCTCAAAGGGCCTTCGCTGCTTTGGTAGTAGGGAGGTGTGGAGGTTACGAGATCGAAATTTTCATCGAGATCTAGTTCGCGCAAATCTCCGTGAAGTATCGAAAATCTTTTCGTGAGACCGTTGATTTCAAGCGATTTTTCGGCAAGTTCGTACCGGTTGGGCCTGATTTCGATGCCGATGCCGCTTAAATTCGGGAATTTCCACAAAACTATCATTGGAACGCTTGCCAGACCGCTTCCGAGGTCGAGAAATCGCGCCGGAGGATTTTCCGAAACTGTTTTTATTGCAAGCCACGCCGTCAGAAGGTCGTCGGTGCTGTAGCGCTGCCCGTTTTCAGGCTGAAAAATTTTGAAATCGCCGGAAAGCGTATCGCATCTTGTCATGCAACACCTGTCAGAACTGAAGATCGGCGCTTCCGAGAACGCTTTTGCCGGAGTATGCGAAGCGCGTTATCACGCTTTTGAGTTCACGCACGTTGCCGGGCCAGGAGTAGGAGACGAGTTTTTCCGCAGCGGCATCTTCGATAACGAGTTCTCTGCCGCTCAGAGCGCGGTAAAGGTGCTTTGCAAGCGGGATTATGTCGTCTTTGTGCTCGCGCAGAGGCGGGATCTGGATGTGGAGAGTCGAAACTCTGTAAAAAAGGTCTTTTCGGAAAGTCTGCGCCTCAACTGCTGCTTCAAGATTTTTGTTCGTTGCCAGAACGAGATTGACGTCAACAGTCCTGCCGACGCCGCTTTCACCCACTTTGCGGACTTTCCAGTCTTCGAGAATTCTGAGAAGTTTCGACTGCAGATTCATCGGGATTTCGGCTATTTCATCTAAGAAAAGTGTGCCGCCGTCAGCCTGCATGAATGCGCCGTCACGCTCTTCAGCGCCGGTAAACCCGCCCTTTGCCGTGCCGAAAAGCTCGCTCTCGGCTAAAGTTTCGGGGATGCTCGCCGCGTTGTAAGTGATGAAAGCGCCCTTTCTGCCGCTCGTTTTGTGGATGAATTCGGCGAACACCTCTTTTCCCACACCGCTCTCGCCTGAAAGAAGGATTATTGGATGGTTGCGGAAAAGAACGGGCTGGTTGAGCCAGTTTTCTATCTGCTCGAAATATGGCGAAAGTGTCCCTGCGAGGAAGGTTTCGCTCGTTTTTTCCTTGTTGATTTTTATCGTGACGTCGTGTCTTCCCGCGATCGAAAGGTGGTATTTGCCCTCTTCGAGAATGCCGCTGTTGATTCTCACGCCGTTTACCCACGTGCCGTTTTTACCTTTATTTATAAAGTTTACGCCTTTTTCCTGCATTTCGAGGATGACGTGCTCGCTTGAAACCTCGTCGAAAGCGACCGAAACATCGGCGTTTTTGCGCCCGATCACGATTCTGCGCCCCGGTCTGAAAACAAAAGTTTTGTGGATGCCGCCGTAAGTGGTTTCAATATTCTTAAATTCAGTAGGCTCATCCTCGATTATAAGCGTGTTGCCAGCTTTTGTGGGTGTTTCGTCCGCTGCTGCTGAAAGAACGGAAAGATTCGATGTCGGAGAAAACGAAAAACTGAAATCCTGAAGTGAAAATACATCGGAATCCTCGAAAACTTCACCGCCCGAAATTGTTTGGCCGTTGAGTTTGAACTCGCCCGCTGTAGGATACAGGCACCATGAGTAGTCCTTTTTCTCGAAGTTGAACTCTTTGCGCATCACGAGTTCGCAGTTTTGGAGTTCCTGCGGAAAGAGGATGTCGCCCTCGCTGCCGCCGATCACGATTTTTTTTCTCGCGCTGTTTATATAAAAGGAAAAAAGATGCTTCGTACCGCGGTATATAAGAAGATACATGGCAAACCCCACCTCACCCCCAGCCCCTCTCCACTGTGGCGAGGGGAGCGAAGGCAAGATAAAAACCTCGCCATTATAATCGGATTTTTTGAAAAAGCGAGTTGCGGCGCCTTTGGTCGTTATTCCGGTATCTCGAGATTTCGGGATTCCGGTAGCGGCGCTCCGTTATCCCAGTTTTTCGCCGCGGTCGAGATCCCGTGATTCCGAAATCACGTGATCCCGGTAAAAAAAGCGCGGCGGCGGGAAAAACGCAAAAAAATATCTCAGTAAAATCGGGGTGTTGTGCAAAAAGATAAAAAAAGTGAAAAAAATAATTTGACATTTGGAT
>JAFYIZ010000037.1 GCA_017538365.1 bacterium | reverse complement strand
GTTTGTTTGTTTGTCGTCAGCCCGGTTATCGTCATCACAAACCCTGAAAAAAACCGAAAAATTATATGTATTATTAAATTAAACGCAACATTATTAATTTTAAAAATCCACTCTTCCCGCTTCAGCCGCAACTCCTACGATTTTGAGGAATTCTTTCCGCGGGATGAATTCGGCACCCAACGACTTCAAATGCTCGGTCTCGACCTGGCAGTCGATCACGGGGCAGCCTATTTCACGGAGTTTGCCGACAAAAGTAATGAATGCCGTTTTCGAGGCGTCGGGATAAGTCGAAAACATGCTTTCGCCGAAAAAAGCCTTCCCTATCATCACGCCGTAAAGTCCTCCTGCGAGGATGTCAGTGCCTGTAAGCCAGCTTTCGACGCTCACAGCATAACCTAAAACGTGAAGGCGGTTGTAGGCTTTTTCCATGTCGTCAGTTATCCAGGTCCCTTCCTGATGAACCCGCACTTCGTGGCGGCAGCGGCTTATGACCTGCGGGAATGCGGTGTTTATAGTCACTGTGTATTTTCCTGATTTGAGGACTTTTTTCATGCTTTTTGAGACGTGGAGCTTTTCTGGAAAAAGGACGAAACGGGGATCGGGAGACCACCACAAAATCTTGCTTCCCTGATACGAGATCCTGCTTTCATCAGAATACCACGGAAATATCCCCGACTTGTAGGCAAGAAGCAGCCTTTCAGGTCTCAGGTCACCGCCGATTGCTAAAAAACCGTCGGGTTCAGCGTTTTCGACCGGTGGAAAACCGATTGAATTTCTCGACAAATAATAAATCATCACGCTCCGCACAAAAAACGCGGGATTTTAGCAGAACACACTTTTTCTGCAATTGTTATTTTAATTTTTTTGTGTATATTTGCATGTTTTTGGAGGAATTATGGAAAACGAAAAAAACATTTTCTGCGGCATAGACATCGGCTCGAGAACGGGAAAGATCGTTCTTATCGGCGAGAGCAAGACGATAATTTTTTCAGAAATGATAAAAACCGTCGCTTCGGCGGCAAAAACTTATCAGACTCTTGTCGCAACGATACCAGAAGAATTAAAAAGCAGAGTCTCAGCATCGGCTGTTACAGGCTACGGCAGGGAAAGCACCGCCGCGATGTGCGATTTTTCGGCGACCGAGATCACATGCCACTATCTCGGAGTTCTGCACTCGCACCCCGAAACAAAAACGATAATCGATATCGGAGGTCAGGACAGCAAAGTCATAACTGTTGATAATAATTCAAGGATCAAAGATTTTGCGATGAACGACCGCTGCGCCGCCGGAACAGGCAGATTCCTGGAAGTTATGATGGACCGCATCGGTTTTTCGATAGAGGATTTTGCTGCTCTCGACATTTCGGAAGTAGAACCTGTAAAAATAAATTCGACCTGCACGGTTTTTGCAGAAAGTGAAGTGATCTCAATGGTTTCGCGTGATGTTCCGCAGAATGTGATAGCCTCTTCACTTGCCAGAATGGTCGCTGCAAACACGTTTTTCATGGCACGCAAAACGCGACCTGAAGCACCTTTTTTCATGTCGGGCGGTGTCTCGAAACTCAAACCAGTCAGGTTCCAGCTTGAAAAACTATTCGGTTCTACAATAAAAACCGATGAAAATTCACAGCTTATGGGAGCTCTCGGAGCTGCCCTTTTTGCGATGAAGGAAACGGAGAAAAAATGAAAAAGATCATAATTCCGCTAATACTTTTAATAATTTCAGCACTTTTCATAGTCAGGACATTTACTGCTGAAATCGATGAATACGGCACGAAAGAGACCGATCTCGTCAAAGCGGCAGGCAAAAACATCTGCATGAGCTGCATCGGGCTTTACGACGAAGACATCTTTGCAAAGATAAAGGAAAAATTCAGCGGAAGCAAACAGGAAGAGTCAAAATAATGAAACGATCATCATCTTTTTTAAGTAAATTAAAAAATATCGGCTCAAAAAGAAGTTTGATACAGTTATTCTTCTTAATTATACAGAACCCGTTTATATCGAACTTCCTCACCGGCAAACCTTACAGCGGCCCGACAAAGACTTTCTGCGCTCCCGGACTCCACTGTTACAGCTGCCCTTCGATGGCGTTCGGCTGTCCGCTAGGAACTTTGCAGTATGTCATCAAATATGCCTCAATGATCCCGTTTTTCGCACTCGGAACACTCTCCGCAGCAGGTGCGATACTCGGAAGAGCGACCTGCGCATACGTCTGCCCGTTCGGATTTTTTCAGGAGATTTTATATTCGATTTCACCTTGGAAAAATATAGAAGCAAAATTGCCGCAGAAATTCCGTTATATAAAGTGGTTTAACTTATTTTTATTCGTTCTGCTGATTCCCGCTTTCGGGCTCGCCCAGGGCTTCTGCGCATACGTCTGCCCATCCGGTTTGATAGTCGCAGGCCTCCCGATAATCGCCGCAAATTCAGGTTTAAGAGCGACGATCGGACTCACTTTCTGGTGGAAAGTTGCTCTCACGATCATTTTCGTCATTTATTTTATGCGCGAAAAAAGAGCCTTTTGTCGTTACATCTGCCCTCTTGGATTAATTTTAGGATTTTTCAACCGCATTTCAATTTTGCAAATCAAATTGAATCAAAATAAATGCGTCTCATGTTCAGCGTGCAAAAAACACTGTCCGATGGGAATAGACCCCGTAAAAGAAGTAAATTCTATCGAATGCATCAAATGCGGCGACTGTGTCAGCGTATGTCCGGTGAATAAAAACCTTAAATAAAGTGAGCGACGCACGCATGAACTGCGGCTTCAGTTCTGATAACGCGGTTTCCGAGTGAAACGGGCTGGAATCCTGCCTTGATGAATTGTGCGGCTTCGTATTTTGTGAAGCCTCTTTCGGGACCGATTGCAATAATATTCGATTTTCCCTTCTCTATTTCGCCGATTTTTGGGAAATCACCGGGTAAAGCAATGTAACAGCTTGAATTTATTGGATATGTTGGCAGAATATCGTTTGAATAAGGGCCGAAACGCTTGACTAAGCTGATTTTCGGCATGATCGTGTCCATGCTCTGTTCAAGACCTTTGACGACAGCTTCTTTAAGACCAGTTTCTGTAAACAATTCGTTTTCCCAATAACCTTTGTCTCCAAAATAAGTCTGTATTATTTCTATTCCGGAAACTCCGTAGGAAACAAGGTCGGAAATAAGTCTAGAAAGGACCTTCGGTCTGGCTAGCGCAACTATCACAAAAAGAGGAATTTTGGGTAGCGCTTCTTCGTTAAGCTCAATCGATAAAACTGCTTTTTCCGTTTCAATTTTTTCAATTACAGCTTTTCCTTTTTTTTCGTTTAAAATGCCGACTTTGATCTCGTTACCGGCATTCACTTTCAAAATTTCGTTAAGATGATGAACTTTTTCGCCGGAAATTTCCGCCTTATTTTCAGCGATCAGATCACTTCTATCGAGTAAAAGTAAATTCATAGAACTTTTAAAACCGCAAATTATTCCTTATTTTGTTCTTTTGCTTCTTTCTCAGCCTTTTCTTTCATTCGCATTTCGCGGTATTCTTCGGCAGTCATCAAAGGATCATCAGTCTTTTTGTCGATGAAAAGAATGCCGTTTAAGTGATCCGTTTCGTGTTGAAAAATAACAGCCGTAAACCCTTTTATGTTTTCACTTTTGCGGACTAATTTTCCATCGACTTCGGCATCGTATTCGATGTCTATATCCTGCCACCTTTCGACCTGTCCGAAACCTGCCGGAATAGAGAGGCAGCCCTCCCAGCCAACCACCTTTTCGCCGTATGTTTTTTTGATCTCTATGTTGTAAAAAAATTCAAACGGTTTTTCTTCCTTGTCAAATCTCTGGACCATGATTACTCGCCTGTTTATACCGACTTGCGGAGCCGCAATCCCTACTCCGGTTCCCAAAGATTCAAGCATGAATTTTTCAAGAACATCGTAACCATCTGCTCCCAATTTTGCTGAAACAGAAACCTTTCTCAAAATCTCATTATCTTTTTCGACATCGTTCTGAAGAAGATGCCTTGCCGAAGTGTCATTGATGTAGCTGATTTCTTCGGCAGTCATTAAACCGTCATCAGTTTTTTCTTTTCCTTCAGTTTTCGGAGCCGTAGCGCATGAGAAAAGGAGAAGTGCACAAAGTGCAGTTGTGAACATTTTTGCAAATGATTTCATAATGTTACCTCTATTTAACAGTTATAAGTTTTCCGTTTTTAAAATCGATTTTTATTTTTCCTCCGTTTTTAGATTTTCCGAAAAGAATTTCATCAAGAAGGAGATTTTCGAGTTCCTTGTCCACTACTCGTGCCGTCTCTCTCGCACCGAAAACAGGCGAAAAACCAAGTTCAGCCAAGTGCGCGACTGCGGATTCTGTAATTGAAAGCTCAATATTCCTTGCTGCGAGCCTTGATGCAAGGGCTGAGACATTCTTTTTAACGATTTTCTTAACGATTTCAGGCGTTATGCGCGAGAAATAAACAATGTGGTCAAGTCTGTTTAAAAACTCAGGTGTAAACGTATTTTTGACAGCCTCTTTTAAAGCGGAAGTATTTCCCGAACGGGATTCAAATCCAACCTGTTTTTTTGCGACTTCCCTGCTTCCTGCGTTGGAAGTCATTATAATTATTACATTTTTAAAGTTTGCCTTGCGACCTGCGTTATCAGTCAGAGTCGCATAATCCATGATCTGAAGAAGCGAATTGTAAATGTCGGCGTGCGCTTTTTCAATCTCGTCAAGAAGAAGGACCGATGTCGGCTGTTTGCGGACAGCTTCGGTGAGTAATCCGCCCTCTTCATATCCGACATATCCTGGAGGCGCGCCGAAAAGTTTGGAAACCGTGTGTTTTTCCTGATATTCGCTCATGTCAAATCTGATGAGCGGCATATCCATTTTGTCTGCAAGAACGCGGGCGAGTTCCGTTTTTCCGACTCCTGTTGAGCCTACAAAAAGGAATGATGCGACCGGTTTTTCGGGATTTTTGAATCCTGCATAGCTCTTTTTTATTGCCCGAACGATCTCGGAAATCGCCTCGTCCTGACCGAAAATCTCAGTCGAAAGAGCTGAATCAAGCCCTTTGAGCTGCTTCATTCTGTCGGAATTTACACCGTTTTCCTTTTTTCCGGTGAGAAATGCGACAACTTTTTCAATATGTTCAGGACGAACGACTTTTATTTTCTTAGCCTGCATGTTGCATGCCGCTCCCGCCTCGTCAATTAGGTCTATCGCCTTGTCTGGCAGAAAACGGTCATTGATGTAAAGCGAAGAAAGCTCTATTGCCGCGTGCAGAGCCTCGTCGCTGTATTTAACCTTGTGAAAGGACTCATATTTTTCGGCAAGACTTTTTAAAATCAGGAAAGTTTCTTCTTTTGAAGGTTCGGGAACATTTATTTTCTGGAATCTTCTTGAAAGAGCTGAATCTTTCTCGAAAAACTTTCTGTATTCCGCTGCGGTCGTTGCTCCGATAAATTTTATCGTTCCTTCTTCAAGAACAGGTTTCAGGATGTTGGCTGCATCTATCGATGAATTTCCCGCACTGCCGGCACCGACCAGATTATGGATTTCATCAATAAAAACAATTACTTTTTCTTCATTTTTCAATGCGGAGACGAGTTTGTTCATCGTCCGCTCCAGATCGCCCACAAACCTGCATTCGCTGATAAGGCGGGAAATGTTGAGTGAAAGAATGCGGTAACCTTGAAGCTGTTTCGGCACATCATTTTTTGCAATTCTCTGAGCCAGACCTTCCGTTATTGCGGTTTTGCCGACTCCCGGATCACCGATGTGAACAGGATTGCATTTTTTGCGCCTTAAAAGAATCTGGATCGTCCGCCCGATGATGTCTTCTCTGCCGATTATCGGATCAAGCTCTCCCAAACGGGCTTTTTCGGTAAGATCGACCGTGAAAAGTTCAAGCGCGGAAGGCGTTTTTTCAGTCTCTTCGGGAGCTGCTTCAACATTTTTCGGTTCTTCCGGCTTTTCAGTTTCGGAAAATCCGCCGTGTGCAATCGCGCTCAAAAGGTCGTACCTCTTTATGTTGTTTGCCTTGAGGAGACTCGAGGAATACGATTTGTCGCCCAAGTCGTAAATCGCGACGATCAGATCGGTCACTTCAACGCGGGTACGCTGCGAGCCGAAAACATTATTCGCCGCATCGAGAAGGCACATGTTCAGATATTCAGATGGAACAACGCGACCGTTTTTAGAGCTTTTCGGAACATATTTTTCCAAATATTCCCTGATATTCTGCCTCATTTCTGCGACATCAACATCAAAATGTTCAAGAATTTCAATGGCTTTTCGGTTAAAAAGCAGCTGGAACAAAAGATGCTCCGGTGTTACGAACTCGTCTTTGTTGTCGGTCGCATCCTCAATCGCCATACTGAAAATCTTCGCCACTTCATAGGAAAACGGCAGCGACATATTATCTTTTTCCGCCATAGTTACTCCTTTTCAACGATACATTTAAGCGGGAAACCTTTCTTTTTCGCCGCTTCGTCCACCTGCGCGATTTTTGAAACTGCAATGTCGTAGACGTAAATTCCTGCGACTCCCCGCCCCTGCTTGTGGACTGCAAGCATGATTTTGCGGGCTTCCGCCTCACTTTTGCCGAAAATGTCGACAAGAATTTCGACGACGAACTCCATCGTGGTGAAATTGTCGTTGAGCATCACAACTTTGTAAAGATCGGGTTCTTTCAGTTTGATATTTGTTTCAATCGAACGCTTCGGCGTTTTTTTTGTTGAGAAATCGGACATGTAGTCTCCAAACTAATAAAAACGATTGAATAAAGGTGACTATTTTTTTGATGCCGCGCGGCGCTTCATAATTTCTTTGTGAAGTGTCCACAAAGTATCGGTAACGGCTTGTCTTGAAGCGATGTTCTTGACAAAAACTGGAAGAGAACCGGCCGGATCGCTGTAAATATAGTAATCGACCTTTATTTTGTCGGGTTCGACCTGAGTGAATTTGTAGAACCCTTTGTTGTCGGTCACACGGACATATTTGTCGGTCACCGGATACTTAGGATCGTCGAACGGAACCCACGTTATCGAAACAGAACCGTCTTTGTTGTCGACACGGCACGATTTGACGTAGTAGTCACGGTTTGTTGCCACCGGCACGGAAAGCCGGTTGTATGACCAGTCGCATCTGTCGTTCTTTTTGAGAACATCGGAGAATTCTATGTATTTAAATATTTCCGGATGTTTCAGCCTGTCAAACATTATATCGACCGCTTCCTGAATTGTTCCCTGATAAGTGACGACGGCCTTAACTTCCTTGATTTCGGAACCTTCATGATTCCTTTCGTAGAGTTTAAGACCGTCTTTTTCGCTTACAAATTCCCATTTTGCCTGTTTTTTCTCGTTTTTTTGTTCGGAATCATCGGCAAAAACAAAGAAAAACTGTAATAAAACTATGAAACTTAAAAGAATTTTGTGCATGAAAAAACCGTTAACCGTTAAAGATATTTGTAAAATGCTTTGTAGGAAAGATAGGTGTTGTAAAGGTCAGCTTTCGAAGCAACTTCGAACGGGCTGTGCATCGAAAGGATCGGTGTACCGACATCAAGAACCTGCATTCCGTATTCAGCAATGAACATTGCGATCGTGCCGCCGCCGCCGAGGTCTACTCTTCCGAGTTCTGCTGTCTGCCAGCGTGCGTCGTCTTTGTTGAAAGCTGCTCTGCATTTTGCAACGAATTCAGCGTGTGCTTCGTTGGAGTTGCCTTTGCCGCCTGCACCCGTGAACTTCGTGAGGCAGACGCCCCAGCCGACTTTGCCTGCATTCATTGATTCGAATGCGCCTGCCCATTCAGGTTCGATACCTGCATTGACGTCGGATGAGAGGAATTTGCTGTCTGCAAGAGAGTTGATGAGCGTGTTGTAATCGCCTTTTCCGTAGAAGTTTATAAGTTTGTTTACGGCTCTTTCCAAAATGTTGGAGTTTGCACCTGCATTTCCTTTCGAACCGATCTCTTCCTTATCGAAGAACATCGCAAGTTTGTTCTCTTTCGATTTGCCTGCGTCAAAAATTGCCTGCATCGCGCTGTAAGCACAGATTCTGTCGTCCTGACCGTGCGAACCGACGAAACTTCTGTCGAAACCGACATCTCTCGCCTTTCCTGCCGGAACAAGCTGAAGTTCTGCAGAAACAAAATCTTCCTCTTTGAAACCGTATTTTTTATAGAGGAAATCAAGGATTGCGAGTTTTACGCTGTCTTTGTCGTATTTGAAGGAGTAAGGAATCGAGCCGATGAGAATATTCATGTTCTCGCCTTCGATAACTTTTCTAGCGCCTTTTTCCATCTGCTCCTGAGCAAGGTGCGGAAGAAGATCGTTAATTGTGAAAACAGGATCGTTTTCATCTTCGCCGACAACGACGTTAACCGTTTTGCCTGCTTCGGTGATGACTACGCCGTGAAGCGCAAGTGCTCTCGTAACCCACTGATATTTTTTGATTCCGCCGTAGTAGTGCGTTTTGAAGTAAGCCATATCCTCTTTCTCGTAAAGCGGATAGCCTTTGAGGTCGAGTCTCGGCGTGTCGATGTGTGAACCGACCATGAGCCAGCCGCGGCTGAAGCTCTTGTCGTTGATCTCTGCAAGAACGCATGCGACATTGTCAAAATTGATGAAAAGTTTCGTGTCGGTCGGTTTTGCGTTTTCGATGTTTTTGTAGCCTTTTGCCTTTGCAAGTTCGAAAATCGTGCTGACAGCTTCACGCTCGGTCTTGGCATCCGTGAGGAATTTTTTGTAACCTTCAGCGAAGTTCATGATCTCTTTCATCTTAGCTTCGGAGATACCGTCCCAGCCTGATTTCTTGGAATAAGTCAGGGTCTTCGGATCGAATTTTTCGGCTTTCTTTGCCGCCTTCTTTTCTGCCATTTCACTCTCCTAAAAAAACAATTAGTAAAGAAACAAACGCGGCATTATAATTGAATTAAAAAAAATACCTAATTTTTTTGGAAATGTAGGGACGGAACCCGATATCTCTCTTCAGTCCGCGTTTCTGACACAACGGACATAATAGTTCTGAGTATTACTCTTTTGTCCGTCGAAGCCGGAACCATAATTGAAATAAACGACCAAAGCCTGATTGTATTTATCCACCGAGGTTGATGAAGACCAGAAAAAATGATAAGCCACGTCTGATGATGCCGGAAAGTCGGAATACGGAGGAATTGATATATCGAAGTTTACAAGAGAGTAAAGTTCGTTCTTGTTAGGCAGTCTCCAGTCACTCAAACCGGCATAAACCAAATTCTCGCAATAAGACAACGCATCCTGCCATCTATACGGCTCCGCTATAATGTTTTTCTGCCATACAAGTCCGGTTGTCGAATCGGTTACGACAGATTCTTCTTCAGTCTCATCGGAAACGGAAAACAACCCTGACGGAAGTTCTTCACCATGCACACACATTACATAGTAACTCTCGTTTTGGGATTTCAGCTCGATCTGACCGTAATGAGCATCAAAGCTCCATCTGGCGTCACTGAACTCATAATAAGTCTTTGAAGCCCAGAAATAGGCAGGATTCTCTGCAGGGATATCCGGAAAGATTGTCGTATCAACTGCCGGATCATACTTGCTGTTATCGACGATCGTGAGAAATTCATGCGGAGCTGGAAGACGCCAGCCGCTGCTATATCCGGCGTAATTCGAGGCATTCAGACTGTCGCAGTAGTTTTCCGCCTCTTCCCGAGTGTAGGTGCCTTTGTCAAGCGTTTGCTGCCACTCGAGCCCAGTGTTGTTATCCATAACGATATTTTGTCCAGAAAGGGTTTTGACGGTGAAATTCTGCGGCAAGCATGAACCGAGTTCCGCATACTGCGCATCCTGACCATAGAAATTGGTCTCAGTCAACGAACAGTCTATTTCCTTTTTATTATCGTAACATTTATTGTTTCCTGTGCAGATGTTACCAAGCGACAATCGTTTGTTCATACAGCCCTTCTCCGCTCCCCACCAATAATATCCGCCGATACAGCCGCAGGAATAAAGATTCTGAGCTATCACAGTGCATATTTCTGTTGAATTTTGCAAACCTGCACACGGATTCGGATCACAAGGATCTGACAGCTCGGAATCATTGTCTGAACCTTCTATGACATCGGCATCATCCGGTTCCGGATCATCCGGTAACGTATCTGAAATATCATCAATATCATCTGAATCAGGAACGATGTCAGACGTATCTTCATCCGCCGCCACTTCTCCCTCTTCCGAATCTGATTTCTCCGTATCATCATCATTTTTTGAGCTGCCGCTTCCGCATGAAACCAGAAAAAATGCACAGAAAAACGAAAATACAATAAAAAATCTCTTCATTTTTCACCTCATTAAAACAAAAAACGTAAGGATTTTAATGTTTAAAGAAGAAAATGCAAGAAAGGGAATGAATTATTTGAACGATTTCAGAACATTGATGACATAGTCGATATCTGCTTCGGTGTGGTCAGCGTTGATCTGGAAGCGGATCTCTTCGTCGCCCTTCGGAACTACCGGGTAGTTGAGTCCCGTAGCGAGAACGCCGTTCTTCGTGAGCCATTCGACGATGTCTGCCGTCTTTTTGGTGTCACGAACCATGAGCGGAGTTACAGGGTGCGGACCGGGGATCGTCTCAAAGCCGTTGTTGATAAGTCCTTTTTCGAATCTTGCGGTGATGCTTGCAAGGTGAGCAAGGCGTTTAATGCCTTCTTCGCTCTCGAGGATGTCGAGAACTTTAAGTACCGCATAAGCCTCGCCGACTGTGATCGGGTTCGAGTAGATGTACATCGGAGCCGACTGTCTCAAAAATTCGGTGACCGATTTCGAAGCGACAACGTAACCGCCGTTTACGCCGTAAGCCTTGCCGAGTGTGCCGATAAGGATGTCGACTTTTGCGCCGGTAACTTCTTCGGTTCCTCTTCCGGTCTTGCCGTAAGCGCCTACACCGTGTGAATCGTCAGCAGCGGTCGTTACACCTTCTTCAAATTTGTCGTCATATTTCTTGCAGATAGCGGTGAATTTATCGAACGGGCAGAAATCGCCTCTCATCGAGAAAACGCCGTCTGTAACGACGATGCATCTCTTTCCTTTGCCGACAGCTTCCTGAAGTTTTGCTTCAAGGTCTTCCATATTGTTGTGCTTGTAGATAAGTTTGAGTGCCGGGCGGGCAAGTTTCATCGCGTTGATGATGCAGTTGTGGTTGAGCTCGTCGCTGATGATGACCGTTTCGTTTGTGATAAGCGGGAAAAGAACGCCCATCGAAGTAACATAAGCACTCGAGAAAATCATCGCCGACTCTCTGCCGTGGAACTTCGCAAGTCTTTTTTCAAGGTCAACGTGAGCTTTGTGGGTTCCAGAAATGAAGCGGACAGCGCCGGGGCCGACACCGAAAGCCTTCGTTCCTTCTTCTTCAGCCTTGATGACTTCGTCCCTCATCGAAAGACCGAGGTAACTGTTTGAATTCATTTTGATAAAGGTCTGTTTGTAGCCTTCGACGACATAACGCGGGCCGTTTGCGCCTTCAGGAGGAAGGATCTTCGTGATGACCATTTCGTCACCTTTCGCCGTTCCCTTCGCCTTGAGGTCGTTAACGTAATTGTTAAGAGCGTTTTCCAATTTTGTAGTCATAATGAACTCCTTAAATCAATTTATAAAAAAACCGTAAAAAACAACGCGGCGAGTATAGTCGCTTGCTTTCATTTGTGAAGATTTTCCTTATAAGTTTTTTATCATTTTTCCCGTCACAGATTCAGCGCAGTTGACAAGGTCTCTGACTTCGCCCTGAAATACGACGTTTCCGCCGTTTTCCCCGCTGCCAGGGCCTAAATCAATGACGTAGTCGGCGCTTGCAATTATCTGGCTTCTGTGTTCGGCAATTATGACGGTATTGCCGGAATCATTGAGGGTTTTGAACATTTCGAGAAGTTTTTCGACATCGCAGAAATGGAGTCCGCTGCTCGGTTCGTCGAAAATGAAGATTCCGTTTCTGCTCTTTTCGGCGTTGAATGCCGCGAAACTGACGGCGAAATTGAGCCGCATGAGTTCTCCGCTTGAAAGGGTCGAGACCTGCTGGCTCAGTTTCAAATAGTGCAGTCCGCACTTCACAAAAGTGTCGAGCAGTTTGAAAATCGCGGGATCGTCGCTGAAAAATTCAGCCGCGGTGCCTATTTCCATATCCAAAATTTCTGCGATATTCTTTTCTTTATATCTGAATGAAAGGATGTTTTCTGCGAATCCCGTTCCGTTGCAGTCGGCGCAGAAATGCTCAACATTTCCGAGGAAATCCATCGAAACGGAGTTTTTTCCTGTTCCTTTGCAGGTTTTGCAGATGTCGTTTTTCGTGATCTTGAAACTCTTTCCAAATTTTTTCTTTATTTTGTCGTAGCACCCTGAAAATGATGCGATGTTCGAAGAGCCGCCGGTGGCACTGTCAAGTCCGCATCTATCAAAAAATACGGGATAACCGCTGATATTTTCTGACAAATACTTTATCAAAGTCGTTTTGCCGCTTCCAGAAACGCCCGAAATGACTGTCGTTTTGCCGAGCGGAATCGAAACGGTGATGTTTTTCAGGTTGTTTTCCGAAATGTTTGAAAGGGTTATGAAATCCGAAAAATTATTTTCTTTCAAAATCAGTTTGAAGTTAAGTGCTTTTGCTGTGTAACAGTCAGATTTTATTAAAGAATCATAGTCGCCTTCAAAAACGATTTTTCCGCCGGCATCCCCGCTTCCGGGCCCCATTTCGATTATGTGGTCTGCATACTTTATTATTTCGGGAACATGCTCGACTGCAACGACGGTGTTTCCGTTTGCCGCCGTTTCCTTAAGCAGTTTCGCCATGTTTTCGCATTCTATCGGGTGAAGTCCGCGGCTCGGCTCGTCAACGACGTATATCAGATTCTGCAGGTCATCGGCTGAACTTTTGATAAGCCTGAGTCTTTCCCTTTCACCGGTCGAAAGAGTTGAAGCGGCACGCGCAAGTGTCAGGTGTCCTAAACCTAAGAGTATGATTTTATTGATTTTTCCATAAATTTCAGCTTTGACTCTAAGAAAGATTTCCCGCTCGCGCTCATCCTGAGTCTCGAACGAATCGAGGAATTTTTTTATCTCAGTAACCGGTTTTTCGCAGAATTCATCGATCGTGATCCCTGCAAATTTCACAGCAAGAAGCTCTTTTTTGAGCCTTTTTCCAAAGCATTCAGGGCAGACAGTCTCCCCCATCAGAGAGAAAAGTTCTTCTTCGTTTTTGTTGCCCGAAGACCTGTAATATTCATCGGTTATGAGGTTTGCAAAACCGATCCACTTTCCTTTGAAAGAGTGTGTTCCTTCGACATTTCCACGCTTGTATTCCCAGTTTATGTCGAAAATTTCATCCCCCGCGCCGAACATCGCGATATCAAATTCACGCGGCGAAAGTTCTTTGACAGGCTTTGAAAAATCGATTCCTAATTTTTCTCCCGCGGCAAAAAGGGTGTGGATGAACTGCCCGTCTTTGTCACCGTAGAAACGCCCCTGCTTCGTTGCCGCAAGCGCGCCGTCAGCGAATGAAAGTTCAGGATTTATTTGAAGTTTTTTGATGTCGCAGCCTAAAATAAAGCCCGTTCCCGAGCATTTTGCGCAGGCACCTTTTTCGGAATTAAATGAAAAATCTCCAGCAGTAAAAGTGCAGTTTTCGCCGTTTGCGTCTTTGCCGGCACGCGAGAAAAGCATTCTCACAAATTCATATATTCCGCTCACAGTTCCTACAGTCGAGCGCACTCCCGAGTATGAAAATTTCGCCGAAACGCCTACTCCGGCCCTGAGTCCTTCGCACTTTGCGGCACTGCTTTGATTTTTGCCCAAAAGAAAAGTTTTGACGTAGGGCGAAACTCCCGACATAACCGCCTTGATGCTTTCTACAAAAAGTGTATCAAATGCAAGGCTCGTCTTCCCGCTTCCCGAAATTCCGCTTATCACATTGAATTTATTGGGTTTTATGTGCAGATCAATATTTTTCAGATTGTGCGTTTCAACATTTTTGAGAACAATCTCTTTTGCAAGTTCTGCTTCGTAATTTCCCTCTTTAGCCACAACTTTTTCAGCCGAAAAACGCTCATCGTCGCCGAAACTGATGACGCTGTCGGCAAGTCTTAAAAACACTGGATTGTTTTCAGTCGCAACGACCGTTACGCCCGATTTTGTTACACTTTTCAAAATCGCAACGAATTTTTCGATATCTTCGGGGTGAAGCCCGGCTGTCGGCTCTTCGAAGATCAGAACCGAATTTTCCTTTATCTTTGAAAGCCAGAGAGCGAGTTTTATCCGCTGCGCTTCTCCTCCCGAAAGCGTTGATGACGGCTGACCTAAAAGCAGGTAACCGATTCCGAGGCGCTCCATTATGTCGATAGTTTTAGCCACTTGCTTATTTTCCTTAAAAAAAACAAGTGCCTGCGAAATCGAAAGGTTAAGGACGTCATAAACCGAAAGGCCGTTCAGCTTCACTTCCAGAACTTCGTCAATGAAGCGTTTTCCGTTGCATACATCGCAGACGGTAGTCACGCTTCCCATGAACTTCATTCCCGTCTCAATTACGCCGCCGCCCTCGCATTTGGGGCATCTGCCCGACTCACCGTTGAATGAAAAATGTGATTTTGAAAAGCCGCGTTTTTTGGCTTCTTCGGTTGCCGCGAAAAGGTCTCTGATCTTATCGAATATCCCTGTGTAAGTCGCCGGATTCGATCTGGATGTGCGCCCTATCGGGCTTCTTTCTATTTTCTCATAACTTATTGATTTTTCTTTCAGTTCTTTAATGTAGCGTTCAACAAAATTCCGCTTTTCAAAAGAGGTTTTCCCGCTTATCGCATTGAGAGCGCCTTCGATGATTTTTTCGCATGGACGCATTTCTGTCACAGTGCCGCGGTATTTTTTGAGAGCAATAGACGTCGGAGTTTCAAGTGTTTCGGCATTTTTCAAAAAATCTTCAACACTTCCCGAAAAAAGGATCTTTCCGCCGTTTACACCGCCGCCGGGCCCAGTCTCGACGATGTTGTCAGCCATAAGAATGGCGTCAAGATCGTGCTCGACTGCGATAACAGTGTTTCCGTTGTCTCTGATTTTTATGAGCAGATTCAAGACGTTGGCAAGCTCGCTGCGGCTCAAGCCTATGCTCGGCTCGTCAAAAACGAAAGTCGTTCCCTTTAGCGTACTCGATGCCGCGCCCGCTATCCTAATGCGCTGGATCTCGCTTGATTTCAAATCTCCGGAAGGCATTGAAAGAGTGAGCGAACCGAGCCCTATGTTTATGAGTTCTGAAAGCAACCTGTTGATTTCATTTATTATTTTATTTTCAGCCTCATTTGCCTCACTTTTTGCATTTTCAAGGAAAACGGCGAGATCAGCGAGAGTCATTTCGCAGAGTTCAGCGATATTTTTATGAGCAAAAAGCACTTCCAACGCCTTTTCGTTCAGGCGGGAACCGTGACACTTGCTGCACGGAACTGAGCGGACAAAACGGAGAATGTTGGGGTTTCTGTCTCTTTTTAAAATCTCCGCCATCACGTTGATTATCCCTTTGTAATAGCCCTCTTCACGCGGTTTTGCTGTGATACCCGTCCATTTCATGCGGCTTTCAAGAGTGTGTTTGCCGAAAGGAACTTTGATCTTTTCACTTCCGAAAAAGAGAACTTTCATCTGCTCGTCAGCGAGGTCGCAAAGCGGCGTATCGACTGAAAAACCGTGAGCGCGGCAAACTTCGTCGAGAACATCAAGCGTCACCTGCGAATAGATTATGTAGCCGTTGGGAGCCGTTATTTTCAAAGCACGGTCGCGGATTGACTTGGTTTTATCGGCGATTATGAGTTCGTAATCGAGAAAATCTTCAACTCCGTAGCCTTTGCACGCCTCACATGCACCCAAAGCCGAATTGAATGAAAAAACTGAGCGTGAAACACCGGCGTGACGCGCAAAAAGAACTCGCAGAAGGTCATAAATTCCGGAAAAAGTGCCTACTGTCGACATGGAATTGGCAACATCCGCCCGCTGATCGACTGCGACACAGGCATCAAGACCGCTTATCCGCTCTACATCAGGCTTTTTCGTGACACCGAAAAACTTCCTGTGCCATGCCGGAAACGACGAAAGATAGAGTCGCTGAGACTCCTTGAAAAGCGTGTTGTAGACAAGCGACGACTTGCCGCTGCCCGAAACTCCGGTCACTACCGTGAATTTTCCCTTTTCGAACTCGACACTGACGTTTTTAAGGTTGTTTTCAGTGCAGTTTTGAATTTTTATGTTCATTGGACCTCCAAAACTTTTATTCTCCCTCTAAGTTAGAATCAAGTTGCCGGTGGCAAGTTGATCCGGTGGCGCTTTAGCGACGAGGGCGTTCGTTGCTTTAAAATCTATACCCTAAAGCGACAAGCAAGTTAGGATAATAGTCGCTGAAATAGTTCTCTGCGCCCAATCTTAACACCAAATTATTTTTAAAAATCAAATCAATTCCGAAACCATATATAAAATTTTTCTGAAAAAAATAAGAGGCATCTTCGTGCACAGGCACGTCAAATATTAAATTTATACCTCCTGCAAACCAAAAGGCACAAATTTTTAAAAACTTGTTATCAACGGAAATCGGCACTATAGGACGTAATTTCAACGGAACACCCAATGCAATGGTTTCTTCTTTAGGAGCAATCTTAGCCAGCCTGAGTTCTGCATTAAAACCGATGTGAAACATCTCAACAACGCGAACATTAAAATCTAATCCAGCATTAAGTGTCAGACCAACAGGATAACCAATCAAAAATCCAATATTAGGTTGAAGATACCACCACTTTTCATCTGAATTTTCATTTTTGACACTATTAACACTATCTACTTTCAGAGCGTCTTCTTTCTCCTCGGCATACAACCCGAACCATGAAGAAAAAATAAAGCAAAGAAGACTGATCGTTAAGATATTTCGATAGTTTTTCATGACAGACTCCACAAAAAACATTTTAAACACAACACACGCCCTCGCCCTGCAATAACATTTCATATCACTCAAAATGAAAGGATCCGAACTCCTTTTTTGATAAAGCAGCCATTTCCCTTCAAATTCGAAGCCATAAGGAAAAATTGTTGTCCCGTCAAATGTTTCCGCATATCAGCCTCCGTTTCGGCAAATGAACGAATTATGATAAGGAAATTGAGGAAAAAAGAAACTTTTAGACAAACAGCATCGAACAGCCGTCGGATTTGTAATTTATTCCTTCGGGCAGTTCAGACCAATATCTTCCAGTAACCGTTTTTCTTTGCCCCGACACGGGCAATAATATTATTTTGCTGAAGCACTTTCAATGCTCTGTTCACTGTTGGTGCAGAAAATCCTGTGATTTCCACAAGTTCATAAATAGTAACCGAAGTATTTTTTGAGATTTCACTCAGTATCAGCAATTCAGTATCAGATAATTTTATCCTATCATTTATTCTATCATTTATCCTATCATTTATCCTATCATTTATTCTATCATTTATCCTATCATTTAATCCGCCAACATCGGATTTTGTATAATTCATGTTTTTGATTTCAGCAGTGAAAGTGTATGCAGTGGAATGAAACGAAGGCAATGTTTCCACCTTGAAATCTGGAGCAAACTTTACAGCATCCATGATTTTCCGGAACCCGCTGCCGCGCCGTTCCATGAGATTCATTCTGCTCATTATGTCTGCGATGACCGGATTTCTTCTTGTAGAAACGACATTTTCCAAATTCTGAAACTGCACCGGAATACCGTCATACATTCCGCCAGGATTCTGAATTTCGACTCTGTCATCAAAAATATCGATATGAATTTCGCTGCCAAGCACTCCGTAATCCCTGTGAACAAGAGCATTGACAATTATTTCATGGATCGCACGCTCCGGAAAATTTTCTTTTTCGACTCTTGAGTTTGCTGTTTTATACCAGATTTTCTGGTTGTACAGCTTTATGAAACCTTCTCCTTCGCCAAGAAGCTGCAGGATATTTCCGCTGTATTCCTTGTCGTCAAGTGCATCAATATTTGACGGAGCTTTGGAAAGTCCGTTCCATCGCGTGCAGAAAATTCTGGAATGCCTGAAAGGGCAGAAATCCGCAAACAACGCGCCTGTGTTTGTAAGAAAACCGTCTTTTGTTACGAGTCCGAAAGAATAAAAATCGCTTTCGGAGATTCTGCCGCCTGTTTTGTTGTAAAACATTGATTCAAGGAAGGTGAAACTGAAATCTTTTGCTTTGTATTCAGATTTTAACGTGTCCCAGGTTCTGTTCGTGCCTTTGAGTATCAGTTCGTGCAGAATCGGAGTGTCAGCCTGAACAGTTGAGCTGCCGGCGCGGATAAAAGTGATTTTGTTGGAGCCTTCTGTCAGATAATAAGGTGTATTCAGACCGCCTCGCACTTTTAAAATCAAAATTTCTCCACCGGTTTCTGTAAAATCAGGAACAAGAACAAAATCCGGAATCGGAGAAATTCTGTCTTTTATGCAGGAAGTGATGAACTCGATATCGCCTTGAATGTCTTTTAAAGGAACATGTTCTCTTGTTTTGTCATCAATACCGAACACAAGCATTCCGCCGATTCCGTTTGCAAACGCACAGACGCTTTTCAACCAGTTTTTTGTTTTTGTCCGCTCTACTTCGCGCTTAAAATCGCATTCCGTATATTCCAGTCTGTGCTTGTCAATCATCCGTTGTTTCTAAAATTAATTAACAAAACATCAAATATTAATAATTTATTTTACCATTAAAGTCAATAAAATTTTATTTAAAATCAAGAAAAAAATTCAATACGGAAGAAAATATTGAAATATTATAAAAATCATACAAAACAAAAGTTTAAAAAAGTTTATATTTTTCTGACAATAAAAAAAGATTTCCGACACTACTCAAAAGTAGACTACTCACGAGTAGTGCAAATAAAACTTCATGAAAATCAAGAGTTATTGTGAAATTTTTAACGAATGAGATTTATACAAACAGCATTGAACAGCCGTCGGATTTACTTTAGAACTCAGGCAGCTTTGGAGTAGTCCATAATAAAGATTTTACTCGTGACGTTCTCTACTTTTCCAAGGATTTCGTCAATCGTTTCCAAGACCGACATCGGATAGACGACCTCGCCGCACTGAAGACATTTAAGGCATGGCACATTTTCAATGATAACATAACAGTTTTTGAGCTGTGCGAAATAAGTGTTCGTGCTTTCTTCCATCCGCTCTGACTTACATACCAGACATCTCATTTTTTATTCTCCTTTCTTGTCTTAAAATCATCATTCCACTGAACAGCGTCTGACAGCCGTCGGCAACTGTAAATACCTGCGGATTATAGCGGTTATTTCCTGACTGCGTCAATATACTGGATTCCGGCTGAATTCAGCCTTTTGCGGATCGCATTGACTTTATTTTCCGGGAATCTCGTTACAGTTCCCTCCCGAAGGATTGCGGCATTCAGCCCTCTTTTGACCGCACCGAGTGCCGTGGCAGCGACACATCCGCATTCGTCAAGGCCGCAGAGATGAAGCGTCTCATAGCCTCCGGCACACACAAATTCTTTAAATTTCCTGCTGCTGAACGCATCACTGAGGTACTTGTCAAAGCAGTGATCCGACACAATATCCAGACCGCTGTAGAGCTCCGCGCCCTCACTTCCCGCAATCGAGTAGCCGAACAAAAGACGGTTTGTAAAAAAATTCTGTATGATGTGGCGTATATAAATCACATCACGGTTTTCATTATGATATTGACGGATCAGTTCGTTCACTGAAGCAACCACTTTTTCGGTATTGTAGGAAAACCGTTTTTTCCTTTTTTCCCAAAGATAATCGTTCTGCATGTCGATTACGAGCAGAGCCGTTTTCATATCTTCGCCTCCGGATTCAGATTTTCAATTTCCCTCGCAACTCTGGAGAGGGCCAGGGTGAGGTCACTCTTTCCCAATCTTCTCTGTCGCTTTGGAATAAAGAAGAAGGACGATGAAAATCAAAGTCGAATAAGCCGCAGCGTAGCCGTAGCGTTCCTGGCGCTGGAATGCCCACTTGTAGGCTTCGCTGATGAGGATTTCGGTCGCGCCGTCAGGTTCACCGCCTGAAACCAAGTAGATGATGTTGAACATGTTGAATGTCCAGACGCTGCCCAAAATGACTGCCGGAAGAAGCGCCGGTTTGAGAAGAGGCAGAATTACGTGTCTGAAACGCTGAAATCCGTTGGCTCCGTCAACGCTTGCCGCATCTTCAAGTTCGCGCGGGATCGCCTGCAGAGCGCCCAAAGCGGTGACCATCATAAAGGGGAAACCGAGCCATGTATTTGTCGTGACATTAGCCGCAAACGAAGTCCAGAAGCCGCTGAACCAGCTTACAGGTTCAAGCCCGATCGCCTGAAGTATGCCGTTTATCGCGCCGAATTGTCTGTTGAACATTCCCTTCCAGATAAGTGCCGTGATGTAGTTCGGAACTGCCCACGGGATTATGAGAAGCATTCTGTAAACACCTTTGAGTTTGAGCCACGGCTCGCGCAGCATGAGTGCAAGCGCAAGACCGATCGAAACGTGCAGGAAAACGTTCACAGCAGTCCACAAAATCGTGACAGCGAGAGTAAAATAGAAGGAAAGCGGATCTGTTATCGGGAAATCCTGCGAAAGAAGAATAGATATGAAGTTTGTGAAGCCGACAAACTCGTATTCTCCGCTTTTGTGTGCGAAAAATGCAACCGCAGTTCCGACTGCAAACGGCACGAAAACAAGGACGAGCATAGAGAACATCGCCGGAAACAGGTAAATGTAAGGAGTCGGCGAAGAAGTCAGCTTCTCGAAAAATTTATATTTTTTTATCTGTCTGACTGTGAAAACAAGGCCTACCAAAGCTGCAACAATGAGGATTATCACGAAAAATACCGGACTCTGCGCCGCAGGACGCGGTTTTGCAAAAATTCTGAACTGCTGCTGCGCCCCCTCGAGAGCGTTTTCGGGCGTGTCTGCTCCTCTCAAAACCTTGCGAAGTGCGCCTGCAAGAGGCTCCCAGACCATTCTCATTCCGGGATTATTGCTCATGGGAACAGCAACTTCAGCCTGTTTTTTGAAGACGTTGAGAAGCGGATCGTTTGCCACTTCTTCATCTTCATAGACTGAAACCGTTGCAACAGACTGTCTGCCGGTTACGGCTCTGACTTTTGCGGCATCACGCGAAATCAGGAATTTTCCGAATGCCGCCGCGCCATCTTTATCTGTCGTTTCGTGGTTTGAAATAAGGTATGCTTCGACCGTAAGAAACGGCTTCATAACTTCACCGGTGGAGCTTACTTTCGGAAGAACCGCCGCAGAAAACGGAACGTTTTTGTCGATTTCACCCAGAAACCACGGGCCGTTTATCACGAAAGCCGAATTTCCTTCGTTGAACATCTGCGTGACAAGCGCGGCAGTCGCTTCCTGCGGAGTGACTTTTGAGCCGTTGACTAAATCATCAATAAATTCAAGCGCCTCAACATTTCCTTTATCATCAAGGCATGCAAGACCGTCTTCACGCTCCGAGCCGTTTTCGAAGCAGAATTTTCCGCCAAAACCGTATATGAAACCAGCCGCGAAATAAGCCGAAGTGGCTTCGAATGCAAGACCGTATTTTCCGTTTTTTGCATCTGTAAGTTTTTTTGCCGCTTCCAAAAGTTCGTCAGTCGTTTCAGGCACTTTTTCAACCATATCGGTGCGGTAGAAAAGAACAGCGCTTTTGAAGGAAAGCGGAAATCCCCAGTATTTTCCGTTATATTTCAGCGCATCAACCGTTGACGGAATGATGTCGTTTTTCACTTCATCACTTAAAAATCCGGAAACATCCGAAATTATTCCGCTTTCAGCCCAGTCCCCCACTCTTTCGTGAGCAAAAATGAAAGCGTCCGGGCCGTTTCCGCGCGGAATCGCACTTGTCAGCTTGTTTGCAAAAGCATCATACGGAACGTTAAGCAGATCAACTTTGTATTCAGACTGCAGCTCATTGAATTCGCTGCGCAGTTTTTCAAGAGCAGTCTGCTCGTCGCCGCGGTATGAATGCCAGATGGTTACTGTTTTTCTCTCGGCAAAAAGAGAAAAAACAAGTAGTAAAACTGATAAAAAAATAGTTAGTTTTTTCATTTTTTATTACTTTGAAGTGATTTTAAAATTTCCATTATTTCCTGGGGCTTACGTGTTCCGATAAGAAGTTTTTTTCCGTTTTTGAACACTATCTGAAGCCCCTGATTCCCAGAAATATTCAAAGCTCTGTTGTTGAATGTTCCTTTCAGGCCCCAGCCGCCGTATTCGCGTACCGGATGATATTTTCTGACAAAGCATGCCTCCATTTCGCTGAAAGCGTACGATCTAAAAGAGATATGCAAAGGAAACATGCGGACATAAACGCATTTTTCAGTTATTTCGGTTTCTAATTTTATGATGCAGAGAAGAATTAAAACAGGGATTATGCAAGCAACATAGCTCAGAAGTGAAGATAACATAAGCTGCTGCGGAACTCCGTTCTTCACCATTTTTGCGACATCGATAACAAGCGGAACCGATATGGCTAAAATGACGATAAGCCACAGCCACCACTGTCTCAAACGCTGTCTTTCATAAAAAAGGATCTTCTCTTCTTCCATTTTTATCTCCCTAACGCCTTTTACTGTAATCGCATCCGCAGTATTTCTGCCGGTATAAGCCGTATTCTTTCGAAAGTTCTATCGAACGCTTGTAATCCCATCTTTCGAGAAACCACCTGATCCCGAATTTTTTTGAAAGCAGTTTTCCGATTTCGTCAAGCCACTCGAAATTTTTGTAAGGACTTATCGCCAGAGTCGTACTCACCGCATCACAGCTGAGTTCAGCCGCCTTTTTGAAACTTTCGAGAAGCCGCAGATAGTAGCAGATCCTGCATCTGAAACCGCCTTCACCGCTTAATGAAACGGGCTCGATGAGCGAATTCCACGAATCATAGTCGTATTTTCCGCGCAGGACTCTGACCGCGTTTCCGTAGCGTGTATCGATGTAGCGGACAAGCTCTGCGTAGCGTTTTTCCTCTTCTTCCGCGGGAGAAATGTTGGGATTGTAGTAAAAAACAGAAATTTCGGAATCCGGATTGTCGCTTAATATCTTTTCAAGAGTCGCGCTCGTGCATGGCGCACAGCAGGCATGAAGAAGAATTTTCTCACTCATTTCGGCTACTTGGCAGCAGGTTTTGTTTCTTTCTTTTCCTGTTTTTCCGATTTCGAAGACTTTATTTTTTTATCGATATTGGCGATAAGTTCGTCAACGCTTTTTTCTTTGAGATTCTTTTCGAACTGCTCGCGATAGTTTCTCGCAAGGCTCACCGTATCGAGCTCAACATCAAAAACCTTATATTTTCCATCAATCTTCCTGATGTGGTAAATAAGCTCGTAACCGACTGTTTTTCCTTTGAAAATTCCCTGGATTTCAGAAGTTATGTAGATACTTTCCGGAACACCTTTCAGATATTTTTTCTCGGTTCCCTTGTCTAAATATTTTTTCTCGTAACTTTTGTTGTAGAAAAGTTTATCCAAGTAGACATCTGTAAACAACTCTTTGATTTTATTGAACAATTCTTCTTTTTTACTGTCGGGAGTCTCAAGCCATTTTTTGCCGATTATATATTCCGAAATAAAGCGGTAGTCGATGATTTCTTCAACGATTTCCTTTATTTCCTTATCTTTTGCGGCGTATTTCGGAGTTCCCTTTTTAGGATTAGTGTTTGCCAGTTTCTCAAAAGCCTGCTCTTTGGTTTCAAGCAGTTTCATCGCTGCTGCGACATCCAGCCCTGAATTGTCAGCCGCGGGTTTCTCAGCCGCCGGAGCCGCCTGGGCGAAAAGTCCGAAACAGAAAAACATAACTGTTGCAATTAAAATTTGTTTCATTTCTCTACCGCCCCCGTAAATTCATTAATATCTTCAATTTTCATATTGTAATCGTAAATCGCCTTGATGTATTCCTGCTCGTTCTCGAAAAACGCCTTTACTGCGTCGATCAGATCTTTCGTGTCAGTCGTCATGCCTGATTCATAGTTGGCATATTCGGTCGTCAGCATTCCTTTCGAAGTTTTGCGTATCGCTTTGAGATGCGAAATATGCGAATCCAACGCCTTTAAATCATTATATTTTTTTTGTATCTGCAAAGAAACGTTCTGCTCTGCAAAAAACGCCTTTGCCTTCATGTAATTCCATTCAGCTTTGGCTTTCTGGATCTTTCTAACCTGTTCCATGATGTTAAGGTTAAAACTGAGTCCTATCCCGATTTCACCGTCGTAGCCGTTGTAGGGGCTGTTTGCCTCGGGATAATATTTTTCATCGACCGAACTCGTGTATCTGAAGGAATATGAACCGATCATTCCGAAATTCGGCAGAGTGCGTCTCACTTCAAGTTTATAAAGATTTTCGTAGATGGTAAGCCCTTTCTGGACATACGCTGAATAAGGACTGTTCTGCTTCATAAAATCGACAAGTTCCGGCATTTCTTTGGAATAATCCTGTTTTATCATCTCTTTGTCGGCAAAAGCCCAGTTTTCGCCTAAAACTTCGGTAATAAGAGATTTCAAAGTATCGATTTGAAAAATCAGCCTGTCGTAGAGATATTGGATCTTCTCTTTTTCGATGAGCAGCTTGTTGAGATCTTTTTGCGTAACGCCCTCTTTTTCTTCGTAGAGCATATCTCTGATCTTTTCTTCAACTTTGTTGATCTCCTTCATCGCCGGTTCCATGATGTCAAGGTAGCTTTGCGCCATCACCCAGGACCAGTAGATCGTCGCAGCCTCTTTTTTCAACTTGAGGTCTCCGATTTTCGATTCCGCTTTTCTGAGTTCGATCTGTGCCCAAGCCGCATGTTTTGCCGCAGTGACTTTTCCGAAAGTGTAAATCGGAAGGATGAATTCGATCTTCGCTCTTACTGCGATACCCCATTCCGTAATATCGCTGTAGTATTTGTGCCAGGTTCTCTCTTTAAATTCAGGAATACCGTCGCCGTCGGCATCAGGAAGTATCTCTGACTGTTCGTAAACATACTTCGGGTGAGGACCGATTCCTGTTTCGAGTTTCAGTCGCGGAAACATCTGCGCAATTACGTAATCGTAATCGGCATCCGCCATCTGCAATCTATATTTTGAAGCGTCTCCAAGACCGGTTTTCGCTATGAATTTCTCGATAAATTCATCTTTCGTATAAACGGTCGGATTGGCATTGCTTGCAATTTTATCAGTGTTTTCCTTTTCAGCCGCCTCTGCCGAAAGGAAAAAGAATGAGATTATTATAAAAAAAGAAAGGAGCGCCCTTTTGAAAGACGCTCCCGAGAATGTAAAATCACAAAAATCGCTCATGAAAAATTATTTCATCTGAGCTGCAACTTCTTCCGCGAAATTTTCTACTTTCTTTTCAATGCCTTCGCCAAGTTCAAAACGGTTGAAGCGGACGACTTTAAGTTCGCAGCCGACTTTCTTTCCTGTTTCTTTTACGTAATCTTTGATCTTAAGATCATTGTTCATAACGAAAACCTGCTCGAGAAGAGTGTTTTCAGATATGAATTTCTGGATTTTTCCTTCAACAATCTTTTCTGCAACTGCCTGCGGTTTTCCCATTTCGAGAACCTGTGCAAGGAAAGCGTGTTTTTCGGAAGCAAGTTTATCCTGCGGGAAAGAATCTACGTCAACGCAGTCAGGACGCATTGAAGCGATCTGCATAGCGATTCCGTCAGCCATTTCAACAACTTCCGGTTTCTTTGCACATTCAGCGCAGCATGCTTCGATTTCAAGCATAACGCCGATTTTTCCGCCCATGTGAACATAGGAGTGGATAAGCGATTTTTCGCCTGCTTCATATTTGACGAATCTTCTCGGTTTGATGTTCTCGCCGATAACTGCAACAGCTTCTTTCGTCATGGTCTCAACTTCTGCATTGTAGAAGTTTTCTTCCATCGAAACGACCTGATTTTCCTCTTTTGCATTTTTTGCAAAGTAGTCAAGCATTCTCTGGGAAAGTTCTTTGAAACCGTCGCTTTTTGCAGCAAAGTCCGTTTCGCAGTTGAGCTCGAGCATAAGACCCTTGTTTCCTTCGATAGAAACGAGAACAGCGCCTTCTGCAGCTACTCTGCCGGCCTTTTTAGCAGCTTTCGCAATACCTTTATCCTTAAGAATCTGCATAGCCGCATCAAGGTCGCCGTTAGCTTCCATGAGGGCTTTTTTGCAGTCCATCATTCCTACGCCGCTTTTTTCTCTGAGTTCTTTAACCAATCCTGCAGTAATTTCCATAGTTTCCTCCTATTCTTTTTCTGCTGCTTCTTCAACTGCTTCACTCTCTTCAGCTTCAGCAGTCTGGATTCTTTTAACGCGGACCTTTCTTCCTGCAACGCTTCTCGTTTCGCCTCTTGCCGGTCTTTCTTTCTTGTCTTTCTGTTCGGTAGCGATCTTCTGTCTGTAGATGTCAAGACCTTCCATGTAAGCATCAACGATGTCGGAGGTTATAAGGGAGATGCAGCGCATACCGTCGTCGTTTGCCGGAATGAGGTAATCGATTCCGTCCGGGTTTCCGTTCGTATCGATGATGGAGATTATCGGAATACCGAGTTTCTGAGCTTCGTGAACTGCAAGATGCTCTTTCATCGGGTCAACGATGAAGATTGCGCCCGGCATTTTTTCCATTTTCATAACGCCTGCAAGGTTCTTTTCGAGTTTGTCTTTTCTCTTTTCGATGTCTGCAAGCTCTTTTTTCTTGTACATTCTTCTCTTTTCGGTGGTAAGGATCTCTTCGAATTTCTGGAATTTCTTAACCGACTGGTTGATTGTTACGAAATTCGTGAGCATTCCGCCGAGCCAACGGTAGTTGACGTAAGGAACACCGGCTTTCTCAGCTTCTTCCTTGATGACTTCCTGAGCCTGTCTTTTCGTTCCGACAAGGAAAATAACTTCGCCCGCCATACCGAGTTCTTTTACGAACTTCTTAGCGTCTTCGATGAGTTCCATCGTCTTCTGAAGGTTGATGATGTGGATGTTGTTGCGCTCCGTGAAAATGTAAGGAGCCATTTTGGGATTCCATTTCTGCTTCTGGTGTCCGAAATGAGCACCGGCTTTAAGCATTTCTCTTAATTCAGGCATTTTTTCCTCCAAGAATTACCTGTTAATAATCTTCCCTCTGCATCCCGCTCACTCTCAAACAAGAGACAGGCACGGGATTACTGCACAGAGGTGCTTCAAAAAAACGCGCGATTTTACACTTAAATATTTAAAAGTCAATATAAATCGTCGTTTCAGCTCTAAATTATATGGATTTCTTTAATCGACAACGACTTTGGGAATCCGGCTCGAAAGTCTTGCTACGACTTCGTAGTTGATAGTTCCGGCAAGAGAAGCCAGTTGTTCAGCGCGGATAATCTGGTCACCCTGCTCACCAATGAGAACAACTTCGTCTTCCGCTTTGACATCGGGAATGTCGGTGACATCGATCGTGGTGAGATTCATCGCGATCCTGCCCAGTATCGGAGCCCTCTGACCGTGAACTAAGACATAGCCCTGGTTGGAAAGTTTCCTGTCGTAGCCGTCGCTATAACCTATCGGAATTATTGCAATTTTAGAATCACGCGTCATCTGGTGCGAGCAGCCGTAGCCGATAAAATCGCCCGCTTTAACAGTTTTTACCTGACCGATTACTGTTTTCCAAGAAAGAACAGGCGTCAGAATATGTTCCGGGCCGTGACCGTGCTCGATTATATAACTCAAATATGTCTCTTTTGACGGCCAGAGACCGTACTGCGCGATACCGAGACGGATCATGTTGAAGTGGGTGTTGCTGTATATAGCCGCAGCCGCGCTTGATGCGAAGTGCATATCGAAGCCCGAAAATCCGGCCTCGCGGATGTATGAAATCTCTCTTTTAAAGCGGTCAATCTGGAATCTTGCGTAGGAGTGGTCTGTCGTATCCTCAATATTTGCAAAGTGGCTGTAAACCGCTCTGAGTTTCACGTTTTTGCACTTCTTGAGTTCTTCGAGGAAGTTTATAAGCACCTGTCCCGAGATTCCCTGCCTGTTCGTTCCAGTCTCTAATTTAAGGTGAATATTTACGGTTTTTCCCAATGATTCAGCAACTTTTTCATAATTTTGCAGATATTCAGTATCGCAGCAGAGAACTTCGATGTTGTTTTCTATCGCAGCTTCAGCCATTCTTTTGATGACGGGACCGACGACAACGATTCTCTGCGTAAAACCCTGCTTTCTCAAAATAAGGGCTTCGTCAATGCTGTGGACGCAGAAAACCTTGACTCCGCACTCGTCGGCGAAGTGGGCTATTTCAACCATTCCGTGACCGTATGCGTTAGCCTTGATAACGACGGCAAGTTCCGTTCCCGGAGTGAGTCTGCTTCTAAAAAATTCGATGTTTTTTCTGTAAGCCGAACGCGAGATCTCGATCCAGCTTGAATAAAGTGCTTCGCTCATGACACCTCACATAAAAAAAACGGGGTCTTGCGACCCCGCATCAAAAAAGTTATTCGTCGATATCTTCAAAAAGGATTCCTCTTCCCGGGAAGAACGCGCTTTCATCAAGCTGCTCTTCGATTCTGAGGAGCTGGTTGTATTTCGCGATTCTTTCGCTTCTGCAGAGGCTTCCGGTTTTGATCTGGCCTGCGTTTACAGCGACTGCGAGGTCTGCGATGAATGTATCTTCGCTCTCGCCGCTTCTGTGGCTGATGACTGTCGAGTAGCCTGCTCTGTGTGCAAGTTCGATCGTGTCGAGCGTTTCGGTAAGCGTTCCGATCTGGTTGAGTTTGATGAGAATTGCGTTTGCAACGCCTCTTTCGATGCCTTCGCCGAGTCTGTCAGCGTTCGTTACGAAAAGGTCGTCGCCGACGATCTGGATTTTGTCGCCGAGTTCTTCGGTCATAAGAGCCCAGCCTTCCCAGTCGTCTTCAGCCATACCGTCTTCGATCGAGAAAATCGGGTATTTGGAAACGAGGTATTTGTAGTATTCAACCATTTCGACTCTCGTTTTTGATTTTGCGCCCGATTTTTTGAACTCGTAAAGTTCCTTATTGCTGTCGTAAAGTTCTGATGCCGCAACATCAAGTGCGAGAACAACGTCTCTTCCCGGAACATATCCTGCCTTTTCGATTGCAGCCATGATGACCTGAAGAGCATCTTCATCGCTTGCAAGGTCAGGAGCAAAACCGCCTTCGTCACCTACACCTGTTGAGAAACCGTTGCTCTTGAGGAGCTTTTTGAGTGAATGGAAAACTTCAGCGACCATTCTGAGACCTTCCTTGAAGCTGTCTGCGCCGACCGGCATAACCATGAATTCCTGAATGTCGACGGTGTTGTCAGCGTGCTGTCCGCCGTTGAGGATGTTGCACATCGGAACAGGAAGTGTGTCGGATCTGAGTCCGCCGATGTATCTGTAAAGCGGAAGACCGAGCGATTTCGCAGCGGCTCTTGCAACAGCCATCGAAACGCCGAGCATTGCGTTTGCACCGAGATTCGTCTTGTTTTCGGTGTCGTCAAGACCGATCATCGTCTCGTCGATCATTCTCTGGTCAAGAGCGTTCATGCCGATGATTTCAGCAGCGATTTTCTCAATGTTTTCAACTGCTTTTGTAACGCCTTTGCCGAGGTATCTCTCTTTATCGCCGTCTCTGAGTTCAAGAGCTTCGTGAACGCCCGTGCTTGCGCCGCTCGGAACTATCGCAGATGCGGTAACGCCGTTTGCAAGTTCGACTTCGACTTCGACAGTCGGGTTTCCTCTTGAATCAAGAACTTCTCTTCCTTTAACTCTGATAATTTCTGACATTTTTCATCTCCAAAAAACAAGTTAATAAAAAACCGGCAGAGATACTACAACCTTTTAAGAGGATAACAAGTATTTAAGGGAAAATTTTTCAAAATTTTGAGTTATTTTGCATCAGGCACAAAACACAGTTGCTTGGAAAACCTGTTTGACTTTTTTTTCGCCTGCAAATAATATATTCCGTTTTTTGCGTTTTATTAACTTTTGAAAGAGGCAAATTATGAAAAAGTTCGTTTTTTCAACAATTATGGTTCTTGCATGCTTGATCTCATTAGATCTGCTTGCAGAGTGCACGGGTCTTTCTTTCGATCCGGCTATGGATTTCTATGATGATGGTGAGTATTATTATCCGAACAGCCTTGAGTCGTATGTGTCTGGATTTTCTGATGAAGATCAAGCTGGAGTGATTGGACTTGAATTTATTCCGGAGGATGAAAACTCGAATGATTTTGCAGTAGTCGGGACTTATGATCTTGGTTCAGGGAACAATACTAACTACGCCACCTGCAACCAGTGCGTAACAATGTATCGCTATGTCTACAATGCCGAAACAGACAAGTACCAATTTGACAAGGCATTCTTCCAGAAAGAAGGAACTCTTCAGATCAAACACACCGATTTTATAGAAAACAGCCAGTATTATTACGACGGCGTTATTTCCGTCAAACTTGCAGAAGCTGAGATTGCGGATTCTTCCCCATATACAAGCACATTTGTTGAAAACGGCGAATGCTACGAAATAGAGAGCGCCGCATGGACAACTTACCCTGAAGGTTCCGAACCGACGACTGATCCGACAACTGAGCCAACCACTGAACCGACAGCTGAGCCAACGGCAGAACCGACAACTGAGCCAACCACTGAACCGACGACTGAGCCAACGGCAGAACCGACGACTGAGCCAACCACTGAACCAACAGCTGAACCGACGGCAGAACCGACAGCTGAGCCGACGGCAGAACCGACCAATACCGGCAATGAACCAGCAGACACCGATGATGCACCGACAGACGGCAATTCAAATCCGGCTGACGAAGATGACGAAGACGATGCCAGCGGTTGTGCACTTGTAACAATCTAAAATCCGAATTAAATCCAAAAACTTATATTCTCTGACCTTCGTTGAACATCGAGCGGTTGTAATATTGGATCGCTTCGGCAATGTGGGCGCATTCGATCTGCTCTTTTCCGTCGATATCGGCGACAGTCCGCGCCACTTTTAATATCCGAGAATATCCGCGTGTCGAAATACCGAGTTTTTCCATCGCGTTTTTGAGAAGAAGCTCTGCTGCTTCATCAAGACGGCAGAATCTGTCGATTTCGGAAGCCTGCATTTTGGAATTCGTGAAAAACGGTGAATCCTTGAAGCGTTCGCGCTGAATCTCCCTCGCCTTCTCGACTCTCGCTCTTATCTGGGCGCTTGTTTCACCGGTTTCTCGGCTTCTGAGATCGTCGAAAGAGACTGAATTTACGACAATCGAAATATCTATCCTGTCAAGCAATGGCCCTGAAATCTTCTGCTGATAGCGCTGCACTGCCTGAGTTGAGCAGACACACGGCTTCTTTTTATCGAAAAGATAGCCGCAGGGACACGGATTCATCGAAGCGACAAGCATAAAATTGGCGGGATAGCGGATCGTATTCGTCGCACGTGATATCGAAACGTCGCCGTCTTCCATCGGCTGACGCAAAACTTCGAGAGCGTTTCTGCTGAACTCCGGAAGCTCGTCCAGAAAGAGAACTCCGTTATGGGCAAGGCTCACCTCCCCCGGTTTCGGCGGATTGCCGCCTCCGACAAGGGCAATGTGAGAACACGACGAATGCGGAGATCTGAAAGGACGCTCGTTGATGAGCCCGTTTCCCTGCATAAGGTTTGAAACACTGAAAATCTTCGTCGTTTCGATGCTCTCTTCGCGCTCAAGTTCCGGCAAAATCGTCGGAATGCGCCGCGCAAGCATAGTTTTTCCGCTTCCGGGAGAGCCCACCATAAGAATATTGTGACCGCCTGCCGCAGCAATTTCAATTGCGCGTTTAGCCTGCTCATGCCCCCGCACTTCGGCAAAATCGACAATATATTTTTTTTCGTCCGGTTTCGATTCGGAATGAAAGAACTCTTTCGGCCCTTCTTTCAAAAGGTAGAAAATATCATCCAGATTTTTTACCGTTACAACATTTATTTCGGTTATCGCTGATGCTTCTCCGCCGTTTTCCTCGGGCACGATTATTCCCTTGAGTCCGCTTTCCTTCGCGGTTATCGCAAGACTCAGGACACCGGTGACCGGCTTTATCTCACCGTTCAAAGCGAGCTCTCCAACTATCATGAAGCCGTCGATTTTGTCGGTTTCCATGCTGTAGATAGAGGCAATTATCGCAGTCGCAATCGGAAGATCGAAGCCTGCACCCTCTTTTCTGATCCCCGCCGGAGCCAGATTTATCGTTATTCTGTTCTGCGGGAACAGGTGTCCGCTGTTTATTATTGCCGTCCTCACGCGCTCTTTCGACTCTTTCACCGCATTGTCGGGAAGCCCGACTATCGAAAAAGCAGGCATTCCGCGCGAAATATCGACTTCGACATCGATTACATTGCCGTCAATTCCTGAAACCGAACCGCTTTTTAATATCGTAAACATGAAAACCACCTTAAAATTTAACAAACAAACAAAATTGATATTACAATATTTCACAGATTAGTCAAATTTAAAATAAATTTTCAGATTCCTATTTTTCAGAATATAATTTTATATACTTAAAAAATCAGAATAATTTTATTTACTGCAGCTGATATTTTTTTCGGTTTTTAAGTATAAAGGAACAATGAGAATATCGCGTCAATCGCAACGACCATGAATATCGAAACAACGACCGATTCAGTCGTGGCGCGCCCTACTGCATCGGCTCCACCGCGGACATTAAGCCCTTTGAAGCTGCCGACAGCTAGGATTACCCACGCAAAAGAGATACTTTTTATTGTTCCCCAGAAAATATCGGACATTTTTATCGATTCAATGACATCGACCATGAACGAGCCCGGCGGAATGTTGTACGCCGAAGCGATCAGGAATCCGCCGAAAATTCCGGCAATGTCTGCAACTAAAGTGAGGACCGGCATGACTGTCGTGAATGCCCAGAATTTCGGAACAAGGAGGAATTTCAGCGGTTTGACGCCCATCGTTTTGAGCGCGTCGACTTCTTCCATAACGACCATCGTTCCTATTTCCGCCGCAATCGAGCTGCCCGTTCTTCCTGCAATGATTATCGCCGTGATGAGAGGTCCGAGCTCTTTTGTCATTATCATCGTGCTCATCATAGCTATCATGCTCTGACCGCCCATTTTTGCGAGCTGTATCGCCGCCTGCAGCGCAATCGTAAAACCGATAAGAAATGCCAGAAGGAAAACTATCGGAACAGCTAAGTATCCGATATAATAAGCATTTTTCGTGGTATCGTTTTTAAGGATGAACTTTCTGTTGAATATCGATTCCATCGAATAGAAAATCATGTCAACCATGATTACGAAGAAGTAGAAAACGACATCCCAGAGTTTCAGCAGTCTGCCGCCCAGCCTGTCAAGACGAGGTTCAACCGGTTTTGCAGACTCTTTCTCAGCAGTTTCCTCTTCTTTTGAATAAAAAATATCGTTTTTCAGCTCTTCGGGAACTATCAGCTGACCGGGATGATCCTCGGAAAGCTGCCTGATGAGTGCTTTTGTTATCGAATTAAGCTGGATATCGCGGGTGAGTTCGAAAGTAGAACCGTTTGCAAACTGCTTTGAAATCCCTGCGTATGCGCTTTTGCTGTTTTCTATCGTTAAGTTATCTGGAATATTGAGTTTTTCAGTCATTTTACTTTGCCATATCTCTTACGTAATCAGCAAAACCCAGCATGATCTTCATCCATTCGCTTTCATCAAATGCCGAAACCAGAGCCGCCTTAGCCTTTTCAGTTCTCTCGACGACCGCATTTCGAGCTCCGTCAAGCCCCATCAGAGTCGGATAGGTCATTTTGTTGAGCGCAGCATCACTTCCGACAGGTTTTCCGAGCTTTTCAGTCGTCGAAGTTATATCTAAAATGTCGTCTGAAATCTGAAAAGCGATTCCTGCTTCGCTTGCGAACTCTTCAAGCGCTTTCACCTCTTTTTCGGATGCGTCGAGCCATGCCGCAGCCCCGGCAGTCGCAGCGATGAAAAGTTCCGAAGTCTTATAGTAGTTTATAAAATCGAGCTTTTCGGCAGTGCGCTCGTTTTCGGGAATCGTGCAGTCGTAAACCTGTCCGAGCGTCATACCTCTGCCGCCTACAGCCTTTGCGAAGTAGCGGCCTGCCCTTTTGATGTTGCCTTCACCGAATTCAAAAAGAAGCGAGAATGCGTCGGTATTGAGCGCATCCCCTGCTAAAATCGCGATATCTTCCCTGAAAGCCTTGTGGCAGCTCGGTCTACCGCGGCGCAGATCGTCGTTGTCGAGAGCGGGCAAATCGTCGTGAATAAGCGAAAAAGTGTGGACGAATTCAAGTGCGCAGGCATAAGGCATGATGAGATCTTTCGGCTTCCCAAGCATATTGCAGACCGCAATTGACAAAAACGGACGCAGCCTTTTTCCTCCGGCACTCAGACTGTAATTCATCGCCTCGTGCAGAACTCCGGGGATATGAAGCGAATCGAGATAAAACTTCAAATGTTTTTCGATATTTGCCTTTTCGGCACTGATTGCTTCCAAAAAAGTGAGCTCAGACATTTCAGCCTCCGCAAAAATCAAAACGCCGTAAAATAGCAGTTTTGAAAAACTATTCCAGTATATTTTTTATTTCTTCGATGATTTTGACAAAACGAGGTCCGGGAAGACTCCAGAAATCTTCGGTTTTAACAAAGACTTTGCCGTTTTTAACCGCATTTATGTCAGTTTCTGACCAGCTTTTTTTCAAAAATTCGAGCTTTTCCGGTGTGAGATTTGAAGCGGTGATGACGTCAATAACAATGTCGGGATTGAGCGCGATTATTCCTTCGAGCTGGATTTTCGGATAAGGCATATCCCCCTGATAGACATTTTCCGCTCCGCTCAACGCAATGATTTCATTAAGGAATCCGTCTTTTCCTACGATATATGCATCTTTTACCGAACTGCTTTCGTAGTCGCGCCCTACAAGAATCATCACCTTTTTTCCCGAATTTTTAGCTGCGTTTTCTTTAATGTAAGGAACAAATTTTTCTTTGAATTCTGCAGCTTTTTCTTCAATAGAGCACGTTTTTCCGAAAACATCTATCGAATCAATGAAACCGCGTACTGTAGACTGCTCAACAACAACGGTTTTCATTCCGAGAGACTGAAGTTTTCCTGCAAGTTCACTGTAAGCGCTGAGAACAAAAACGGTGTCTGGTTTCAGCGCCGCAACCGCCTCGACATTTATATCAAAAGCTTTGCCTGTTTTCGGTTTTGACTTTGCCGCTTCGGGATAAATGCAGTTTTCGGTGACACCGACAATGTTTTCTCCAAGACCGAGGTCAAAAAGCGTCTCTGTGATACTCGGAGCAGTGCTCACGATCCGTTGGCAGGGAATTGTATTTTCAACCTTTTTAGCTTCTTTCGCACTGCATGAAACAAGAAGAAAAATAACGATCAAAAAAGTGATCTTAATAAGTTTTTTCATTTTGCCTCAATCAATTTTTTCATAAAATCATTAACACTTTCACACTTTATGAATCCGCTCATGACACAGGCGCCGCTAGCCCCGTTTTCAAAGACAAGCCCGATGTTTTCGCAATTTATCCCGCCTATCGCATAGACCGGGATTTTTACCGCCTCACATACTTTTTTCAAAGCTGACAAACCGCGCGGCTCAAGCCCTTTCTTGCAGTCGGTAGCAAAAACATGCCCGAAAGTTATGTAAGCCGCTCCCAGCCTTTCAGCCTCCAGCGCATCATCGACCGAATGGCAGGAAACGCCGATCTTTTCAAAGCGCTTCATTCTCTCTTCATCAAGATTTCTGAAAGCCTCAAGAGAAAGATGGATAGCCGGAACGCCGAGTCCGATCGCGACATCGGCAAACGAATGAAGCACCGCTTCCACCTTGTGTTTACGGCATATCCCGACAAATTTTTCAGCCAGAATCCAGTATTCTTCCGCACACAGATCCTTTTCACGAAGGATTATCGCCTTCACTCCGCATGAAGCGATTTTCTCGATTCTTTCAAAGAAATCGCCTTCGCAAAGCGACCTGTTTGTGACGCAGATGATGTTAGAGGTAGATATAATCATTGAGCACCGGTTGCATTCCTTCATCCGACATATCTTCATACATTGTTTTGAAGCTGCGGCTGTCGTTGATCTCGAACTGTTCGTCCCCTTCGGCTGTATCGGCGCTTTTTCCGGTGTATTTGCTTTCGTGGTCGCCGATCCCGGTAGAAACTCCGGCTGAAATCTTGGTCGCGGCGATCTTCACGATGCCGTTTCTAAATGTTTTGCTCTCACGCGAGGAGACTGTGATCCCGGCAAACGGCAGAAAAAGCCTGTAGGCGCACAAAATCTGGCAGAGTCTGCGTTCACTCACATCGAGTGGATTTATTTTTTCGTTGTTGATGATAGGTCTCAGTCTGGGGCACGAAAGCGAGATTTCCGCCTGCGGATATTTTCTCTGGATGAAATATGCGTGAAGTGCCGTAGCAAGGGCGTCATGCCTGAAATCGGAAAGTCCGAGCAGAGCTGCGAAAGCGACTCCCCTCATTCCGCCCATGAGAGCCCTTTCCTGCGAATCGAAGCGGTACGGCCATACTCTTTTGTGGCCTCTGAGATGGAGCTTTTCAAACCTAACTTTGTCGTAAGTCTCCTGAAAAACGGTGACATAATCAACTCCGCATTCGTGCAGATATTTGTATTCATCGACATTCAGCGGATAAACTTCAATACCCACCATCCTGAAATATTTCCGCGCCAGTTTGCACGCCTCTCCGATATATTCGACGCTGCTCATTGACCTGCTTTCGCCAGTCAGAATGAGTACTTCCTCCATTCCGCTTTCGGCGATTATCTTCATTTCGTGCTCGATCTGATCCATGTCGAGTCTGACGCGGCGGATGTCGTTGTAGCAGTTGAATCCGCAGTAAACGCAGTAATTTTCGCAGTAATTCGCGATATAGAGCGGCGTAAAAAGATAAACCGTGTTCCCGAAGTGATTCTGCGTCTCAAGGCGTGAAAGTTCCGCCATTTTTTCCAAAAAAGCGTCTGCAGCCGGCGAAAGAAGAGCCTTCAGATCATCTATAGTACGGTTCGTGTGGTCAAGTGCACGCTGAACATCAGCCGCCTTGTATGAATCGGGATCGTAGGAATCGACTTCGGCCAAAACCTTGGAAGCAATGTCGGAATTTATCTGTTCCATCCCCGGCAGATACGCCATAATATCGGCACGCGACGCCGGTTCAGTCTCAAGCTGGTGCTTTTTCGCAAGAGCCTCTTTTGAAAGTTTCGCAGAATCTACAAAATAGTTGTTATCCATTTTTACCTTCTAATCGTGCAAGAATCCGATAAGTGTGTCAGAGGGTGCGCCGCCGCGCGAAAGGACTCGTCCGAGCCCCGAAAGATAAGCTTTTCTGCCTGCTTCGATCGCCTGTTTGAATGCGTCCGCCATTTTCGGAAGATCTCCGGCTGTTGCCAAAGCGGTGTTCGACATTATCGCCGCGGCTCCCATTTCCATCGCTTCGCAAGCCTGTGACGGGCGGCCTATTCCGGCATCGACGATTATCGGAAGGTCGATCTCGTCAATTAAAATCTGGATGAAATCACGTGTGCACAAGCCTTTGTTCGAACCTATCGGAGAAGCGAGCGGCATGACCGAAGCGGCACCTGCGTTGACAAGATCGCGCGCTGTGTTGAGGTCGGGATACATGTAAGGCATTACGACAAAACCCTCTTTCGCAAGGATCTCGGTCGCCTTGACCGTCTCAACGTTGTCGGGAAGGAGATATTTTGTGTCGCGCATGATCTCGATCTTTACAAAATCACCGCAGCCGAGTTCTCTCGCAAGTCTTGCGATACGCACTGCCTCTTCGGCATTTCTCGCTCCCGAAGTGTTGGGAAGCAGCGTCACTCCTTTCGGAATATAATCCAAAATACTTTCGTGCTCTTTGGAATTGGCGCGCCGCACTGCTAAAGTTATGATCTCAGCACCGGCATATTTCACCGCAGCCTCGATAAGTTTCATCGAATATTTTCCGGAACCCAGAATGAAACGGGACGAAAACTCATGCCCCGCAATAACGAGCTTGTCACTTTTATCCATGATCGCCTCCAATGATCGAACTCTGCATCCGCAGCGCGGCTTTATCACTCTTTTTTTCGGATTTATCAATAAATTAGTGCGATAATTTTTTCAGAATTTCTCAATAGTGATTGCTGGAACTTTTGAGTTTTTGAAACAAATAAATTCAGGTGGTTTGTCGGAGCGCGGGCGGCTCGCCCGCAGGTTTTTTGAGGTCAAAAATTTTGACTTCAAGATGGTGATATTAAAACCAATCTGTGATCTTTAAATTCGGGATATTTTCAAAATGCTTTGTGTTGTGGGTGACGAGAGTCATTTTGTTCGAAATTGCGCTCGCAGCAATAAGCATATCCATATCGTCAATAACTTTGCCTGTTTTCTGCGTATGAGCTTTTATCTCGCCGAACACGTCCATAACATCAGCATCTACATCAATCAATGGAAATATGGATTTTACAGCTTCGACTGTTTGCAGATTTTTTTCTACAGCACTCGATTTTTTCGCTCCGAAAACAAGTTCTCCGTAAGAAATCACCGAGACAAACATATCTTCGTTTTTATATTTCAGAAAATTGGCATTTACATTGCCCATGTTTTTCAAGCGGTAAATTATGATATTGGTGTCAATCAAAAAGCGCATTGTTCTCTCCGAAACGGTCTGAATTGACGCGGCTGCAAGCTATATTTTCAAGAATTTTTTCCGCGTTTTCGTCTCCATCCCACGATAATTTCAGGAATTTCTGAGCAGGAGTTTCTTCATCGTCTTTGGAATTCAGCTTTCCGAGCGAAACAATCAGGTTGTAGACAACCGTCTGCTGCTCCTGCGTGAGTGAACTCAACGCTTGTTCGAAATTTTCGAAACTCATTTTTACCTCCATCCGTAAAAACTGCCGTATTATACTCGATTTTTTGAAAAAAGCGAGAGGTTTTTCGATTTTCTTTTCATTGATTTTTGTCGGAGCGTGGGCGGCCCGCCCGCAGGTTTTCTAAGATTCCAATTTGGAATCTTGGACATATTTAGTTTCCGTCATTATTTTTTCTTAAAATTTAGATATTCCGTGTATTTTTGCGCCATAAGATTTTTGATGTAGTTTTCCATGTATGCATAGTCAGGATTACCGTTTGAATCTGTAGGAAGCATTATGGTCTGAGCTTTCATTCGTTTTTCATTGAATTTATATGCATACAAAAATTTCGATCTCTGTTGTAAAATAATTGTTTTCATAAATAACAATGAAAATTTATTATTTTGCCACTTTTTCAAGTGAAACCTTTTTACATCATCTGAAAATATACATTCATAAGGATGATAGAAATTCTCAACAACACTGCCGTTATAATTTACGCCAAGAACATTTTTATCAATAGAGTTATTCTTATTTGACACAAAATTCGTAATTCCATTATTCGAATCAGAAGCTCCAATAAACGGCCTATCACCACTTGTCATATTTGCGACAGTCAGTCGTTTTCCTGCTTTTATTTCAAAAATATCTGTAAGGCGGAAACCTTTCCATTCCTTATATTCTAATTTTTCAATTTTTATGCATTTAATGTCTGCATATTCGGTTTTTTCTTTTTCAAAAAGATATTTTCTTCCCTGCATAATCATCGAAAATTCGAATGTCAGATAATCACCGACAGTCTTTTCAAAATCTTTGTCCGTAGGAATTTCGTCATTGAAATAGTAAAAACTGTGAAGCCATTCATCTTCCGCTGTTATTGTCGTTTTTACGCAGAACTTTGTCGGCGTGTCAATTCGGTCAAACCAAACATCAAGCAAATGCTGCTTTTTGTCCTTTGCGCTCTCGGTCTCCAAAAGCCCGATATGCGGAGACACCTTAAAACCGTCATCCTCAAAGTTCACGAACTTGCATACTTTCTCTTTATCGTGCGGAACTCCAGCTGTAAAAACCGCAATGCAAGGAATTACGCCGATTCCATAAAAAGTATCTTTCTGAAGCATAATCGTACCTTCGAGTGTATGCTTTTTTAAAATCGATTCTTTTATCTGTTGTTCTTCCTTTGATTTTCCAGTCATCGCACTTTGCGGAACTATTACCGCACATCGAGAATTTGGCAAAAGCGAATCTAGCAAATGTTCTGTAAAAGCGATTTCATAAAGGCTCGGATCTTTTTTTGTTCCCTGCGAATAAGGCGGATTCAACATCCCCACTGTTGCCCTGAAATCCGTCTGCAATTGCTTTGGATTCTTTGCAATAAAATCATCACAATGCAAATTACTCTTTCCGTCACCTCTAAGAATCATGTTTGTTGTCGCTACAGTGAACATATCCGGGCGGAGTTCCATTCCATAAAGCTGATTTTTGCGAATATGCTGTTTTTCACTTTCGCTTGAACTTTTTGAAAGCATTGTGTGAAGAGCTGCAACAAGAAAACCGCCAGTTCCGCAGCACGGGTCAAAAATTCTATCTGTAGTTTTCAAATCAAGTAAATCGCAGAAAAGTTCAGTAATGTGGCGTGGAGTAAGAACTATTCCTAAAGTTTGACCACTGCCACCGGAATAGCGCATAAATTCACCGTAAAAACGACCAAGATAATCTTCTGCAGAACGAGTATATTTTATTGATTTATAAAGCTTTTCATCCAGAAACTTTGCAAAGAATTTCAGCGGGGTTTCTCCAAGAGTCGCGTTTTTTTCGTTTAACTTTGTACTGTCTTTTATGATTGCAAATTGCGAAAGAATTTTATCAATTTTTGTTATCGGCGATAAATCCGTTCTCTTGAAGCTTGATTCAATCGCATTGTAAATTTTCTGTCCGTCGGTTACAAAGGTGTCTCCGTTTAAAGAATCAATGCTGAAATTCCCGTGGTCACGCTCACGCAAAGCAAGAAGAATTCCCGAAACAACAAGCGGTTTTTCTTCATCTTTCATATTACCGTAGTTTCTCAAATGCTCATGTAATACTTTTGCATCTGCCAAGATCTCCTCAAGTTCTTTTTCTTTGTCACTCGATTCCTTCAAGACATCGCAAAGATAATACTCGTCGATATTCTTTTCGTTAAATGAGATAAAAGATTCAACATCTTCGAGCCTGTCAAACAAATTCAATCGGTCATCAACAAAAAGCGGAGTAATCCGATGATTTTTTTCATTTCCAGAAACTCCGAAAGCAAAAACTTTTTTATAAGTCGTGTTCTGAATCAAATGTTTCGCATAAAATAACGCGCCGTTCACGGCGAAATCAACAACATCTTTAGTCTCAAGGCTGACAAGTTTATTTGAATCGTATTTCACATGATTTTCAAGTTTCGGCTTATCTTCAATTACAATAATAAAATCTTTTACAATGCCCACATATTCAGGAAATCCGACTTTGCCCGTTCCACGTTTTGAAGCAGTTTTTAAGGCCTCATCTATTTCTTTTATTTCACTGCCTTGAGCGTCAAGTTCAATTCCTGCTTCTTTTAATAAATCGTGAACCCACAAATCGGTTTTTACTTCTTTGCGTGCCATACTAAAACCTCCGAATAAAGGCTTTCCAACCAAAACCGCCCCACCATACCCCAAACACCGCACCTTTTCAAGAAATAACCACTTAATTTTATTGAATAATTTTCTAATTTTTATCTAAGGAGAGTCGAAGAAAACGATGCGTTTTTGCGATTGATTTTAGCGCTTAATTTAATTCGGGATGCAACAAAAGCGGTACAACTTATTGATCGGTCAAACTGATTTTAATATTACGTGATTCAGTAAGATTAAATTTCGGAAAAAGTCGTGACTGTCACGACTTTTTCATGATTGTTTTTTCGTATCTTCTGCGATCTGTTTTGCCTCGTTTACTTCTTTCACTAACTGTTCCGATGTTGGCAGATAGATCTGATATTCTTTCGGAAGAATGGTTTTGTTGTCCTGCGGCAGAGTCATTTTCACGACAGTATCGTTTTTGCTCGTGCAGAGCAGGATTCCTATGGTCGGATTTTCATCGGGAAGTTTTTCTATGCGGTCG
>JAFYIZ010000005.1 GCA_017538365.1 bacterium | reverse complement strand
GCGATTTCAGCTGATGTGAGACCGCCGATTTCGTGACACCGAGCAAAACCGCAAGGTCACAGACGCACATCTCATGCATCGAAAGCGCATGCAGAAGCCTCATTCTTGAAGGGTCTCCGAACATTTTGAAAAGATTCGCCATGCTTACATACTCTTCCATAGGCGGGACTTTCTTTTTCACCGCTCTGACGATCTCCTCGTGGATGACATCACAATCGCAATAAGCTCTTTCTTCCATAACGACCTCAAATTTTAATAGTTGAACAATCATTCAACTAATGATTTATAGCACAGAAAAAAGGGATGTCAACAGGAAAAATAGAAAATTTTGGGAAAATTAAAGAAGAGAAAGAATCTTGTCAGCGATTTCGGCAGGTTCCGTTGTAGATTCGAAACGTTCGACGACAACGCCCTCGCGGTTTACGAGAAATTTCGTGAAATTCCATTTGATTTCGGAATTGTTTTTGTAGTCAGGATCCTGCTTTGCGATAAAGCCCGCCATAAATTCTGCTTTTTCGCCGGTAAAACCCGCGAAACTCTTCTGACTTTTGAGATATTTGTAAAGCGGTTCCGCATTTTCGCCGTTTACTTCGATCTTTTTAAAGTTTTCAAAACCGGTGTTGAACTTCATCTGGCAGAACTGATGGATCTCTTCGTCTGTTCCGGGAGCCTGATGCCCGAACTGATCACACGGAAAATCCAATATTTCCAGACCTTTGCCGTGATATTCCTCCCAAAGTTTTTCCAAACCTTCATACTGCGGAGTAAAGCCGCAGCCGGTCGCGGTGTTCACGATAAGAAGCACTTTGCCCTTGTAATCGGACATTTTGACATCGTTTCCTTTTCTGTCTTTCACCGTAAAATCGTAAATGCTCATGTTTTTCTCCATTGAAATAGTGACCAAAAAATTACGGAGAATTGTAGTCAAACAGGATTTTTGGTCAATATGAGAACTTTACAAGCGGCTCAAAAATTATTGTAATCTACGCCGCCTTTTTCATCCCGACTACTTTATTCGCCGCAACGCAGATGGCCATCGTGATGAGCATATCCGGAAGGGTGTTTCCGAGGATAAAATCGACATTCATCAGGTAGCGGTAAATCACAAAACCGATGACCCAGACTATAAGGTTCGTCCAGACGAAGGCTTTTTCGATGCTGCGGTGCTTGAGAATGAAGAAATCGGCAATGAGGACTGCTGTCATCGGTGCGAAAACAGAGCCGATGAGATACAGGAAATCGGTGATGTCATCCATGTTGAAAAGTATCGCGCCGATGGTTCCCAAAACTGCTGCAGCGACTGCTACCGCCTTTGATTTGAGCTTTGCAGAGACCGATTCGGCCGAGATTCCGGCAGAATATGCGTCCAGGAATGTGGTCGTGACTGTCGAAAAGATGATGATGACAAGTCCCGCACCGAGTCCCGCCTTGATCATTATCTGGGCAAGATCGCTCTCTCCAGTAAAAATCGCGGCTCCCATGCCGATAGTGTACATCCAGCAGCTCACAATGCCGTAGATGACAGCGCTTACTGCCGAGGCTTTGACGGGTTTTTCAGCTTTGCTCGTGTAGTCACTGATTAAAGGCAGCCACGAAAGAGGCATAGCAGCAGAAAGTTCTACCGCCGCGCCGAAAGACATAGCCTCTTCGCTGGATACTGCACTCCCCTCACCCGTAAATATTTTTACGCTCAAGATCACGGTGAGAACAAGAAGTGCAGTCACCGCGACGCTGTTTATTTTGGTGACATTGACGATGCCGAACATTACCCAGAGAACGATGAGTATGCCGATCACGAGTGCCCACACCCAGTTTCCGGCTGAGACCAGCCCGTTTGCAGAAAGTGCGCCGTCATAGATCATGATTCCTGTCCAGCCCAGAAGCTGCATGATGTTGAGGATCGCAAACAATATTCCGCCTTTTTCTCCGAAACTCATTTTGACGGAATCCATCGCACTAAGACGCACTTTTCCACCGACCACCCCAGCAAGAAATAGCATGCAGCAGCCGATGATGTGACCTAAAATTATCGCTAAGAATCCGTTTTTGAAGCCGAGCGGCGCAAAGTAAGTACCTGTCAGGATCTCTGCGATAGATACCGCCGCGCCGAACCATATAAAGCTGTTTTCAAGCAGCGTTGTTCTTTTTTCTTCCATCTTAGGCCTCCTTCGCAAATTCGCCGCCGAGATCGAAGTTGTGCTTCATCGGGCCGCGTCCTTTTCCTAAATCAAGAAGAGCCGAAAGTGCGCCTGAAATATAGCTTTTCGCCCTTTCGACCGAGGTTTCCAGCGTAAAGCCTTTTGCAAGATTCGACGCTATCGCCGAAGAGAGCGTGCAGCCCGTTCCGTGGGTATTGGGGTTATCGATCCTTTTGCCTTTGAACCATTTAGTTTCGGTTCCTTTGCAGAGAAGGTCGTTCGCGTCGTTTATGCTGTGACCGCCTTTAAGAAGCACAGCGCAGCCGAATTTTCTGCTTATCAGTTTGGCCGCGTTTTCCATATCATCAGCATTTTTTATCGCCATACCAGATAGTATCTCCGCTTCGGGGATATTCGGCGTGACGAGTGCCGCGATCGGAAGAAGTTCTGCCTCCAAAGTTGACACGGCGTCAGTTTTCATGAGTGACGAGCCGCTCGTTGCGACCATGACCGGATCGACTACGATGTTTTTCGCCTTGTAGAAACGGAGTCTTTCGGCGATGACTTTGATAAGCTCGCTAGATGAAACCATTCCGATCTTCACCGCATCGGGAAAGATGTCGGTAAATACCATGTCGATCTGTTGTTTGAGAAAGTCCGGAGTCACCTCCGAAATGCCTGTTACGCCGGTCGTGTTCTGCGCAGTGAGAGCCGTTATCGCGCTCATCGCATAAACTCCGTTCATGGTCATCGTTTTGAGATCGGCCTGAATACCGGCGCCTCCACTGCAGTCACTGCCAGCGATTGATAATGCTGTTTTCATGATTCCTCCTTTTTCAGCACTATTTTTATAAAGCGACGCGGAGTGGTGCCCCCGGCGCGCCGCATAACCAAAACTTTCAAAAAACATCTATATTTTTGCAATGAAAACGGCTGACAAACTGACAAGATTTTCCAAAAGACTCCCTACGGCGGCATTACCCGCATCAGGTCAAAGGGTCAAAGCCTAACTTCCTCTCAGCCTGCTTCAGCACGCTCCCCTGCAAAAGACGAACATCAAAAAACACGAAACGCCGAAATGTAGCGTTAAAAAAGAGTTTGTCAAATAGGGATTTTAAAATGAGACGATTTTTTCGGAAAGCCTTTTCAATTCTTGGCACTTGCTCTCAATATCAGCTGCTCCGAAGATGGCGCTTATCACTGCGACTCCGTTGATGCCTGTGCCTAAAAGCTGCATTATGTTGTTTTCGTTGATCCCGCCTATCGCGACTATCGGTATTTTTACTGCTGACGTGATGTTTTTAAGCGTTTCGAGCGGAAGGACGTGAACATTCGATTTGGTCGTGCTTCCGAATACCGCGCCGCATCCCAGGTAATCAGCCCCAGCTTTTTCAGCGGCGAGAGCCTCTTCAACATTGTGCGCCGAAACACCGATGATGAGCCTGTTTCCAGCGATCCTGCGGACTTCCGCGACGTCTCCGTCATCCTGCCCGATGTGGACTCCGTCGGAAGCGCTTTCGAGAGCGACTTCGACATCGTCGTTTATGATGAGAGGCACTGAATACTTTTCGCAAAGCCTTTTTACGATGCGGGCTTCATCAATAAATTCCGCTTTTGAAAGATGCTTTTCCCTAAGCTGCAGGCAGGTGATACCGCCTTTGAGAGCCGATTCGATCTGAACAAAAAAATCGCGGCCCGGATATCTTTCCGTGACCGCGTAAAGTAGAAGATTTTTTCCTGTAAAAGCCAAAACGATTACTTGTTGACCTGGAATCGGACATCGCCTTTTTCGAAGAAGTTTACGATCTCCGTAGCAGCAGCTTCTGCAGCGTTGTCGTTAGCTTCGCTCGTCTGTGCGCCCATTTTCTTCGGGGTGAAGAATACGCGGCCTTCGAATTTAGCTTTGAGTTCTTCAGCGTTGTCCGGAGCAACGTCTGCGACGTATTTGAAATCGGGTCTTGCTTCAAGAACAGCTGCGAGGTCTTCTTCGTTAATGATCTCTTTTCTTGCGGTGTTGATGAGTGTAGCCGGTTTCGGCATATCCATCATGAACTCTTTCGTGATCGATTTTTTGGTCTCGTCGTTAGCCGGGATGTGGAGCGATACGTAGTTGCAGGTCTTGTAGAGCTCTTCTTTGGTAGCGATGTATTTTACGCCTTCCGATTCGATCTTCTCTTTGGTAAGGAACGGGTCGAAAGCATAAACTTCCATGCCGAGTCCTTTAGCGATCCTTGCAACGTTTCTGCCGACGTTTCCGTAAGCCTGGAGACCGAGTTTTTTGCCTTTAAGTTCGGTTCCGGTCGACGGAGTGAAGCAGGTTCTTGCGGTGTAGATAGCCATACCGATTGCAAGCTCTGCAACAGCGTTTGCGTTTACGCCGGGGGTGTTCATAACGACGATGCCTTTCTCTTTTGCAGCTGCACAGTCAACGTTGTCGAATCCTGCGCCGCCTCTGACTACGATCTTGAGTTCCGGAGCTGCGTCCATGATCTCTTTCGTGATTTTGTCGCTTCTGATGATGATGGCGTTTACATCTTTGACAGCTGCTTTGAGCTCGTCAACGGATGTGTACTTTTCAAGTTTGCGGAATTCATAACCTGCAGCTTTGCAGATCTCTTCGATTTTTGCAACAGCTTTTGCTGCAAAAGGTTTTTCGGTAGCAAGAAGAACTTTTTTCATATTTACCTCCATAAAAAAGTGTTAAAAGAACAACGCGGCTATCTAATGTTTTAAAAACAGGTTTGTCAACTATATCCGCAGGAATAAAAATTTATCCTATTTTTTCATTGACTTCTTTGTCGATTGCTTCACGGTTGGCAGTGAAAACATCAAAAAGTGTGGAATCGATTTTGCCGTCATCGACTTCTTTCTGAATAATGGAAACGGCTATTTCAGGCGGGATCGCCTTTTTGTAAGGTCTGTCTTTTGCTGTCAGAGCGTCATAAATGTCGGCAATAGCCATGACACGTTCGATAATGCCGAGTTCATCCGCCTTTTTGTGGAACGGATAACCGCTGCCGTCGAGTTTTTCGTGGTGTGATGCGGCGATGTTCGGCACAGTTTTGAGCGAAACCGGCCAGTCGATCGAATTAAGCAGTTCGTAGCTGTAAAGAACGTGTTTTTCCATGTTGGAACGCTCTTCGGTAGTAAACGTTCCCTTCTGAATATTGAGATACGAAAGTTCTTCCGAAGTGACGAGTTCTATTTTTTCACCGTTTGCATCAACTATGATGTTTGCCGCTTTTGCAATGAGGTTGTTTTCTTCATCACTGTGCGGACGCGGAATATCGAGTGAATCGAGCTTTGAAAGGAACTCTTCGGCAACTGCCTTTTCTTCGCTTCCGTCCTTCATGAAAACAAGGGCGTACTTGATGCGCCACTTCATCGTTTCGAGCTCTTCCGGATAGAATCTGTGCTGTTTCATGAGGAGTTTTTCGCGGACTCCGACTTTGCCGAAATCGTGAAGCAGAGAGGCTGTTTCGGCAACTTTCATCGTGTTTTTGTCAACATGATACAGACCCGCTATTTCAGGTTTTTCGAGTGCGTGTTTCAGAATCGCCATCGTGTAAGCCGAAACGCGGATGCTGTGACCTTTCGTGATCGGATCTCGCTGTTCTATTGCTTTTACCGAAGAAATTATCATGTTGTTGAGAAGTTTTTCAGTTTCAAGCAGCAGATTGTTGTTTTCAACCGAAACCGCCGCCAGAGTCGAAAGGCTCTTGAGCATGATCGTATCGAAATCGCTGAACGGAACTGGCTCTTCCGACTCGCTGTCGAGCTTGTTGATAAGCTGTACCGCGCCGACAACGTCCCCTGTAGCCGTCTTCATGGGAACTGTGATAATAGAAACCGTCTTATAGTTGAGCCTTTTATCCAGATCGCTGTTGAAAGTGTACGGCGCATCTTCGGGAATGCTGTATGCATCGGGAATGTTCAGCGTTTCGCCTTTGTCGCAGACGTAACCGACAAAACTTCTTTTGTTGAAAGGGATTTCTCGCTTTTCGAAAACTTTTGAACCGAGGCGGCTGTTCTGGCTTGAAACGAAGAATATTTTGTCGTGTTCCTCATTCATCAGATAGAGCGTTCCGGCTTCGGCATTGGTCGCTTTACGCAGGAAAGTGAGGATCTGACCGTAAAGTTTGTTCGGCTCCTTTTCGACGCTGAGACTTATCCCGATCTGTGCGTTTTCCAGGATTTTGTTGTAAAGATCACTCGTTATGTTGATAAAATCGAGGATATATTCAAGTGAAAAGCGGTCGAACTTTTCTCCGTCAACGACAAAAACGCGCTGGTCGAGCTGCTTGAATTCGCAGTCGAAAGAAACAATAAGCACTGCTTTTGCATTCTTTATCAGCGAAAGTTCCGGCTGATAGTCGCGCATCGACATTATCAGAATGTAAGGTACCCCGCCTACCTCGGCAAGTTTCGCCTCGATGTCGGCAAAATTGTCGTAAACAACCGGCGTTCTGTTGTCAAAACGCTCGATTTTGAGAAACGACGGAATAAATATCAAATCTTCGTGAACTGCCAAAACTGCCTCCCTAAACAAAAAAACCCTTAATTATAGGGAAAACAAAAAAAAGAGCAAATTATGGCGGCGCGGCGTAAAGAATTCCGAAATCACGGGATTACGGATTACGGGATCGCGGAATCTCGTTGCACCGCGTTCGGGATTTCGTGATCCCGGCAAGAACTGGCGGCGCTAATTGAACTTCAGCACTATGCTTTCAGCAACAGGTTCGAGTTTTCTCATTTTGACGTTTGCCTGAGCCAGCATGAGTTTTGACGCTTTGACGGCGTCGGTATCGGCGTATTTGTCGGAAAGATAGACGATCTCCGAAATACCGGATTGAATTATCGCCTTCGCGCATTCGTTGCACGGAAAAAGTGCGACATAGATCGTGCAGCCGCGGAGATTCTGGATCGAGTTAAGTATCGCGTTGAGTTCGGCATGAACGACAAACGGGTACTTGGTGTCCAGATAATCACCTTCACGGTCCCACGGAAGCGCGTCGTCGCCGCAGCCTGCCGGAAAGCCGTTGTAACCCACTCCGACGATGCGGTGCTCGCTGTTCACGATGCACGCTCCGACCTGGGTATTCGGGTCTTTGGAACGCTGAGCACTGAGCAGTGCGACACCCATAAAATACTGATCCCACGATATGTAGTTTTCTCTTTTCGTCATGATTCCTCCGCTGAAAAAGGACAAAACGCCAAAAAAATCCCGCTGTTTTCGCATAAAAAAAGCAAAAAATCAAATCATATCGGAACTCAAACCTTTTCTGCTTTGACTTATTTCCGTTTTTTGGTAAAATTTGCGGCTTTATGTTGATTTAATAGGAGATTGTGATGAAGAAACTTTTACTTTTGACTTTGATTCTTGCGGCAACAATGGCGGTATTCGCCTATGACGGAACAACGATCGGTCCCGAAGTTTCCACGCTTGACGGCAAAAAACTTCAGTGGGAAGCCGGAAGTTTCGACTATTTCGTAATGTTCAAATCGTTGATGGGCAACGATATCCGCGAGAGCTGCGTCGATGCCAATTCGCCGGCAGGATGCGACTGGACTGATAACGGTGACTACAACCCTGAACCAGACAGCTGCCTTCCGCAGAGCACATTCAAACTCACAAACGCTCATATTCCGGAAGATGCATACGTCGAAGCAGCTTATCTTGTCTGGACTTCGAGTCTCGACCCGAACAACGTATTCAATACCGACAACACGGCGACACTCAACTTCACATCGGACGACGGTCAGATCAATCAGACTATAAATGCTGTTGCTCCGAGAATCGGAACTGCCGGAACAGACGCAAATCCTGGCCAGCAGGATTTTACATTTGAAGGAATCACGACCGAACAAAACGGCACTATTTACGGCGGATACTACACCTACCGCGTTGATGTAACCGATTTTTTCAACCTGATCCACGCTCAGGGAAGAGAGCTGGGCTACAAAACAGACGGTATGTCGCTTTACGGCAACTACACTGTCAGCGATGTCGAATGTTCAAACGATTCCGGTTATCTTTCTCAAATAATAGGCAGTAACGGTTACAGCGCATCGGTAATGTGCGGCTGGTCACTTATCACCGTTTACCGCTCAGTCAGAGTCAACCCGAAAATGGTCTACATCTACAACGGTTTCGGAAGATTCTGCACACAGGAAGTCAACCTCGGTATTTCGGGATTCGAGTTCCCTGACAAACCGATAATTAAAATGACTATGGCTGTTCACGAGGGCGATCCCGGCTTGGCAAGTGCATCTGGCTGCGGCAGCCTTGGCTTTGCAGCATGTCCGCCGGAAGGTCTTCAGGTAACAGGCGAGACAACTCCTCCGGAAGATATGATTATTCTTCAGAACAGCTGTAACCCTGCCAAATTCAAGGATTCTCAAGGAACTGCTTTCAACTATTCCGATACCTACAACTCGATTTCGAGTTTCTACGGTTGGAACGATAAAATCGAAACCTGCATCGGAGGCGACCCGAATAACCCCGATCCTGACTCTCTCGAATACACGATGGATGTCGATACTTTCCTGCTTGATGCAGAGGTAAACCCCGATTTTGACAGACAGTTCAAAAAAGGCGATTCCAATATGTTCATAAAAATAGGTGCAAACGCGGACTGCATCTATCCGAACTACATGGTTGTCTCTCTTGATACCAAAGCTCCGAGATACGATATTCCTATCAACCCTGTTACTCCCGACGGAAGAGAGAAAAACTATTGTTCATGCTCGGAACAGGCTGATTCAGTCTGCTCGACCGCTCCCTTCTACTTCATGATCAAAGTCCAGAACTGGGGTAACGATCTTTCGACGAACGTAACCGTTCAGGATACGCTTTCTTCAAAAGTAAACTACGTTTCAGGCACAACCGAAATGTGCAAAGAGTGGAAAAGCGACAATGTCTGCAAAAAATGGGAACCGATCGAGGACATAAACGGCGCTTTCCCGCTGACGAATCCTTATAAAGTCGCAGACGTACTTAGTTACTGCGATTCAACCATGATGACTTGCGAAGAAACAATAATGATCCGTTTCAAGGTTAAACCGAAAGACAACCTTCCGAAAAACGAAGTTATTGAAAACACCGCAATAATCAACGACGATTCGGGCAAACCCTACAAAACCAACACCTCGATTCCGCTCAGACTCACTTTCGGCAGCTGTCCTTCCGCTGCCGTCTGCGAAAACCCAGATCTCACGAACTGCGGCGGCTACGGTGACGGCGAAGGCTGCACGAAAGACGAAGAGTGCGGCACAGGCAAAGTCTGCAAAAACGGCGGATGCGTAGTTGACGATTCGCTCTTTGCCGCCAATGCTAAAATCACCGTTGCAAAAGGTAAAAACTCTCCTGTCAGCGGCGAAGCAGCAATAATCATTTCTGCTCCGACCGAAAAACTCGTTATGGGTCAGTTCACCGTTATGGCAGCAACTGAAGAAAACGGCAAAAACTTCTCGTTTGAATCAGTCATCGCCAGCCTCGAGACAAAAGATCAGTCTACGCAGGTAAACAACGTCAAACTTGTTTACGACAAAAACGGAAACGGCATTGTTGACAACGGCGATGTTGAAGTTACTGATCCGCAGAGCGTAAAGACAAACACCGTTTCGCTCGCTCTGAAAGGCGATTCGACGATCTATGAGACGAACACCCTTCATCACTTCCTTATCGTTGCGGACGTTTCATACAAAACGCCTGAATCGGTTCCGCTCAATACGAGTTTCTTTTTCAAAATCGAAACTATAGAGAGATTCTCTTTCGGCAAAGTCGGAAATTCAACCTCGGAAATGTCGGAATCACCGATGAATTTCGCAGAGTTTTCGTTTGAACCGACCGTCGAAGCGTTCGTCTTCACGAAAGGCAGCATCGAACCGCCGATTCCGTCACTTTCCAGCATGAATAAAATTCCGGTAGGAGTTCTTCAGATAAGGGCAAAGGCTATTGCACACACCAACAGCATTAAGAAAATAACCGTCAAAACGACATCGAAATCGGTAAAATTCCAAGAGGGAATTGAAAAGATTTCACTTTACCTTGATGCTAACAAAGATGCTTCCTACGAGGGAGAAACCCTGCTTGCGACAGCCGTTCCGACAGAAGCTTCGAACCTTCTGGATATAACTTTGGACACCCCGATTTCTTTTGCGACAGGCGAAGAAAAAACTCTGCTTCTGGTAGCTGAATTCAACATTCCGAAAGACCAGATGGCACAGATTGAGATCCAGAAATCCAAGGTCAAACTTGAAGCCAGCACGGAACTTATCGGACTGCCGGTAAAATCGAAGGAATTTACCTACAAATGTGAAGAAAACGACTTCACCTGTCTCGACGGCGAAGATGACGGCGGAAGCTGCGCGGTAACGGCTATTGATGACAAAAATACCGGCATTTTCGCTCTTTTTGCAGCTATTATCTTTGTTTTCGGTTTTGCATTTTTTGCAAGAAAAAAATCCATTTAACTGACTTCTGCTTTTTTGCCGCCGCATACTAATGTCCTTAAAGTCCTTAAGGTCGGCGGCGGCAGTAAGGTCTTTGCAAACACCTTGATTTTTCTATAACAATCACTATACTAGCGCGTTTTGTTGTTTTTGGAGGAAATTATGGCTGTTTATATCTGTCACAACTGCAAAAAATCGCTTGACGACGAACTCGAAGACATCCGCGGAAAAGTCGGCAGACAGGACGTTTGCCCCTTCTGTTACTCAGACCTTCACTGCTGCATGAACTGTCGTTTCCATGACGAGAATTACACCAACGAATGCCGTGAAGACTCGCGTTCCTTCATCCGTGAAAGAGACAAGGCAAACTTCTGTGCCTCCTTCGAATTCATCAAGAACGAAGGCGAGGACGGCAGCGAGGAAATCGAGGCAAAAACACAACTCAGCGATCTTTTCAAATTTTAGTTTTCAAAAATATTCGGGAGTTCCGATATGTTCAAATACCTGTTCAAAAAGATTTTCGGCACTGAAAACGACCGTTTCTTAAAATCAATCAGACCGACAATCGCAAAAATCAACGAACTCGAAAGTTCGATAAAAACTCTTTCCGATGCTGAATTGGCTGCCAAAACCGCCGATTTCAAGCAGAGGATCGCAAACGGAGAGTCACTCGATTCAGTGCTTCCAGAGGCTTTCGCAGTTGTCCGCGAGGCGGGTAAGCGAGTTCTCGGCATGAGACACTACGACGTTCAGCTTGTCGGCGGTATTGTTCTCCACAAAGGCAGAATCGCCGAAATGAAAACCGGTGAAGGTAAAACGCTCGTCGCAACACTTCCGATGTACCTCAACGCTCTTGAAGGACGCGGCGCACACCTCGTCACAGTCAACGACTACCTTGCAGCCCGCGACGCCGAATGGATGGGAAGAATTTACAAATTCCTCGGCCTTTCAGTCGGAACGATCCTCAACGGAATGAACACGAAAGAGCGCAGAGTCGCATACAACAGCGATATAACCTACGGCACGAACAGCGAATTCGGTTTTGATTATCTGCGCGACAACATGAAATACGACATAAACAACTACGTCCAGCGCGATCTGCGTTACGCAATCGTCGACGAGGTTGACTCGATTCTTATCGATGAGGCGAGAACACCGCTCATCATTTCAGGTCCGAGCGACGAAAGCACCGATCTTTACGTCAAAGTGAACGCCGTTGTCAAAACACTCAAGGAAGATGAACACTTCACGAAGGATGAAAAGGCGAAAAACGCGATTCTCACTCAGGAAGGTATCTACAGAGTCGAAAATCTTCTCGGTGTCAACAACCTTTACGCGCCGGAAAACCTTGAACTCGTCCACCACGTTCAGCAGGCTCTGAAGGCGAATTTCATGTTCCACCTCGATGTTGATTACGTTGTCAAGAACATCGACGGCGTCGACAAAGTCATGATCGTTGACGAATTCACCGGCCGACTCATGGAGGGAAGGCGTTACAGCGACGGTCTGCACCAGGCCCTTGAAGCGAAAGAAGGTGTCAAGGTCGAGCGCGAAAACCAGACTCTGGCGACCATCACATACCAGAATTTCTTCAGAATGTACGACAAACTTTCCGGCATGACGGGTACGGCAGATACCGAAGCGCGCGAATTTGCCGAGATATACAACCTCGGAGTTACCGTAATTCCCACTAACAAGCCCGTTATCAGGCAGGATATGCCCGATCAGATCTATAAGACACAGGTCGCGAAAGAAAACGCTGTCGTCAAGGCAATTCTTGAGAGAAATGCTAAAGGTCAGCCCGTTCTCGTCGGTACAGTTTCTGTCGAAAAGTCGGAAAGACTGAGCAACCTTCTCACGAAACAGGGAATCAAGCACAACGTCCTCAACGCTAAATTTCACATGAAAGAGGCTGATGTCGTCGCTCAGGCCGGAAGAAAGGGGACTATCACGATCGCAACCAACATGGCAGGCCGAGGAACCGATATCGTGCTCGGCGGAAACCCCGAAAAACTCGCTTACGCCGAGGCCGAAGCAACCATGGAATTCGTCGATACCGAATCTCCGGAATTTAAGGAAATCCTCGCAAAATACGAAAAAATCTGCGCCGAAGAAAAGAAGGAAGTTCTTGCAGCGGGCGGTCTCCACATCATCGGAACGGAGCGCCACGAATCGAGACGAATCGATAACCAGCTCCGCGGCCGAAGCGGTCGTCAGGGTGACCCCGGTTCATCGAGATTTTACCTCAGTCTCGAAGACGACCTCATGCGTATTTTCGGCAGCGAAAGACTTTCGACCGTAATGAGCAGACTTGGTCTTGAAGATGACCAGCCTATCGAACACAAACTTATTTCGAAATCAATTGAAAACGCACAGAAAAAGGTCGAAGCACACAACTTCAGTATCCGTAAGAACGTCCTCGAATATGACGACGTAATGAATCAGCAGAGAAAGACGATATATGCGCTGCGCCGCAACATCCTGACAGGCGGAGATGCAAACAAACAGGTCATCTACTCGATGATCGAAGATATCATCAACACAAATCTGAGCAACATAATCCCTGAAAAATCGACTCCTGACAGCTGGGATTACGCGATGGTCAAGGATTTCCTCGCCGGAGTTCTCGCCTACAACGAAGAGATGCGCGCTCAGCTTGACGAAAATATGTTTGCCGACATCATAAATCCGAACAACTACATCGGGCATAAAAACGAAGCTGCGCTGCAGATTATGGCTCAGAAATGCTACGATTTCCTGCTTGAACAGTACGACCAGAAAATGGCACAGTACGACAAGGAACTCAGCAACGAGATCGAGCGCCACATCGTTCTTGAAGTCCTCGACATTTTCTGGAGACGCCACCTTCTCAGCATGGATCATCTCCGCGAGGGCATCGGGCTGCGCGGCTACGGCCAGAAAAACCCGAAACTCGAATACAAACGCGAAGGTTTCGCGATGTTCCAGGATATGATGTTCAGCATCTACACCGAATCGGTAAAGCGCTTATTCTCAGTTCAGGTCGTAACGCAGGAAGCCGTTGAAAAATTCGAACAGAAAGAGCAGAAGAAAGAAGCTGAAGTTCAGAAAAACACGACAGCTCCGACACTTGAAAAGGAACCTGTAAAACGCACAGCTCCGAAAGTCGGAAGAAACGATCCGTGCCCGTGCGGAAGCGGCAAAAAATTCAAACAGTGCTGCATGGGAAAAGGTATCTACGACTAAAAACATCTTCGTCCCTCGCCACGCTGGAGAGGGTTCGGGTGAGGTTATCAAATAAAAAAAAGCCCCTCCGAAGAGGGGCTGGAAAAATTGTAAATTCTATATCCTAGTCTCTTCCGTATGCATCGCCTGCATTTGGGTCGACGAGATCGAAAGTAGGTCGATTGAGCAATGTGTCGCAGTCCATATCGTCAGCAACTTTTCTGAACTGGAATATTGACTTTTCTTTACTTGTGGTAGTCTTTTTGTCAGATTTTAATGTTGGATTGCTTGCACCAACTACCAATTGATCATCATGCCACTCTACATTACCTTCGATTTTGTCGTCAGCAACAAGTTTACCTTCGAAAATATGCCACAGTTTCTGAACATAATACATATCTCCGGTTGATGCTATAGAACCTTTGAAACCAAGAGTGAATGCATCTTTACCGTCCCCGTCGTGATCAAAAATGTTCTGATCGTCTTTACCGGAAACAAACCACTCATCGCCGTTATTATCTACAGCTGCCGGATTGCAGTCTTCTTTTTGTTTGCATGCGCCGCGGAGTTCATAATCTTTATTGAGTTTGAAGCTGATTTCATTACCGTTTTGAGCAACTTCAACATAAGGAGTATTCTCACGTCCTGGAATCTCATAAGGTTTCCAGTGCCAGAAAATTGTGTTAAACTTGGATTCATTGAACAGAACATTCCCTGCAGAAAGAGCACCTTTCTTTCCCGTGCGGTTTTCGGTGCTGCACAGCTTGTTATCAACCTTATTCATATCAAGCTGCCCTTTGTCGTTAACATAAAAATCTACAAGGATATATCTTGTTGTGATACTCGGAGCATCCATACCAGCAGCTACTGAATCGGAATGAAGGATTATCTCAGCAGCCCATCTTCCGATAAATTTTTCATAAAGCTCGGTTTGATCCTCCGTCGGTTCAGTCGTAGGTTCGGTTGTAGGTTCTGTTGTAGGTTCGTCTGTAGGCTCTGTCGTCGGTTCGTCTGTAGGCTCTGTCGTCGGTTCAGTCGTAGGTTCGGTTGTAGGTTCTGTTGTCGGTTCTGTGTCGGTTGCAGTGTCAGGATTGTCGTTGGTATCCGTGTCGGTATCGGTTGCAGTATCGGGGTCATCGACCTTTTCCGGTGTTTTACTGTCGCCGCCGCATGAAACAAAGAAAATCGTTGCGCAGATTGCTGCAACTGAAATCATGAATTTTTTCATTTTTTTCTCCTTAAAAAATTGCTAAAACTACCATATAACTTCTGCTGAAATACCAATATTCAAAAGAAAACCTTTGCTTGTCCAGCCTGGAAATCCCGGGTTATTCGTCTGAAGTTCCTCTTTTATTGCCTTAACCTCATCTTCCGACATGTCGCCATAATATTTTGTATCATCATCAGGAACTTCGTCAACAAGTCCGCCGTCCTTCATTGAACGCTCAAGATCCTTTTCTTCAGTTCTGCTAAGAAGCCACTGCAGAGAGCCGCTTATTCCGGCTCCGATCTTGACCTGATCAGTGATACCGAAATATTCGTGATATCCGAGAGAAAAACCCATTCTATCATTATCAACATAGTTTTCTCTTCCTGTCTGTGCCGGAACAGGGCTTGGAACATAGTTGAAACCGAAAGCAGCTCTGCGCTCCGGATGGCGCATCATCAAACCTGCTGTTGCCGAAAATGTATCATTCCATTTATCAAGCGGTTTTTCACCGTGACGGTTGATATATGTCGACCATCTCGACCACTCGAAACCTGCCATCGGAGTAATCTGATAATCATTTTTAATATCAATATTGTAGTAAGTTCCGACTGCAACTTTAATCGGTTGATAACCAGCAGTCATTGAAGAACTTGCTGTGAGATATCTTTGATTTTCCGGATATAAATTGTCCAAACCAAGAACCTGCATCTCATTGTTAAGTTTGACAATACCGGTATTTGTCGGGAAATGGAAAGTTCCGGTAAGATGCCACCCTGCGACAGGATTTGCAACAAACGAGAAGTAAGGCATAACCGAAGCACCGACATTCATTTTCGCATTGATGAGCTGAAGCGACGGATCAGAGGCGTTTGGAACAAAAACACGGTTCTGAGTCTTCGTGTAAGTCGAAATTGCAAGTCCGGCGCCTATTCTGAAGTAGCGTCCGAAACGCCCTGCCAACGCCACTGCCGCACTGAACTGTTTAAGTCTGTCACCGTAAAGCTCAAATTGCAGACTGTTCGAAAAATACTGTTCCCTTTCATCGTTGAAGAAAGGCTCCTGAGTCTGGATTCCGGAAATAGGAAGAAGCGCGTAAACACCGACCGCAAGCTGACCGCCAAGTTTTTCAAGGCTTTTCTTTGCAATATTTTTGACAGCACCAAGCATTATTACACCGTCAAAAGAGTCATAGTCTGCAGAACCGCGTTTGTTTATGAGATTGGCAGTAGGCAACGGAGCATTATATCCGTCAATTCCAGTTCCCATAGTCGCCGTAGCAAAATCGTAAATATAGTCTCCGACATCATGCCCGTCAGGTCTTTTTGCATGGCTTATCGACTTGTTCTGGATCGTCATTCCGAAACCGATTTTGAACGAATCATCAAGAGTTGCAAGGTCTGCAGGGTTGAAGTAAGCCGCTTCAGCACCGGTTGAGATTATTCTTGAGGTGAACGGATGCACCGAATCCTGCGCTCCGACAAGCTCAAGAACAGAAGAAGCCGAAAGCATTGCCGAAAAACTTAAGAAAAAAGCAAGGCATAAAATTTTTTTCAACGACATTTATTTCTCCAGTATAAAAACAACTTAACTTACAACGAACAATGAGACTTAAAAACCAGTCTCAGGTTACATCATCCCGAGATATTTCATCGCCTTTTTTATGTCTTCCCAGACAGGCCGCTTGTAGGCTTCGTTTCTGAGCAGGGCACTCGGATGATAAGTAACAAAAACCTTTATTCCTTCATATTCATAGGTCGTTTCGCGCGCTTTCGACATTGAGCTTTCAATGCCGAGCAGATTTTTCATCGCTACTTTTCCCAATAAAATCAAAACTTTCGGATTCACAATTTTTATCTGTTCCTTCAAAAAACCGATGCAACACTGAGCTTCATCCGGCATCGGGTCTCTGTTTGCCGGAGGTCTGCACTTCACGATGTTTGCTATGTAAACCTGACTGCGCGGGATTTTCATTCCGTTTTCGATTATTTTCGTCAGAAGCTGCCCCGCCTTTCCGACAAAAGGTCTCCCTGACAAATCCTCGTCTTCGCCCGGCCCTTCGCCGATAAACATGATGTCGGCATTTTCGTTTCCTTCGCCGAAAACCATATTCGTCCGTTTCGCGGCAAGACGGCACGCGGAACATCTACCAGCTTTTATGCGCACTTTTTCAAGCGGCGGAAGAGAATCGTCAATCGGTTCTTCGACACTTTTCTCAGCCGTTGTAACGGAAACCGAAACTGTTTTCTGAACCGGAATAACACCTGCCTCTCTGAAAGATTTGGCAATCTCTTCTGAAATTGAGGAATTTATCTCTTCCGCGAATTTTTCATTGAAAGTAAAAGGTTGAAACTTCTGCTGCCAGAGCAGCCACGCTTCAAGCGATTCGGGAGAAATTGACGGGATCAATTTTTTTCTCTGCCGTACCTGAGAATAAACAAATTGTCTTCGATAGCGTTTGCAGCCTCTTCGCGGACTTTCGGATCCGTTTCTTCGCTTACGAGCTTTTTAAGGTATTCCTGAACCGATTTGTCACCGATTTTTGCGATCGACTGAATACCTATCGACTTCGCAAGAATAGATTTTTCACGAACGATGAAGTCGTAAAGCGGTTTAGCGCCGCCGGCATTTCCGAGTTGACCGATCGACATTGCGGCTGTCGTTCTGATTTCTTCCTTTGAATCTTCGTTCATAACCTGAATGAGGAAAGGAAGCGATTCAGCGAACTGATATGTTCCGACAACATTAAGAATCGTTTTCTTCCAATATGTATCGCTGCTTTTATTGAACAGGGAAATAAGCGTTTCTGAAACACTTTTCGATTTTACTCTGTCGAAATAATTTCTGAATTCCAAAACTCTTTCGGAAATTCTTTCATTCGTTGCAGCCTTGAGAACGAGCTCGACAAGGTCTGCACCGTCATATTCCGAAATGATTGCGAGAACTTTTGCAAGCCAGTCGGCATCACCGCTGTCAAGCTGAGAAGAGATAAGCCTTATCGTGTCGGGAGAATCGATTTCGATGAGCGCTCTGACAAAAACCTCTTTGTTGGTTGCAGGTTTCTGATAAGGGAAACACTCACTCGAAGAGGGAGCATAAAGGCTGATTTTGTTAAGCATTCTGCCGATTACCGGAACACTCTGCTTTGAGTAAAGGTTCATTGCTGCATATCCGAAAGCGGTCTGATTGTCGGCATTGAAACCTTCAGCCTTGGTCAGAATGTTCTGATTGAAGTAAAGCTCGCCTTTGATTTCGCCCGAAAATTTGACTGCAAGACATGAAAGCGTATCGGTTCCGGCAATGAAAGAGTTGTACTTTTCATCGTCGATCGAAAGTCCGCCGAGTTTTGCGACGGCAAGCGCCGTGCGGAGCGATGCTGCATCCTTTTTCTCGATGAACTCGTTTACGAGCTGGTCAAAAGTCTCTTTCGTCGAGTCGTTCTGCATATTGTCGGCTTTTTCACGGATCGCCTTTATAGCAACTTCAAGAAGCCTTTCGTCGAAAAGCTGCCAGAAATTGATCAGATAAGGCGTGTTGAACGAGAAGTTCGCCTTGTTGTCTCTCGAAATCGGAATCGTGATGCTGTCTTCAAGCAGTTTATAATCTTTCGCTCCTTTCTTGAGGATAAAGACATAACCATCACCTTTTTTGTAGGCGTCTCTTTTGTAGCGGAGTCTGATTCTTTCATTGTCGAGTCCGCTGATCTCGATATCGCCCGAAGCATCGCCGACATAAACTTTGTCGACCATGACTTTCGCTTTGGTTTTGCCGCCCTGAATATACTTTCCGAGAATGATCGTGTCTGCACTTTCAACAGATTTGACGAAATTTTCATCCTTGAGCTGAACTTTATCGTCGAGAACCGACTGCCCGAAAAGCGAAGAAGTAAAGAAAATCACTAATAAAAACACCACCTTAAACATAGTAACACCCCCGTTTTAGGTAAGAACAAAATAATAATCCTTAATATTTATACAATAAAAAGGATTTTGTCAACAAAAAGGAAACGGAGCTTTTAGATGGTGTAAGTGTATTTGAAATCGATCTGTCCGTCGTAGAACTGCGGGAAAGGACGTGATCTTATAGCATCGAGGATGCAGTCTCCGAAAAGCGATGACTGATACTTTTCTGTTGTGAAGTATGCATCAAGGACAACTCCGCTGCCGGCAACGCGGACCATGAGTTCCATCGTTCCCATCATGTTGCGGTCGCCCTGCTCGTATCTGCTCTGGTAGCACTGAGTAATATCGGGAAGGAATTTGTTCATGTGCGAAGTGACGTGTTTCGCCTCAAGTGTCGGAGGCAGATAATCTTCTCTTCCAGCCCATGCTTTCTGAAGCGTCTCAAGATCCGGCGGAGTCGTTACAAACTGGGTGTCAGCCGGTTTTGCCGGTCTTTTTATCAGATCGCCTTCGACCTTTGCCTGACGCGCGATAAGGTCGACGATGCTCTTAAATTTGCGTTCTTCAGCATAACCGCGGGCTGTTTTACTCGTTTTAAAGTGAATTTTGTTGATGTCTGCTCTGAACTCAAGAAGCGTTTTTACGACTTTCTCATGACCGTTCATGCTTGCAAACATCAGCGCGCTGATGCCGTCAACCGTGACATCGTTGATTTTCGCATTGTTGTAAAGCAGGAATCTGACCATTTCGTCGTGACCGTAACGTGCCGCATCCATGAGCGGAGTCTCTTTGTATCTGTCGGAATTGTTGACCGCGGCACCTTTTTCAACGAGGAATTTGACAACTTCGAGATGACCTTTTTTTGCAGCCCATGAAAGCGGGGTTTCATCGCGGTAGCCGTCCATTACGTCAACGTATGCCTGCTTTGCAACAAGCTTTTTAACAAGTTCGAGATTTCCGTTCCATGCAGCCCAGTGAAGCGGGTAAACACCGCTTTTGTTTTTTGCGTTGACATCAGCGCCGGCAGCAAGAAATTTGTCGGCAAGTGCGTCATCGTTCAACCTTACAGCTTCGACAAAAGCATCGGGATCATTGGAAACTTTGATGTTTTTCGATGATGTTGCCTTCTTTTCAGTCTGAGCAGAAGCGCTTTTCTGCGGCTCTCCGTCCGATTTGGTTTCGGAAGTTCCGCATGAAACAAAAATAACGAAAACAAGCAAGAAAAGGAAACGAATAATTTTCATAACTCCTCCCATTTATTTACCAGTCTATTCAGAAACAACGAGTTCCATTCTCTTTTTTACAAGTCCGGCGTTCTGTACGTCGCCGTGCTTTTCGAAGTACGCAAGCTGCAGTGCGAGATACTTGAGAACCGCCTTTTTCCAACCCTCTTTTGAAGCTGCCTTAATCGCAATTCCCGCAGTTTCGGCATTGTAGCAGTTCTTTTTTACAAGAAACGAGGCCTTTATCAGAAGAGTCGCAGGGTCTTTTTCCGAAGAAAGTGACGAATTTGCCTTTTCGACATTGCAGTTCTGCGACACATCAACGACATCACGGTATTTTTTCGGGAAATCATCAGACGAGCGTGTTTTACCGGAAACGAATTTGTAATATGCAATATTCTCTTCGTTTTTAAGAAGCGGAAGCATGTCGGCAGCTTCACGGCACTCGGAATATTCAAGAAGCGCAAACTCTGCGAGACATTTTGTAAGATAGGCTTTAACAATCTCGTCGGGATCGACCGTCATTCTGAAATCGTCGAGCATTTTGTCGAAATATTTCGAGGCATAAAGCTCATTTCCGATGAAACTGCTTTCAATGAAATTCACTGTATCGGCTCCGGCATTCTGTCTCCATGTCGGAATATGACCTGCGCCGCATGAAATCAGGAGAAAAAGCGATAAAACAAAGATAAAAACTTTCATTACGGCAGCTCCAAATCTTTGTTTTGAGTCGTCGGCAGCACACTGCGGACATCTTTGACCATCGAATTTACCGAGTTGATGATCGAATCGAGATCCTTTCTCAGAACGTCCATATCTTTTGTTCCTTCCTGAAGATTCTCGCCCGATTTGATGAGAGATGCGATCAGAATGTCCAGATCGGCCATTTTTTTATTCACGTCTTCCACAATCGCATTGACTTTGGCAAGCGTTCCCTCGTCGCCCAGAATCTGATCGTCAGCTTTGACAAGCGTTTTGTTGGCGTTGCTGACCAGAGTTTCGATCTCACCCAGAGAGTTGTTGAGGTGCGCCACGCCCTCTCGGAACTGCGCCGCAGCAGCCTTGTCACCTGCCATCATCTCGATTATGCCGCGTTTCTGTGCCAGATCTCCGGCGATTTTTTCGACATGGACAAGAGTTTTATTGAGATGACTTTTTTCATCGGTCAAAGTTTTGAGATTATTTGCAATATCGTCGATTTTTTCAACCATCGGCTGAAGTTTTTTAATGACTTCGTTGATGTCGTCGACCATCTGCGTTTCAAAAATATAGTTGCTGTCTGCAAAAGTCTCCGTGAGATTCGGAGTCGTCACAATGAATCTTGAAGAGCCTATGAGCGGCCTTTCAAGTGTAAAAACAGAACTTTTGTTGATGCGGTGCGCGTGTTCTTCAGGCACTTTGACAAGAACGAGAACCGTTCCTTTGTTGTCAAGCTCGAATTTTTCGACTTTTCCGATTTCAAAACCGGAAAAAAGAAGCGGCATTCCTTCCGTGATACCCTCGCCGGTAGACGACGAAAGGGTAAAATAAAGATGATTGGTAAAAACGTTTTTCTTGACGAGTATAAACGCAATAAAACCCGCAATCATCACTAGCGACAAAAGCAGAAACAAGCCGACTCTGAAATTAGCGGAACTTTTCAAAATTCACCCGAAGAACAAAATTAAAACAAAAAACAGAATATTATAAGGATAAAGGAAATTAAGTAAAATTTTAAGGGATTTTTTTCGCGGGATCAGCGGATCGTCTTAAGAAATTCCTCAAAATACTTTATGAAAGTCTCGTTCTGTTCTTTGAGACCGATCGAAAGTCTGAGCCAGTTCGGGAAGCCGTAGTTCGCAACAGGTCTGACGATGACGCCTTTGTGAAGCAGGTAGTCGTAGCAGTCGCGCCCTAAAGTTACCTCTTCGCCGACTTTGAAAAGCATGAAGTTGCCCTGCGTCGGCAGATATTCGACACCGAGTCTTTTGAACTCTTTGTAAAGATATTCCCTTCCTTCGCGGTTGATTTTGATTGCGTTTTTAAGGTATTCCATATCCTGAAGAGCCGCGATTCCTGCAACCTGAGCGAGCGAATTGGTGTTGAAAGGCTCCCTGACGCGGTTCATGTAGTCAACTATTTCAGGAGTTGAAATTGCGTATCCGAGTCTGATTCCGCTGAGACCGAAAGCCTTGGAAAGCGTTCTGCAGATGATCATGTTCGGGTGAACATTTCTGTAGTCGAAACCGTTCGGATAGTCGGGAGCGTCGGCGAAATCGAAGTAAGCCTCGTCGACAACGAGAATGACTTCCTGCGGAACAGCTTTGAGAAGTTTTTCGAACTGAGCTTTCGGATAGTATGTTCCCGTCGGGTTGTTCGGGTTGATGAGGCAGATCATCTTCGTTTTCGGAGTGACCGCGGCAATGAGACCGTCGATATCGACAACGTGTTCTTTTGTCTGCGGAACGAGTTTCATTTTGATATCCGCAGCCTTGAGGATGAGTTCGTAAGCGACAAAACCCTGCTCGGAAAGAACGACTTCCTCATCGCCTTTGATCAAGGTTCTGATCGCGATGTCAATGACTTCGTTCGAGCCGTTTCCGACGAAAACTTCCTCGAATTTTATCTCTTCGCCTTTCTTTTTGTGGTATTCGACGATTGCGTTTTTGAGATAGTAAGCGTTGCCGTCGGGGTAGTAGTTAAGTTCGGAAAGCGCATTAATGAGTGCTTCGCGGACTTTCGGGCTGATTCCCGTCGGGTTTTCGTTGCTCGCAAGTTTGATGGCGGAAGTAAGACCGAGCTCTCTTTCGACTTCCGAAATGGGTTTACCTGGTTTGTAAGGGGAAATAGCTTTGATGTTGTCACCGACTTTTACCATGTCACTCTCCTATTTGAAATTGTTAAAACAGCCAAACTGCCCGCATAAATCGCACAAAAACAAGAGGAAAACAAGTTATTTTCCGCTGTTTATGATTTTTTCGAACTCTTCGTAGGTGTGTTTGCCGGAAATCGTCGTGATGACATTTCCGTTTTCATCGGCAAGCGCCATGTAGGGCATGATTATGCCCGATTCAGCCAGCGATTCGGGCGCCTGCAGGACATCAAACTGAGCGTTTTTGTCGGCAATTATCTTTTTTATCTTTCCGGGCATCGGATCAACGCTCACTGAAAGTATCTTCAGCGTCTGTTTTCCGTCTTCATACTCCGCTTTGAGTTTATTGAGCTCAGGGAACATCGCGATGCACGGCTCACACCAGCTCGCCCAGAAATCGACGAGTATCCTCTTTCCCTTGAAATCGCCGAATTTCACCTTTTCTCCGCTTTTGATAGAAACCATCTCGAACGCGTGAATGTTTTTCCCTTTGTCGAAATCTTCGCCCAAAATTTCGTTTTCAAGCCCTTTTACTTCGATCTCGCCCTCATTCTGCGCCGTTTCAGCAGGTTTTACCGTTTTTTCGGCAGCCGGAGCCGCGTTTTTCGACTCGTTGCAAGAGACAAAAAACATAAAAACTAAAGTTAAAAGCACGATCTTTTTCATGGTTCCTCCAAACAAAATCAAAAACACCTGAACTTTAAAGAAAATCATGGAAAAAGACAAGAATTGGCCGCCGACCGGAATCACGAGATCACGGAATCCCGGAATAACGAAAATTTTTGGCGGCGGCGCAAAAAAAAAGCCCCGGCGAACCGGGGCTGTAAACTGGAAACAAGCAGCGACTAATCGTCGACTTCCTCGTATTTCTCTCTCTTCTTGAAGTAGTGAGTGTGAAGAAGGTGGTGCGATTTTTCGCCGAGCGGTTTGATGAGGAACTCCTCGTAAAGTTTCTGGATGTAGGGGTTCTCATGCGACTTTCTGATCGGTTTGCCTGCGTCTTCGCGGTAAATAGCTTCCTGTCTCTTTTTGATGATGGAGCTGTCGCCGTGGTGGTAGGGCTGACCTGCGCCGCCGATGCAACCGCCGGGACAAGCCATGACTTCGATTGCCTGATAGTCGCATTCGCCGCGCTGAACTGCTTCGAGAAGCTTTCTTGCGTTTGCAAGGCCGTTTGCGATACCGATTTTAATCTCTTTGAGCGGAAGTCCATCTGGAAGCGGAACTATTGCTTCACGCATTCCTTCAAGACCACGGATCTGTTTGAAATCAACACTCGGGCACGGCTGTTTGGTCAGAAGCTCGTAAGCGGTTCTGACTGCAGCTTCGATAACACCGCCGGATGCTCCGAAGATAACAGCTGCACCGGTCGATTCGCCGAGCGGTCTGTCGAAATCTTCGTCAGGAAGCGAGTTGAAGTCGATGTTCATTCTCTTGATGAAAGCAGCGAGCTCTCTGGTCGAAAGCGAGTAATCGACATCCGGATTGCCTTCGTAGGAAAGTTCCGGTCTCGAGCACTCGTATTTCTTTGCAACGCACGGCATGATCGAAACAACGACCATATCTTCTCTCTTGAGGTCTTTGTATTCGGGTTTCTCGCGAAGTTTCTCAAGGAAGTAGGTCTTTGCGATAGGTCCGAACATTTCCTGCGGAGAACGTGCGGTTGACGGAACATCAAGCATATCTGGGAAATTGTATTCGAAGAAGTTTACCCATGCCGGGCAGCAGGAGGTAAGGATCGGAAGTTTAACGGTTTTGTCGCCGTTAAGGTATCTCGAAAGTCTGTCGAGAAGTTCCGAACCTTCTTCCATGATGGTAAGGTCAGCTGCGAAGTCGGTATCGAAAACGTAGTCGAAGCCGAGTCTTCTGAGAGCAGCTGCCATTTTGCCGGTAACGATCGTTCCGGGTTCCATATCGAATTCTTCGCCGAGTGCGACTCTGACTGCCGGAGCGGTCTGAACGAGAACGACTTTCTTCGGATCGTTGATCGCCTGGATAACGTTCCAGGTGTGGTCAACTTCGGTAAGTGCGCCGACCGGGCAAACTGCAAGGCACTGTCCGCAGAATGTGCAAGCCGAATCAACAAGATTCTGCTCGAAAGCCGGAGCAACGACGCTGTTGAAACCTCTGTTGACAGCCGAAAGGGCGCCGACAGTCTGAATTTCGTTGCACATCGTTTCGCAGCGGCGGCACATGATGCATTTGTCCATATCTCTGATGATGGACGGTGATTTATCCTTTCTGTATGTGCTCATTGCACAGTTTTCATCGTAGCGGACTTCTCTTACACCGAATTCGTGAGCGATATCCTGAAGTTCGCAGTTGCCTGACTTCATGCAGACAAGACAATCTTTCGGGTGGTCGGAAAGAAGGAGCTCGATGATGGTTCTTCTTGCATTGAGAACTCTGAGCGAGTGTGTTTTTACGACCATTCCGTCCATAACGTCAGTTGCACATGCCGGAGCAAGGTTTCTTCTTCCTTCGATCTCGACAACACAAACACGGCAGGAAGCGGGTTTGTTCACGAATCTAAGGCCGGTGAGATTCATGTGGCAGAGCGTCGGAATTCTGATTCCGTTCTTTCTTGCGGCTTCGAGAACGGTTATCCCCTTCTCTACTTCAAAAACTTTGCCGTCTATTGTAATTTTAATCATATCCATGTGTTTCTCCTTTGCCTACTGTTTGCTAATTGCGCCGAATTTACATGTATCAAGGCAGGTTCCGCATTTGATACATTTTGCCTGATCGATCGAGTGCGGCTGTTTTACAGTTCCTGTAATCGCAGCAACCGGGCACTTTCTTGCACAAGCGGTGCAGCCCATGCACTTGTCAGGATTGATGACATAGCTGAGAAGGTCTTTGCACTGTCCTGCCGGGCACTTTTTGTCTTTTACGTGAGCGACATACTCGTCGTAGAAGTTGTCAAGTGTCGAAATAACAGGGTTCGGAGCCGTCTGACCGAGTCCGCAGAGAGCGGTGTCTTTGATGACGTTTGCAAGGTTCTTGAGGAGCTCTACGTCTTCCATCGTTCCGTTGCCCTTGATTATCTTGTCGAGGATCTCGTTCATTCTCTTGTTGCCGACACGGCACGGGGTGCATTTGCCGCAGGATTCGTCAACTGTGAAGTCAAGGTAGAATTTTGCGATAGCTACCATGCAGTTGTCTTCGTCCATAACAATCATACCGCCGGAGCCCATGATTGATTTTGCAGCAGCAAGGCTCTCGTAGTCGACCGGAGTATCAAGGTCTTTTTCGGTGAGGCAGCCGCCCGAAGGTCCGCCAGTCTGAACAGCTTTGAATTTTTTGCCGCCTTTGATTCCGCCGCCGATTTCATAAATGATCTCGCGGAGAGTCGTTCCCATCGGAACTTCGATAAGACCGACGTTGTTGATCTTGCCGGCAAGTGCGAAAACTTTCGTTCCTTTCGACTTTTCGGTACCGATCTTGTTGAACCAGTCAGCACCCTTGAGGTAGATAACAGGAACGTTTGCGAAAGTTTCGACGTTGTTTACGTTGGATGGTTTGCCCAGGTAGCCTTTTACAGCTGGGAACGGAGGTTTAACCGTCGGTTCACCTCTCTGGCCTTCCATCGAGTGGATAAGAGCTGTTTCTTCGCCGCATACAAATGCGCCTGCGCCGTATCTGAGCTCGATGTCAAACTCGAAATCGGTGCCGAGGATGCCTTTGCCGAGAAGACCGTATTCTCTAGCCTGATCGATAGCGATCTGGAGTCTTCTGATTGCAAGAGGATATTCAGCTCTGATGTATACAAGACCTTTCGTTGCGCCGATGCAGTATCCGCAGATAGCCATAGCTTCGATTACGGAGTGCGGGTCGCCTTCGAGTATCGATCTGTCCATGAATGCGCCCGGGTCGCCTTCGTCAGCGTTGCAGACAACGTATTTCTGGTCAGCAACGGACTTTCTTGCGAATCCCCATTTAAGACCGGTCGGGAAACCTGCGCCGCCTCTGCCGCGGAGACCTGACTTCGTCATTTCGTCGATAGCCTGTTCCGGGGTCATTTCGGTGAGAACTTTACCGAGTGCAGCGTAACCTTCTCTTGCGATGTATTCACGGATGTCTTCAGGATTGATGAAACCGCAGTTTCTGAGAGCGATTCTCATCTGTTTCTTGTAGAAACCCATGTGTTTGGAATCGGAAACGTGACCTTCCGATTTCGGGTCGGTGTAGAGAAGTCTTTCAACTTTTCTACCTTTAATAATATGCTCGTTTACGATGTTTTCTACATCATCTTCCTTGACCTGAACGTAGAACGTGTTGTCGGGAAGTATCTTAACGATGGGGCCTTTTTCGCAGAAGCCGAAGCAACCGGTCGTGATGACCTGAACATCGTTGATATTTTTTTCTTTAAGAACTGCTTCGAATTTTCTTACTATGCCTGCGCTGTTCGAAGCTTTGCAGCCTGTACCGCCGCAGCAGAGAATATGAAATCTGTAATGTGTCATGCTCAAACTCCCTTATCTAACCGTTTCGTAATTAACCGGGATGATACCTTCTACGAGCTCGCCGTTCTTGATGTATTTTTCAAGAATTTCGCTTGCTTTTTCGACATTTACATGACCGAAAACGATAGGATCTTTTCCGGGAAGTTTTACTTCGATCGTCGGTTCTGCATAGCAGTAGCCCATGCAGCCTGTCTGGGTTACAACCGCCTTGATTCCCTGTTTGTCGAGTTCTTCAAGGTAGAAATCCATAACTTCTTTCGCGCCGCTTGCGATTCCGCATGTAGCCATAGCGACTTTGATCTGGATAAGGGAATCGACATTGTCTCCGTTCTCTCTGAGAGAAACGGTGTTTTTGAATTCCGAGCTCATTTTTTTGAGATCAGCGAGTGATTTTACTGCCATTTTACCCTCCTACTTTCTGTATTCGTCAAGGATTTCTTTAACTTTGTTCGGCGTTACGCGCGGATAAACCTTTTCGCCGATCATGATAACCGGAGCGAGACCGCATGCGCCGATGCATCTGAGACAATCAAGAGAGAAAAGACCGTCGGGGGTCGTTTCGCCCGGATTGATGCCAAGCTGTCTTTCGACTTCGTGAAGGATACCTTCTGCGCCTCTGACGTAGCAAGCCGTTCCAAGGCAGATCGAAATCGGATACTTTCCCTTCGGAACCATTGTGAAGAAGGAGTAGAATGAAACTACACCGTAAACCTTTGCGACCGGAACTTTAAGTTCTTCCGCGATGACCATCTGGACTTCTGCCGGAAGGTAGCCGATCTTTTCCTGTGTCTTCTTAAGGACATTGATAAGCTGTCCTTTCTCGTAGTTGAAAGATTCGCAGACTTCTTTGATCTCTTTCAAGTACTGACGATTGATTTTAATCGTTGCTTTTGCCATACTAACAAGCCTCCTTGTCTGAAAATAAAGAAACTCTCAATTACTAATAAACCGCGGCAGACCATACAATATTAAAAGGAGGAAAGTCAAATTTTCGGTAAAAAAATTTTTTAATCAGAATTAGCACAAACTAACTGTCAATAAAATCAGTCAGTTCACCCCGATCTCTTTCAGATTTTCGTTTATCATGCTGATGAGATAGTTGATGACTTCCGGGCTCTGGATAGGCATTCCGTCAAGAGCCTCGTTGACCTCTTTGGTGTCGAAAACGTAGCTTTTCCCGTCTTTCGTGTGGGTGTAGATGAAGCGGATCTCGGGATTTGAAGCGACTGTCTGGACAAATACCGCGGCAACGCTTCCCAAGATCGGTCTGTCGATGTGGTCGTGCTGCATCGTAGCTTTGATCGTGGTTCCGACTCCCTCTTTTGATGTTATCTCGAGGTGTCCGCCGCTCTGCTCTGCCGTGTGTTTGAAAAGAGGAACTCCCAAACCGACTTTGCGCGTAGTTCTGCTCGTCGTGAAGGGGTCTGTGACGCGGGCAAGAAGTTCCGGCGACATTCCGCAGCCGTCATCTTTTATTTCTATTGAATAGACGTTTTCCTTGGTGTCTTCAAAAATGTTGAGTTCGATCTTATTCGCCTTTGCGCGGGTCGAATTCTGAAGAATATCGAGAATGTGGAGCGCAAGTTCCTTCATTTTGTGATAACCCTCCTTCCGTTTTCGCCGTGAAGCGCCATTTTTATTTCGGCGAAACTCCTTTTTTCTATCTCAAAAACAGATGCGATCTTTCCGACATCGCCAGGAATGTGCGCGTCGCTCGCCGTCGTTACGTTGAAACCTTTTACGAACGGATTTTCAGCTAAAAATTTTTCTTTCGTGATGTGCCGCGAAATTTCTACGGCATCAGGTTTAAGATCCGGCGGAATGAAACCGAGCTGTCCGAGCAGGCTGTTCACAGTTTTGTTGATGTGCGCCGGAATGAATATCCCGCCTAACGAGTGGACGAATTTTTCAGCCGCTTCGATATCCTGATCTATCGCGGCGATGAGAAGATTCTCCTCTTCATAGATTATCTCCTCAGCCTCGTTCACGACGACCTGATAGCCCATTTTTTCGGGATTATTCGGCACTTTTATCAAATGTTCGTCGAGATAATTCTGGAAAATGCCAAGCTTTTCGTCGTCTTCCATGAAAGCAAGGCAGTGGATCTCCTCTTTCGTGTTGATCTCGGCACCGCAGAGAACAAAAATTCCGTATTTTTTCGCCATGTCGCGGATGATCGTTGACTGCCTCGTCGAATTGTGGTCGGCGATACCGATGATGTCGAGCGCCTTTTCGGCAGCCGCTTCCAAAATCGCGGCGGGGCTCATTTCGAGCGAACCGCACGGGGAAAGCAGCGTGTGGATGTGAAGATCAGCCCTGTACTGGTTCATCGTTTTACTTGATCAGTTCGTAAATTTTTCCCGAAATCACAAAAGCGTTCTCTTTCGTTCCGAGAACTGCGATTCCCTCGTCATTTGCCGATTCGAGCATTTCGGGTTCGGGAGAGATTCCTTTGACCAGAACGACTGCCGCAAGCTCTTTGAGAGAAGCGATAGCTGTTACGTTTTTGTGCGACTGAACCGTTACGAGAACATTTCCGTCTTTCGCCGTTCCCATGACATCACTGAGAAGATCGCCCGTGTAGCCGCCGGTAATTTCCTTTTCAAGATCACCTTTTTCGGTGAAAATCTTAAGATCGAGTTTTTCAATAAGTTCTTTTACTTTCATATTTTTCTCCAATAATAAAAACCAAAAATCGCCCCATGATACGGAAAAAATCGGAAAAGTGAAGAGCCGGCAGCCAATTCATACAAAATCGGAAATATTTTTCGACATTTTGCTTTTTATGTGTAAATTTCCCTGTTTTTTGGAGAAACCGATGGAATTCAAGCTTCATTCGCAGTTTGAGCCGGCGGGGGATCAGCCCGAGGCGATAAAAAAAGTCATAAACAATTTCAAGAACGGCTCGAAGCGCGAGCTTATTTTGGGTGCGACGGGAACTGGCAAAACTTTCGTCATGGCGCATCTAATCAAGGCTTTGAACGTGCCGACACTCGTCATCGCACACAACAAGACGCTTGCGGGACAGCTTTACGGCGAATTCAAGAACTTTTTTCCAGAAAACGCGGTCGGATATTTCATTTCGTTTTACGACTACTACCAGCCTGAAGCCTACATTCCGACGACCGACACCTACATCGAAAAGGATGCGGCGCGCAACGACGACATCGAGCGGATGCGCCACTACGCCACGGCTCACCTGCTTGAAAACAGGCAGTGCGTCATCGTCGCTTCGGTGAGTGCGATCTACGGCATCGGCTCACCCGAATACTACAAGGATCTCACGATAAAACTTTTTGTCGGTAACACCTACCCGATGAAAAAACTTTGCGAAGACCTTGTCGAAACACAGTACGAGCGGACAAATACAGACCTTCAGCGCTGCAAATTCCGCGTAAAAGGCGATGTCGTCGAGATCTTTCCGCCGTATGAAGAGGATGTCGCGGTGAGGATCTCGTATTTCGGAGATGAGATCGAGGAGATCTCGCTGATAAAACCGTTCGAAGGTAAGAAAATCAAGAACTTGGATTCAGTGAGCGTCTATCCTTCGAGCCACTACGTTGCCGAAAAGGAGACTTTGAAGCGCTCTGTCGAAAAGATAAAAGTGGAGCTTGCCGAGCGGATAAAATACTTTGAAGAGAGCGGCAAACTCATCGAAGCGCAGCGGATAAAAGAGCGCGTGACGCAGGATCTTGCGATGTTAGAGACTGCCGGATACTGCTCGGGGATCGAGAATTATTCGCGCTACATCACAAACCGCGAAGCGGGCGAAACTCCGCCCACACTCATGGATTATTTCGGTGACGATTTCCTTGTCATCGTTGACGAATCGCACGTCACTCTGCCGCAGATAAAGGGAATGTACCGCGGCGACAGAGCTAGAAAAGAGGTGCTCGTGGACTACGGTTTCCGCCTTCCGAGCGCGCTTGACAACAGGCCTCTCAACTTCGACGAATTCATTTCAAAGACCGATAAAGTAATGTTCGTTTCGGCGACTCCGAAAGAGTACGAGATAGATCAAGTTCGCGAGATCATTGAGCTTATCAATAGACCTACCGGACTTTTAGACCCGCTTCCGCAGGTGCTTCCGGCGAAAAACGAGATCGCTGAACTTTACGACGAGATTGTGAAAGAAACTGCTGATGGCGGCAAAGTTTTAGTCACCTCTCTTACGAAAAAAATGGCGGAAGACCTCACCGATTTCCTCAAGGCACGCGGCATCAGAGCGCGTTATCTCCACAGCGATATCGACAGCATCGAGCGGCTCAAGATCGTCATGGAACTCAGGAAAAACATGTTCGATGTTCTTGTCGGAGTCAACCTTCTGCGTGAAGGCCTCGACATTCCCGAAGTATCGCTCGTCGCCATTTTGGATGCCGACAAAGAAGGATTTCTGCGCAGCGAAGCCTCGCTCATCCAGACGATAGGGCGTGCCGCGAGAAACGAAAAAGGACGGGCGCTCCTTTTTGCCGACACGATGCCAGATTCCCTCAAAAACGCAGTTTATGAGACCATGCGCCGCCGGCAGATACAGGAAAAATTCAATGCCGAGCACGGGATCACGCCGCACAGCGTCAGCAATAAAGCGATACTCGACATCGAAGCCCACATCCCGGGCCACTCGAAGGACGATTCACCCAAAGCGCCGAGACATAAGATCATAAAACTCATCTCCGAACTCGAAAGCGAAATGAAAAAAGCTGCCGACAGCTGGGATTTCGAATACGCCGCAATGCTCCGCGACAAGATATTCAAATATAAGGCGAGTCTGGATAAATAATTGGAGGGTAACATGAAAAAAATCGTATTTTTTGCATTATTCGCGCTTCTTGCGGTCTCATGCAGCGGTGGAAGCAGTGACTCTTTCAACGCCGAAAAAAGTCCTTACGGCGAACCGAGTGTCACAAGCAATATCGAAATCAATGCAGGCATGCTTGCAAATGAAAAGAAGCCTCATGTTCTTGTGAAATCGGGGTCATCGGAATTCGGCGGAAAAATTTTCGATGTGATCGATGTCAAAATAGACGGAAACACCGAGGCGAAAATGCTTATTTCTCCGTGGCCGGTGACAAAAGACGTAAGACATCTGACTTTCGGAGGCTACACATCGAACAGCGGAGAGGGAACAAAACCCAAACAGCCGGTCGACATCGAGCTGCCTGAACTCGGCGAAACGGCAGAAGGAAACGGTGAATTCACGATAAAACTCCCTGGTATGCCGATCGAAGTCGATGTTTCATTCGAATGGACAGTAAAACTTGAAGAGGAGGATGTTTCGATAAGCACTCCTTCAGGCTCGTATTCAGGACTGCGCCACTACACTGGAAGCGGAAAGATAAGCGAAGGGCCTCTCAGCGAGTTTTTGGGTGACAACGAATTCACTGGCGAAGTTTACTTCAGCCCGACATTCGGATTTCCGGTTCTCTACAAAGTGAACGGTATAAATTTTAACGGTGACCTTGAATCTGTCTGGGATTACGGCGATCCTGATGAAACAGGATATAGAGTAATGAAAAAATCGGCCGTAATAAACAGCGAAACCCCCTCATTCGAACTGAGCACGCACGACTTGAAAGGAAATTTCGACGCCGATCCGAATCAGCATGCTAAAATGCTTCTCGAGATAAGATACCTTGATGAAGATGCGGCTAAAAACGACCCGATGCCTGAAATAAATGTCGAATTCGGCACGGTCATGGGTTACTTTCCGTCGCAACTCGTGGAATCACCTTTCAGCATATTCTTTCCCGAAGAGAATGAAGGCTTCAGATACTTCATCGCATACGTCGACCAGGCGGCAAAAGGTCACAACGGACCGATATCATACCGTATTTCCGTCACCGGCGGCGAATCGGTAAAGCCTCTGCGCGTCACGGCGAGGATATATTACAGCAAAGTCGAGTAAAAAGCCTTTATCCATCGGACCAACGCGCAAAAACCGGCAAAAAATTTTCAGGAAAATCGCTTGTTTACAGCACGAGAGCAAAAAAATCTTGACAAACGCCTTTTATTTACTATCTATCCAGCCCGTGAATTTCGTTTTGTTCACTCTCAATGCCAATGCTTGGGTGTTTTAACAAAAATCAAAAATCGTTCCTCGTTATTTAGGTAAGAAATGGGTAACTTCTTTGAAAGAGTCCTTTAATTTCGATATTTTATCAACCACTTGGAGAATCTTATGAATTTACAAGAATTGAAGAACAGAAAACCCGATGAACTCGTCGCAATGGCCGAACAGCTCGGCATCGAAGAGGCTTCATCGAAAAGAGTTCAGGAACTTATTTACGAGATCCTGCAGAAACTCGTTGAAAACAATGAAATTATTGAAGCGGACGGCGTCCTTCAGATCCTCACGGACGGTTTCGGTTTCCTCAGAAGCCCGAAATACAACTACCTTCCGGGTCCCGACGACATCTACGTTCCGCCGTCAATGATAAAAAGATACGGTCTCCGCACAGGTCAGACGATCAGCGGCGAGATCAGAAGCCCGAAAGAAGGCGAAAGATACTTCGCACTTCAGAAGATCACATCAGTTTTTGAGTCCGAAGACATCGAAAAGAACAGACACACACCTCTTTTCGACAACCTCACTCCCTTCTACCCGACTCAGAAGATCCACCTTGAAACAAAAAGCACGGTTATGTCGACAAGGATCATGGATCTCCTCGTTCCGATAGGCATGGGACAGCGTGGTCTTCTCGTTGCTCCGCCGAGAACCGGTAAGACCGTCCTTCTTCAGGACATCGCTCACTCGATCACCGAAAACCATCCCGACATTTTCCTCATCGTTCTCCTTATCGACGAACGTCCCGAGGAAGTTACCGATATGATGAGAAGCGTTAAGGCTGAAGTCATCGCTTCGACATTCGACGAACCCGCTACCCGCCACGTTCAGGTCGCTGAAATGGTTCTCGAAAAGGCTAAGAGAATGGTAGAATACGGCAAAGATGTCGTTATCCTTCTCGACTCGATCACAAGACTTGCACGTGCTTACAACGCCGTCGTTCCCCCGTCAGGCAAGATCCTTTCCGGCGGTGTTGATGCAAACGCACTCCACAAACCGAAAAGATTCTTCGGTGCAGCAAGAAACATCGAGGAAGGCGGCTCGCTCACCATCATCGCGACTGCTCTTATCGATACCGGCAGCCGTATGGACGAAGTCATTTTCGAAGAGTTCAAAGGAACCGGTAACATGGAAGTTCACCTTGACAGAAAGCTCATGGAAAAGAGAATTTTCCCGTGTCTCGACATCAACAAGTCGGCGACAAGAAAGGAAGAGCTCCTTCTCGAACCGGACGTTCTCAACAAAGTCTGGATACTCAGAAAGCTCCTTCACCCGCTCAATGTCATCGACTCCATGGAGTTCATGCTCGACAAGATGAGCAAGACAAAATCCAACAAGGATTTCCTCAAGGCTATGAACGCATAAACCTTTGAGATCACGCGGTTTTTCATATCCTGCCCGACGCCCGGCGAAAAAAAGAATCTTTTTGGTTCTTCTGATCGCTGCTGCTGTCGCGGCAGGATTTTTTTTGCGTAAAAATCCCTACAAATACCCTTATTCCTGGTCGCAAACTTCTCACGAAACAATGACTTTTGAAAAGGCACTCGCTTATTGCGACGACCTTGAAGAAAGCGGCTTTGATGACTGGCGGCTGCCTGAAATTCAGGAAATAAAAAGCATCGATGAACTCTGCGTTGAAGAAGAAAACTCAGACTTCTGCGCAGTTACAGACAGCTGCGAATGGGACGGCTGCGAAACAGAACTCTGCGGAAAGTGCGTGAAATACGAAGAAAATTTCGAGTTCGGATCATTCTGGACGAAAACACAGTTTCACAGTGAAAAAGTTTTGGTTTTCACGATTTCAAAAGAAGGAACCAAAGAAAATCAAGCAGCTAAAAACGAAACGCATTTTGTGAAGTGCGTGAGGAATAAATAGCGCCGCGAATTTTATCGGGATAACGGAATCTCGGAATCTCGAGATCTCGACGGCGGCGCAACACGGGATAACGGAATCTCGGGATCTCTACGGCGCAATTATTCGTTATTATTGATCCTGCCCCAGACGTTGCGGACAGATTCTTTTAAGGTCTTTACATCTTCGGAGTCTTTTGTAGCCGTGATCCTTAAGAAAACGCACTGGTCGATCTCTGCGATGCCGCGTGCGATATCCTCTGCAAGAGACTGGCATGAAGGAGAGCCGCACATTCCGCAGTCGATATTGGGAAGGACCTGCATGATCGTATCGACGTGCTCCATTTTTTCGAGCGCTTTTTCCATGTCATCGTCGAGCGAAAGCATCGATCTCGGCTGAAGTTTTTCAAGGTTTAATGCCTCTTTGAGATATTCCTTCCCGCATTTGCCGAAAAGGCTGCAGTTTGCACATGCCGGATCGTTTTTATCCGATTTTGCAACATTGCACGATGGCAGATTCTCGCGCTGGAAAAGGTTTCTGACTGTCAGGAAACGGTTTCCCGGAACAAGGATTCCTCCGGCGCAGCTTTCATCGCATGCCCTGAGTTCAAGGAAATTTATGTTCTCGTCAAGGTCTCCGTTTTCAAGTTTGTCCAGTATCTCGATTACATTGTGGATTCCGTCAATCGCCATCGCGTGGTTGTCGCGTCTCATGCACTCTCCGCCTGTAAGTTCCCACGCAACATGGTCGTTGTCTGCCGGACGGCAGAGCGTTTCATCGTCTTTTTTGTGGTGCGACACGAAAGGATAGATCTTGTTATAGATGAAATCCATATTGATGACGCCGTCGATATTCGATTTTTTCTCACCTACCGGGTGTTTGATCGCGACGATCTTCGCAGCGCACGGTGAAACGTAGAAAATCCCTATTTCCGTCGGATTGATTCCAGTTTTCTTGAGTTCGTTGCGGCAGTGAACCGCGGCAATATCAAGCGGAGGCTTTACAAGAGCGATATGCTTGAGCAGCGAGGGGAAACGCACCTGGATAAGCCTTATGACCGCAGGACAGAAAGAAGATATCAGCGGGAATTCAGCTTCATCCTTCTTTTCATACTCCTTCTGCGCCTCTTCAAAAAGGGCTGAAGCACGCGAAACCTCGTAAACATGCGTAAAACCTACGCTTTGAAGACCTTTGAATATCAGTTTTGCACCGGCGTTCTCGTCAAACTGGCCGAGAAATACCGACGGAATGAGCGCAACGCGGTATTTGTAGTCGAAAATTTTCTGGAAATCGTCCTGCTCTACCAGTATCGCGTCGTGTTTGCACGATATCATGCACATTCCGCAGTCAACGCACTTGTCAGGGTTCACCGAAGCCTTTCCGCCGCGGATCCTGATCGCGTCTGTGGGACAGGTCCTCATGCAGTGCGTGCAGCCTATGCATTTGTTTTTGTTTATCCTAAGTGTGTGGTGAAAAAAAGGTCTTTTACGATTGGACATTTACCCTCCGTCAGGCGAGATTAAACGAGAGCGTGAGCTTCGTCCCCTTGCCTACAACGCTTTCAATCTTCATATCGTCAGTGTTTGCCTTGATGTTCGGCAGTCCCATTCCGGCGCCGAAACCCATCTCGCGCACTTTTGTCGAAGCGGTCGAATAACCCTGCTGCATCGCAAGACCGATGTCGGGGATTCCCGGGCCTTCGTCGTCGAGAACTATCTCTATCTTCTGAGGTGAAATATCAGCGGTGATGTTTCCGCGGTAAGCATGCGCCACGATGTTGACTTCGGCTTCGTAAAGCGCGACGACCACACGTTTAAGCACGCCGGGATCGACATTGAGTTTTTTCAAAACCTTTTTGATGTTGCCCGAAGCGTTGCCTGCGTTGAGGAAATCTCCGCCTTCCACGTGATATTCGAATTTCATGGCTCACCCTAAAAAAATCAATAAACCGGCTTCAATCCGTGCTCGAAAAGTATTCCCGAAATGTGGAAAACAGAGAGCGGACACTCGATTATCACCGCATCGTTTTCCTTAGCTAAACTGATCATCTCTTCGGTCGCCCTTTTCTTCCTTGCGAGAAGTATAACCGAAACATCCATCATGTCTGCCGTCCTTACCGACTGCGGATTTGCAAGTCCCGTGATCAGAATTCCGTTGTCAAAAGGAGTAGTAAGAACGTCACTCATCAAGTCAGACGCGAAAGCTCTCTCGATCTCGCGGTCGGCAAACTCTTCCCCGCAAACGATCTTTGCATCGAGAAGTTTAACGATTTCACTTATTTTCATGTTTCAAACACCTTAAATAAAAAACGGTAATCAAACAAAACGGCAGAAACTTTACTCAAAACCCGAAAAATAGCAAAATTTTACACCGTTTGCCGCCCCGGCCGATTTTTTTGAACTAAAAACCTTTTTGCGTATAATCGGACGCTTTTTTTGAACTTTTATGGAGAAAAAAATGGCTTCTAACAAACAGGAAAAACTCAAAATTCCGCTGAAACAGTCAATGATGATGCTGCTCGGCTTCTGCAAGGACAAGCTGAAGGAACAGCTCGTTTCCGTCCTTCCGGTAGTCATCTACCTCATTCTTTTCCAGTCGATGATCCTCGGCATGCCGATCTACGAAGCAGGCGTCATTTCGGTAGGTATCGGCCTTGTAATCTTAGGTCTTGCCTTCTTCCTCGAAGGTCTTTTCCTCGGAATCATGCCGCTCGGCGAAATTCTGGGTATCAAACTGCCGCTTAAAAGCGGGCTTTTCACGATCATCGCGTTCAGCTTCATCCTCGGTTTCGGTGCGACTTACGCCGAACCTTCGATCGCGATCCTCAAGGCGAACGGCTCTTTCGTAAAGCCGTGGGAAGCTCCCCTGCTCTTCGTGATGCTCAACCAGCACGCCGAATATCTTGTCGCATTCGTCGGGATCGGTGTCGGCATCGCGGTCATCGCCGGTATGCTCCGCTTCATGAAGTCGATCTCGCTCAAACCTTTTATTTTAATAGTCATTCCGCTCCTTCTCATCTTCACGATCTGGGGCGTTTTTGATCAGAACCTGCTTTATATCACGGGTTTGGCTTGGGATTGCGGCGCAGTCACGACCGGTCCTGTCACAGTTCCGCTTGTTCTTGCGCTCGGTATCGGTATCTGCAGGACAGTCGGCGGCGAAGACAGCGATTCGATGGGTTTCGGTGTCGTAACACTTGCCAGCGCATTCCCGATCCTGGCTGTTTACATTTTCGGCGCGGCACTCAACATGAGCCTGCCGGAACCGATGTCGCAGGCAGATTTCTTCAGTGTTTCCAACCACGAGAAAGCTCTCCAGATAGTCGGAACGGAAGAGAGATTCGAAGCTGTAAAACAGCAGTTTTCCGAAGCAACTCTTTCGGCTAACGAAGCAGTTGAAGAGGCAATTAACCTCTTTAATGTCGTAAGCACAAAATTCTTCGAAGCGGCAAAGGCGATCCTTCCGCTCACCATCTTCATTCTTCTTGTTTTCGTCGTTCTTCTGCGTGAAAAACTGCCGAAAAAGGATGAAATTTTCCTCGGAATTTTCATTTCTATTCTCGGCATGGGACTTTTCGGTATCGGCATGGAATACGGCCTTTCCAAGATCGGAACGCAGGTCGGCTCGCGTCTTCCCGCTTCTTTCAGCGCGATAGAACTGAGCGACAGTCAGGAAACGATGCACAATTTCGACAAGGAGATCGTTCAGAAATCGATCACGCCTGACGGCGAAGTCAACGAATTTTTCTTCAAAAAAGAGGGCGAAAACAAATACTCGCAGATCCCGTTCGTTGAGAAAAACTACGACGAACCGAGAAAAATCTACCGCTACATTCCGCAGATTGGCCCCATTTTCGGCAAAAACGGCGGCAGCGGCGGATACCTGATAGTCATTCTTTTCGCATTCATCATGGGCTTCGGAGCGACACTTGCCGAACCCGCTTTGAATGCGCTCGGCATGAAAGTAGAAGAACTTTCTGTCGGTACTTTCAAGAAAACGACTCTGATCTACGCAGTTGCTTTCGGCGTAGGTTTGGGCATCGCGCTCGGAGCAGTCAAGATCATCTGGAACATTCAGATTTTCTGGATGCTTGTTCCTTCATACCTGATCCTCCTTGTTCTGACGGCTATTTCCGATGAGCAGTATGTCAATATCGGCTGGGACAGCGCAGGTGTTACGACAGGTCCTGTCACAGTTCCGCTCGTCCTTGCAATGGGTCTCGGTTTAGGTGCCAGAGTTGAAGGGGTCGTCGAAGGTTTCGGCATCCTCAGCATGGCTTCCGCATGTCCGATCCTCGCAGTCCTTCTCATGGGAATCAGCGCGAGCCGCAAGGCCAAGAAAATGCAGACTTCAAACAACGGAGGCAGATAATGAAATTCACGAATATAGCAAAATTCACTTGCAGCGTTTATAAGAACGTCTCTCCGAAAGTCGCCGAAGCCCTGAAAGAATGCGGCATTGACAACTATATCGCACAGCGCAGCAGCTCGATCGTCTCGACCGACAAGCACTGGCTTTTCAACCGTAAGGGAATCTCCGAAAACATCCTCGAAACTTACCATTTCTACGTTCCGGCGGAAAAAGAAAAAGAGATTTTCGACAAGATAGTTTACGGCGCAGACCTCTCGCAGGAAGGACGCGGCTCGATATTCACCGAAGAAGCAGTTTTGATTGAAAAAAGCGAAAATAACGAAAATTTCGACGGATTCGACTTCCCGTTTGAAGAGACTCCGTCGAACTACATGGGAATCTGCGCTATCACCCAGCGCGGAAGAGGCCTGGCACTTGCGAAAACCGCAATCGACAAAGGCTCGTGCGTTCCGATGATCTCATACGGTATCGGCGGCGGAATCCGCGACAGAATGGGACTTATCCGAATCACGATCCCTGCTGAAAAAGAGACGATAAACATCGCCGTTGCAAACCATGACGCACAGGGAATGATGGATCTTCTCATCGAAGGAGGCCACTTAGATCGTCCCGGCATGGGATTCATTTTCTCATATCCGATAAATCTCGCGACTCTCGACTCGAAGACTTTCTTCGGAGCGAACCGCGCGGCTGCCAGCATGGGCCAGATAATCAGCGTCATCGACTCGATACAGGGCGGCACCGAGTGGAGAAAACGGACTCTCAACGCCAAAAACGCAGTTGAAAGAGTATATTTCACGAATCTCGAGAACATCATGCTCATCTGCAACGACACTCAGTCGAAAGAGATGCTTGACGCGGCTATGTCGGCGGGTGCAAGCGGTGCAACGATATCCAACTGCCGCGAGATGACCAAAACAAACGACGGTTTCGCGAAAAAATCAATGGAAATTTCCGATATGGTCATCGGCAAGAATCAGCGCAAAGAGATCCTTACCGCGCTCGTCAAAGCGGGATTTTTCTCCGACAAAACCGACGGAAAAATCATCGTCAAGAAGAGCGGAACAGCGTTTTCCTATACCGACAAAAAGAAAAAATAGCTTTCATTAAGAGGTAAAATATGAAATTTTCACTTATTCCGGTCCTTTCTGTTCTGTTTTTGTTCATTTCGTGCAGTTCGGGGCAGAATTTCGAAGGCTTCGAAGACAAAGTTTTCATAAACTGCATCAAAAAACTTGACAAGAAGTTTGAGGAAATTCAAGAACTTGACTGCTCGAACACCGAAGAGACGCTTAAAGCGAACCCGTTCGGCGAATCGCTCATAAACAGTATCAAAGGAATCGAAAAACTTCCGAATCTTGAAAAACTCGTTCTGAAAAAGAACAAGATCGTTGATATTTCGATGCTCTCACAGCTCAAAAACCTCAAATACCTTGACCTCGGCGAAAACGAGATCACATCGATGTATCCGATCGAAACTCTGACCGGTCTCACCTACCTCAACCTTGACAAGAATTTCATCGGCGACATGCGTCCGGTAAAAGACTTAGTCAACCTTGAAGAGCTTGACCTCAGCCGCAACGGAATACAGGGTCTCGCCGATTTTTCAAAACTCAAAAAGCTCAAAAAACTTTCGCTCAACAGCAACAGGATAAGCGATGTCGCACAGATCGCAGACCTCACAGAGCTTGAGTATCTCTACCTCAACGACAACGCCGTAATCGAGATATTCCCGCTCAAACCCCTGCAGAAACTCAAAGTCTTAAGCCTCAACATAAACCGAATCGACATCATCCTCGTCCTCGGCAAACTTTTGTCTCTCGAAGAACTTTACATGCAGGATAACCAGCTCCGCGACCTCGCGCCGATCAATGATCACCCGAAACTCAAACTCGTTGATGTCGAAATGAACTCGATTTACTCTTTCGACAGCGTCGCCGACCTCGAAGCGCGCGGCTGCAAAATTCTGGGCAAAAAAGTCCAGACTAAATAAGAAATCAAATGAAAAAATCCTTTCTTGTTTTTGCACTTTTCTGCGCTTTTTTCGCGGTTTCATGCGGAAACGGCTCAAAAAATGAAGACAAAACCGATTCCGGCGAACCGCAGAACGATGAAGATGTAGTCGATACCGGCACGGATCCAACAGACGACAGCGATTCCGCAGCAGATGTTGATGATACAGGCACTCTATCAGAACAGGATGACGAAGACCAGACTCAGACTGATGAAGAGCCAGTAGAGTCTGACGATGAACCGGAAAACGTTACCGACCTTTCCGAGACCGGAACGGCAAACTGCTACATCGTAAAAACTGCGGGAGAATACAGCTTTGATGCGACCGTGCGCGGCAATGGCAAAGCGGTTGAAGGCATTGATTTTACTGAGAAAAAACTTGATCCAAAGGATGTAAAACTCATCTGGCAGAGTGATAAAAACGGTCTGATCGATTCACTTCAACTCGAAGATGGAAAAATTTATTTTACCGCAAAAAATTTAGGTGGGAACGCTATTGTAGCGGCACTTGATGAAGCAGGAAACATCATCTGGAGCTGGCACATCTGGCTTTCGGACGAAGATATAACAGATGTAAAAACCGCAGACGGCGTTATGGTGATGGACAGAAATCTAGGCGCGACGTCACTGGATTTTGACTCACCGGCAAGTCACGGATTGCTCTACCAGTGGGGAAGGAAAGATCCGTTTCCGGCTTCTCCAGTTGTTTCAGGAGGGACGACTTCGACCATGCCTGTTCCTGTTTACGATGCGGAAGGGAATGAAGTCGAAATCGCTCATTCGTCGTGGGAAAATACCGATAGCAACACGCTTGAATATGCTGTTTCCAACCCGACAACGGTTTTGAGCAACAAATCACAGTTTGCGGAGTGCCGCGACTGGCTGCGCAAAGAGTTCTCGAATCCTGCGCTCTGGGGCGGCTCCGACGGTGAAAAGAGCCTTTTCGACCCGTGTCCGATTGGATACAGAGTACCTAAAGCAGGAACTTTTGACTTTTTCACTTCAAGCGGCGGATATGAAACAGATATATCCGGATTTTCCGTTTACGACATCGATCATGACGGTGTAATTGACGGAAATGACTACAAAAACGGCTGGTATATCCTGCTTGATAAAGCGTCGGATTCTTACTCCTATTTTCCTGCCGCAGCGCGTTACGACGGCTCTTATGCTATGCTTATGGGAAGTAAAACCGGACTCTGGGGAAACTACTGGTATGCCGATGCCGATGAGTCGGAGGATTCTTCCGTTCCGTGCGGAGCTTATGCTCTCGCCTTTCAGTACGAAGATCAGGTTTCAGCATCACCGAAAGCAACCGGAGGACGCGCCGACGGATATTCAGTCAGATGCGTAAAAGAATTTTCAGAATGACCGCAAAATTCTGGGCAAAAAAATCCTGACGAAATAATTTTTCAGATTCCCTTTTTTATTTTTGACTTTTAAACGCTTATACCTATAATTACGCGAAGTTTGGCTATGTGATTCTTGGAATATTTATTGGAGGTTCAGAAAAAATGAAGAGATTACTGGTAGTTACACTGTTGTTGCTCGGAATTTCAGCTTTCGTTTCATGCAACAGCTACGATGTTGAAGGAAAACCCGAAATTGCGTCGAACCCGGCGAAAATGGTCTTCGCTTACTATCCGTGGGATGACGGAAACAACACAACCGAACCGACTGCGGAACCAACCGAAGAGCCGACCGAAGAGCCGACGACCGAGCCGACCGACGAACCGACAACAGAACCGACCGAAACAGATGAAGATGTCGAACCTGACGAAGACATTGATCCAACAACCCCGGATGAAGATGATGCTGAATCAGATGAAGATGTTGACGGAGAACCGGGAGCTGTTATAGAAGAAGATGCTCCTGTTTATGTAAAAACCGTAAGAGCGGAAGTTGCTGACGTAATCACCAAAGAGTTCGAAATCTACAACCGCGGTGTTACCGGCGAACTCAAAATCAGAAAAATCAACATGATTGATCCGAACGGTGAACTCATAGCAAACCTTGGCGATCCGAACTACAAAAAACTTTTCCAGCTCGAAGTTCAGAAGATGGAAAACGGCATTGCAGCTGAAGGATACAACGCAAAAGGACTTACTTTCGACTATTTGGGCGAAAACAAAGATGATTCAATCGCTTCACTCTGCCCGCTTCAGCTCGACTCCGCTGACAAAGTCTGCAAAAAAGGTTTCGACCCGAAAAAATACAACTCAAAATTCAAAATCCGCATCAGCTATGACAAGGCTGCAGCAACCTACCTCAAGGACAATCCTATCGAAGGTTACAGACTTAACGGCGATTTCTCTATCGAAATCTGCACAAACGATCCGACGAAAGGCAAAACCGATACTTGCGGCGAAAGCTCGACAAGCTATCGTATCCAGATTACAAGGCAGCCCAACAAACCGCCAAAACCGATAATCCATGTTGCCTTCAGAACTCCTATCACTGAGCCGATGTCATACAGAAACATTTATGATAAAGTTGATATGGATCTTTCAAAAACCTGCGTTTCCGATCCTGATCATCCTGACAAATGTCTTGCAAACTGGGAAGAAAGATACTACATCAAATATAAATGGGAAATGAAAGAGTCTCCGACTCCTCTTCTTGATGATTCGAAACTCAAACTTTCAGAAATGGATGCTGCAGCTGGTCAGTGGCTTCCTGACGACGGAAAGAGAGGCAACCCGAAAAGAGCTTCTTTCACAGGTTTGATGATCACTCCGAGAAGATATCCCGGCGAAGAAAACAAGAATAAAGATTTTGATGCTGCAAAATGTGCTTCTGAATGCGGAAACGAACCGGTATATGACAAAAACAATCCTGATGAGTTCCTTTTCCTCAAACTTTCAGATTACCTTATCTGCCGCCAGAAATACTGCGAAGAGCAACGTACAAAATATTACAAAATCAGCATTCAGGCTGAAACCGTTGATAAAGAAACTGACCTTGTCAGTGACACGGCCGACATAACAGTCGTTCCGAAAATCATCCCGCAGGCTCGTGTAGTTGCACAGCTTTCCTATAAACAGGGATTCAGAACAAAAGCAGAATCGGAATCCAAAGAAGGTACAATCGTCGACGTCGATATTCACATGATCAAAAAGAGCAGTCTTGAAGCAGGATCATATAATTTCACGCCGACAGAAGGATTACTCGGAACAAAAGCAAGAAATGTTGATTGCGCGTTGGGCACTATAGATCCATCTACAAACAAAGATGAATGCGAAGCTTATTGGCGCCATGACGACTGTTCGTTCGGTGATAACGGTCTTGACGGTGTTGATGAAGGTTTAACGATCCAATGGCATGCTTCTCTCGATATCGATAATACTTGGGGCGGCAACAACTACGAAACACCTGAAACCATAGGTTTGGGTCCGATTACTGATGCTAACGGCGACGGCGTTCCCGATGTTCCGGTTATTGACGATGAATATCTTCTTGTCATCGGCTACGTATCATGTGTTTCAAATTACAGTGATGGTGCAGGAGACCGCTGCGATTCCACTTACACCGGAGAAGACAAAGCTTATACAGTTGACGCCAGAGTCGAAATTCTTGTTGACGGTGACGAAGCTCCGAGAAAAGCAAGTTCCGACGGCAAACGTCCGGCTGACAACTATTCTGCGACAGATTTCAAAATCAATGTCAATGAATGGAAAGTCATCGCCGTTGTTAAATGGGACAACTCTCTGCCGTCTCCTGAAAGCAACAAGTCTTATCCTGGCAACGCAATCGTTACGGACGTAAAAATGGAAGATCAGGGCATCGAGATAGATCCTGTAAACCATCCTGTATGCTCTTATGACAACTCCGATGCAGTTCTTATTCCTATTTGGAATGCAGAAACATACAAAGCCTACATCGAAACTCCTAATGAGGAAGGTTCGAAATTAGGAACCTGCCTCTAATCGGTCAGTTGATTCTTTAAAGCCGGGCTGAAAAGCCCGGTTTTTTTTGCTCAAAAACTTAAATTTTCACTTAATTCAGGCTAACAGAATCGCTTGAAGTCAAAGAAAGAGAGTGTTTTTATTTGTTGTTGCGGAATACTTCTTCAGGAAGCGGCATTTTCATATCAGACCACATGAAAGCCTTTTCCATACACATATAAAGCGGTGGATTGCCTTTGAAAAAGCGTGATATCCGCTCGTTAAAGGCTGTATAGAATCTGCGGCGGACAAACGCCAGATAGCGAAGTTTGTTGTCACTGTCAGAAGGAAACATTTCGCCGCGCAGAAGCAGGCTTTTCGGGTTGCGCTCGATAATCGTTTCGGTTAAAGCAAGCGTGTGACGGAAACCGCCCATGCTGATCCACGCGATTTTTTCTGGATCGAGACGCGAAAAAATGGAATCTATGAGCTGCATATAGTCGTCGAAAAGTTCTTCCAGCATAAGCACCGGATCAAAATGTATCGCGACTTTGACTCCCTTCGCCTGAAGCTGTGCAGCCGCGTTCATTCTCTCTTCAAGCGTTGCCGTTCCCGGCTCTTCGCAAGAGCTGAAACGGGGAATATTCACCGAAAATCCCGCGACAATATTTGAATCCGGATAGAGATCTTTCACTTCAAGCAGGCGTTCCACTTCGGCAGATTTGGTTTTAAACTCGAACTGGACTCTCTCAAAAAGTGATCGTTTTGAGAGTTCTCCGATAAAAAATCCGCTCTCGTCAAGCAGGTAATCTAACGCCAGCGAATCTGCCAGTTCCCCTGTTCCTACGCGGAGAAACCGGTTTTCGGCAAGGAACGAAACGATTTCTTCTATCGCCTTTTTTCTATTCATAAAAACAGTAATAAACGGATTGTTGCCGATGTAGTGCTGCAGAATACAGTAGGAGCAGTCGTAAGGACATCCTGTGACGCTGTTTATCGTGTAGTAGTTGCAGCAGACAACTCCTTTGCTACCGGGGCATTTTTTGAGGAAACGCCCTTTGTTTTCAGTGAAAAAAAGCACTTTTTTCGCGGTTTTGAAAAGATCAACGCCGGAATTCTGCCTGATTTCATCCAAAAGTTCCTCTTTCGTCATAAATTCGGGCTTGAGCGAGAGTTTTTCAGCGATTCTGTGCGGAAGTTCCGCGTTTCCGAACTCAGGATCTATAACTATTTTTCTTATTTCAGGACGCATTTTTCACCGATTTTATGGTTTTGGAACTGTGGAAACTATGCTTTTGAGATCGTCGTCGTCGAATCTGAGTCCCAGACCGAAGTAAAGATCGCGCTCTCCGTTAATGAGATCTTCGCCGCCAGCCGTAATGTAAAGCCAGCTGAAAGGCTCCATCGTCCAAAGCAGCGGACGGGCCAGACCCTGAACCCGCAGCTGAGGCGCACCGCCGCTTCCGAAATCGAAGATCTCGGCTGAAAGCGAAACGTATTTCCACGGATTGTAGTCAATTCCAAAGCCAGCCTTGTTCTGGAAAATACCGCCGCGAAGTGCGACCGGCCCGAAAATTCGACCTATCTGCAAATTAAATTTCAGCTTGTCTGTAACAACAGTTTTGTCGTCTTCTACGATGTATGTCGTGCCGTCGACATCAGTCGTATGGGTCGTCACTGTATGCGAAACATTGCCGCGCGGATCATCGACGACACCGAGCAGATAAAAGCGGTCTTTGCGCGGCTGAAGCGTGATATCGAAATAAGTCTTAAAGGCATTGTTGAAGACCATGTAGTTCGAGTGCGCGTCAACGTAGACCTTCATTCCGAGCAGCGTATCGGCGTAATCGGTGAGCTTGTCTGAAACTTTGACGATATCCTGATAAAGTTTGTCGTCTGTCATAAGTTTACCGACCGTTCCTTCGCCGTTCGCCACTTTTTCAGTGATCTGGTTCATATTCGAAGTGATTTCACGCACATCCTGCATTGCTCCGCGGGATGCGGCAAGCTCGTCAGCGATAAGTTTCAGGCTGTTTCTGAGATCATCAAGAGTCTGATTCAGTTTCTCGTCCTTACCGTCTGAAATTTCGGCGATCCTGTCGGTAACTTTGAGCGTATTTTCCAATATTTTCGACAGTTTTTCCATTTCGGTGTCACTTTTGGCATTCACCTTCTGCATGACATCCGACATATCCTTGAGAACCGATGAAAGCATCTTCATGTTTCCTTCGATATTCTGCGTCGTGTTTTCTGTCATTCTGACGAGCATATCGATGATTTTATCGATTTTCTCCTTATTTTCGCGCTCCATGACCTTTTCCATCAGGGCGTCGGTTTTTTCCATGATATCCGTGGCTTTGTTCATCGCGGCAGACATTCCTGAATCGGTCTTCACATTTTTTATGTAGTCATTTTCATTAAGCACGGAAGCCGTACTGTCGCCCGGTTCAAGCACAAGGACATAAGTTCCGAGCATGCTTTCCATCACTTTTTCAAGTTTTGCATTTTCGTAAACAACTAATTCTTTGGAGATTTTGAGTGTAAACTTGGCTTTTCCGTTCTCAAGACCGATCTTGTCGAGTTTTCCGACAACGACACCTGAAACAAGAATGTTGCTGTCACGCAGAAGCCCCATTGCATCGTCGGCCAACGCAAAATATGTTTTTGTGTCGCCTTCAAAGAAATCGGCCGATTTATAGATGTAGATCCCGGCGCAGCACGAACACAAAACGAAAAATATCACTATCTTAACTGCTCTCGTCATCTCCTCTCCGCACCGATTCCCCTGAATGAATTGGAAATAAAACGCTGCATAACTTCATGAGTAGAAGCAAGCGCCTCGTCCGGCGTTCCGCAGAACTGGATCACGCCGTCATAAAGCAGCGCAATCTTGTCGGCATGCCTGAAAACCGAAGCTATATCGTGACTTATAACTACACAGGTCATATTCAGTTCCTTGTTTACCATATCAATAAGCGCGTCAATACTTTCCGCCAAAATCGGGTCAAGCCCGGTCGTCGGTTCGTCAAAAAGGACGATTTTCGGCTTCACCGCAATAGCACGCGCCAGACCGACCCTTTTCCTCATGCCTCCCGAAAGCTCCGACGGAAACTTTTTCTCAGTTCCCGGAAGCCCCACAAGTTCGAGCAGTTCCGCGACTCTGGCCGAAAGCTCTTTGCCGTTTTTCAGCCCGAGCTGCTCGACAAGAGGAAACTTTATATTATCCTCAACCGACATAAAATCAAAAAGCGCCGCATCCTGGAAAAGATAACCTATATTTTTTCTAATTTCCAGAAGTTCTTCCTTATTCATTTTAGCGATATCGGAATCGCGGAAAAAAATCTCACCTTTATCGGGTTTCAGAATGCCGATGATATTCTTCAGGAGGACGCTTTTTCCCGTTCCGCTCTTGCCGATAACCGCAGTGATGCGCCCTTCCTCGATGTCGAGATCGACTCCGTTCAGAATTTTGTGCTCATCGAAAGACTTGTAAAGGCTGCGGACCCTGACGATAGCGTTTTCCATTACATTCCCAAAAATCTGATAAACAAAAAAGTCATTACATAGTCGGCGACAAGAATTGCGACCGTTGAAATGACGACCGCCGCCGTGGTTCTTCTGCCGACACCTTTCGCTCCGCCGCTTGTCTGCAAACCCTGATAGCAGCATATAACCGTGACGATGAAGCCGAAAACAGCCGCTTTGATGAGCCCGGTCCAGATGTCGTCCGGATCAACGTAAAAATACATCGTGCTCAAGTAGGCTACGCTGTTTACGTTCATAACGTGCGCCGCAACAAAGTATCCGCCGTAGACTCCGACCGCATTCGCAACAGCCGTAAGAGCCGGAAAAGCTAAAATCGAAGCAAAAATGCGCGGCACGACAAGATAGCGCAGAGGACTTACAGCCATAGTTTCCATCGCCGCGATCTGTTCGGTGACCTGCATGCTTCCGATCTCAGCCGTCATCGCCGAACCGTTTTTAGCAATCAGCACAATAGCGGTGACGACAGGCGCCAATTCCCTGCTCATCGCAATCGCAACAGCCGCTCCCGCAAAAGTTTCGGCACGGAAAATATACATGATGTTGATAAGCTGGAGCGCCAGAATCATACCCGTAGTAAAAACCGAAAGCGCAACTATCGGAATAGACTGGATTCCGATCCTTTCGATGTGTTCCGCAATCTGGCCGATCCTGTACGGCGGCACGAAAAGCCAGCGGCAGCAATCACCCAGGAAGCGCATAAAATCACTTAAACTGCGTCCCAACTTGTAAAAAAATTGCAACAATTTCAACCCTTCTCAAAAAAAAGCACCGAAAAATAACAGCCAAAACACTATACGTCAAGTAAATACGCCGAAAACAGCACCTTCTAAGCATCGTTTCAAGGTCGGATTTTCATCTTCAGGTATAAATTTAAGAGAGAAAACACGACCTAAAATTTGACTTTCAGGAATTTCTGAGTATGCTGTCGCGGTTTTTTGGTTTAGGTCATTTTTAGGGAGATTGTTATGAAAAGAACATATCAGCCGAGCAAAATTTCGAGACAAAGAACTCACGGCTTCAGAAAAAGAATGAGAACCGCTGACGGCAGAAACGTCATCAAAGCACGCAGAAAAAAAGGCAGAAAGCTTCTTTCGGTTGCTATATTTGAAAAGTAGTCGGCGAAAATCTATTGGTTTTTTCTTTTTCCAAACAGGATAAAATCAGAAAAGGTCATGATTACTCGAGGTTAAAAACCGAGGGTAACGTTTTCAAGACTAAATTGCTTGTCTTCAATTTCATGGAATCGGACAGAATGAGACTCGGTCTTATCGTCACGAAAAAAGTCGGTGATTCCGTCACGAGAAACAGAACGAAAAGGTGGATCCGCGAAGTTTTCAGGCTCAACCGTGCCGCTTTCGCGCGTCCGGTGGATCTTGTCGTGATCCCGAGAAAAAGCGAACTCAGTTTTGACGAGATCAAGCGCGATTTCCTCTATTTTGCGGAGAAATTCAATGGCAAAATTTCTGATATTTCTCGTCAGGCTTTATAAAAAATTCCTTTCGCCCTACTTCGGCGGACAGTGCAGATTCTATCCGACCTGCTCGACCTACATGATCCAGGCTATCGAAAAATACGGCGCGTTCAAAGGCGCGTTGATGGGGATCTGGCGAATACTCCGCTGCAATCCGTTAAACAAAAACTGTGGTTACGACCCTGTAAAATAGGAGCTGAAAATGAACAAGAACTTCATAATCGCGATGATCCTTTCGGTCGCTGTAATGTTCATCTGGAGCGAGTTCTTCGCCCCGAAACCCGATCCTGAAGCGATAAAAAAGCAGCAGGAACAGACTGAGCAGGCTGAAAAAACGACTGAAGACGCACCCAAAAACATAATCGTCGCAGAAAAGCCGGCCGCAAACGTGGAAACTGCGCAGCCCACTGCCGACAAGACGAACCCCGAAAAAACGGGAAACATCTCTAACGGCGCACTTGAGCTCACTTTCTCGACTCTTGAAGGAAAAGTCACGAAGTCGCTCATCACGGAAGAGAGATACAAATCGAAAGAAGTCGATCTTTCGGTAGGTCTCACGCAGGGTGCATACTTTCCGGCAATGAGCTCCGTTTTCGGCGCTGAACCCGCTTACGAGCTTGCAGCCCAGAGTGCCGATTCCGTAACATTCATCTATGAAAATCAAGGCGTTACCGAACAGAAAACGATAACTTTGAAAGACGATTTCAACCTCACCGTTTCCAAAACGATAATCAACAACGGCGAAAACGCGGTAGAATGGACTCCGGCAGTCTCTTTCGATTCGCAGTTCGAAAACTCCGACATCCTTTCATCCTACAACAAGAAGTTCAAGATCGTCGCTCAGAATGCAGACGGAAAGTTCGACGAGATGGATGACAGCGGCGACATCAAGGACTTTTTCGAAGCGGGAGACCTCGTAAACTGGATCGGAGTCAACTACGGATACTTCATTTTCGCAGTCATCTCGCCTGAAAACAAACTCCACGCAGCGGCTGAGATCGATTCCAAGAAAAACCTTTCACGCTTCACTGCAACTGCAGAAAAAATGATCGTAAACCCCGGCGAAAGCGCAACTAAAGAGTTTTCGCTCTACTACGGCACGAAAGAGCGCGAACTCCTCAAACAGAAAGAGCTCGGACTTGAAAAAACGATCACTTTCGGCTGGACTTCGTTCCTCGCTGAACCGCTTCTTCTCGCGCTCAACTTCTTCTACGGCTTCCTCGGCAACTACGGTCTTGCGATAATCCTTCTCACCATCGTCGTAAAACTTCTTCTGTGGCCGCTTTCCAACGCAAGCTACAAATCAATGAACAAAATGAAGGCTCTGCAGCCCAAGATCAAAGAGCTGCAGGAAAAATACAAGGATGACAAGGAAACGCTCAACAAAGAGACGATGCTTCTCTACCAGAAAGAGAACATCAATCCGCTCGGCGGCTGCCTTCCGATGTTCATCCAGATGCCCGTTTACATCGCGCTTTACTACATGATCCAGAACGCGGTCGAGCTTTTCAACGCGCCGTTCCTTCCCTTCTGGCTCACCGACCTTTCGGAAAAAGACCCCTACTACATTATCCCGATCTCGCTCGGTGCCCTGATGCTCCTTCAGACCAAATTCACACCGCAGACCGGCGACAACAAGCAGGCGAAGATCATGATGTACACAATGCCCATCGTTTTCACCTGGATCTCCCTCATGCTCCCGAGCGGAATGACGCTTTACTGGTTCGTCAACACCGTTCTCGGCATCGCCCAGCAGTTCTACATCAATAAAAAATACAAAAACGCGTAACCTGTCGGAGCGCGGGCGGCTCGCCCGCAAAATCCAGATTGACGAACTCGTTTCCTGAGCTTAGTCGAAGGAGTCGAAGCAAAAACTTGCCTTCGATATGAAACGACCTAAAATACTGCGTTTTTTGTTGATTCAGTTTTTGACGGCGCAGTGATGGCAACTCAACTCTACTC
>JAFYIZ010000036.1 GCA_017538365.1 bacterium | reverse complement strand
CAAAAATTTTTTACTCGATTTTAACACGCCTCAAATCCAGTAAATTCACGGGGTTTCCGTCGAATCCGCTCACCCTTTTGTTGACAAACCGCAACACCTCGTCGTAAAACAGTATCACAACAGGCGCCTCAGTCATCATCAAAGAGTCCATTTCGTGATATATTTCGGCTCTGGTTTTCAAGTCGTTAGTGGCAACCGCCTTCGCGTAAAGCTCATCAAATTTCGGGTTGGAATAATGAGTGTAATTCGGACCTTTCGGAGCGAAATTTTCGGTCGTGAAAAGCGAAAGATAATTCTCCGCATCAGGATAATCGGCAACCCACGAACTGCGGAAGAATGGCAGACTGCATTGGGCACGTTTCTCACGCAATGCCGCAGGCATCATCTCCTCCACTTTGCACACCAATCCGACATCGGTCACCGACGACTGCACAAACTTCGCCAAATCGATGTAATCCTTTGTGGTATAAAGCTTTATCTCGCTTCCTTGCAGATGATATTTCTCGATAATCTCAAACGATTTTTGCTGATTGAAAGCATATCCGATATGTCCCAAAGAGTCGTATCCGGGCAGTCCGGCAGGGATAATTCCGCCGTTTCCAGGAGTTCCTATTCCATTTCTGAGATATCGCAGCATTTTCTCCCTGTCAATCGAATAATTCACCGCTTGGCGCAATGCCACCTGACGTTCTTTATCATCTCTTTCTTCTTGATTATCAATGTAAAACGAGAGATATTCTGTATTCAAATACGGCTCACGGATCAGATAAAAACGGTCTTCATATTTGCTTCTCAAAAAGCCATCTCGAGTCAGAAGTTCGTCCTTGTAACGCGCATCCACGCCAGACATGAAATCGGTTTTTCCTTTCACAAACTCCATAAAAGCAACCTGCTTGTCGATGAGAAAACTCACCGAAACGGCATCGATATATGGTAATCGTTCGCCATTTTCAAACTCGAAATATTCAGGATTTTTGCGCAAAACCAAGCGCACGCCTTCTTTCCAATATTGGAATTTAAAAGGTCCGCTTCCCACAGGATGCCTACCGAAGTTTTCGCCATAAAACTCCACCGCTTCGTGAGGCACCACCGAGGCGTAAGTCATTGATAATATGCCAAGAAACGCCGGAAAAGGCTTGTCGAGTTCTATCTGAAAAATGCTATCATTCAAAGCCTGGAATGCATATCCGTTCTCATCTTGTTTCACTTGGGCGAAAATCCAGGTTCCAGGCGAGCTTAACTTTCTGTCAATCAATCGGTTGAATGAGTATTCAAAATCTTGCGCCACCACTCTCCTATTCTGTCCGTTGAAGCAACTGTCGTTGTGGAAAAACACATCGTCGCGAAGCAAAAAAGTGTAGGTTTTGCCGTCTTCCGAGATATCCCAACTCTTTGCCACCGCCGGCACCACGTTCATCTCATTGTCAAAGGCTACAAGGCTGTTATACAATTGGTTACAAGCCCAAATATGCGGCTGGTCCTTTGCATAAATCGGGTCCAAAGTAAAGATTCCGGCCGCCTCGTTGTACTTGAAAATCTTTAGGTTTTCGTCATTCGACTTTCGTCCGCACGAAGCGAAAATTAGTATTACAAATAATATGTATGTCAGTTTTTTCATCACTGCAAAATTACAAAAAAGACTTTAGACTTTAGACCTTAGACCTTAGTTTTTTTCAGCAATTTGCTAAAGTCTAAGGTCTAATGTCTAAGGTCTTCAAAAAAAATGTATTTTTGCAAAAATTTTCACTTCATGCGTATTAAAGAAATTCACAGCGATCGCGGAGTCCTCGTCATCACCGATTTCGGTGACCGCACGTTGATTATTCCATTGAACAACCGCGATAAGCTGTTGAGTTTCATGCGCTCCAACGCCACCAACGTGCCGCTCTTCCCGATGGAAGTGATTGACAGTCTTGCCGATGTGGCGTCGCACAAGGTTCAAATCAAGATGGAGGCGAAGAAAATCCTTCCAGAGTGGCCTTATTTTGTATTAGACGTAAACTTCAGGTATTCAAAGAGTTACGACATCTCATTCGAGGAGCCGTTTTTCAAGCTATCCCACCCTCTCGACGACGGTACTGATTTCTTCCGCGTTGAATACGAGGAAATCGAGAGCGACTTCACGCCCAACGGCAAATACCGTGGTGCCCACGCCCGCCGCTACCACCTCGACGAGATAATGGAAAGTCTGGAATATCTCGCAAAAGACACCCCAGACTTAAAACTTGAAGCTGTGATTCAAACCACTGCCGGAGAGGTTTATACCTCCGACAAGATTTTATTCAGACAGGATTTACAAGATTAACATGATTTAATCTTTCTGGCTTCTGACTTCTGTCTTCATAAAATATTTTTCAATAACAGCTGCACTTATTAAAAAAGTTTGTATCTTTGCACCCAGAAATCAATAGGGGAACAGTCCGTTTCGACGTCCACAATTTGGCGATGACCTCTTCGGAGAGAGCCAACCTGTCGGTTTCTTTGTTAGGAAAACTTCTATGGTTCCAAGCACTAACTTCTGGCGAACCGCCGAAATAACCAGAGGTGTTTAAGGAAACGGACGGCGGAAATCCGTTAAAAGAGCGTGCTACTTTTCCCATAGAAGTTTTCTTTTTATTATGTCCTCTGTTTTCCTCGGCTCAGCTGTCTTAACTTCCCAATGATCGCCTGACAAACATAAATCTATTCCGGCCGTGTAATTCAAATCTCCATTAAAAATAACAAGCAATATAGAATCGCCCGAACCTTTACGGATCTGATTATAACTTTTTACGACAGCTTTAACAAAATCGACAGCAGAAAATCCGACCTTTTCCAACTCAGTTTTGTGTCTTCGTTCAATATGTTTTAAATAGTTCGGTGTCAGATAAATATCCGCACATTTTTTGTTAATCTTTCTTGCTATCGTCATTTTCAATCGACCAACTTTTATTTCTTTTTCTACACCATTCTTTTTCATAAATATGAGCATTTTATTTATTCAACAATTCATAACCATTTCGCAATCAAGCGATTTCATCTTCTTCAATAAATTTTACGATGCTCTTTGGAGTTTGATTCGAAATCAGATGCAAAAATAAGGCAAAAAAGGTTCGTTGTCAAGTGGTTTTTGGAAAACTTGACAAGATTCTATTAAGACAGGATTTACAAGAATAATAGTGCCTGATATCGAAACACCTGCCGCCGACAGCAAGACAAAAGCGGCGAGTGAGGCATCTGAAACTAATTCTCGGCAGGGCAAACAAGGCGCACACTAAAACCGAAGTATCTGAAGGTGT
>JAFYIZ010000035.1 GCA_017538365.1 bacterium | reverse complement strand
TATTTTCTTTAGGCGTCTCGATACTTTTGTCAGTGCAAATTATTCGCAAAAACTTCTCAATTAATGCGAAAATAAGAATTTCCATAGTATAACACATTGAATGAATGACGATATAAGGACAGTTCTGATTTTTTTGGAGATACTCCAAATTCTCAGTCAAAAAGTCAAAGATTTCCGATGATTTTTCATCATTTTTAACAATTTTATTGATAGAAGAAATTACATCTTTTACGGATACTATGTATCGATGCAAGTCTTCGGAATGAATGAAGATTCTATCTATTATTTTGCTATGTACCATAGAATGTACTAAAAGAAGATTTTCGTGTTCCCGAGTAATAAAATTCTCGTCTTTATTTGAATCTTCGCTTGTTTTTTTAGGTGCGTCAACAAGATAACTGACATATTCAACAACTCCGTTTTTGATCTTTTTGTGGTGAGTCAGTGCAAAAAATTGTTCTTTTGGCAATGAAGCTTGCCTCATGTTTCTTTCCCGTTTTTCAAAAAGTTCCTCTGGATCTGGGTTGTGGTGGAAATTAGTTTTTTGATTTGTCATAGTCATTTTTCTCTTTAATAACAATAATCTATTCTTGTTTCATCCCTAAAATATCTTTTTCTTGAAAACATTCTCATCAATATGCACATTGTTTAAAAGTCAAGGGTTTTTGAATATTTTTTTAATAATTTCGGTCAAATAGGCATGATCATCCTCTACTGTGTCAGAACGCACGGTTTCACAAAACAAGGGATTGATTTTTGCAGGCGAGCCGCCAGCGCTCATTTTACACCTTTTATATGGATTGAGGTCGAAAAATTCGACCACGATAATTAAGCGAAACCGGCTGAATTTATTAAGATATGCTTCCAAGGTCAAAATTTTTGACCGCAAAACATGTGAGGATGACGGAGCTTCCGCAAAAACCAATGAAAAGAAAATCTAAAATTTATTTGACTTTTGTGATAAAGCGTATATATTGCAGACATTGAGCTGGTCGAAAGACCCAGGTTCAACCTGATGCGGCGGGCAGACTGACCCGCCATTTTTTTTGCCCGGAGTTCGTTGCTGTGGGATTTTTAAGTATTTTCGTTGACGAAAGCGGAGATTTCGGCACTTACAGCCAGCATTCACCGTATTACATCGTAACAATGGTTTTTCACAATCAAGAAAGCAAAATCACAGAACAAATTCAAAAATTGGATCAAGAGATTCTTTCGCTCGGCTACGAAAAAGATTTTGTAATTCATACTGCGCCTCTTATCAGAAAAGAGGAAATGTTTTCTTCCGTTTCGCCGAACGAACGGCGTGCCTTGTTCACGAAGCTGTTTTATTTCGTGATAAAATCGGATATTCACTACAAAACTTTCATCTTTGAAAAGCGTCAGTTCGAAAATGTTCTCAAACTGGAAGGCAGAATGGCGAAGGAAATTTCTCAATTTATTCGCGGCAATTCAGGATTTTTTCCAAAGTTTTGAAAGTGTGATTTTGTATTACGACAACGGACAGCATGAGTTGAACCGTATTTTGAATACCGTTCTTGCAACGGAACTTTCCCAGTATGATGTGCGGAAGGTTCTTCCGAAAGATTATAAACTGTTTCAGGCAGCCGATTTGATTTGCACACTGCAGCTGCTTTCACTCAAATGCGATCGTCACGAACTTTTCCGTTCGGAACAGTTGATTTTTCACAACGAACGGGAGTTGAAAAAGCAGTTCTTGAAACCCATTAGAAAAAAGAAGTTCCTGTAGTCTGAGCGAAATAATCAAAATAATCAGACCATTTTACTCTTGGAAAAAGCAGTCAACGAGATTCTGAAAAAATGATTTGCAGGCGAGCCGCCCGTATTCCGGCACCGCCTCGTGTTAAATAAAATGTAAAAATTTTTCAACCACATGAATTTATTGTGAAATATGTTCAAGGTCGCAATTTGCGACCAGTTCCCCAACCATCAAACTTTTCAATGAAAGCGGCTAAAAACATTCCAATCAGAAAGATTTCCGTTACAATATCAGGCATTTTGTTTTTTTGAGGACAAACACCATGATCCAGGACATATTCCCGAGCAAGATCGATATCGCTTTCAAAGACATCAAAGCTAAAACTTGTGATTTTATTATGTATTTCAATCAAAAAGGTGAAATACTCGCCAAAGCGGAAAATGGCACGATTCTGTTCCCGACTGCAAAAAATTCACCCGATCCGGAAGAAACGATCTACCTTTTTTCCATTGATGAAAAACGCTATTTTCTTGCTATGACCCAAAATGAGATCGAACTCGCCGGTTTTGAGTATCAGGGTTTGCGTGAACTGCGCGGAAAGTGCGTAAATGCCGCTCTTTTTACTGCGTTCACAGCTTATCACCTGTGGCACTGGTACATGGAGAACCGCTTCTGCGGAAAGTGCGCCGAAAAACTCGATTTTTCAAAGACCGAACGCGCTTTGGTGTGCAAAAAATGCGGAAACACCATCTATCCGCGCATAAATCCAGCCGTCATCGTTGCCGTCACGAAGGGAGATTCGCTTTTAGTCACGCGTTACCGCAACGGTTACAACCACAACGCCCTTGTCGCCGGATTCACCGAGATCGGCGAAACTTTTGAAGAGACAGTTGCACGCGAAGTGATGGAAGAGACCGGCATAAAGGTCAAAAACATCCGCTACTACAAATCACAGCCGTGGGGCATCGCGCAGGATATTCTGGTCGGATACTTCTGCGAAGCCGAGGGCGACGACGAGATCCGCATGGACGAAAACGAACTGAAATACGCACAGTGGGTCCCGCGTGACGAGATCACGCTGCAACCCGACAGCATCAGCCTCACAAACGAAATGATGAAGGTGTTTAAAGAGGGGAAAGATCCTTTCATCAAGTGATTTCAGGTCTAACCTTGTTTTTAGGGAACTTTGTGCTAAGAAACCGGTGAAAAAGTTCCCTAAGAGGTGAACAAATCACTCCTCATTTTTCAGCAGGTATTTGTTGCTTACGATCTTCATTGAAAGGCTTGCGCTGATAAGCGGACAGAAAACCGGCTCCGTCGGACGGACAACGATTCCTTCTTTTTTGCCGCCTTTGGGATAGTCGCCGTCAGCGCGTGCAAGCAGAGCCTCGACCGTTGGATACTTTGACGGAAGATCCATGCCGACTTCTTCAATCGGAACGTGTTCAAGGCCGAGTAAATCACAGATTTCGAGCATTCTCCGCAAGCCGACACGCTTTCCGTTTTCCCGAATCGTAAAGACATACCACTCAGGTTTTATGAGGCGCAGACGGTTCTGCTGAATGCCTGGAGCGCACAATTCGCCCTGAACAGTAAAGGTGGTCAGGTTTTCTTTTTTTGCGAACGCTTCCATCTTTTCACGGTAGCCGCGTGCCTTCACCAGCTCGTAGAAAGAACTTGCACCGTCGTCTTTGTATTCGTAATTGTGCCCGGTGACATGGAAACCGTTCTCGTCAATACCGATGGAATGGGACGAGCCGTCCATTTTTGTCGAAATATAATACTCAAGTCCGGCAAAAGCCTGAATCAGCGCGGGTTCCTCCTGAACACGGGTCTCGTCAGTATGCGGAATGTCGTACGGAAGAGTGCCTATGGCTGTTCCGCCCGTGGTAACGCGCTCTTCGATCTCCCATTTTTTTACTCCGAGCAGCTCCGTAACATCTGTTCCAATCTCAGTTTTAACAGGAATTTGAGGGAATTGTGACAGCGGAAGCAGCAAGCCTTGAGAAATTTCTCCGCGGAAACGCATCGTGCGCAACTTGAAACCTTCACCCATGACATCGCTTTTTTTGTAGCTCGTCGCCCGCATGAATTCGAACTCGGGGCGGATAGGAAGAAAACTGTCGATCTCAAAATAAACACCGATATCCAGGGGCTGGAACTGCCCTTTGTTCACCACACACTGCCAGCCGAGCACATGCGCCAGCTCGATCCTGTCCGCACCTTCGATTGGCTCGATCTTCCAGATACGCTGGATACTTGCGAGTTTTCTCATTCGATTTCTCCTCCGTTTTACTTTTTCAGATTTTTAGTTTGTCTGTCGAATTCCGAAATATATTCCCTGTCCTGAATTATTCGGAAAATCTCATATTCACCGAGAGCTTTTTCGACTGCCTGATCGTGGCTGATTTTCCCTTTTGATTCGAGGATCTGCTGGCGTGTGCTCTGCAAAAACATATTCACGGCATCGACACAGTCCTGCATTCTCATCAGATTTCCGTCTTCAGCCTGAAGTTCAGCATAGTCAATGAACATGGTGACAAGGCGGTTCAATCGTGAGATTTCCTTCTCGTTCAGATAATTTTTCGCAATCGTGACATCAGATTTATAGATTTTTCCGTCGGGAGAATTTTTCCAGTTAGTCAGACCCATGTGCTCTTTCTTTGCGTCAGCACGGTTGTAAACAAGTTCTGCCGCAGTTTTTCCGCTAACCGCAAAATGAAGTTTGTTCTGCACGAAAGCATAAAATTCTTTGGTAGTTTCGCTCTCTTTGTCGAAATCGCAGCTGCACTGCTCGAAAATATCAGTGATTTTCTGGTAGGCACGCCTTTCGCTTGCACGGATTTCCCTAATCTTTTCAAGAAGTTCATCGAAATAGTCTTTCCCGAACGGCTTTCCGTTTTTCAACATCTTTTCGTTGATTACAAAACCTTTGGTGATGTATTCCCTCAATGTTTTTGTCGCCCACTGGCGGAATTTTGTGGCTTTTTTGGAATTTACGCGGTAACCGACGGCAATTATTGCATCGAGATTATAAAACTCAAGCGAGCGTTTGACACTGCGGTTCCCTTCTTTTTGAACTTGTTCCAAAATGGAACAGGTTGCCGATTTCTCTAATTCCAGATCTTCATAAATATTCGCAAGATGTTTTGTGATAGCCTGCGAATTAACATCGAACAATGCCGCCATTGCCTTCTGCGTGAGCCAGAAGGTCTCGTCTTTAAACACTACATTTACGACCACATCAGAATTTTCAGTCTGATAAAAAACGATTTCATTTGTCTTGCTGACTTCTTCCATATTAGCACTCCATAAAATACAAAAGAAACTTTTTACAAATATATTATGAAAATAAACTCTAAAAAATCAAGTCATATTTTTATGTATTTTGCAAATATTTTTAAAATACAAATAAGATTTACCTAAAAAATGTTCTGGCACGTGTGCCTCCGTAAACATTTTATTGAAAAACCGGCGTTTTTGGCCAAAATCCTGCTGAAAAACTAGTTCTTGGAGAGCCGAATAAAAACATCAAAAAAAGCGAGGCAAAACAAGATATGATCGGTTACTGCGGTTTAAACTGCGAAGAGTGCGACGCATACATCGCAACAAAAAACAATGATGATGCACTTCGTGAAAAAACGGCGAAACTCTGGAGCGAACTGAACCACACGACCATTCTGCCTGAACAGATCAACTGCGCCGGATGCCGCGCCGATGGAGTAAAGACTGTTTTCTGTGAAAGCATCTGCGCTGTCCGCAAATGCGCTTTGCAACAAGGTTTTGCGACCTGCGGCAACTGCCGGAAAATGGAAAAATGCCCGACTCTCGGAACAATTGTCGCGAACAATCCAGATATTATTAAAAACCTTCATAAAAATAGAGCATGAAACACTACATCGTCACGGGAATGAGCTGCGCCGCGTGTCAGGCGCGTGTCGAAAAGGCTGTCGCGAAAGTCGAGGGAGTTACTTCGGTAAGTGTCAGCCTGCTCACAAATTCGATGGGTGTCGAGGGTCCAGTCAGCGACGAAGCGGTGATCAAGGCAGTCACTGATGCGGGTTACGGCGCAAAACTAAAAGATGAAAATTCCGGCAGAAAATCGGTTTTTGAAAGTGAAAAGGAGTCGTTGAAAGACCGCGAAACTCCCGTTCTTAAAGGGCGGCTCGTTGTTTCAGCCGTCTTTCTGCTGCTTCTCATGTATATCACGATGGGGCACAACATGCTGCACCTTCCCCTGCCCGCATTTTTGCAGGGGAATTTCATCATTCTCGCCCTTTTGCAGATGGTGATCGCGCTCATTGTGATGTTTGTGAACAGGAAATTTTTTACAAACGGTTTTTCGGCACTTTTTCACGCTTCTCCCAACATGGATACTCTCGTTGCATTGGGTTCTACGGTCTCTTTCGGCTGGAGCTTAGGCGTAGTCTGCGAAATTTTCATGCACGGAGAAAATATCGCAGAACTTTACCACAATCAGCTTTACTTTGAATCGGCGGCGATGATCCCGGCTCTGATAACGGTCGGAAAAATGCTTGAAGCGATCTCAAAAGGAAAAACGACAAACGCTCTCAAAGGGCTCATCGAACTTGCTCCGGCAAAGGCGATTCTGCTTAAAGAGGGCGTTGAGACCGAGGTAAAAGCCGAGGAAGTCAAGGTCGGGGACATTTTCATCGTGCGCCCCGGAGAAAAGATTCCGGTTGACGGGATCGTCATTTCGGGAACAAGCGCGGTCGATGAATCGGCTCTGACAGGCGAATCGGTTCCGGTTGATAAAAACATTGGTTCAAACGTGAGCGCGGCAACAATAAATCAGACCGGCTGCCTTACCTGCAAAGCTACAAAAGTGGGCGAAGACACCGCTCTGGCACGTATCATCCGCCTTGTTTCGGATGCCGCCGCGACAAAAGCTCCGATCGCGAGGATCGCTGACAAAGTTTCGGCATATTTCGTTCCAGCTGTCATCATCATCGCTTTTATCGTGTGCATCGGCTGGATGGTTGCGGGTGAAACCTTAGCGTTTGCGCTGGCGAGAGCTATATCGGTGCTTGTTATCTCGTGCCCCTGTGCTTTGGGCCTGGCGACACCTGTTGCGATAATGGTGGGAAACGGAGTAGGCGCCAAAAACGGTATCCTTTTCAAAAGCGGCGAAGCTCTCGAATCTGCCGGAAAAACTGCGATCGTTGCGCTCGACAAAACGGGAACGATAACTTCGGGAGAGCCCGTTGTGACCGACATTCTGCCTGCTTCAGGAATCACGCAAGAAGAACTTCTGCAAAAAGCGTTTTCACTTGAAATAAAAAGCGAACATCCTCTGGCAAAAGCCATTGTATCGCGCGCCGAAACATCGGGGATAAAGCAGCTTGAAACGACAGATTTCCGCATTCTGCCGGGCAACGGAGTAGAAGCAAAATGTGAGGGAAAACTCCTTCGCGGAGGAAGCAGAAAATATATGTCAGAATTTATAAAAACTTCTGATTCCATTGAAGATTCTTATCAAGAACTTGCCAAGGAAGGCAAAACCCCGCTCTATTTTGCCGAAAACGACTCTTTTTTAGGGATCATCGCGGTCGCAGATTCGATAAAAAGTGATTCCGCCGAAGCGATAGGCGAGCTTCACAAAATGGGACTCAAGGTCTTCATGCTCACAGGCGACAACGAACGGACTGCGCGTGCGATAGGCCAGGAAGCGGGAGTTGACGAGGTCATTGCGGGAGTCATGCCCGAAGAAAAAGCCGAAGCAATAGTTTTGATGCAGAAATATGGAAAAGTCGCTTTCGTAGGTGACGGGATCAACGACGCACCGGCTCTCACAAAGGCTGACACAGGGATTGCGATAGGTGCCGGAACCGACATCGCGATAGAGAGCGCCGACATCGTGCTTATGAGCAGCTCTCTCAAAGATGCAGCGGCGGCGATCCGTTTAAGCAGAAAAACCCTTAAAAACATTAATGAAAATCTTTTCTGGGCATTTTTCTACAACGTTGTCTGCATCCCCCTTGCCGCAGGGCTTTTCACCTGGAAAATGAACCCCATGATAGGTGCGGCTGCTATGAGTCTTTCAAGTTTCACAGTCTGCATGAACGCACTCAGACTGAATTTATTCGGAATATACAGCACAAATCGTGATAAACCTCTTAAAGCATTAGGCTTTTCATCAGCAGAACTAAAAAGAGAAATATCGGAAAAATTTAACGGAAAAAGGAGCAGAAAAATGGAAAAAACGGTTCATATCGAAGGAATGATGTGCCCGCACTGCGAAGCGAGAGTCAAAAAAGTTCTCGAAGAACTTCCATTCATTCAGAGCGCGGCAACAAGCCACGAAAAAGGCGAAGCTGTTCTCACGCTTTCTGGCGAATTTGACGAAGCGGCGGTCCGCAAAGTGATCGAAGATAACGGATACAAGTTTATCGGTTGAACGATTAACTTCTCTTAAAAATTTAAAGAAAATATTCTGTTTATATGCTTTTTGTGCTATAAACGGGCAGTTTTTTTAATTTCGGAGAAAGAAATGTTCGAACAAATCGAAATTCTGCCGCTCGGCGGACTGAAAGAGATCGGAAAAAACTGCATGCTCATAAAAGCGGGCGAAGACGCGATAATGATCGACTGCGGCATGGGTTTTCCGGGCAACGACGACTTTATGGAAGATGATTTTTTCATTCCCGATTTCGATATTATTGAAGAATTGGGGATAAATCTGCTCGGCTGCGTGATAACCCACGGGCACGAAGACCACATCGGCGGCGTGCCGTATCTTCTGCAGCAGTTCGATATTCCGGTCTACATGACGAATTTTCCGGCACTCGTTCTTGCAGAGAGGATCGAGCGTTTCGCAGTCTATAAAAAGAATATCAGGACTTTGAACTACAAGCATCCCGAACCTATAAAACTCGGTGATTTCACGATAGAGATGATCGATGTTCCCCACTCTATTCCCGAGGCGAAGGCACTCGTCATCAAGATCGGCGACTTCACGATCCTCCACACCGGCGATTTCAAATACGAGCCGGGCAAAGGTTCTCCTTTTATCGGAAAAATCCCTGAAAATATCGACATTCTCCTCTCTGACAGCACGAATATCGAGCGTCAGGGGCACTCCGAAAGCGAAGAATCGATTCTCGGAAATATCGCCGACATCATTGAAAACGCAACGGGGCGCGTCATTGCAACGGGATTTTCGTCAAATACGACGCGAATCGGAAACATCATCAATATTTCGCTCCTCAAAGGCAGAACTGTCGGACTTCTGGGACGCAGTGTAAACACTTACATGCAGATAGCGTCTGAGCTCGGTCACATCAAGCTTCCGGCATCGGTCCTCACCGATCAGACAAAGATAAACCGCGTTCCCGAAAACAAGATAACCCTCATAGTTACAGGCTCTCAGGCTGAACCGCGCAGCGTCATGAAGCGGATGAGTCTGGACATGATGAAATCGGTCTCGGTGCGCTACGGTGACACGATATTCTTCAGCTCGAAAAATATTCCCGGGAACGAACTTTCTATCGGCAGAATGATAGACAAGCTCATTGAAAAAGGGGCTGATGTCTACTACGAAAATACCGACAAGATCCATGTTTCAGGCCACGCTTTCCAGGATGACATAGTTCAGGCTTTTAAAGATGTTCATCCGCGCTATGTAGTTCCGGTCCACGGCCACAGAAGGTTCCTCGATCTCAGCGCGAGACTTGCGGAAAAGAACGGTTTCAGCTCGGTAGTCATCAGTGACGGCGACATGCTCTGCTTCAAAAAAGGGAGACGCCCGTTCGTTTCGCACACTTTCGAACTTTCGACAAAAGTGGTTTCCAACGGCGACTCCGACCTCATCGATTTCGAGAACATAAAAGAGCGCAAACGTATTGCCAAAGCGGGTTTCATGACAGTTATGATGACGGTCGACTTCTTCTCGAACGAGCTTCTGGCCGCTCCGAGAATAATTTCGGCAGGCATCGCGAATGCGGCGAGAATGAAAATGATCGAGCGCGAGATAAAGGATATGATCGAAGACTACTTCAAAGACGAACTTGCCGACGAGCCCATCTGGAAGGATGTCGAAGAGGATATCCGCATCATGGTGCGCCACTATCTCACTGAACTCACCGACAAAAAACCGGTGGTGCAGGCGATAATCGTAAATTTGGATTAGGAGGAAAAAATGGAATCTTTAGCTGTCGCTCCGTGGATAATCTGGCTTATAGTAGCCGTCGCTTCGTTCATTCTTGAAATCTTCATCCCAGGTTTCTGGGTAGCAATCTTGGGCATCGGCGCGCTTGCTGCGGCTCCTCTGGCGGCTCTCGGAGCGGGAACGACATGGCAGATACTCGTTTTTGCAGTCGTTTCGATTGTTGCAGGAATCTTTTTCAGACCGCTCGCACTTAAATACTTCTTCAAATCGTCTGAAAAACGCGAGGCAAATACAAACGCAATGATCGGCAAAAAGGCAAAAGTCCTTTCAAAAATAACGGCAGACGAACCGGGCAAAGCAAAGATCGGCAGCGAAGTGTGGACAGCTATTCCGGAAAACGAGGAAGCTGTTTTCAATGAAGGCGAAACAGTTGAAATCACCGCCGTTGACGGTGCAAAAATTATAGTTAAATCTCACAATTAGGAGGCGAAAATGGTTTGGGTAATCGTTGTTCTCTGCGTATTTGCAGTAATCATCATCGCAAAAGGGGCGAAGATCGTTCCGCAGGCGAAAGTCATCATCGTTGAAAGGCTCGGAAAGTATCACTGCACGCTTCAGAGCGGCTTCAACATCATAGTTCCCATCATCGACAAGCCGCGCAAAATGGAAACAAGAGTAATGAAACAGCTTTACGACGGCAGAAAGATCATGGTCACGACAGAGCAGACCTTCATCGATCTGCGTGAAACCGTCCATGACTTCCCGAAGCAGAACGTCATTACGAAAGATAACGTCGTGATCGAGATCGATGCGATACTTTACTACCAGATCACCGATCCGTTCAAGGCGATGTATGAAATTTCGAATCTTCCCGATGCGATCGAAAAGCTCGCAAAAACGACGCTTAGAAACATCATCGGAAACATGGATCTCGACCACACCTTGTCAAGCAGGGACGATATAAACTCCAAAATGACAGAGATCCTTGACGAAGCGACTGACAAATGGGGCGTAAAAGTCAACCGCGTCGAAATTCAGGACATCAACCCGCCGCAGGACATCAAAAACGCAATGGAAAAACAGATGCGTGCAGAGCGCGACAAACGTGCGGCCATCCTTACGGCTGAGGCTGACAAACAGTCGAAGATCCTTGAGTCTGAGGGTGAAAAGCAGAAAAACATCAACTACGCTGCCGGCATGAAGGAATCGAACATCCTCGAAGCGGAAGGTACTGCTGCTGCAAAAATCAAAGTCGCAACGGCTGAAGCCGAATCGATCAAACTCATTGCAGACGCGATCAAAGACACGAAAATGGACCCGGCGCAGTATCTCATCGCACTCAAATACATAGAAACTCTGGCTGCGATCACATCGGGCAAGGACAACAAAGTCGTTTACATGCCTTACGAAGCGAGCGGAATACTCGGTTCGGTCGGCTCGATTCAGGAAATGTTCAAAAATCTGCCGAAATAGGGCTTAGAATCTGTATCCAAAATCAATATTAAAGTGAAGAAACATCAGTATCGGATCTTCGAGAACGGCATCGGCAAAGCTGAATCTCAAAACCATGTCGTTTTTAAATACCAAATCTGTGCCGAAACCTACAGCCAATCTTTTGAAAAAATAGTATTCATTATCGGATTCACGGTGACCTAAACCAAAAAACATTTCAGCGTCTTTATCCGGAACCGCCCATATAAGATTGATGCCTGCCGCAGCCCAGAGACTCAAAGATTTCACGCACGGACTCTCTTCAATCGGAATGTCAAAAAGCATCTTTCCTTTGATCGGTAAAAACATCATAGGATGATTACCTTTTTTAAAAGGAGGCGCAGATTTAAACCCAAGATCAACAGCAAGATAAAAATATTTAACGGGTCTGACTGCAAAATCGACGCCTAAATTGTATACGAAAACTATAGGGAATCCTGTTCCGATGCCTATTCTCGGCTGAATGAACCATATTTTGTCCTTGGACACATATTCATCAGCCTTCTCTTCTTGTATAGCTTGCTCCGATGGTGTTTTTTCTTGATTTGAAGCGCTTTCTTCAGCTTTCAAAACGACAAAAGAAGCGAGAAAACACAGAAGAAGGAAAAACTTTTTCATAACACTTAAAACCTCTGCCCAAGACCCGATTTTCGTGATTTTCTATTATGAACTGGTGCCGAGAACAGGACTTGAACCTGCACGGAGTTGCCCCCACTAGAACCTGAATCTAGCGTGTCTGCCAATTCCACCATCCCGGCACACAAAAAGCGCGGTAATTATACTCAAAACGGATTATAGTCAAGAATTTTCGGCTAATCGCCTGCAAGATGCTTGAGCTGTTCCTTAAGAGCGTTGAATTTTTCAGCCTCTTTTTTCATTTTGCCGATCTCAGCTTCAAACTCGGAAACCTTTTTCTCTGCCGCAGCAAGTTTTTCAGCAGATTCAGCTGCATTCTTTTTGAGAGCTTCCAATTCGGTGTGAGCCGTTTCAAGAGCTTCTTTCGTCTCCATGAGTTTATCAATCTGCTCGTTGAGAGTTTTGATTTTGTCGAGTTTTTCGGCATTTTTGCTTTTCAAAGACTCGTTTTCTTTTACGAGCTCGTCGTTCTGGTCGGTGATCTCTGCCGCTTTCGCTATAGCTTCGCCGAGTTCTTCGATTTCGCTTTTCTGCGTCGAACAAACCTTTTCAAGTTCCGCCTTTTCCTGACGGACTTTTTCAAATTCATCGGCAATGATCGTAAGATTCGATATCGTATCCTTTAGCTCTGCAGCCTCGGACTCGGATTCTTTTAAAAGAGCTTCCTTTTCTTCGACAAGGCGGGATTTTTCAGCTACCTCGTCTGTCGCTTTTTTCAGCGAAGTTTCAAGAGTTTTCTTCTCAGCCGCAGCCGCATCGACCGCTTTTTTGAGGTCTGCTATTTCGGAATCATTCTTTTTAACTTTCGCAGTTTCAGCTTCGAGAGCCTTCTTCAATTCTTCGGTTTCTTTTTTGTGCGATTCCACCAGTTTTTCTTTTTCAGCTGCAGCCGATTTCTTGGTTTCTTCCAATGATTTTGAAAGTTTATCTTTTTCAGTCGCGACTTCTTTGGTTTCAGCCTCAGCCTTTTTAACACGCTCTTTCATCTCTTTGTTGTAGACCGAAAGGACATCGTTCTGATCTTTGACCTCGTTGATTTTCTTTTTCAGTTCGTCCATGTCTTTCTGGCTGAACGAATTTTTGAGCGATCCTTCGAGTTCCTGAACCGATTTTTCAAGAGCTGCGTTTTTCTTTTCGGCTTCTTCAAGTTTGGAAACGGTTTCCGCCTTTTCATCTGCGGCTTTTTTCAGATCGGAGACAAGTTTTTCCTTTTCCGCGGAAGCTGCGTCAAGCTGTTTTTTGAGTTCGTCGCGCTCTTTTGCAGTATTTCCGGCGGCAGTGAGTTTCTCTTCAAGTTCAGCGATCTGCTCTTCAAGATTTTTGATGCGAAGCCCTTTCTGCACGATAGCGTCTTTGAGTTCGCCCGTTTCCTCCTCTATTTTTGAGGCTTCCGAAAGATTTTTCTCGAGAGTCGCGATTTTTTCAGCCTGAACGCGGAGCTTCTCTTCACTTTCAGAAACCTGTTTGTTCATCAAATCGATTTTTTCGGCGTCTTCCGCGAGTTTTCCCTTCAAAGCATCAAGTTCCGCCGCGCTTTCTTCAGCAGCCAAAGCGTCGAGGAAGGGATAGATTGCATTCATTGAAGCAAGAATCGTCTCGTCATCGGTCGGGATTTTCAAGTAATAGTCGGCATGATAGTCAAACTCTCTGTGCCTGTCGAAAGTCGCCTCGTCCGCATTGCTCGAAATAAGGAGAATCGGCCTTGATGCGTAAAGGCTCAGAGCCCTGATTTTCTTGCAGAGCATAAAACCCTGCATTCCGGGATTTTCCGCACGGATTATAAAGGCGTTGATTTTCGTACTGTCGAGAATTTCCTGAACCTTTGTTTCGGAATCCGCAACAAAAACGGAAAAACCGAATTGTTCAAAAAGAGCCGAAAGATTTCCGGCATTTGCTGAATCGGATTCGTAAATAAGAAGGTTTTTGTTCATGATAAATCCCCTGATTATTTGTTTTTAAAAGCCGAAAGTTTTTTTTCTATCGCAAAAATCGAACCGACACCGTTCTCTTTCAGAACTTTCCAAAAAGCGCTGCCGCCTAAAGAAATGAGTTTCGGATAACCGTGAAGGGTAAGTTTCAAAAAATTCGCGTAAACAACCAAATCCACCTTTTCTTTTTCACCTGAAAGCAGCTTTGCCGCAAAAACCAAAAAATCTTCCACACTTAAATTAGAAGTATCTTCGGAGAAAAGTTTCTCGAAAACTTCTTTCTGCATACTTACGACAAAATCGGGCTTTTCGCTGCCGAGTTCGCGGAACGAAATCCCGCACTTTTCACGTGAAACAATTGCCGCCTCACCGCATTCTACCGAGACTCCGAAGGATGCTCCTTTTGAAAGAGAATTTAAGATTTTCATTACCGCGTCATTCTTTCTGACTGCTTCTTCTATAGAAATCATGCACTGAACCTCTCAGCCAAAGAGCTCGTTTTTTTATCATAACCCCTTTCTTTTTGCAAGAATTTAAATCTTATTTGTTATAACAACTGTTTTTCCGCTCGCTTTTTCGGAAAAATAATATAATATGCGCTGTAGGGTCGTCATTCTGAGCATAGCGAAGAATCTGAGAGATGTTTCGCTTTCGCTCAACATGACGTGCTCTCGCATGATCAGGTTGCAGGAGATTTTATGAAATTTTCAATAGTTATCCCAAGTTATAATCAGGGCGAGTTTTTGGAGCGGACGCTCCTTTCGGTCATAAATCAGGGCGTTGACACCGAAATTATCGTAATCGACGGCGGATCGACCGACAATTCTGTCGATATCATCAAAAAATATGAAGACAAAATCGCTTACTGGGTCTCAGAAAAAGACCGCGGACAGAGCCATGCGCTGAACAAGGGTTTTGCAAAAGCGACAGGCGACATTTTCGGCTGGCAGAACAGCGACGACGTCTATATGCCGGGCGCATTCAAGAAAGTGCTTGAGGTCTTTGAAAAATTTCCCGATAAAAAAATCGTCTACGGCAACTGGTACGAAATCGACGAGAACGATAAAGTTATCGACAAAACATATTCCGCGCCCAAACCGAGAGTACCGCATTTTTCATACGAGGGGTTTGATTCAAACCTTCAGTCGATGTTCTGGAAGAGAGAAGTTTTTGAAAAATTCGAAGCTTTTGACGAAAACCTTCACCAGCTCATGGATACCGACTTTCTTTTCAGCGTGATACTGAATCAGGGATCCGATATTTTTGTAAAAACTGATTTTTTTCTCGGTGCGTTCAGGCGTCATCAGGATCAAAAAACGAAGCGCGACAGAATCGACAAAAGAGCTCTCGACGAACAGCGTGTCATTGATGCAAAATACGGCTTTGACAAAACCGATTCTTTTACAAAAAAAATCCATAAATTTTCATACGTTACAGCAAAATTCACGTGGCTTGCAAAACAAGGCGGAATCACTCTCGCTTTGCGGCGGATTTCACACGCTTTCTTTAAACGGGCAGGGCATTTATGAACACTGGAAAAAACAAAATTCTTATACTTGCCCACTCTTTTCCGCAGCACGAAAACGACTACCGCGGCAGGTTCATTCTGGATTATGTAGAAGATCATCCAGAAACGGATTTTCACATTGTTGCACCCTTTCGAGGAAAGAGTTTTGAAACAAAAATCGGCAGCGCGTTTATCCATTATTTCAACTGGGACCACGACTATCTGGCAGGCAGAAGAGTTTATCAGCCGGCAACTTTGTTCGTGACGCTGAAACTGCTATTCGGATTTTTTTTAAACGCGAAAAAACTGCTGAAAAAGTACGATTTTGAAAAAATTTTCGCATGCTGGGCTGTTCCTGCCGGATTTTCGGCCTATTTTCTGAAAAAATTATGTAAAATAAACTATGATGTCTGGCTTTTGGGAACAGATGTGAATAAATTCATAAATTTTCCTTTTGTTCTGCCGGAAACACTGAAAAATGCTGACAGAATATACTCAAACAGCAACAGGCTTTCAGAGATCGTAACAAACAAAATCTCCGGTTTGAATATCGAAATTCTGCCGACTCGCTCTTCTCTGCCGAGTCCTGTAACACCTGAAAATCTTTTGAAAATCGACAAAAACAATGTTAGTGTTGCGTTTGTCGGGCGTCTTGAAGAAGTCAAGGGTTTTGATTTTTATCTTAAAATTGCGGAAAAAGTGAAAAAAGAACGCCGCGATGTTGCATTTTTTGCCTTCGGAGACGGCTCTATGAGAAATTCCGCTGCTTCGGCTCAGGAAAAAGAACTTATTTCGTGGGCTGGGGAAATTTCTTTGCCTGAGCTTTCCTATTATGCTGATTTTATTGACATTCTGTGCATAACTTCAAGAAGCGAAAGCATGCCCGTCGTCTTCTGGGAATTTCATAAAAAGAGCAAAATTTTATCTTTTCCTGTAGGTGACATTCCGCTCTATTCCGAGCCTGACAACATCTGCAAAAATGTTGATGAATTTGTAAGGAAAATCTCGGATTTTAGGAAATCTTTTTAATTTTTTGCTGAGTTTCCTTTAATTGTTTTAATTTTATTGATGTTTTTTTGTAGTATGGTAAAAATCACCGTTTTTTGAAAAAGGAGTTCAAATGAAAATAGAGCTTACCCCTTCGATTCTTCTCGATATGCTTGAAGAATATTCGGTGATAAACAAAAACCAGAAGGAGCTTATTCTTGCAAGGCGCGACTACTACGAGTCGATGTTTCAGAACAACTTCCGCAGGGAACCTTTTGTTACCGAGCTTGTCGCTTTTGCGTGCGAAGGTGAAAAAATCAAGTGCGAAGAAGAACAGCTTTTAAAGCTGATTGCGGCGCGCAGCGGCTGCGAATACATGGTCATCGACCCGCTGAAAATCGATTCACAGCTTGTGGTTAAGCTGATAAGCGCGAAATACGGCAAACTCAACCGGCTTATCCCGCTTTACAAAGAAGGCGATGCTCTTGTTGTCGCGATGGCAGACCCTTTCAGAATGGATCTCATCGACCAGCTTTCGACATCATGCGGATGTGAAATAATTCCGGTTGTCGCTTCAGCTCAGGAAATCGATAAAACCATCGACGATCTTTTCGGCTTCAAAAAGTCAATAAAGGCGGCAGCGGACGATCATTCCAAAGAAAATTACAACAATTTGGAAAACCTCACCGGTCTGGGTCAGGCAAAAAATATGGACGACAAGCACATCATCAATGCTGTCGACTATATGCTGAAATACGCAATCGAGCAGGAGGCAAGCGACATCCACATCGAGCCGAAACCCGCGGAGACCCTGATCCGCTTCAGGCTTGACGGCGTTCTCCACACGATTTATTCGTTTCCGGCCGAGGCGCACCTTCCATTTTTGAGCCGTCTCAAAATGCTTGCAAAAATGGATATTGCCGAAAAAAGGCGTCCGCAGGACGGCAGAATAAAGGTTCTCACCGAAACGGGTCAGACTGTCGAACTCCGTGCCAGCACGATTCCGGTAGTCAGCGGCGAAAAAATGGTTCTCAGAATTTTGGAATCCGGTAATTTTATTAAAGATATCAGCAATATAGGCTTTACGGACGAGCAGAAGAAATCTTTCGAAGAGGCGATGAAAAAATCTTACGGAATGGTGCTTGTCACAGGCCCTACCGGAAGCGGTAAATCGACTACGCTTTATTCGACTCTGAAAACCATGGCTTCTCCCGAAATAAACATCATTTCCGTTGAAGACCCTATTGAAATCGTAATCAATGAAATCAACCAGATGGGTGTCAACGTCAAAGCGGGGATCACTTTTTCAAGCGCGCTGCGACACATTTTAAGACAGGACCCCGATATCGTTATGATAGGCGAGATTCGAGACAAAGAGACCGCCGCAAATGCCGTTCAGGCCGCACTCACCGGTCACCTGGTGCTTTCGACGCTCCACACAAACGATACTGCGACCGCAGTTGAAAGGCTCGGAGATTTGGGAGTCGAACCTTTCCTTATCGCAAGCGTTCTCAATGCCGTCGTCGCGCAGAGACTCGTCAGAAGAGTCTGTCCGCACTGCGCTTTCACCCGCGAAATGACTGAAGAAGAAAAGATAACGCTCCACCTTCCGCTTGAACACACTTACAAAATCCGCGATTCTGAAGGGTGCGTCAAATGCCGCTTTACCGGCTACAAAGGAAGAACCGCTATTGTTGAGTATATGCCGGTAACGGCAAAAATGCGCTCTCTGATTTCAAGCGGCGCAACTACCGAAGAACTCAGAAACAATGCGGTCATGGACGGAATGATGACTTTGAAGGAAGCTGCGATCCGCAAACTTGCCGACGGAGTCACGACTTTCAGCGAAATCGTAAAAGCACTTTACTATGATTGATAAATAAAGAGGTCAAACATGAAAAACCGTTTTAAAATCTACATATTTGCGGCTTTATCCGCTGCATTTGCGCTCGTTTCGTGCAGCAACAACATTGAAGGTTTCGAGACCAGCGACAGAATGCTATCGCTTACGACTTTCAATGCAAAAATGACCGACGATCTCGCATTTAAAGGCAAAAGATTCAAGAAAATGGAATTTGTTTTAGCCGAAAATAACAGTGACATTCTCTGTATTCAGGATCTTTACGGTGAGAACAGCAAAAAAGTGAAGATCATTGACGAAGTCCGCAATATGCTGAAAAGAGATTACGGTTACGACTACGCTCTTTATGCAAAAACGAGCAACGAAGACGACGACCTTGAACATACCTCAGCTCAGACTATTCCGGCCTCATGTTCAACGGAAGACATTACTCCGGTACTCTCATGCGTTATGCAGAACTGTTCCGACTACGATGCAGCATGTATCGTACAGAACTGCTGGCAGAGTTTTCTCGAACTTCCGGCAGATTGCCGAAACTGTATGATAGGAAACGGTGTTGAAGCCATTGCGGGCGGCAATTATCAGGAAATCCTGGAAACATGCATGACGGACACAAAAATTCCGGCAAAAAAACTTAAATACGAGTTCGACGGAAACAGCGGTGTCCTTCTTGCGTCAAAACTTCCGATGTCGAACAAAACGCCAGTAAAATTAAGATCTTTCGGCAGAATGAGAACTGCGGTAGCAGCAAATGTAGAAAAAGACGGCATCGGCAAAATACAAATTATCTGCACCGGACTTTCACCTGTAAGTGAAACCGAATACGACGGCTTCGGAGAAAGCTGGGAAGACGAACAGCTGACTCAGATCGAACAAATCCTCGCTATCCCGGTCGAGGACGATGTCGTTCAGCGCATCATTCTTGGTGATTTTGACGGAAACATTGCGGCCGGAAACATCAGCGAACACAACCCTGCCCCGGTCGCACTTCTTGAAGAAAACGGCTGGTACGACCCCTATTTCGATGTCGAACCGAAAGAAGAACTCGACTGCACAGTATGCCCTGACAATCCTTTCGTTTCGGACGAAGCGCAGGAATCGGTTCCCGACCACATCTTCTTTTTGGAGAAAAAAGGCTATGAATTTTCATCGGGAAGAATTTTCCTCAACGAATTCACCGATTTTAACAAAGAAACTCAGACAAAAACAAGCTATTCCGTCTCCGACCACTACGGAATAACAGCCGTCATGAGTGTGGAAAACAAATAGTACCGTCGTCATGTTGAGCAAAGCGAAACATCTCAAGATTCTTCGTTTCTCTCCGAATGACATAGAAATTTGACAATTTTTGTGTAACGATTAAAAAAGCACGTCGTTTTGGGTATTATGAAACTTGGAGGATAAAATGGAAAGAAACGAAATCTTGGAAAAGGTCATAAAGCTTGCAAAAGAAAAGCTGGTTCCCAAGAAAAATATCGAAATCAAGGAAACTTCCTATTTCCAGGAAGATCTCAATGCCGATTCCATCGATATAACCGATTTTGCCATGGAACTTGAAAACGTCTTCAAAATAAAGATGGACGACAAGGATATGGACAACATCAAAACCATCGGTGATGCGGTCGATCTTATTTACAAAAATCAATCGAAATAGATTGAACCAACACTAAAAAATCACTTTAACCTCTCTTTTTCAGCCTGCATTTTTTTGAATTATATATAAAATATTATATATTACCGCGGTTTTATGAAAATTGACTCGGAGTTTGCCTTGAACGACTCAAAACATATCAATCACGGTAAAATTTTCGTTATTTCGGCTCCGTCAGGCGCGGGCAAAACCACTTTGGTAGGCCTTCTGCGCGAGCGTTTTCCGCTCCTTGCCGAATCGGTTTCATGCACAACGAGAGCTCCGCGCGGTAAAGAAATTGACGGCGTTGATTATTTTTTCCTTTCAAAAGAGGAGTTTTTTGCAAAGAGAGAAGCTGGACTTTTTGCAGAATGGGCCGAAGTCCACGGCAACTTCTACGGAACACCGCTCGATTTTCTGCAGCATCAGCTTGACTGCGGCAAGGATATAATCTGCGACATCGACTATCAGGGTGCGATAAACATCAAAAAAGCCTTTCCGCAAGAGGCTGTTCTCATTCTTGTGCTGCCTCCTTCGATGGAAGAGCTTGAATCGCGCCTCCGTCTGCGGGCGACAGATAATCCCGAAGTTATAAAAACGCGCCTTCACAATGCGAAAAACGAGATGCGGCAGTATCCGCACTTCGATTTTGTTGTAGTAAACAACGACCTGAAAGTCGCTGAAGCCCAGATGACTGCGATAATTTCGGCGCACACCGATTCTTCTATATTCCACAATTTGGAGACTATAAAAAAACTCACGGAGTAAAATGGACAAAAAGAAACTGCTCTCCATTTTAAAAAGCGAACTTTACATCAACATTCCGAAAGTTGTCAGACCCGATTCGATAATCCGCGAAGTCGAGAAACACTCCGGAATCAAAGACCCCGACGAACTCGCGGCAATCACGGGAAGGATCCATCAGGCGATAGCGATGGCTTCCGCGGCACACAGCGGAGTCGTGAGAAAAAGCGGCGAACCTTACATTTTCCACCCATACACCGTCGCATACCTTCTGGCCGTTAGCGGAATGGATGATGACTGCGTTATTGCCGGACTTCTGCACGACACGGTCGAAGATACGAGCATGACTGTCGAAGAAATCGAAGCGGCTTTCGGGAAAAATGTCGCAAACCTTGTTGACGGCGTCACGAAACTCACCGAAATCAGGGAAAAAATCGAAAACGAAGAGATCTGCCGTAAACTTACGCGGGAAGAAAAGCAGGCAACCGCAATAAAAAAACTTCTCACTTTCGCACAGAACGATTCGCGCATAATCATAATAAAACTTTTCGACCGTCTGCACAACATGACGACGCTTGACGCGATGATCCCCGAAAAGCAGAAACGGATCGCGCTCGAAACTCTCAATCTTTACGTTCCGCTCGCCCACAGGCTCGGTATCTACTGGCTGAAAGAGGCTCTTGAATCACTTTCATTCTACTTCGGATTTCCCGAAGAATGGGCTCAGATCGACCGCTGCGTAAACGAAACTTACCCTAATCTGGCAGCGACCGCCGAAACGCTCGACGAAAAGACGAAAAATGTTTTCAGGGATTTCGCTCCGTTCATGGCGAAAAAGATTGCGAGAGTCTACTGCAAAACTAAGTCCTACTACTACATCTACACGAAAACACTGAAGAAAAACCTTGAAGTCGGCGACCTCAAAAACATACTTTCTGTCAGGATCGTCCTCAAAACCGACGATGTTTTCGACTGCTACACAGTGCTCGGAATGCTCCACCTTTTCCCTGGATTTTCGCTGGTGCAGCGCTACCTCAAGGACTACATTTCGACTCCGAAAGTGAACGGTTACCAGTCGCTCCACACACTGATACGTTTTAAGGAATACTTTGTCGAATTTCAGATCTGCACCGAAGAGATGGAGCGCGTGGCGCAGGAAGGACAGCTTTCCAAGTGGAAGATCAAGGACGACCCGGCATACCGCGACACTCTTGCCGAGTGGCTCAAATCGATTTTCAGCGAACTTATCGACTCGTCGTCTAAGCCCGAAGCCTTCGTCAGCGACATCGAAAACCTTCTTCCGCTCGACAAAATGATAGTTTTCACACCTACCGGAGAAGAAATTTCGCTTCCCGAAGGTGCGACGCTTCTCGATTTTGCCTACGCGATCCACAGCGATCTCGGCGAAAAGTGCATCGGCGGAACGGTAAACGGCAAACGCGCGACGATAAGCCAGGTTCTGCAGAGCAAGGACGAAGTCAAGGTCGAGACTGCCGAAAACCAGAATCCGCGTGAAGACTGGCTCGATTTCGTCAAAACGCAGCGGGCCAAACAGTTCATCAAGCGCTATCTGCAGAAGCAGCAGGACAAAATTCTGGAAAACAAAGGGCGTGACATTCTAAAACCGCTTTTCGTATCGCAGGAAAGAGGCGAATTCTTCGACACTCTTGAAAAACAGCGCGCTTTCTTAAGTTTCGCAAAAAAATATTCCCTGCCGAAACAGAACACTTTGAGCACGTTTTTCATCAAGACGGCAACGGGCGAACTCAAACTCGAGTCAGTCATCGAGGCGTTTTTCTCATCCGACGAGATTTCAAGGCTCATAAACGCATTCCCGCGCAGGGTCGCGCCTCTTTTCGTGCTTCAGGACGAAAGAACGGAAGATCTCTCCCCGATTTTCATCAAAGATATCGGCATGATAAGCGACTACAAAATCGCGCGCTGCTGCCAGCCTGCTGAAGGCGATATCGTTGCCGCCGTGGTTTCATCGGACGAAGGCTACATCCTCCACAAGCACAAATGTCCGAAAATCGCGAAAATCGATGCGGAACATCTGAAGGAAAACGTCTACTGGTTCGAATATCCGCGCTACGAGATTTCGTTCATAATCAGTCTCCAGAACAGAAAAGGGGCGCTGATGGAGCTTGCAAACGAACTCAACGACAAAAATTTCAACATTTCGAGTCTTCACCTCAACGCCGACGACGCCGACGAATACTCCGGCAAAGTTTATGTCACGGTTCAGGGTTCGAACATCCAAAGTGTTGAAAATCTTAAGGAATCACTTAAAGACAAAGAAGTTATCATAGATTTTAAGATCAACAGCGTAAATTACAGAGGTTAAAATGAAAGGTGTCTACACGGCTATCGTTACCCCGTTCAAAGAGTCGGGGAAAATCGATTTCGATGCATTCGGAAAACTGCTTGAAGAGCAGGTAAAAGCTAAGGTTTCTGGCGTTGTCGTCGCAGGAACGACAGGCGAGGGAGCAACTTTGAATCACGAGGAAAAAGAAGAGCTTTTCCGCTTCACGAAAGAACACTGCCCCGCTTTGGACCTTGTTGCAGGAACGGGAACCAACAATACGGCTGACAGCGTGAAACAGACTGAGATCGCACTAAAAGTGGGCTTTGAAAAAGTCCTCATCGTTACCCCTTACTACAATAAGCCCACTCCGAAAGGCTTGTTCGCGCACTACAGCGCAGTTGCCGCAACGGGCGCAAAGATCGTGCTTTACAACGTACCTGGGCGTACCGGACTCAATATCGCGCCTGCAGCACTTAAAATGATAACCGAAATCAAAAACGTCGTTGCAGTCAAAGAGGCGACAGGCGATCTCGGAAGACTTGCGGACTATCTCGATGCAGTCGGAACTAACCGCTTCGACTTCCTTTCGGGAGACGATTTTACGGTCGTTCCCTTCATTTCGATGGGCGGCAAAGGTGTCATCAGTGTTTTGTCCAATATTTATCCTGAAATCTGCGTAAAAATGGTGGATGCTGCTCTAACGGGTGATTTTGCAAAAGCGGCTAAGATCCAGATCGCAACGAACAAGATCAATCACGCGATGTTCATGGAATCAAATCCGATCCCTGTAAAAGAAGCCCTTCACCTGATGAAAAAATGCGGAAACGTTTTCCGCGCACCTCTTGCGAACATGGAAGATGCAAATTTAGCAAAACTTACCGATATAATTAAAGATTTTGAAAAAATCAAAGCAACTTTATAATCAAAATTCCGAGGAAAAATGACTCTTAAATTCGCCCTTGTCGGCTGCGGCAGGATCGTAAAAAAACACATTGATGCTCTTTTGAACATACCGAAAGCAGAGCTTGTCGCGGTGTGCGATATCGTTCCCGAAAAAGCTAAGAAAGCCGGTGTTATGGCCGGAGTTCCGTGGTATGAAAGCTACGACGAAATGCTTCAAAAGCATCCCGAAGTCGATGTTGTCAACGTTCTCACTCCGAGCGGACTTCACCCCAAACACGTTATCGACATCGTGAAAAAATACAAGAAGCACATCGTCTGCGAAAAGCCGATGGCGCTGAAATTAAGCGATGCCGACGAGATGATCCGTACCTGCGACATGAACGGAGTAAGGCTTTTCATCGTAAAGCAGAACCGCTTCAATCTGCCGGTGCAGATTTTGAGGAAAAAACTCGAAAGCGGCGGTTTCGGCAAGCTCGTGATGGGAACAGTCCGAGTCCGCTGGTGCAGGAAGCAGGAATACTACGATGCCGATCCGTGGCGCGGAACATGGGCTTATGACGGCGGCGTCATCACGAACCAGGCAAGCCACCACATCGACCTGCTCGAATGGATGCTCGGCGAACCTGTGAGCGTCATGGCGATGAACGGAACTTATCTCGTAAACATCGAAGCTGACGACACCTGCGCCGCGATAATCAAGTTCAGAAACGGCGCACTCGGAATAGTCGAAGCGACCACGGCGACGCGTCCGGCAGACCTTGAAGGCTCTCTTTCGATTTTGGGAGAGAAAGGAAACTGCGTCATCGGCGGCTTTGCGGTAAACAAAATGCAGGAGTGGAATTTTGAAGGCGAAACTCCCGACGAAAGAAAGGAAATTTTGGAAAAATACAGCGAAAACCCGCCTAATGTCTACGGATTCGGGCACATCCGTTACCTTGAGAGCGTCATCGACTGCATCGAAAACGGCAAACACGCTCTCGTTGACGGTCTCGAAGGGAGAAAATCGCTCGAACTCATCAACGCGATCTACGAATCGGTCGAAACCGGCAAGGAAGTCCACCTTGTTTTCGAGCCGAAAGAATCGAAACTCGGAAGAACGAATTTTTGAGGAAACATGAAAACAAGTAAAATTTGCTCAATAGTTTCAAACGTTTTTGTCACAAAAGACACTTTTTTGATGAATGTGGATTTTGACGAAGTCCCGCAGGCGGGGCAGTTCCTCATGCTCTCGAAAACTGACGGCTTGACTATGCCTTTCCTTCCGCGTCCGATCTCGGTTTTCGACTGGAATGACGGCGTTCTTTCGCTTCTTGTCAAAGTCGTCGGCAAGGGAACGAAGATGCTTTCAGAAATGAGGCCGGGCGAAAAAATCAGGATCACGGGATATTTGGGAAACAGCTTCCCCGACACGACCGGAATTCTTCTCTGCATCGGCGGCGGAATAGGTGTCGCACCTCTTTTCTACACTGCTAAAATCTCAAAAGCGGCACAAAAACACTTCATTCTCGGTTTCAGAGATAAAGATTCTGTTCTCATGGAAGAAAAATTCAGAGAATTGGGTGAAGTTACGATAGTTACAGACGATGGAAGCTATGGACTTAAAAAATATCCGCATGAAGTGCTCGAGACCATGCTCGAAAAAGGGTTTGCGCCAAGTGAGATCTGCACCTGCGGACCTCTCATAATGATGGACTGCGTTGAAAAAACGTGCAAAAAATTCAATTTAACGGAACTTTATAAATCTTACGAAACGACGATGGGCTGCGGAATAGGCGCATGCCTCGGCTGCAGGATAGAAACAGCCGGCGGCAGCTTCCTCGTATGCAAGGAAGGACCTGTCTTCAAATCAAAATAGGAGAGAAAAATGAAAAAAACAGCGATAATTTTAGTTCTGATCGCTTTCTGCGCGCTTGTTTTCGGCTGCGGAAGCGTCGATAAAAAAGGAAACGACGAAAAAGATGCCAATCTCAAACTGCTTGAAGAAGAGAGCAAAGACGCCGCGTTTACAGAAGGCAAAGAGTTTCTCTCTAAGCAGGATTACGAAAAAGCTCTGGAATCATTCAGAAAAAGCACAGTCAAAGACGCTGAGTTCTATGCCGCTTATTCGCTTGCTGCACTCAACCGCACAGACGAAGCTAAAAAAGCATTTGAGACCTGCGTTGAAAAAGGGATCCAGCCGGTCGAATCGCTTTACAATCTGGCTTTGATCTCTTATGACGCACAGGATATAAACTCAGCCAAGACCTACGCTGAAAAAGCGCTGAAACTCAATCCGAAGCACGTTGCGACGCTCTTTTTCTACGGCAACATCTTTTATGTCGAACAGAACATGAACGAAGCGCTGAAATACTACAAGGAAGCCGAGAAGATCGAGCCTAAATCAAGCGAGATCCAGAACGCGATATTCCTTGTCTACCTTCAGAGCGAGCAGTTTGAAAACGCATGGAACATCAGGGAAAAACTCGATAAAGATAGCCCCGAAATAGTTTTTGCAGTCATGCAGATTGCCGAGCTTACAGGAAACTTTATCGACGGCGCAAATTATGCGAAAAAAGAGCTCCTTGCTGAAAACAGAATAAGGAACCTCGCTAAGATCCTCTTCACAAAAGGGGGAGACCTCATCAAAGCACTTGAACTCGCTGAAGCTGAAACCATCGAAGAAGGCAAATACGCCCTTCTCGACCGCTCGACAACACAGGGAAGTGCCTATGTCCTCGCTTTAGATTCCGAAAAAAATATCTTTGTTTCATGTGAAACAAATCCCGGAAACCTAATTCCGACCGAGGTTTCAGAGCAGGGAATCAAAGTCGAAGGGATCGACCAGATCATTCCATTCAAAGAAGTTTCGGCAAAATTGGCTGAATTCTGCAGCAAAAAATAAAGGCTCTCTCTATTTGATCTACTCTTCCTCGCTTTCCTTAATTATATCGAACAGTTGGAAAATGATATTCATCGCTTCGCGGGGATTTATCTTTTCCGGATCTACTCTTCTTAAAACTTTTTCGATCTCGCGCAGATATTCAGGAACGACGCTTTTATTCTGCTCTTCAGCCATTGAAAAGATATCGGCCTGAAGCATCGAGCCGTTTTCAAAACGCATTCTGCGGTCGAAACCTTCCATTTTTTTGAGGATCTTTTCGGCGTTTCTGATGACTTCCTTCGGCATATCGGTGAGTTTTGCAACTTCGACACCGAAACTTCTGCTGCTGCCGCCCTCCTCCATCTGGTAGAGAAAGCGCATTTTTCCGGCGTATTCCCTAACTGTCATGTGGAAATTGGCGACCTGACTGAAATCTTCGGCAAGTTCGGTCAGAATGTGATAGTGTGTTGCAAAAAGGGTCGTCGCATTGATCTTTGTTATGATGTATTCGGCGATAGCGCGGGCCAAACTGATGCCGTCGTAAGTTCCCGTTCCGCGCCCGATCTCGTCAAGGATTATGAGCGATTTTTCGGTCGCCGCGTTCAGGATCGATGCGGCTTCCTTCATTTCAACGAGGAATGTCGATTCGCCTCTCGAAAGGTTGTCGCTCGCCCCTACTCTCGTAAAAATCGCGTCAACAATGCCGATCTTAGCGCTTTCGGCTGGAACGAAACTGCCGGTCTGCGCCAATAAAACTATGAGTGCCGTCATTCTCATCAAAGTCGATTTACCGCCCATGTTCGGCCCTGTGATAAGGCAGAAACGGCGGTTCCCGGAACCTATAGAAACGCTTGCGGGAACGTATCTCGCATCTTTGAGGCACGCTTCAACGACGGGGTGTCTGCCGTCAACGATCTCTATCCCCTCTTCGTCTGTGATCTCGGGGCGGCAGTAGTTTTTTTCTACCGCAAGTTTTGCGAAACCGCTGAAAAGATCGATCCAGGCAACGAATTTCGCGACTGCAAGGATGTCGTCTTTGAACGAGGCGATCTCCGTCACCGTGTCGTCCAAAATCTTGAGTTCAAGCGCCGTCAGACGCTCCTGCGCCGATGAAATTTTCTCTTCGAGTTCTTTGAGTTCAGCCGTGAAATATCGCTCCGTGTTGACGGTCGTCTGCTTTCTGATGAAATAGTCGGGGACCTGCTTTTCAAAGCGCTTGCTGATCTCGAAATAGTATCCGAAAACTTTCGTGAAACCTACTTTCAATGTGGGTATCTGCGATTTTTCGCGCTCTTTCGCTTCAAGGGCGACGATGTGTGAGCGGAAATTGTGGATGAAGTCGGAAAGTTCGAAAACTTCGGGTGAAAAATCGGCATTCACAAAGCCGCCGTCCCTGTAAAGAAGCGGAGAATCTTCCAGAAAACGCTTCTGCCACGACAGAATCTGCTCTTCGGTGAGTTTTAAAGATTCACCGTCAGCGAAAAACGGCATTTTTTCAGGCATCGACATGATGTAGGAGCGCAGTTTCACCGCCTGAAGAAGCGAAGCCGAAAGCATCGATATTTCGCGCGGACCACCCCGTCTCACAAGGATCCTGCTGAGAGTTCTCTCAAAATCCTTGATCACGCCTAAATAATCCCTGATCTCGCGCAGCAGAACAGGATCTTCAAAGAGCGTTGCGACGCAGCACTGCCTGAGGATTATTCTGTCACGGTTTTTAAGCGGATTTTTTATAACTTCCGAAAGGAGCCTTTTTCCCATCGGGGTCTGCGTTTTGTCTATCGCCCAAAGCAGCGATCCGACTCTTTCGCCGCCGATAAGTGTCCTTTCAAGCTCGAGATTTGATACCGTGTTGTAGTCAAGAGAAGCCGTGTCGCCGTTTTTCCACTCTACCGGCAGTCTGAGCGGCGGAAAATTGCCGAAATAAAGCGAATCGAGATAGAAAAGAAGCTGCTTCAACGAAGCGAAGACACACTTGTCAAAGGTGCATCCGTAAAGGCTTTCAAGGTATTCGGCAGCAGTCGCCGAGGGGACCCAGTCCGCAAATTTTTCGAGGTCGAGCACTTCGCCTGTAACAAACGAGGATGCTTCCGAAAGAATAGTCTCTTTCGGATCGACGAGATCGATTATGTCAGAGGCTGAAGATTCGGTCGAAACAGCGTAAAACACGTTTCCGCAGCTGACATCGACCCAGCAGAAAAAAGCCTCTTTCTTTTTGAAAAAGACCGACATCAGCCAGTTGTTGCTGTTTTCGTTGAGCGAACTTTCTTCGACCACCGTTCCGGGAGTCATGATGCGGACGACATTGCGCTCCATCGTCTTTTTTGTGCTGTCCATATTCTCGCTCTGCTCGCAGACTGCGACCTTTTTCCCTGCTTCGAGGAGCTTTTTGATATAGAAATCGGCCGCATGCCACGGTACGCCTGCAAGCGGGATGTCTGCGTCTTTGTGGCGGCTTGTGAGCGTTATTCCGAGTATTTCCGAAGCCTCGACTGCATCATCGAAAAACATTTCATAGAAATCGCCCATTCTGAAAAAGAGGATCGCGTCGCTGTAGCGTTTCTTCGTTTCAAGATACTGGCGCATAGCCGGCGTTTCCATCGCCTTTTCCATCGCAGTTTTTACTGGCATGTCTACTCCTTGATTTCAGATTGCGGAATATCGGGAAAGCCGCATGAATCCTTAAGATTCCAGGATGTTCGAGATCGATTCCATGTGGTTTATGCTGTAAACGACTTTCGCAAAGAATCTTGCGACATCGACTTCGTTGTACCACGGATGCGCTTTTTTGAACTCTTCGCCGCGGTTGACTGCGTTCGTTCCGGTGACGCTTCTTACAAAGCCGTCTGCGTGAGCCTTGTCGAGCTTTTCGACCGCTTCGCCGTTGAAGAACGGGAAGGTGCAGAAAACATCTATATTCTTAGCGCCGAATTCGTGAAGTTTCTGGCATGCCGCGATCAAAGTTCCGCCTGTTGCGATCATATCGTCGACGATAACGACATCTCTTCCGTCGACCGTACCGACGAGTTTTGTGTCAACGACCGTCGAAGCCTTGGAATAATCCCTTTCCTTGACGATGAGAGCCATATCGGTCGCCAGTTCACGGGAATAATACCTTGCGGTCTCAGCCGAACCGACATCCGGAGCGACAACGACCGTATTTTCGGAGATGAGATGCCTTTCGTTCATCGATTTCATAAGCTGTCTTGATGCATGAAGGTTGTCGAGACGTGCAACATGGAAGAAACCCGCGATGGCTTCAGCGTGAATATCGATCGTAAGGACTCTCGCCGCGCCGCTTGCCTCGATAAATGAAGCCACCATCGAAGCCGTAACGCTCTCACGCCCTTTTCTGCGCTCCTGTCTTGCATTCGGGAACTGCGGGATAACAGCCGTGATCGAAGCCGCATCGCTGTTGTGGACCGCATTCAGAGCCGTCGCAAGCGCCATCAGGTTATCGTTTACAGAATAAGGTGAAAGAGGATCGTCCATGAGCTGAACGACATAAACGTCCATACCGCGGATAGGCTCGTCGATGGAAGTTTTGATCTCGCCGTTCGCAAAGTGCGTCTCTGTGCTTTTTATATAGCGGAAACGCTCTTCCAAATGCTCTTTCTTATATTTTTCCTTAAGGTATTTGACCATTGCATCCGCAAAAACCTTACCTGAATTACAGGCAACGATACCAAGCTGACCGCGATCCGCACTCATTTTTGACCTCCGAAAGTTATTAAAACAACCGCTGAAAAATACCGATTTTTGCCTTTTCTGCAAGAAATTTTTTGACCGAAATCTGTAAAGATTCAATCCGCGTAATTTGTTTTATCAGCCTTATTTTTTATCCGTCAGCAATCTTCTTTCTTCAATAAGCATTACTGCCAGCTTCTTTTAGGAGGGGGTCGATTTCGACCCCCCTAAAGTCTGGATTGTTAAGCATTTCCCATAAACCCAGATATTCCAAAGTGTTTTTTGAACGCATCCAGTTCTTTACCACATCCTTTGGTTCCATAGGATTTTTTAGCTTGGCGATGTCCTTAATTGTTCGGAAATTCCGAACAGTTCAAGCTTAGAGGGGGTGGGACAAATTGTCACCTCCCTTTTATTTCAAAAATCAAGTTGAGACACGCCTGAATTTATTGGGGAATTGGTTCAAGGTCACAAATTGTGATCTTGGAAATCGAAAGTAATTAATACTATTCTTTATCTTTATTTTCCTTGCATTGCAATCTGAAAAATTCCTTCTGTTGCTCTATTTCTCGGCGCAGTTCCTCTTTTGTCGGCATATAAGTCAGATATTTTGCTGCAAAAAGCTGGTCGTTGCTGCTTAAAACAGAATAATGAGCTACATCTTCATCGGTATCGGCACAAAGCAAGAGACCTATTGTCGGATTGTGACCTTCCGGCCGTACAAGTTCATCGTATATTTTTACATACATATCCATCTGACCGACATCCTGATAACTCAATTTTGTCGTTTTTAAATCAACAAGAACAAAACAGCGCAAATAATAATTGTAGAACACCAAATCCAAATAATAATCCTGCTTTTCTGTGTGAATGTGTTTTTGTCTGTCAACAAACGCAAAGCCTTTCCCCAATTCCATAAGAAACGATATCAAATGGTCTATGATGCTTTGTTCCAAGGAACTCTCTGAATATTCGGTTTTGTTCTTGAATCCGAGAAATTCAGCAATGACCGGATTTTTCAAATATTCCAGTTTGTCCTGCAAATGACCGGTCAGTTTCTTCATTTCATCACGAACGACAGATTTGTTCTGAGACAAAAGCATCCTGTGATAATACTGTGATGATATATTCCGCTGCAAAGTACGGGTACTCCATATTTCATTTGCAGCTTCATTTTCATACCATATTCTGGCATCGGGATCGGATTCCTGCAAAAGTATCCGGTAATGAGTCCAAGAAAGACATATAGTTCGAGAAGTTTGAATCTGTTCATATAAGTCGGCTGTATAAGTAAGTTTTGTTATCGCCGGAATAGTTTCAGATTTTCTACTCACTGCGTAGAAAATGTCCGGAAAGCAATTATAAAATGCTGTAAAATGGTAAAGGTTTGCCTTACTGAAACCGTTTCCAAAACGCTTTACCAAATCTTTTGCCAACATTTTTATAACTTTTTCACCGTATTCGGCACGTTTGCCCTTCAAAACTTCATGCTGAATCCTCAGACCTAAAAGCCAGTTACGCTTGATAAGGGTTTCATTGATAGCCCGATATGCAACTGTCTGAGCCTGTTCAATAATCGTGCAGGCATCTTTGAACAACTCGACTTGGGATGGCGCGGCTCCAAGTCGGGTGTCCTTAATGTTTTCTTTTAACTTTTCTAATTCAACAACTTTCATGTTTCAAACTCCAAAGAAAAACACTAACGAAAATATCTTTGTGATTAAAAAAATCAAATTTTATCTAAATAATTATGTTTGCAATTTTAGATTTTGCGAAAAACTTTCATAAATTCCACGAATTTTCCACATCATAATGAGACGCACCACGGCACGTCTCTACGACAAACAGCCTGAATTTATTTGGGGAATGGGTTCAAGGTCACAAATTGCGACTTTGGACAACAGGGGAGTTTCCCGCGTTCACGGAAGACGAATCGTTAGCCTTCTTTCTTTTCATTTGATTCCAGCAATTTCCTTAAATCATCAATATCCGGCAAAGCTTTTTTCAGTTTATCCGGCATATCTTTTGATGTTTTGTAAGTGGCGACCCCCATTGGTTTCGTATAATCTCGAATTACAAAATCAACAAACGATTTATTCATATCTTTGCATAAAATGATTCCGATGGAGGGGTTTTCATGCGGCTTTTTCTCGAATTCATCGAGAACGCTGAGATATCCGAAAAGCTGACCCAAATATGAGGTTTTGAATCTGCCGCTTTTAAGTTCTACTGCAACAAGGCAATTCAGTTCACGGTTGAAGAACAAGAGATCAATGTATTGATCCTCGCCAAAAGCATCAATGTGATACTGGTTTCTTATAAATGCGAAATCTTTGCCGAACGACAAAATAAAGTTTTTAACATTGTGAACAATGGCATTTTCCAAGACTTTTTCATCAATATCCTGATTGTCACGGATTCCGAGTTGCTCAACATTGATAAAATCAAGCAGATATTCGTCTTTGAACATATTTATTGCACGAAAAGCCTGCTCCGACTCGGAAAATGTTTCCCCAAAATTGTTCGGCAGTATGCTGCGATGGTGATAATCGTCTGAAATGATTCTGATTTTCAGTTCATCGTGGCTGAGTTTTTCTGCCGCTGCCAGCCTTATATAAAATATCCGCTCGTCGTAATTTTTTATTTTGGACAAAATGAGCGTGTGATGTGAAAAGCTGATGTTAAAAAACTCATTTCTGGAAAAAATGTCGGAATTTGGCAGACGCGTCTGCCAAATTTGCAGTTCAGCCTTTCCAGAGAGATTTTTCGAGGATATCTGTTCCTGCTTGTCTCCGGCAAGTAGTGCCCACTCTTCATAAAAAGTTCGCATATTTCTTAGATTTCGTGATGAAAAACCTTTCAGCCCGGGCATCTCTCTGCCCAATTGACTGCTTATGGCATCAATAGCTCCTTTTCCCCAAAAACCCGATCTCGAATTTAGAGATATGTATTTACCAACCCCAAAATAAAGCAATAACTGCTTTTCATTTACAGATCTTGCCGCGTCACCTTGACTTTTCAGTATCGCGGTCTTTATCGTCTGTACTGCTTCAAATAAAATAGCTTGATTCTCGTGTTTCTTCATTTTATTTTTTCAAGATGAAAATTGATAAAAATAACAAGTCAAACAATTGATAAATAGAAAATAAAATTTAAAAAATCAATTTTTATTTAACAGTTTTTGAAAAATAATAAAAATATACTCGATTTTCAAGCTAAATATTTGTGTGTTTGAAGTTCTGAATTTTTCCAACTTAGGCGGTATATGCCTGAGTTGGCGAGTATAATACTTAATTTTTTGCGTTAAAAGACCACGCATGCCATCGTCATCTTGAATGAATGTGAAAGATCTCTGAGATTCTTCGCTCACGCTCAGAATGACGAGCGGGCGAGCAGACCTAAGCTCCGACAAAATCAGATGAAACAAAAATCTAAATTTTATTTGACTCAACTGGGGTACAATTTGTACCCCCCTTCAAATGATCGGACGAGATGGAAAACGGAGAGAGATTCAATCTGCCGACACAAAAGGCATACTCCGCATAATTCAGTCAATAGAAAAGAACTTGAATCCAAAACCGGAAAAAGTGTTGTGACTCCGCTGAATGCCAGCACATTTTTCACATTGGAAGGAAAACAGCCGGAAAAGCAAATTACGGATGAAGAAAAAGATAAAAAGGATAGATAATCACAGCGCACTCAAATCCGGCGAAAGCTGACCCTCAAAAACCTGCAGGCGAGCCGCCCGCGCTCCGACAAAAACAGATGAATTTATTTCTTCTCTCTGAACATCAGTTCTTTGAGATTTTTTTCCTCGTCACGCTCCATTTTCTGCTTTTCGTCTTCGTAGCGTTTTTTCATTTCTTCGGGCTTGAATTTGGGATAATCTCTTGTGATTTTAAGGAAATTCTGCGCCGCAAAGTAGTGCATTCCGCGTCTTGCGTACATATTGGCGACTTCGAGCTGCCAGTACGGATTGTGTGCCACTTCGGCAGCTCTTTCGAGGTATTTGAAACCTGCGGCCTGATTTTTTAATGCAAATTCGCGCGTCGAAAGCCAGCGGTAGTAGTTTCCGAGGTTTCCTGACGTTCTCAAAGTCATGTTTTTAAGTGTACTTTCGACAAGATCCTGCGACTCTTTGTCGAGTTTGAGCGAGCAGTAAGCCGCGGTGAGATAGTCGCTGAATCTCTGGGTCAGGTCGGCGCCGCGCATATAAAGATCGAATGCTTCTTTGTAAAGCTGGTCCTTCTCAAGGATCTTTCCGTTGTATATCATGAGCTGTCCGCGCTCTGTATCGGTTAAATCCTTGCGCTCGTTTTGTATTCGGCGGATCATTTCAAGCGCTTCGTCGTATCTTTTTTCCTTCAGCATGTTTCTGATGACTGAAATGAAGAAAACATCCTGATTTTTATTGGCAAAATCGAGTGCAGCGGCATTACTGTCCGAAATTTTGAAGATAAATCTTTCGAGTTCAAGTTTGTTGTTCTCGTTCAATGAAATTATTTCGGTTATCCGCTCGCTGAGACCGAAACGAGATATCCTGTCGTAAATCGTATCAAGCGCCTTCGTGTATTTTCTTCCCGAAATATCGAGAGCCTGCTTGAACAGAACAAGAGCCTGTTCGTAAGCGCCTATCCGAAGCATATAAACACCGTTTATGTAGTGGGTGTAGTAGTATTTCGGAGCTTTTAAAAGTGCTGATGAAAGCTCTGTTCCCGCCGAAAGAATTTGTTCCGGATCTCTCGAATTGAGTTTGTCAATACCTGCGTTAAGCGGGATCTTGAAATTCGCCGGCTCAAGGTAAACCGCTTCTTCATAAGATACCGCCGGCTTTTCATCGGGCTGATAACCCAAAAGTTTCTGCCCGCTTCCGGTAGAGGTAAAAATCATCGTTGTCAGAGAGAGAACCGCGAGAGAAACAAGAGAAATTATTCTTGTATTTCCGCGGAGTTCCATCGGTTTTACGAGAAGAACAAGCACCAGAATGATCGGGAAAAGTGTCGCGAAATTGTGCAGATTGAAGTCAAGCGTATTGTGCATTACGACGAAAAAGAGAACCGCCAAAAGACCGTTTTTGCGTTTCGTTTCGCGATGACCGAAGATAACGAGCCAGATGAAAAATGCGAAAATGAAAAGGGCAAAAACTATACCGGTTTCAAGAATAAACTGTATCGGCTCGTTCTCAAGCTCACGGGCATAGATCCAGAGATTCGACTGGTAATAGGAAAAAACTTTGGAAAAACTGCCGAGCCCCGAGCCGGTGAAAAGAAAATCGAAGAAATAGTCTTTCGCTCTCGCTATCGTATCAAATTTGTCGAAGTAGTTTTCTCTTCCGAAATCGAACTCACGCTCTAAAAGTTTAAGCCCTGTCTGATAGATAAAAATCAAGACGAGAACAAGGGCCGCAACCGGCAGATAAAACTTGTAGCCGCTTGAATTTTTTGCAGATTTTCTATTGATAAAAAAGAAAAGTATCAATGCTGCAACGTAAGCCGCAATACCTGCTCTTGAGATAGTCGCCGCAACAGCTGCCGAGTGGAAAAAGAAAAGAGAAGCGTAAAAAATCTTTTTTCTCGGGAATGTCGTCGTGTAAATCGAGGTAAGGGCGAGAAGTCCGGAAATACCGAAATATCCCGCGGCGTTGTTCGTGTTGATAAGAATAGACTCCATGAAAAATCCGCCGTGGCGCAATTTTCCGTAAAGCCATGCATCGGACTGCAGAAATCTCAGCGCGACCGAAAGGATTATGGCTACGGTCGAAATAAGAATTACCGTGTCAATAGTGTTCTGTTTCCACTTTTTGTTGCCCAAAAAAATGTTGCGCGCAAGAATGCAGGAGAGAAATATCAGCGTCAAAACACGGAATATCGAATAAACAGTATCGGGTATCGACATCGTGAGCGGATGAGCGCCCGCCCCTTCGAGAGTGTGAAAAAAATGCCCCTGCGGAGAGAGTATTTTAAGAAGCGGCAGCGGCAGCGGAATGAGTTGAATAAGTGCGAAAACGATTATCGCGGCAAGTGGAAAAATCACAGAAGAAACGGCAAAAGACTTCTTTGTGGCGAGCAGATAAACCGAATAGAGAAAAGTCGCGAAAGCGCAGATGAACATGATGACAAGGTTTGTGCCGATGTGGTAGTAGACTCCTCCGAGAAGAAACGGCGGCAGAACAAAAAAAATGCCCGAAGAAAGCATTAGAAATATCAATTTTATTTTACTGCTCACTTACAAACCTCTCGTTTTTATTGGTCATAATGCTGAATGCTGGGAACGGCTCTTCTTTCAATCAACAAGCGTTAGTGTTCAATGGTCTCATAAATTTTTGAGATAAAGATCTCTAGCTCGGAATTTATTATCTCCCCCATCGCGCGAACAACATCTACCGGCTTGCGACCTTTCGCATCAAGCTTTGTGTCAAAAGAGTGAGCGACGATCACATCCGTGGTCTTGTAGTCTTTAAGTTCAAAAATTATAGCGACTCTGGCGTAACTTTTGTCATCTTCGATCACTTCGTCAAGAGCTAAAATCCTGCCGCTCAGAACGTAGTCCGGTTTTTTATCCATCGTTATGATGATGTCGGAAAATATCCGCTGCTTTGCAAAGTGGTTTGCGACAAGATCAGTGATCATGTCGTCCGGTCTTGATGCCCAGAAATGGGTGTTATAGTAGAACATCTCCTCAAAAGAAGTCCTGTAAACAAGATTGTATTTTTTGTAAGCCTTGTCGGCATCGAAAGTTTTTATCCTGAGTGTCGCCTTTATCGGCTGCTCGGAGCCGACTTGCGGTTGATAGTAAACCTGATAATAGTGCTTGAGCGGCGCTTTTGAAGAGAAGAGCGAACATGACGAAATCGTGAAAAGAACTGTGATGCAAACAATCAAAACGCCGATTTTTTTCATTTTTTATCCTCTGCAGTCTGAGAGTTGCCGCCGCCGAAAAGAGACGACGGATTTTCCATGATTATTCTCGTAAATTCGCTGAAGTTGCTCATCGCATCGGAAAGGTCGTCAAGCGATTTGTCGATTTTTTCGGTACTTCTCTCAAACGTAAGCTGAAGTGTATCGACTGTTCTCTGCGTCGATTCGACGAGTCCGAACATTTTGTCGACCTTCTCCTGAACATTCGCTTCTTTGTAGTCTGTCCTGAAATCGGAGACCGCCTCTTCCATCATCGTAAGCGTCTTTGCAAGAGAGCCTTCTTTCGAGGTGAGCTCTTTGACATTCGTTGTGATCGACTTGACGTTATCCATGTTTCCGTTGAGTTCTTTCATAAATGCGTTCGCTTCTTTTATGACGCCGCTGATCTCGTTTTTGTTTTTTGCGAGAAGCTCGTCAAGCGAACCCGAAATACCGTTCACGTTTTTGACGATCTTTTCGACGTCGTCTTTCTGAACACCTTTCAAAGCCTCGTTGAACTGGTTGAGAATCGATTCAAGTTTTTCGGCAATAACGGAAGCCTTGCCCGTAATTTCGTCCCAACCGCTTTTTTCGGAAGGAATTTCACCGCCGACCGGAATGTTTTCACCCTGCCCGCCCCCTTTGAGTTCGAGGAATTTAAGACCGGTGATGCCGATGGTCCCGAGCTGCGTCTTTGTTCCCTCTTTGATCGGAACACCCGGTTTCAGGCAGAATCCGACTTCGACGACAGCTGTATTTTCCTTGTCAACAGAGATTTTCGAAACTGTTCCGATGTTCATGCCCTGGAATTTTACAGTGGAGCCTTCAGAAAGACCTGCGACCGAAATATCCTCGAAACGGGTGAAGTAACAGTCCTCACGTTTGAGCAGGCGGTTTCCGATAAGAAGCGCAGTAAGACCGAGGATTACAAATATCCCTAAAATAAAAAATATTGCTACGCGTCTTTTTTGAGCTGAAGTAACCTGCATCGTACCCTCAAAAATTCACACGCGCGATTTTAAGTGTAAAAACCTGATTGTCAACGCTTTCTCGCTTTTTTCCGATTTTTCAGTATGATTTTCCGCTTTTAGGAGGGTTCATGGGCGAAAGCAAGTGTTTTTTGAGTATGCACAAACTGCTGGAAACAGCGATTTTCGATTATCAGATGATCAATCCGGGTGATCACGTTTTAGTCGGCCTTTCGGGCGGCAAGGACAGCTCGATGCTGCTGCGACTTTTGGCGAGAAAAAAGATTCAGACAACCAATGATTTTAAACTTTCGGCAGTTTTCGTGAAAATGGGATTTGCGAACGACGATGAAATTTCCGATTATCTGCGCGATTTCAGTTCAAACCTCAGCGTAAACTATTTTGAGATAGAAAAATCGCTTGAAAAAATCATGGCTTCCGAAAAAAAGCAGGCGTGCTACCTCTGCTCAAGAACAAGAAGGCTCGCTCTTTTTGATTTAGCCGACGAAATCGGGGCAAATGTCATTGCTTTCGGCCATCACCGCGACGACTTCGTGCAGACATTTCTCATGAACCTCTTTTTCAACGGCTCGCTTGAGGCGATGAAACCCGTCAACCCGTTTTTCAAAGGAAAGTACCGCATCATCAGACCTATGCTCTACATCAAAGAAAGTTCCGTCAAAGCCGAAATTGAAAACAGCGGCATCAAAATTTTCGATTCAGGCTGCCCTTTCGGAAAAGTTTCGGAGCGCGCCTATATCCGCTCGCTCATAGAAGAGATCGTCAAGCATGACAGCACGGCAAAAAACAATATTTTCAAGGCGTTATACAACCAAAAGCCCGATTTTCTCCTGAAAGAACCCTCGAAGGATATTTTGTAATTACTGCTTTAAAAATCTTGCCGACAAAGCATTATTCCGATATAAAGCAGCAGCATTTTTATTGAGAGGTTAATATGAGTTTCAAATCACAAGTCACAGGGTTTCAGAGGAATTTCTGGATCGCGAACGTCATGGAGATGTTCGAGCGGCTCGCATTTTTCTCGGTCAGAGCTGTACTTCCGCTTTGGATGATCGCGACTGCCGACAAACACGGGCTCGGACTCACGTTCACTGAAAAAGGGCTTATTTTCGGTGTCTGGGCGGCGTGCCAGAGCCTTATTCCGATGCTGAGCGGCTCTTTCGCCAACTATTTGGGCTACCGCAAAAGTCTCTACATTGCCTTCACGACCAATGTTTTCGGCTACATTCTGATGGCGAACGCGGCCGGTTTCTGGAGCATGATGCTTGCAGGTATCGCGGTCGGAACGGGAACGGCGATCTTCAAGCCGCCAATTCAGGGAACTGTCGCAAGTTCGGTAACTGAGGAAAACAGCTCTGTCGGATACGGCATTTTCTACTGGGTCGTAAACATCGGAGGTCTCATGGCTCCCGTCATGGCGAGCACTCTGCGCGGAAACGATACCGACGGCTACACCTGGAGCTACGTTTTCTACGCGGCGGCTATTGTCACGGCTCTCAATTACATTCCGGCGACATTTTTCTTCAAAGAACCCGATAAATTAAAGGCTACAAAGTCCGCGAAAGATGCGCTCAACGACACGTGGACCGCGCTGAAAGACAAGGATTTCATGATTTTTCTCCTTATTTTCAGCGGTTTCTGGCTCATGTTCATGCAGCTTTGGGATCTCTACCCCAATTTCATCGACCAGTGGACCGACAGCCGTGCTCTGGCAAAGATCCTGCCTTCCTTCATGACAGATAACGGCAGCGTCAAAGCGGAGCAGTTCATCAACATAAATTCGCTCTGCATTGTCCTTTTTGTCGTTCCGTGGAGCGTAGTGACGGGCAAATTCCCGCGTCTTGTCGCGATAACAGCCGGAATATGCCTCACGACAATAGCCTTTTTCTGCGCCGGGATCACGATGGCCGGAGTAGTCACAGCGATCTGCATCGCCTTTTTCAGCCTGGGTGAAATGACCTGCTCGCCCAAATTCAGCGAATACATCGGAGTCAACGCTCCTGCTGACAAAAAAGCGCTTTACATGGGACTTTCCAACATTCCTTTCGCAGTCGGCTGGATAGTCGGAAACGTCGTATCGGGACCGCTTTACGATGCTTTCGCAAACAAACTTCAGATAACGAAGCAGTATCTTCTTGAAGTCAAAAAGGTCCCGCTTGAAACTCTTGTGAAAGTCGTTGACGACTACAAAGCGGCAAATCCCGACAATCTTCTCCCTGAAACGATTGCGAAAATGAACATCGACACATTCGACTTTTTCCCGTATTTTCAGGAACTTACAGGCCTTGACAAGTATGCGGCCAACCAGCTTCTGTGGGATGCCTACGCTCCGTGGAAAATCTGGATAGTTCTTTCTTCCTTCGGCATTCTCTCGATCGCGGCTATGCTTCTCTACAACCGCCACAAAAGCAAAATAAACGCAAAATAAGCGGCAAAAACACTGGAAAACCGTTCTTGTTTGTGATAAAGAAAACAGGTTTTTGTTAGAATGAAAACGGAGTAAGAAATGGAGATCAGAGTTACCCTGGAAGACATTTTAAAGGGTGATATTTCAAAAATAAAAACCTGCATTGACAAAATTGCGCCGGACAGCAGGCTTTCTGCCGAAAACGAAAACAATATTTCTATAAAATTCGGTGAGTTAAAATCGTTTGAACTTGCCACCAAACTGCAGGAACTGTCTTGCAAGGCATGGTTTAAAAAGCTCGATTCAGAATATCCTTACCTTCCGTTTTTTCTTAACAAACAGTCGAAAACTTTGATGTTTTTCATCATGGGGAATACAAAATTTTCCATAGATGAGCACAACAATGTCTGTTTCGACGAAATGTCAAAGCAGCAGTATCTCAGCGCAAAAAAATCTTCGATCAAAGCTTTCTGTCTCACTCACAATATCGACCCGAAACCGGCGACGCGCAACCTGCTCTCTTTTGAACCGGTACAACATAAACCGGCAAACGTAAAAATCATCAAAATACAGGATTATCTCAATAAATTCGGTGCAATAACAACCTTTGACGAACACCGGGAGCTTGTTACATGGCTTCTTGCCGACAAGGTTCCCCCTTCGATAAAGATTCTCCTTTGTTCCTGCATACAGAACTGTCCGCAGCCCTTTTTCGACATTATCATCGAATACAGCGGAGTCCGTACGGAATACACATCCAAAATCATCCCTTCCAAAAAGGATGTAGAAGAGTTCTGTCAGACTAAATCCACGATAAAAATCACGTTTGTATTCAAAGACGGAGACAGTCACCAGTCATGGAATCTGGATCATCCGTTTTCATGCATGGAACCGGCGGAACTTGAGAAAAAGCGAATTGAACTGATGGATCTTCCTGAAGCACCGCAAAATGAAAGCGCACCGGCAGACTCGGAAAAACCTGAAAACGAGACTGAAGAGCGCAAAGAACCCGAGGAAAAAGTAGAAGAAAAAGACTCTCCTGCTGAGAATCAGCCGCAACAGGAAATCAAAGAAGAAGAACCCGCAGAAGAAACAAACACCGAGGTCGAAAAGACGGAAGAGGCTGACGAACCTGAAGAAGTCATTCCCCAGAACGAAACTCCAGCGGAAACAATAGCGAGACTTGAAAAGAAAATTCGTGATCTTCAGGAAAAAATCAAACAGAAAGACAACCTGATAGAAGATTTGGGAGCAGAGATAAATAAAAAACGCTCGTTTTGGAGCATTTTAAAAGGATTGTTCAAGTGACGACAGTAATTTTCAACGGTAACGGCTCATCAACGGGAGTCCCGCAACTTTTCTGCGATTGTGATGTCTGCAAACTGACCGATGAACGCAACCGCCGCACCCGTTTTTCAATGACTCTGATCGAAAACGACACCGTTCTCCAGATCGATTTTCCCTACGAAATCAGGCAGCAGCTTTTAAAATCGCGCCTTTCGCACATTGACGCCGGCTGGCTGACGCACGCACACAGCGACCATTTTGCCGGAATCGACGATTTGCGTATGGCTTCATTCAGAAACGGCGAACCTCTTCCCTTCTTTCTGAGCAGAGAGACTTTTGAAATCGCCCAAAAGCGTTTTCCCTACCTTTTTTTCGAAAACGAATATTTGCCGCGTCCTTTCTTAAAGCCGGTTTTCGTTGAAAAAGAACCAATCACTTTCAAAAATCTGACGCTTATGCCGATCCGTCACAAACACGGCGAAACTGTCGTAACAAGCCTGCGCTTCAAGGATTTTGCGCTTCTTGCCGACATAAATTCGATAGAACCTGCAGAACTCGACAAAGTTAAAGGTGTAAAAATATTGGCTATTTCATCCACAGTTCAGAAAAAGCACCCGACGCATTTCAGTTTTGAGGAAATTCTTGATCTGATAAAATACATTTCGCCCGAAAGAGCTTATCTCACCCACATGAATCACACTTTCGACTATGAAGAGACCTTAAAAAAAGTACCGGAAAACGTTGTTCCGGCCATAGACGGTATGAAAATAGAATTTTAAAAGCACTAGAATAATTTTGAACAAAAACTATCTAAAACTTGTTTTCTGCTTTTCTATTGTTATAATCTTTTGCTTTAATTTTGATTAGCGGAGCGCAAAATGGCGAAAAGCGGCATAAATCAGAAAAAGGCGGCAAAGGAATTTGCAGAAAAATGGTGCGGCCGTGGCGACGAAAAGCAGGACACTCAGGCATTTTGGCTATCACTTTTACGCGATGTTTTCGGTGTTGCAAATCCTGAAGATTCGATTCAATTTGAGAAAAGGATCAAGCTCGGGCACACAAGTTTTATCGATGCCTACATTCCGTCAACAAAAGTACTGATTGAACAGAAAAGCATTGATGTCGATCTTCTGAAACCTGCAAAACAGTCGGACGGAACTCTTCTTACGCCTTATCAGCAGGCTGACAGATACAGAAAAGAACAGAATTATTCGGAAGTTGCGCGCTGGATCGTAACCTGCAACTTTAAAGAGTTTTTCATTTACGACATGGATCACCGCGAAGCCAAGCCCGAACATATATTTCTGAAAGATTTGGATAAAGATTTTGCCAGATTACAGTTTTTGGTCGATCAGAGAAACGCCGATATCAGCCGTGAAGAGAAAATTTCTTTGAAGGCCGGAGAGCTTGTCGGCAAACTCTATGACGCGCTTTTCAAAGAATATATCGAGCCTGATGAAAACAGTTTCAGAAGTTTGAATATCCTGTGCGTCCGCATAGTTTTCTGCCTTTATGCCGAAGATGCAGGGCTTTTCGAAACGCGGACAGCTTTTGAAGACTATATAAAATCGTTTTCGGTAGAAAATCTTAGGCGCGGTATTCAAGACTTGTTTAAAATTCTGAATACAAAGCCTGAAAACCGCGACAAATATGACACAAAAATCAATTCATTTCCTTACACGAACGGCGGACTTTTTGCCGATGACAATATAGAAATTCCTAATTTTACTAAAGAAATCGTTGATGTTATCGTAAATCACTGTGCTCCTTTCGACTGGTCGGAGATTTCACCCACGATTTTCGGAGCTGTTTTTGAATCGACTTTGAATCCGGAAACACGGCGCAAGGGCGGAATGCACTACACTTCGATTGAAAACATTCATAAAGTCATTGACCCTCTGTTTCTGGATGATCTGAAAGTGGAATTTGCTAAAATTGTCGGAACGCGGCATTCTGAGCGAAGCGTTGAATCTCAAAGAGATGTTTCACATTCGTTCAACATGACGGCGAAAACAAAAAATCGTCTTGAGCAGTTCCGCAATAAATTAGCCTCATTGAAATTCCTTGATCCCGCCTGCGGCAGCGGCAACTTTCTGACGGAAACCTATATTTCACTGAGACGCTTGGAAAACGAATGTCTGAAAGTTATTCACGGCTCTCAGATGCTTCTTTCAAGTGAGGATTTTTCACCGATAAAAGTCAGAATATCGCAGTTTTACGGCATTGAAATCAACGATTTCGCGGTAACAGTTGCCAAAACTGCGCTTTGGATTGCCGAAAGTCAGATGATGAAGGAAACCGAAGAAATCGTTGAACAGAATCTTGATTTTCTGCCGCTTTCCACAAGTGCAACTATTGTTGAAGGCAACGCTCTCCGTATGGACTGGAGATACTTGCACGAAGAAGCTGAAATTCCGACAATAAAGGCAAAAAGAACCAATCTAGTTTATCCTTCTATGGTGGTCAGGGAGGCAGCACCTGAATACTGTGCTTCAGACACCTTTTCCGATAAAGAACACGGATTCGAATATGACGAAATAAATCTCGTCACAAATGAGATAAATGTCGGAAAACCGCAGCAGAAACGAACGGAAAATCACTATGACTACATCATGGGGAATCCGCCGTTTGTGGGTGCTTCAATGATGAGCGCAGAGCAAAAGAAAGATGCAACAGGTATTTTTGGCAAAATTCATCTTTCAAACAGCATTGATTATGTCGGAGCGTGGTATCACAAAGCAACAGAACTTATAGTTGACAAGAATACAAAAGCTGCGTTCGTTTCCACAAACTCAATCACTCAAGGCGAGCAGGTCTTTCCTTTGTGGAATGGCATATTGAAAAAAGGCATAAGCATTGATTTTGCATATAAAACTTTCAAATGGGATAGTGAAAGCAGCGACAAAGCGGCTGTTCACTGTGTGGTTATAGGATTTTCGTACCATTTCAAACAAAAAGAAGAATCAACAGTCAACAAATATATTTACAACGCAGACGGTTCCGTTGAACAAGCGCGTAACATCAATCCTTACCTGATAGACGCGCCTAATGTATTGATTGAAAGCCACGGAGGAACTCCCCTTTGCGACATTCCCAAAATGACTTTGGGAAATAAACCAACAGATGACGGAAACTTTATCTTTTCGGAAGCTGAATACAATGATTTTGTTTCAAAATATCCGAAAGAAGCCCATTTGCTTCATCATTATGTTGGAGCAAAAGACTTTTTGAACAATGATGAAGTGCGTTATTGTTTGTGGCTAAAAGATGTTAATCCTGCGGAGTTTTCAAAAAACAAAGAGATTATGCGAAGACTTGATGCAATAAAGGCATTCAGAGAAAAGAGTTCTGCTGAACCTACTAGAAAATCTGCTTTGACGCCTTGGAAGTTCTTTTCCACACCTCAGAAAAAAGGTTCGTGTTTATGTGTTCCAGAAGTTTCATCAGAGCGAAGAAAATATATTCCAATAGGCTTTCTTGATGAAAACACAATAGCAAGTAATAAAATGCTAATTGTTCCCGATGCAACGTTGTTTCACTTCGGAGTGTTGATGTCTAGTATTCACATGGCTTGGATGCGTGTTGTTTCAGGTCGCCTGAAGAGCGATTATCAGTATTCTAGTGCAATGGTCTACAATACATTCCCGTGGTGCAATGCAACCGACAAGCAGAAAGAGCAAATTGAAAAGACAGCACAAGCAATTCTTGACGCCCGTGCAAAGTATGAAGGTACAACATTGGCTCAACTCTATGGCGAACACCAATATCTATATCCAGAGCTTTTAAAAGCTCACCGCGAAAACGACAAGGCGGTTATGCAGGCTTACGGCTTCAATCCGAAAATGAGTGAATCTGAAATCGTTGCCGAGCTTTTCAAGATGTATGAAAAGCTGACGGAAAAGAAATGATTTTCGGGAATTACATCAAGTTTTCAATTAAAAAAGAACTTCCTGAGAAAGAGTTTCCTTTTTTCTGTTTATTTTTCTTTAAATTACTATAATTCATTGCTTTTTTGTTGTTTACATTTTGACAGAAACTTATTTTTTGAGGTGAAAAAATGAAAAAAATCGCGTTGTTGCTGATGGTTTTAGTTTTTGGTTTTGTTTTTATTTCGGCTGAAACTACTGCTCCGGCACAGAAACCGGCAGCACAGAAAACTCTGCAGTGGTCAAAAAAACCGAGATTTTATTCAACATGGGCCGCTGCCAACGAATACTGCGCCAACCTTGAGGAAGACGGTCACAAAGACTGGAGACTGCCAACCATCGACGACTGGCGCTCAATAGTTGAAAAATGCCCCGAAACGGCAACCGGCGGAAAATGCGAAATCAGCGAAAAGAACGGCAAACTCACTATGGACAGCTACAACAAACAGGATTGCCGCGGCTGCCGCAAAGGACGCACTACTCTCGGCGGCAAAGGATGGTTCTGGTCTTCATCGCAGAGACCCGACACTGACCACTACTGGGTAATCAGCCTCAACAACACAAGAATTTCCGAGGCAAAAATGAATGTTCCTTACAACGTTTTCTGCGTCAGATAAATCCCGACCTAAAGCATACCAAAATAGAGGTCGCACATGTTGAACTGGCTTTCTTCGGGAGTGATAGACATTGCAGGGTATATCACCCCCGTTCTTTTTTTTATCGATGTTTTAATCTGGTTTTTATTGGTAAAAAAAGAGATCGGCATCAAAAAGAACGTGAAAATTTTGATCAAAATCGGCCTTTTCTCATTACTCGGAGCAGCAATATCCCCGCTTTTGATCATCATAGTTTCTGGAAATCTGTTTCCGTTTTTGTCGTCTGCAGGAAAACTGATTCAGAAAATAAACAGTTTTGCAATGCTGAAAACGGTGTTGCTGGTCGCATTCAGAGGTTTTTCGATAACAGGCGGCATACTTATTCTCTCAATCGTTCTTTTGTTTGCTTTGAAAGATGCTAAAAAACTCACTTTTGCGATACTCTGGCCGTTTCCGCTTTTTGCAGCGCTCACCAGAATAAACTGCTTCCTCAAAGGGTGCTGCTTCGGCAAACTTTATGAAGGCGCTTTTGCGATAAAATACCCGCCGGCAAGCCTCGCGTCAAAGCAGCACTATGCCAAATCACTGCTTCCGTCGCGCTATGTTGAATCGCTGCCCGTCCATCCGACGCAGCTTTACATCATTTTTTCGATGTTTATGCTTTTTATCGGTGTTGTTCTGATGAATAAGTTCAAAGTAAAAAAGAACATCATCGCAGGAACGGTACTTTCAGGTTACGGATTCTTCAATTTCTTTATAGAACTTTCCCGCGAAGAACCTTTGGTCTTCAACTTCATCACAATGGGACAAATCATGGAAATTATTCTGTTTTTATTAGGCTTATATCTCATTTTCAAAGTTAAGGAAGAAGAGATTTCGGAAAGAGGAAATTAAGGAGGAAACATGCTGCCTAAAAATAATCCAACTGAGCTAAAATCCTGGAAAACTCTTGAAAATATTAAAAAAACTCAAACTTTTGATTTAAGAAGACTTTTTAAGGAAGATCCGGAAAGAGCGGAAAAATTTTCTGTTTCCTTTGATGATATTTTTTTTGATTACTCAAAAAACCTTATTGATGAAAATGTTATGAAAACTCTTTTTGATCTTGCTGAAGAAGCGGGACTCAAAGAGGGAATTGCGGCAATGTTCCGCGGCGAAAAGATAAATGAAACCGAAAAAAGAGCCGTTCTGCACACGGCTCTGCGTGATTTTTCGGATGATCCGATAATCCTCGACGGGCACAACATAAAAGAGGATATCAGGCGCGTCCAAGGTAAAATGAAAGCCTTTGCCGACAAGGTTTCAAATAAAAAATGGCTCGGCTTTTCGGGAAAACCTGTGACCGATATCGTAAACATCGGAATCGGCGGCAGCGACCTCGGTCCGGTGATGGTTACGGAAGCTCTGAAACCTTATTGGAAAGAGGGTTTGCGGGTATTTTTCGTTTCCAATATCGACGGAACGCACATTGCCGAAACTTTGAAAAAACTGAGTCCCGAAACGACCCTTTTCCTGATTGCGTCAAAGACTTTTACAACTCTTGAAACGATGACCAACGCCAACACTGCGAAGAAATGGTTTCTGGAAAACGGCGGCTCGGAGAAAGATATCGCAAAGCACTTTGCAGCCCTTTCGACCAACACGAAAGCGGTAACGGAATTCGGAATAGATCCCGAAAACATGTTTGAATTCTGGGACTGGGTAGGCGGCAGATATTCGCTCTGGAGCGCGATAGGCTTAAGCATCGCCTGCGTCATCGGATATGAAAACTTTGAAGAACTTCTTCGCGGAGCTTATGCGGCAGATAAGCACTTCAAAACTGCGCCGTTTAAAAAAAATATCCCTGTGATTTTAGGGCTTTTAGGGATCTGGTACAACAACTTTTTCGGCGCGGAAACTCACGCGATTTTGCCTTACGACCAGTATATGCACCGCTTCGCCGCTTATCTGCAACAGGGAGATATGGAATCAAACGGCAAAAGCACAGACAGATCGGGAAAAGCGGTCAACTACCAGACAGGCCAGATAATCTGGGGAGAACCCGGAACAAACGGGCAGCACGCATTTTATCAGCTTATCCATCAGGGAACAAAGCTGATTCCGGCAGATTTTATCGCGCCTGCTATTTCGCACAATCCGGTCGGAGACCATCACGTCAAACTTCTCGCGAACTTTTTTGCGCAGACCGAAGCCCTTATGAACGGAAAAACGGCTGAAGAAGCTAAAGCTGAACTTGAAAAAGCAGGGAAAACGCCAGAAGAAATAGAAAAACTTCTTCCCTTCAAAGTTTTCAGCGGAAATAGACCGACAAATTCGATACTCGTGAAAAAAATCACGCCGCGCACTCTTGGTGCACTTATCGCGATTTATGAACACAAAATTTTCACCCAAGGCTTAATCTGGAACGTTTTCAGCTTTGACCAGTGGGGAGTCGAGCTTGGAAAACAGCTCGCAACAAAGATTTTACCGGAACTTAAAAGTGCTGAAAAAGTTTCGTCACACGATTCTTCAACAAATAATTTGATAAATAAATTCAAGGAGCTGTCATGAACATTCTGGTAACCGGCGGAGCTGGATATATCGGCTCGCATACCGTTGTAGAGCTTATAAATGCAGGTCACAGCGTCGTTATCGTTGACAATTTCTCGAACTCAAAACCGGAAGCGATAGCAAGAGTTGAGAAAATAACCGGCACGAAAATCAGGTTTTATGAAGCCGATATCCGTGACAAAGAGGCAATGACGCGCATTTTTACAGAAAACCATTTTGACTGCTGCATCCACTTCGCAGGGTTTAAAGCCGTGGGCGAATCAGTCGTAAAGCCGTGGATTTATTACGAAAACAATATCTACGGAACTTTGGTTCTTCTGGATGCGATGCGCTCGGCAAACTGCAAAAACATAATTTTCAGTTCTTCTGCGACTGTTTACGGCGATCCGGCGTTTGTTCCCATCACCGAAGAGTGTCCGAAAGGCAAATGCACGAATCCTTACGGTCAGACCAAGTCGATGCTTGAAGAGATCATGATCGATTTTCACACCGCTGATGTAAAAACCAACGATCCGAATCCGTGGAACATCGTGCTTTTGCGCTACTTCAACCCTGTCGGCGCGCACAAATCGGGGCTTATCGGCGAAGATCCGAAAGGAATTCCGAATAATCTCATGCCCTACATCACGCAGGTCGCAGCGGGAAAACTCGATCACCTGACAGTTTTTGGAAATGACTACAAAACCCACGACGGCACGGGAGTCAGAGACTATATCCACGTCGTTGATCTCGCGAAAGGTCACGTTAAGGCGTTAAGTGCGATTGAAAAAAAGTGCGGAGTAGCGATCTACAACTTAGGCACAGGCACAGGCTACAGCGTTTTAGACATCGTTCACGCCTTTGAAGAAGCCAATGATCTTAAAATTCCATACACGATCGGTACGCGCCGCCCCGGTGATATCGCGCAGTGCTACTCATCTCCAAAAAAAGCCGAAAAAGAACTTGGCTGGAAGGCTGAAAACGGCATTGTCGAAATGTGCCGCGACAGCTGGAACTGGCAGAAAAACAATCCGAACGGGTATTAAAAACGAGACGTGTCAGGCCGCGTCTCTACAATTGTTGAATAATTTTAATTACTTGGATTTTGCCGCTTTTACGATATTTTCAGCGGTGAAGCCGTATTTTTCCATGACCAGGCTTCCCGGAGCCGATGTGCCGAATGTGTCGACTGCGATTATTTTTCCTTTGTCGCCTGCATATTTTTCCCAGCCGAAACTTGTTCCGGCTTCTATTACGATGCAGTTTTTAACAGATTTCGGAAGCACCGATTCCCTGTATTTTTCAGGCTGTTTCTCGAATGTTTCACGTGAAACCATGTTGACGACTCTGACCTTTTTTCCCTCTTTTTTAAGAGTTTCGGCAGCCTCAAGCGCGATGTGGACTTCGGAACCTGTGGCGATGAGAATGAGTTCGGGAGCCGCTTCTTCAAGTATTGCGTAAGCACCTTTGAGTGCGTTTTCGGCTGCGGCGTATCTTGTTCTATCGATGACGGGAACATCCTGACGGGTCATAATGAGTGCGACGGGCTGGTTTTTGTTTTCAAGGATGTGTTTCCATGCGACTGAAACTTCGTTTGCATCAGCCGGACGCCATACTTCAAGCCCGGGAATGCAGCGGATAGACGCAAGCTGTTCAACGGGCTGGTGAGTCGGGCCGTCCTCGCCTACTGCAAGAGAATCGTGCGTGAAAAGGAATATCGAGCCGAGTTTTGCGAGAGCGGCAAGCCTTATCGGCGGGCGCATATAGTCAACGAACGAGAAGAATGTTCCGGTGTAGGGTTTGAGCATTCCGTGGTAGAAAATGCCGTTTGCGATAGCTCCCATCGCGTGTTCACGGACTCCGAAGTGGATGTTTTTGCCCGAAAAATCGTCAGCCGAGATCCATTTTTCGCCAGAGATCGTCGTTTTTGTCGAGCAACTGAGGTCGGCATCACCGCCTACGAGCCACGGAACCGCCTTGCCGAGAGCCGCAAGAACTTTTCCGTCGGCAGCACGGGTCGCCATTTTCGTTCCGGCTTCGAATTTGGGAAGGATGCTGTCTAAATTTTCAACCTTGAGTTCCTGCATATCTTTAAACATAGCCGCTTCCTGCGGATATTTTTCAGCGTATCCTGCAAAAAGGGCAATCCATGTGTTTACGGCACGTTTTCCGGCACGTTTTATCGAAGCAAAATCCTTTTTGACATCATCGTCGACAAAGAAAAATTTTTCGGGATTCATTCCGAAACCTTTTTTTACCGCCGCAAGTTCCTCTGCACCAAGCGGTGAACCGTGCGAAGAAGAGCTTCCCGCCTTGTTGGGAGAACCGAATCCGATAGTCGTTTTTACGATGATAAGTGTAGGTTTCGAGAGTTCTTTTTTTGCCTTTGCGATAGCGCGGTCGATCGATTTGAGGTCGCTGTCGCCGTCTGCAACGGTGATGACCTGAAAACCGTAGCTTTCAAAGCGTTTTTTAACGTCCTCGGTGAAAGTTATCGAGGTGGGGCCGTCGAGCGAAATATCGTTTGAATCGTAGAGCAGAATGAGCTTTCCGAGTTTGAGGTGCCCCGCGAGAGACGCGGCTTCGGAAGCAATTCCTTCCATCATGCAGCCGTCACCCAAAAGCGCGTAAGTGTAGTGGTCGATGATATCGAAACCGGGCTTATTGAAGCGCGCGGCAAGCATTTTTTCAGCGATAGCCATGCCGACTGCGTTCGCAACACCCTGACCGAGCGGACCTGTCGAAGCGTCAACGCCTGGAGTTACGCCGAATTCGGGGTGACCCGGAGTTTTGCTTTTCCACTGCCTGAAATTTTTCAGATCATCCATCGAAAGTTTGTAGCCCGCAAGATGGAGCATCGAATAGAGAAGCGCGCTGCCGTGACCTGCAGAAAGGACGAAACGGTCTCTGTTTATCCACTCGGGCTCTGTCGGAGCGACCTTCAGATGCCTCTTCCAAAGCGTGTAAGCGGTAGGCGCCGCACCCATCGGAAGACCCGGATGGCCCGAATTAGCCTTCTGTATCATGTCTGCCGACAGAACACGGACAGTATTTACACTTTTTTCAGAAATTTTATCGGGAAAAGCCATTTTCAACTCCACAAAAAGTTCATAAATCGGCTGAATATACAAAAAAATAGAGAAACGACAAGATAAAAATGGAGCTAGACGGATCTTTTGAAAAAGTTTTTATGCTACAGAAGATTTTCCAGAAAAACTTTGTTGAGGCTATCCCAATTTGACGGATAATTTTCCTCTTTGGTCTGCAGGATTTCTTCGATTTTGGCTATATTTTGCTGAATGAAATCGTCAAGAGTTTTGATGTGAGGTCCTTCGGTTTTTTCGAGATTGTGCTTTTTCGCTTCCAAAAGCCACATGAAATCGGATTCGATCTCAACCGGAAGAGAATCGGCGTAAAGTTTTGAAAAAAGTGTCGGCGGCGGGCTTTTTTTCTCAAGAATCCAGCGGCATGCAAAGATCGGACGCAGAACATAAAGATATTTTTTGAGGATGACGCTGTCCTCTTTGAAATAGGCACGAAGAGTGTTCTTTGCAATCGAAATATAGTGGTAAAGCATCCGTTTTTCCGAAAAATATTCTGGCATAATGCTTCGCACCCGCTTCCAATCTCCAGTCGTGCGGTAAACCACCGGCGAATCGGCCCACTCAAAAATCACCGGATTCGATTTTGCAAGAAGCAGAAGCAGCTTTTTGATATCCCAGCCGTTGATGTCGTAAATGTCATTCAGCTCATATTCGATAACATCGCGGATTCCTTCAAGTTTCAGATAGTCTCGGACATCCCTGACATAGACGAAACGCACATCGTAATCGCTGTCCGGCGAAGCAAAACCCCACGCGCGGCTGCCGCTTTCGCAGGCATAAATTATCTTCACATTGTGTTTCTCTTCGACTTCCGAAAGTTTTTGTCTGATCGTTTCTTCAATGGTCGGCATTTTATACTCCTGAAAAATAAAACGGCAGATTTTACATACAACGGCGGTTTTTGCAAAAAAACTGGTTTGTGTCAGCTCTCGAGTAGACACGAAAAAATTTTGGCTTGACAAATCACAAAAAGTCTGTAACATTACTGCGTTTTTAGCGCGAGGCTGAGAATTGTCGAAGCGGTGCAGCACCCCGTTGCTTAGCGTACAGCGTGGGGACTTAATCCGGGTGGTATGCGGCTCCCGGACAGCCTCAGTTCTTTTAATAAAAGAATTTAGCCCGAGGATGTGAAGTGCTGCGCAATTTGCGAGCCGACGGACGGCGGTCGGGGGAACTTAATCCGGTGTTGAGTGGCTTCCGGACACCCTCAAATCTTTTATTTTTTCAATAATCTATTGCAATTTTCAATCCGCAATTTATAATTTACGGCTTTGTTTATAACGGAGGTAAAACCATGAGTTATGAAGCAATTGTCAAAGAAACAGCAAGACTCTCAAGGATAGAGCAGTTAAATCTTCTCGCATACCTTGCCAACCTGATAAAGGAAAACGAGGAAAATGATTTGTCACTTGAAAAGGCTGTTTCAGACTCTCTCAACATGACAAATCTTTACGGGCCGTTCAATTCCGCGGAAGAAGCCGTTTCTTCAATGCTGGAGGACTAAAATTGTACAGCATTGTCTACACAAGCCGAATGAAACGCGATGCAAAATTGATGCAGAAGCGCGGAAAAGATATGTCCAAACTCGTTCATATTCTCAATCTGCTCTCAACAGGCGTTCAGTTGCCGGACGAAAATAGAGATCATCAGCTTACAGGCAATCTCAAAGACTTCAGGGAATGTCACATAGAAAACGACTGGCTTCTAATGTACCGGATTATTGAAGACAAACTGGTTCTTTCCGCCACCGCCACAGGCACTCATTCAGACCTTTTCGGGAAATAATCCAAACATTGTCATGTTCACCAAACGCTTTTTACCGGAATAATTTCGCCGTTCAACGGGGTAAAAATTGCAAAAAAGTAAAAAAATACCCCGTTAAATTTTAATCTTTTCTGTCAGATGATTCAGCGGATTTTTCTCTTATCTAAGCCACCAGCGCTCCGACAAGTCATAATTGTTAGAAAAATTTTTCTTGCTGATATTTGAAAAATATAGAAAAGCTCAAGGTCCGTACAATATTATTTTTGCAAATATTTTTACTTTTATTTTGTGAAATTTTTATTACAATATTTGAGATTCGCTTGGTTCTTTAGTAATATAAATATTTGGTATTTGCATCGATGATTTTTTAAGTGACTTTTCGGGGGTTGAAAAAATAGATGAGCAAAACAATAACCATTTTGGATAAGGAATATAAAAACTGGATAAGGGAACTTTCTTCCCGCTACCGGAAAAGTCAGATTAAAGCGGCACTCAAGGTAAACGATGAAATGCTGCGGTTTTACTACAGCTTGGGAAAAGACATCGTGACCAAGAAAGCGGAAAGCAAATGGGGAAGCGGTTTTATGAAAAATTTGAGTATGGATTTAAAAGCTCAAAACCCGGATGCCACCTGCTTTTCTCAGACCAATCTTTTGTATATGAAAAATTTTTTTCTGCTTTATCAGTCGTATTTGGAAATTGCTCCCCAAGTTGAGGAGCAATCAGATAAAACAATTACTCCACAAGTTGTGGAGCAATTAGACAACAAGGCAATTACTCAACAAGTTGTTGAGCAATTAGATAATTTGAAATTTACTCAGCAAGTTGCTGAGCGAATCGCCGGAGATATTTTTTCTATTCCGTGGGGCCATCACACAATTTTGATTGATAAATTCAAATTTGAACCAAGGAAAGCACTCTTTTTCGTTCACCAGACAATATTAAACGGCTGGAGCCGAGACACGATGCTCAATTTTATCGGAACAGACCTTTATGAGCGTCAAGGAAAGGCTTTAACGAACTTCAAAGAAACTCTTCCTGAAGAAACAAGCGGGTTGGCTCAGGAGCTTACCAAAGATCCATATAATTTTGCCTTTACCGGAATTACGCCAAAACACAACGAACGAAAATTAAAGGATGCACTGCTCGACAATATAACGCAGTTTCTGCTTGAACTCGGAACAGGTTTTGCCTATGTCGGCAAGGAATACCGTTTGCAGATAGGTGAAAAAGAAAAATTCATAGATTTGTTATTCTACAACCTCAATCTTTCCTGTTATGTGGTGGTTGAAGTAAAAATCGGAGAATTTGATTTTGCTGATGTAGGACAGCTTGGAGGCTATGTTGTTTCCTGCAATCATATTCTGCGAAAAGAGGGGCGCGACAATCCTACAATCGGGCTTTTAGTCTGCAAGCAGAAAGACAATCTGGTCGCACAATATTCCCTTGAGTCAAGCAGCCAGCCTTTGGGAATATCTGAATTTGAACTTGCCAAAATCTACCCGGGAAAAGTTGAAGGCACGATACCGACAATTGAAGAGATTGAACAGGGGTTGACAGACAAAGAAACCGTTTGACAATTTAAACCAGCTTCAAATTTTTTACTCTTTTTCCTTCATAGCGATGCAGAAAAGTTCAAGCGGTAAGTGGCAGTAACCGTTGGGATTTTTGACAAGATATTTCTGGTGGTACTCTTCAGCGGGATAAAAGTTTTCAAGCGGTTTAACTTCGACTGCGAACTTTGCCGCATTTTCTCCGAGAAGCGATTTTTCCTCGTTAACTGCAGCAACGATCTCGGGAATGAGCGTTTCGTCGGTGTAATAAATCCCGGTGCGGTATTGGATTCCGCAGTCACATCCCTGCTGATTGACTGAGAGCGGATCTATTGCTTTGAAGTAGTAACCGATGAGTTTTTGCGTCGGAAGGAGCTTTTCGTCGTATTCGACTTTCACTGTTTCGGCGTGTCCGCTGCCGCCGCAGACATCCTGATAGCTCGGATTTTCACTTTTTCCGTTGGCATACCCGACAACTGTTGATCTTATGCCGTTAAACTGGTCAAAAAAGCGCTGCGTTCCCCAGAAACAGCCCCCTGCAAAATAGATCGTTTTCATTGCTTCCTCCCTAAAAACCGCGGTTTTTTAGCACAGAGCGGCTTCTTTTGCCATTTTCTTTTGCCTTTTTCCCGCTTTTTCCTATGATTGCGCGGTTTTTGGCGGTGTGGCGCATCGCTAAGGTCCTTAGGGTCATTAAGGTCCTTAAAGTCCTTAAGGAGAGCGCCGCAAAAATTTTTTGTTTTTAGGGGGTTACAATGAACACTGATTTTAAAGTTAAAGATCTTTCGCAGGCAGATTTCGGCAGAAAAGAGATCGCTCTGGCAGAGATCGAGATGCCGGGACTTATGGCGCTTCGTGAAAAATATGCTGACAAGCAGCCGCTCAAAGGGGCCCGCATCACGGGAAGCCTTCACATGACGATACAGACTGCTGTTTTGATAAAGACTTTAGTCGCTCTCGGTGCGGATGTCCGCTGGGCGAGCTGCAATATCTTCTCGACTCAGGATCATGCGGCGGCGGCGATTGCAGACATGGGTGTCCCGGTATTTGCTTGGAAAGGCGAAACGCTTGAAGATTACTGGCAGTGCACGCTCAAAGCGCTTTCCTTCCCCGGCGGAAAAGGGCCTCAGCTCATCGTTGACGACGGCGGAGACGCTACCCTTCTCGTCCACAAAGGTTATCAGTACGAAGAAGATCCGACTATCTTCGATGCTCCGGCGGAAAACCGCGAAATGCAGATAATCATCGATCTCATCAAGGAAGAATACAAGAAAGATCCGCAGAAATGGCACAAAATAGTTAAGGAAATCAAGGGTGTAAGCGAAGAGACAACGACAGGCGTCCACAGACTTTACCAGATGCTCGAAAAGAAAACCCTTCTCTTCCCCGCGATAAACGTCAACGATTCTGTCACGAAGTCGAAATTCGACAACCTTTACGGCTGCAGGGAATCGCTTGCTGACGGCCTCAAACGCGGAACTGACATCATGGTTGCAGGAAAGATCGTCTGCGTATGCGGCTACGGCGATGTCGGCAAAGGTTGCGCGAAGTCGATGCAGGGTTTCGGCGCGAGAGTCATCGTCACCGAGATCGACCCCATCTGTGCGCTTCAGGCGAGCATGGAAGGCTTTGAAGTAAGAACTGTCGAAGAAGTCGTTGATTTTGCTGATATTTTCGTAACTGCTACCGGAAACTGCGACATCATCAGAGTCGAACACATGAAGAAAATGAAAAACATGGCCATCGTCTGCAACATCGGTCACTTTGACAATGAAATTCAGGTCGATGCGCTCTACGCAGTCCCCTGCATCAAAAAAGTCAACATCAAGCCGCAGGTCGACCGCATCGAATTCCCCGACGGACATTCGATAATCCTTCTCAGCGAAGGAAGACTCGTAAACCTCGGCAACGCGACGGGACATCCGAGCTTCGTAATGAGCAACTCTTTCACCAACCAGGTCCTTGCACAGATGGATCTCTGGCAGAATGACTACAAATTGGGCGTTTACATCCTTCCGAAGCACCTTGACGAGGAAGTCGCGCGTCTCCACCTTGCAAAACTCGGAGTAAGCCTCACAAAACTTACGCAGAAACAGGCAGACTACATAGGTGTCAAAGTCGAAGGACCTTACAAAGCAGATCACTACAAATATTAGAGGATAAACATGAAACAAATCCTTTTTATCTCACTTTTTTCAGCTCTTTTTTTAACTCTCAATTCGTGTATCGCGATGAAAAACGATGTTGACATGGCAAAAACGGAACTTCGCGCCGAAACGACCGCAAAAATGAAGATTCTTGAAGAAAACGTCACAAAAAACGTAACTCAGTCGCTTAAAGAAGAAGTTGCTAAACTGAATTCGCGTCTCGACGAGATCGAAAAAACGCAGCAGACCGAAAAGCAGATGCAGAAAAACAAGATCGACCTTTCTTTCAATAATCTTGAAGAGTTGCGCGAAACCATCAAAGAGCTCAACCACAGAATTGACAATGTAGATATGACGGCGCAGAAAAACTCTCTTTTTTCCGAGCAGATAAACGCTCTTGAGAAAAAAATCGCCGAAAACGAGACAGAACTCGCTCAATTGAAAGAAAATATGAATTTGCAGCTGGAGAACCTTAAACCGGTCGACAAGTTCACCGTGACAAAAGAAGGTGCCGTCAGACTTCCCGAAAACTCGGAAAAAAGCTACAACCAGCTTGTCGAATACACGAAAAGCGAAAACTGCGACCCCGCAATCGCGAGAAAAGCGTGGGAAACTTTCGCCGACAAGTGGCCTGAAACCAGAAAATGCGACGTAACATTCTGGACCGGCGAAACTTATTACATGGAAAAAAGCTACAACAAGGCTATCGAAACGCTGCAGCCAATCGAAAAAACCTATCCCGGATGCGCAAAAATCGAACGCAGCTACCTTCACATCGCCTTTTCGCTTTTCCACATCAATAAAGTTGAGGTTGCAAACGCAATTCTTGAAAGCATGAAAGGGAAGTTCCCGCAGTCGGCGTTTCCAGATGAAGTAAAAGAACTTGAAAAACTTATAAACTCGAAGATGCCGAAAAAAGCGGCTCCGGCAAAAAAAGCCGAACCTGCCAAAAAGGCTCCCGCAAAACAGCAGACAAAAACTCCTGCAAAAACCAAAAAATAATCTAAAAATTTCCTGAAAACCGCCTGATTTAGGCAAAAAATGGCTCCTCGTGACGGACTTGAACCGCCGACCTAGTGGTTAACAGCCACCCGCTCTACCGACTGAGCTAACGAGGAACCTCAAAAATTGGATCGAATGTAACGAACTCGAACGGGCGGGAGTATACGCTTGAGAAGACATTAGTCAAATAAAATCTTTAATTTTTTTGTAATATTCCTAATTTTCAAAGTAAAAACAAATAGTTATATCTGATTTTATCTGCCATTCCGACCAAATCGCAGCAAAGCAAAAAAAATCCCCCGTTGCCGGGGGACTGCCGTTTGAGTATTACAACATAACCTGAGGGGGATCTGAATTATCAAAAAACACGTTTATTTAGTTCCACCAAGTGCCGATTTTTCTGACTCCGAAATGACCTTTTTTTGAAAAAAGTTGATAACTATGGATTTTTATTGATTATTTTTTGTGTATTTTTTTGAAGACAAAACCTTGAAAACTGTCTTTCTTGACTTTTTTCCCTGTGATTATAGCGTTTCGCGTTTTATTTTTTAAAAGTGGAGAAAATGTTGATAAGATTCATAAAAGACAAAATCGGTAATGATTTAAATACGTTTTCCGATGTCCGAAGCGGTTCGCTCAACAATCTGGACAAGTTTCTGATTATTCTCACCGTCGTTTTGTGCGCATTGCTCTACATTCCCCTTCTCGGAAACTTTTTTATGATTGACCCGTGGGAAAACCACTATTCGCATGTTGCGTGGGAAACGCTCGATAAAAATTCTTTTGCAAAGCTGTGGTTCCAGAATTCCAATAAATTCTGGTCGAAGCCGCCGCTTCTTTTCTGGATGCTGATGCCGTTTTACAAGTTCAATATTTCGGAATTTTCGGGAAGGTTTCCGATAGCAGTTTTTTCAATTTTGACTCTTGTCGGTTTCTATATTCTTCTAACGCGGCTGATTTCGCGAAAATCTGCAATAATTTCAACGTTTGTTCTTATGCTTTCGCCCCAATACTTCATGCTTTCGCGCCAGATCATGGTTGATCTTCCGTTTGTCGCGCTCAACACGATTGCGATGCTCTGCATGGCTGTTTATTACTTCGGAAACATCGGCGCAGAAGAGAAAATATTCAAAAAAATTCCTAGAAAAGACTTATACTTATATCTTTTTTACTTTTTCGAAGGGTGGGCATTTCTCGCAAAAGGTCTGCTTTCGATACTCATTCCGGGTATCGCTCTTTTCATTTTCATGGTTTTTTCGCGCAATTTCAGCTGGTTTTTCGCGTGGAAACATCTCAAAAAACACCTTATCGGCATGGTTGTATATCTTGCAGTAGTCATGCCGTGGTTCGGTTATATGTGGATAAGTGAAGGAAAAAGTTTCTTTGATACTTTCATCATTTACCACCATTTCAAAAGAACGACAGGTGAAATCCACAAACCTAACGATCTTTACACGCTTTACATAAGGATTTTAGGTTATGCGATGTTTCCGTGGAGTGCTTTTCTGCCTGCCGCGCTTTACAATTTTTTAACAAAAAAAGAGGAAGATTCTGAAAAAACCAAGAAACTTTTCTTTTTCAGTTCGTTCATCGGACCTTTCCTTTTCTTTTCTTTCTCATCTACTAAATTTTATCACTATATAGCGCCTGTAGTTCCTTTTCTTGCAATATTTTTAGGTATTTATATTGAAAAACTCTGGAGTGTGCGCTGGACTTTAGCAGCAAAAGTAGAAGCCATCATTTCAATATTTCTGGTTGCCGCGATCGGACGTGATATCGGTGACAAACATGTCCTTTTCCTTCATCTCGTAACTTTCTACAACACGAGAAAAGTTCCGACTCCGGCTTCATGGGAACCTGTTATAATTTCTGTTTTTGCAGTTTTCTGCTTTGTCATTTTATTAATGATTTTAAATAAAAATCTGCAGAAAAAAGGTTTTTATATCCTTTTTGCGCTTAGTGCCGGATTTATGACTTACTATTTTGCCGAACCGCTGCCGCAGATTTCAAAATATTATTCTTTGAAACCTCATGTTGAGGCTTATCTTAAAGACAGTCCTGAGAGAGCGCCTATTGCCGATTACTACAAATGGCTAAGAAAATCAGCTGGTTTCTGGCTTAAAAACGATATAACTTTTCTGCAGACAGACAAAGAAAAAAATGTCATCAGATTTTTCGACAAACCAGGCATTCAGTATGTAATACTTCGCGACAATGACAAAAAACGCTTTGAATCACTGATGAAAAGAATAAACAAAAAAACTATAGTCGTTTACAGCGGAGCCAAAAACTCTTTACTTAAAGTTTTTGGAAAAGGTCAGGAGCGCGACGTATCGAAAGCTAGCGGATACATTGTTCAAAATTTACCGGAAAACCTAATAAAATTGAATGTTATTTTTGATAATGTGATTAAACTTGAAGGCTTTGTTATAGATAAAAGAAACATTAAAGAGCGTGACGGAAAATTCTTTGCAAAAGAAGGATCAACTATCAATGTCGACCTTTATTTCAGATCAATTACCGACAAAATCAATAAAGATTACGATGTTTTTCTCCACAATGAAGGTAACAACAAAGATAAAAGAACTAAAGGCGATGGAAGTATGGCAAACGGCACATACCCGACCGATTTCTGGAAAAAAGGTGAGATAATCAAACATCCTTTAAAAATAAATATACCAAAAGGATCTGTAAACAACTATTACATTGCCTACACCGGCTTATATCAGGAAGAATACAGAGCTAATATCACTAATAAAAATGAAGTCATTGAAAGCGATAACAGAGCGGAACTTTTAAGAATTTATCTCGACAGGTAAAAAACTTCTATATTATTGAAATTATTTAAATTTTCTATTGAACTAGTCATTAAAATCTGATTTTTCAAAGCTTCGATTTCCTTAAAAAGAGTTTTTTTGGTTTCATCATCGACAAAAACGAAAATGTCATCTATAAGAAATATAGGAAACTCGTTTTTTTCAGCATAAATACTGAGTTCGGCAAGTTTTATAAGAAATGAAGTTATGTAGGTTTCACCCATTGAAATATTGTTTTTGGCGTTTCCGACCTCTGTTGTGATATTTATATTGTCAAGGTGAGGTCCGTAAAGCGAAAAGCCTTTTTCAAGCTCTTTTTCAAGTCTTGAATCAAGTTTTTCTGCACAGTTTTCATCAATATTGTAAGTAAAAAAAACTTTCATTCCGGAAAAAAGTTTTTCCAATAAAACAGATACTTTCCTATTGATTGTTTCACATGAAACATTTCTTTTTTTCCTTATTCTGTCAATCAGCGGAGCTGCCGCTGCATTCAGATATTTTACAACTTCGACATTTTTATCTTTTAAAGCTATATTTTTGTTTCTGATGTACCTGATATATTCGCTCATGTCATCAAAATAGCTTTTGTCTTCGATAAAACAGATTCTGTCTATAAAATCTCTGCGGAATTTCGGGCTTCCTGTGACTATAAACATATCATCAGGAGAGTGAACTACAGGATAAGCTATATTCAAAAGGTCCTTTCTCGAAGAAACATTGCCGTCAATAATTATTTTTTTATTTCCTTTTCTGTCGTAGGCAACGGAAACTTTTCTGCTGTAATTTTCAAAATCGTCAAAATCTGACTCAATATAAAAATTCTGACTCTCTTTTGAAATACAGTCTTTTATGTCGAAAGTTTTGAAAGATCTTCCGCTTGAAACTATAAAACAGGCTTCAAGAATAGAAGTCTTTCCAGATCCGGTTTTTCCTTTTATAAGCAGTTTTTGAGGCAAATTTAACGAAAAATCAGAAAGTGATCTGAAGTTGGATATGAAAATAGAGTTTATTTTCATAAAATTAGATTCTAAGCGGCATAATCATGTGAACATAGAAGAATTCGTCTGTTTCTTCTTTCAAAGTCATAGGTTTATTTGCAGCTTCATCAACTATAACATTTACGTTATTGTCATCTATAACATTTATAACATCAAGGAAGTATTTGGCATTTACAGCAACGCTTCTTTCAGTTGAAAAACCTTTTTCAATAACTATTTCATCAGTTGAAGTTCCACCTGTATTTGAATTTGCAGTAAGTTTGAGAACATTTCCGTTGAAGAAATACTTTGAAACCCACATCTTGTCTTCTGAGTTGAGAACGATAACTACTCTCTTTATAGCTTCTATAAGCTCTTTTCTGTTGACAACAGCAAATTCTTTTCCGTTCAAAACTTCGTAAGTTCCTATAATAGGACGGTGCTTCGGAAATTCGTTTTTGAAAAGTCTCGAAATAAAAATTACATTTTCATTCTTTATAAACATTTTTTCATCGTCTATAGCTACTTGAGCATCTTCAACGTCGGCAAAAATTTTAGTTATTTCAGCAAAATTTTTTCCAGGAATAACTATACCGCTCTCAAATTCAGGAATATCAAGAGTAAAGTTTTTAAGCATAAGAACAGAAAGTCTGTGAATATCAGTAGTTACCATATCAACAGTCTCAGTTCCGTCATCATTTTTTATTTTTATTATAAGAACACCTGAATAAGCTTTAGTCATGTAATTTTCAGTCATTGAAAACTGAACCTTTTTATAGAAAGAGATAAGTTTGCTTATTTTTACAGGTTTATATTCTTTTGAAGTATCTGAAATTTCAGGAAAATCTGAAGGATTGAAACACGGAACTTTATATTCTGACTTATCTGCCGTTATATCAAGAACATTATTTGATTCACCGTATTTGAATACTATGTTTTCAGCTCTTGAAAGACGGCATATATCGTGAATTGATCTTGCCGGAACAGCTATTTTTCCTTCTTCAACAGATTCTTCGAGGTTTACCTTTGCCAAAACTGTTATTTCAAGGTTTGTAGCGCTGAGAGTACATTCCTTATCTTTGAAGCTGAAAAGAACACTGGTAAGAACAACCATCGGATGTTTTTTCTCTACACATGAGCTGCAGTAGTCAAGAGCCTTGAGAAGTTCCTCTTTTTTGAAAGTTAATTTAATCATAATTCTCTCCTTAATTAAAAAAACAATTATAAATAACCTTTGTTATAATGTTTAAAGCTGAAAAATTGTCAATAAAAACATGATGATGAGTAAACTTTTCAGTGTTGAAAAAAGTGTTTGTTTTTTGTTGTCTATTCATGGTTTTCAGTTTTCAACATACTAACTTTCAACATTTGTTATAAACCTTTTTCCGAACTCTCTATTTCTTTACTCAGCTTTGCCACAAGTTTTGATATCTGCTCGTTGTCAAGTATGAGTTTTTCGATGTTTGAAATAGATGTTATTATTGTGGAATGATCTCTTTTTCCAAATTTTTCTCCTATTTCCTTAAAAGTTTTTGAAGTGTATTTTCTTGTGAGATAAATAGCTATCTGTCTGGATATGGATATTCCCTTTGTTCTGCTTTTTGAAACTATGTCTGAAGGCTTAACCTTTGTTTCAGCTGAAACTATTTTTATTATGTCCTCTATTTCCTTAGGTTGTTTTCTTATCATTTTCTTAAGTATGCTTTCAGCAAATTTAAGGTCTATAACGCCGTTTCCTATGAATTCGTAAGATATTTTCAGAGTTTGAAGTGCTCCTTCTATTTCACGGACGTTGTTTTTTATGTTCGATGCTATGAAATCAGCTACTTCATCTTCTATTTTCATGTCATAAAGTTCTGATTTCTTTTTGATTATAGCAACTCTTGTTTCGTATTCAGGCGGAATTATTTCAAGAGTTACACCCATTGAAAAACGTGATCTGAGTCTGCTGTCTATATCGTTTATTTCGGTTATGTGTTTATCAGACGTTATTACTATCTGTTTTTTCTTGTCGTAAAACTGGTTGAAAATGTAGAAAAATTCGTTCTGAGTTCCTGATTTTCCAGACAAAAACTGAATATCGTCTATAAGAAGAACATCATTTTTTATTATTTTTTCCCTGAAATCATTGATTGTTTTTGACTCAATTGCGTTTATGTAATCTATAAGAAGCTGGTTTGTAGTCGAATAATAAACTTTTTTGTGTTTGTTATTTACGATGTAGTTTCCTATAGCCTGTACTATATGAGTTTTTCCTAAACCTGAATCACCGTATATAAAAAACGGATTATAGCCTGTTCCCGGATTTTTTGCTATAGCCTGTGCTGCAAGATAAACTCCGGCGTTTGACGGACCCATTACGAAATTGTTGAAAGTATAATCTTTATATTTTTCGTATTCATCCTGAATTTTATCGTTGATTTTATTGGTTTTATTTTCATCTTTAAAGTCAAATTCAAGCTGTAGGCCTTTTTCTTCGTTTTCAGGAATAACTATGAACTGAATTTCTGTATTTTCGTCAAAAAGAGTTTTTGCAGTTTTTTCTATTTTAGATAAATAAT
>JAFYIZ010000034.1 GCA_017538365.1 bacterium | reverse complement strand
AACTCTATTTCTTGTCTTTGCCTTGATGATACCGGGCTCAATGAAATTCCTTTTTATTTTTGCTTTGGCCGCAAGACTTCTTCCGGCTCTTGTGGCTGAGAAAAAAATGAGATTTTTCCTCTCTCTTCCGTTTTCGAGGACAGAGCTCTTTATCTATTCGTTTTTATTCGGTTTTTCACTTATTTTTGCGACTAATGCGATAGGGTGGGCGCTTTTTGACAGCGGCAGTTCGCCCGAATTTCTGAAATATTTTATTTTCTATGCTTTTTACTTCGGCATGACGCTGATATATGCGCTTAAAATAGGCTCGATGATGCTTCTGCCGATGCTGATTCTTCTTTTTGACCTGATTTCTCCTTTTGTCGCAACGGAATTTTTTGCCGTATCTTCGCAATTCAGCCCGATTTATCAGCAGAATCAGCCTCTTGCCCTTGCAGTATCGGTTGCGGTGCTTGCGATTTCCTACGTTATGTTCGTTTTCGGGAGAGGTGAAAAATGGTGATATCTCTCGAAAACGTCACCAAAATTTTCGGAAAAACCAGAGTGGTTGACGATGTCTCGGTAAAATTCTCATCAGGAAACATTTCGGTAGTAGTAGGTGATCACGGAGCAGGGAAGAGGACTCTGCTCAGACTTCTTGCCGGCGAACTGAAGCCCGATTCCGGCAAAGTGATTGCAAAACCGGGAAGCTCCAAAGGATTTTCCTATGAAAACGGCGATTTTTCTCCGAAGTTGAAAACTGCCGATCTCTGCACAGTCTGGATGCTGCTTTACAAAAATTTCGATATAAAAATTTTCCGTTCAATGCTGGCTGAAGGTGAAATCGCCGAAAACAGCAGATTTTCGCATCTTTCTGCCGCTCAGAAAAGCTGGTTTTCCGCTTCTCTTCTTATTGCAAGCAATGCCGACATTATGATTTTCGACGAGCCTTTAAAGTATTTTGATTCAGAAATGAAAGCCAGATTTCTGGAAATACTGGATGATACGGCAAAACGAGATAAAACAGTCATTGTGAGTTCAAATGAAATAGCCGATTTTGAAAAATCGGCAGACTTTGTCGCCGCGCTGAGCAGCGGAACTCTTGTCCTTGCAGGAGAAACGGAAACACTGCTTGCTTCCTACAGACTCATGCCGGGAGCTTCAACGATTTCCCCGGATTTTAAAGTCATCGGACCGGTTCTTAACGAAAGGCTTGTGGAAACGAGTGATGAAGTCGGAAGAAACGCGACTTTGAAAGAGATTGTTCTGGGATACGTTAACGGAAGCAGTTCTTAGATTTTTTTATTTGGATTCTTCCTGTTTCGGAGCTTTTTCAAAAGAAAGAAGTTCGATTTCGAAAATAAGTGCAGCGTTCGGACCGATTTTGTCTCCTGCACCGCCTTCGCCGTAAGCAAGTTCCGACGGGATGAAGAATTTGTATTTAGCGCCTTTCTTCATAAGCTGAACGCCTTCAGTCCAGCCTTTGATAACTCTGTTGAGGGGGAATTTCGCCGGCTCGTTTCTTTTGTATGAGCTGTCGAATTCGGTTCCGTCGAGAAGAGTGCCGCGATAGTGGACTTCAACGATGTCTTCAGCAGCGGGGCTTTCGCCTTCACCTTCTGTTTCAACGATGTACTGAAGACCGGATTCTGTCGTTTTTACACCTTCTTTAGTTTTGTTTTCAGCAAGGAATTTATCTCCGGCTTCTTTGTTTTCGGCAGCCTTTTTGGTTCTTTCTTCCATCATTTTCGTGATCATTTCGGTCTGGAATTCCTGAAGAGCTGTACCGATTTCCTCTTCCGTCATTTTGGATTCAGCGCCTGTAAAAGCGGCTTTGAAACCAGCCAGAAATGCGTTGAGGTCAAACTCGAAATTCTGTCTCTTCAAGTTTCTGCCGACATCGCTTCCGAGTGCATAACCGTATTTTACCTGTTTGTCGGAATCGATTTTCTCTTTTGAGATTTCGCCGTTTCCACCGCTGCTGCAATTTCCGCATGCGCAGAAAAACATCGAAACAGCCATAATAACGCAACAAATAACCTTTTTCATTTTTCCTCCTAGTAAAAAAACAAGTTAAAAAACAAAGCCGCCGATGTTATCAAAATTTATTGTAAAAGCAATATATTATTTTGAAAGAAGTAGAACCGCAGGATTTCAATGAGGTTGACATTCTTTTTGCCGCAATTAAAATTTCCCGCTTTTTGTTTGAGTCCGTTATAGGAGAAAATTATGGCTAACGATTTGTTTTCATTGAAGATTGTTGTTCCGGAAGGCATGCGCGGAGTTTCCGTCGCCGCAGGAACCAAATTTCTCGATCTTGCTCCCGAATATCAGGAAAATTATCCTTGCCGCATAATCGGCGCGATTTTCAACAACGAACTCTGCGACCTCGGCAAGGAAATTCCGGGTGACGGCAGAGTGGAATTTTTCACAATGCAGAACAAGGACGGCTATCTGTTTTATTTGAGAAGCATCCTTTTCGTGCTGATAAAGGCGAGCAAAGAGCTTTTTCCGCATGCAATACTCCACATCGAATACAGCATCGGAAACGGCTATTACTGCTGGTTTGAGGGGCTTGACTGGCTCGAAGCGGGCGATGTAGAGAAACTTTCTGCGAAAATGAGGGAAATGGTCGAAGCCGACATTCCGTTCGTCAGGCAGAATGTGCCGACCAGTCAGGCGATTGAAGAGTTCAAAAAGCAGGATCTCACCGACAAAGTTTCGCTTTTCAAAATAAGGAAACAGCCGAGAACGAATATTTACTGGCTTAATTCGACTGTCGGATATTTCTCGGGTTATCTTCTTCCTTCGACTTCATACTGCGATAAATTCCAGCTTATTCACTACAAAAACGGGATCGTTCTTCTCATTCCGACTGTTGCCGAGCCTGACAAAGTCCCCGCATTTCAGGACAGCCCCAAGTATTTCAACATTATTCAGGAGCACAACGAGTGGCTGGACGTCCTTGAAATGGACACATGTGCCAAACTCAACGATCTGATCAGACGCGGATTCAGCAGCAAAATAGTTCTTCTGTGCGAAGCGCTGCATGAAAAGAAGCTGGCGAAGATTGCCGATGAAGTTTACAGACGCCGCAAAGTGGTAAAAATCGTTTCGATCGCGGGGCCGAGTTCGAGCGGAAAAACAACGACGGCAAACAGGCTTTGTGTGCAGCTTCGCGTGAACGGACTCAAACCTTTCCTCATTTCGCTTGACGACTACTTCATCGACCGCGATAAAACGCCGCTTGACGAGAAAGGAGAGCACGATTTCGAGTCGCTTTCTGCGATAAATATCGAACTTTTCAATAAAAATCTGAACGACCTTATGAACGGTCGTGAAGTAACGCTTCCGAGATACGATTTTAAAACGGGGAAAAGCTGCACGGACGGCAAAACGATGGTGCTTCCCGAAAACGGCGTTCTCGTAATCGAAGGAATCCACGGGCTTAACCCCAATCTTTACGCCGATGTTCCGTCGTATTGCATATACAAAATCTACGTCAGTGCACTTACGGCTTTAAATATTGATAATCACAACAGAATTCCGACAACTGACGGCAGGATTCTTCGCCGTATGGTGCGTGATTTCCAGTATCGCGGACATTCGCCGATCGAAACTCTCAAACGCTGGGCTTCTGTCAGAAACGGCGAGGACAACAACATTTTTCCGTATCAGGAAAATGCCGACATCATGTTCAATTCGACTTTCGTTTACGAGTTCAGTGTCATGAAAAAATATGCGGAACCTCTTCTGAAACAAGTTCCGGCCGATATTCCGGAATACCGCGAAGTAAAAAGGCTTCTTAAATTCCTCTCTTTCTTTGAAGATATGGACGATTCAACGATTCCGCCTAATTCGATTCTCCGCGAATTTATCGGCAACAGTATTTTCCGGTAATTAATCCACGTTTGAATCTTTCATTTTTTCCATCTTCTTTTCGATGTTCTTCACACGGTCTCTGATTGTCGGGAAGAACCTGTTGTGGCGGTTTTCACGCATTGACTGCTCGTAAAAGTTTTTTGCTCTCTCAAGCTGGTTCATTTTTTCGTAGCAGACGCCGAGAAGAAGTTCTGAACGGTCTTTCGGAAGATCTTTTTTCGTATTTATGAAAAGAAAACGCTCGAATGCGATTGCTGCTTTGTTGTAGTCTTTCATTCTGTAATAGGAGAGGGCGGTGAGGTAGAAAAGATTTCCGATATGATCGCCGGTTGAAGAAATATCGAGGCTGTCTTTAAACCTGTCGATTGCCGCCTCGTAACTTTTGCGTTTGAAAAGCGTTTCGCCTTCCTCATACTTTTTCAGAGCCGCTTTCTGCTTGATCATGCTGGTTTCATTGTCGATGATCGTTCTTTCAAGTCTCGAAAGTGCCGAAAGGTTGAACTCTCCGTAAAGTTTGAATGCGTTGTCGGGATCGCCTTCTTTCAATGCCAGGTAAAGGTTGTAAGCCTTGATATCGTTGTTTTCCATCGAAAAAATCTTGTCTTTGAGTTCTGCGACCTCTTTTTCCAGGTATTTGTTGTGCTCTTCACGGATTCGGCTCTGGTTTGCGTAATTTGCCGCCTGTGATCTGAAATAGAAAAAGAACGAAAGAATGATGACGATACCCAGGATCACGAAAGTGACGAAATAGCGTGTCGCCTGATTCTGTTCCTTGGTGTTGACCTTGCGGTTAATCTCTTTTATTGCCGCATCGAGACTGCCCTGATTGTTCATGATATGCGTCATCAGACGGCGCATTTCCTTTATGTCGTCAATGCCGTGCGGCTTCTCGTTTTTCGGTTGTTCCTGAATTTTATTTTCTTTATTTTCCTTGTTTTCGACCATTTCAGCCTCTCAAAAAACGTGGAAGTTTAATTTATTCGCGCGGAATTACAAAAAAATTAGGAAAAAATAGAGATTTTGCTATTCTTAGTGCCGTGTTTTTTGGACTTTGGGAGATTGAAATGAGTAATTCCTATTTTGATTTGAAACCGATAAGTTTCAGAGGCGAAGTTGCCGTCGTAGCGCCTTCTTCACCGTTTGACAAAACTGTTTTTAATGCCGGTATCACCGAGCTGAAACTTAACAAAATCAAGCCTGTAATTGATAAAAATGCCTTCGCAAAGGCAAGTTTCCTCGCAGGCGATGATGAACTCCGTGCTGAATCGCTCATCAGCGCTTTTACGAGTGAAAATATCGAAGCTGTCTGGACTGCACGCGGCGGTTACGGTTCTTTGAGACTGCTTGAAAAGCTGCAGGAAAATATTGATAAAATCAAGGCAAATCCGAAACTTTTCATAGGTTTCAGCGATGTCACGGCACTTCATGCGTGGCTTGTAGACAAGTGCGGTTTCGTCACAATTCACGGACCGAATATCACCACTTTGAATTCTATCGACCGCTTTTCCAAGGCGCAGATTTTTGAACTTCTTCAGGGGAAAGACCGTGCTTTCACGATCTTCAACAAAAATATGAGAGCGCTCAATCCAGGAAAAGCGAAAGGCGTTGTAAAGGGGGGAAATCTGACGACTCTCGTTTCGATGATCGGAACTCCGTATGAGCCCGATTTCAAGGATTCGATACTTTTCATAGAAGAGGTAAACGAAGTGCCTTACCGCGTTGACAGACTGCTGACACAGATGCGTCTTGCGGGCAAATTCAAAGGGATAAAGGCTCTTGTTTTCGGCGATTTCACATACAGAGAGTTCAGACCGCCGGCTGAAAAGAGCGTAAATCCCTTTGCGATGCTTGAAACGATAGGTTTGGACAAGTCGATTCCAGTCGTCTGCAATTTCCCGGCAGGTCACGGTCAGCAGAATATGGCTTTCATGCTCGGTGCGGTTGCGGAACTCGATACCGAAGCAAAAACGCTTAAATACTGATTTTATTGGTAAAACATGGCTGAAAAACGAACAAAAGAAGAAATGATTTCTTTGGCTTATGATTTGCAGAACGCTATTACGGCATTCTGCGGTCACAGACCTTTGCGTATAACGACAAACAAGGATTTCAAACTGCTCAGAATAGTCTGGATGCAGGGTTACGAACGTAAAGACTGGTACAACGGAGTAGGAATGAAGATCCTGATTTCCGCTTTTTCAGACAAACATCACATTCAAGTACGTGAGATCTCAGCCGAAGAGAGCAAAGAATCGGCGGTCTGGCTCACAAAGGCTGAAAACGATCCCGAAAGACACGGAACGAATCGATGATTTTTGTTTTTATTCTTGTTTTTCTCTTATTTTCAACTGAAATTTTTGCCGGCGAGTGCGACAATTCTTTCATCGTGCTTCCCAAAATTTACCAGAAGGAAGGAGAGGAGAATAAGTGCAGATTTAATCCGCTGCTCCATGTCAGTACCGACGACAGAAACGTTTATGACTATTTCGAAGCGCAGAATTCAGAACCTAAAGATTCCTTTTCAATTCTTCCGCGCGGCTTTTATGACACAAGAAACGACCTTAAATCGTTTTATCCGATCCTTCCTTTTGTAAACGGCGTAAAAAAGGAAGACCGCTGGAAAAACTCCTGGCAGATCGTGTCGAAAGTAGGAGCAAACTACTATTTTTCAAACAAGGACGGGAACTTTATTCCCGGTGCCGGCGGACGGAAATTCGACAAAGGCTCGACAATGATCACGAGTCAGAGCGGAAACGCCGTTTTTCTCGATTCATGGGCGTTTTACTGGGAACTTGAAGAAAAAAACACTTTTAAAACAGGCAATTCCGTAGCTTCGACCGATGTTGATTTCAGACGTTTCTACGCAAAAATGAAAATGTGGAAATTCTCGATTATGGCGGGAAAGGACACTGTTCATCTGGGGCCTGGCGAATACGGTATGCTGATTTCATCAAACGCCGAACCGTTTTATATGGTCAAATTGCAGAACGAGCAGACTATTCATCTTGGCGGCGACTGGAATTTCATTGTTTTCAACGGCTGGCTTCGCGAAGAACGCAACGACGTCTCCAATCCGCAGCTTATGGCAATGAGACTCACTTACAGACCGCCTAAAATGTTCAGCTTTTTTGAACTCGGCATGACACGCAGCATGCTGTACGGAGGCAAAGGTGCGCCGGACTACGTTTTGACGGATTATCCGTATCTGCTGACCGGGGCTTCAGACAATGTTATGTACAGCAAGTGGGATGTCGACAGTTATGCGGCGATAGATTTTACCTTCAATATTCCCATGTACAAACTAAATCCGGCAATAAAAGTCTTTAAATTCTACATTCAGGAATCAGGTACCGACTTAGCGGCAATATGGCAGGTCGAAGACAAAGTCGAACTTCTTCTCCCTTACGTATTTTTCCGTTTTCTTGAAAGAGGTTATCTCATAGGAATTTTTGCTGCTACCGAGCGTGATGTTATGCGTCTCGAGTATACAAAAACGTCATTAACTTACTATTACAACCATATCTATAACAGGGAAGGTTTCAGCTATCACGGGCTTTCTTTAGGGCATCCGTTCGGAAGGAACCATCAGGCGATACGTTTTAATCACAGGCACTATTTCAGCAATGCGTTTTCTTTCAAATGGGAGATAGGTTTCTATCAGATGGGTTGTGCAACTTCAAAAGACGGCAACTCAAACATTACTGCAATCTATCCGTTTTTCTCGCTCAGAGACGGGATTCTCCGGCGCGGATACGGAAATATATGGTTTGACTGGATTTTCTACGGTCACTTGATCCGCGGCTACGTTTCAGTTGATGCCGGACCGAAAACGGACGAAAATCTTTCACCTGTATTTCTTTCTGTTACCGATAAGGCTTCTGTCGATATTCTGACCGGCTTGTCAATTATAATAAAGTTCTGAGAAATCCTGTTAGTATTTCTGACCTGCGAGGTTCTCTGCAACGTTGTGGTTCTCAGCGCTCATTGTGTTGAGATTGTTGAGAATATCAATGAACTGGATCGACGCGCTGCCGTCGCATATTTTCTCTTTTATTCTGTTGAAATGCTGGACTTTAGCATCTTTTATGAGTTTTTTGATCCTGATTCTTATAACGAGAGCTTCGTCGGCATAAATCGGAAGATCTTCTCCGTTTTTGAATATCGTGGCCGACTTTTTGAAATGCTCGATATTCTCCTCAAGAATCTGGTTGATTGTTTCGATCGCCTCGGCTGAAAAAGTGGCGTTGTTTCTTTTCAGTTTATCGATTATCTGGGAAATGTGTTCAACGCAGTCTGCAATCTTTTCAAAGTTGTGCGCGAGACCGATGCGGCTTGCGACGATCTTCGCATCACCGGGAGAGATCGCGCGGACGGAAAGGGCGATGAGGAACTGGGTAAGTTGATACTGATATTTGTCGATCCGGTCTTCGTTCTTGGAAATTTCGTCAGTTATTTCAGCAACCTGAACCGGATCTTTCAACGACATTTCACGCAGCATATCGAGGTTCTTTATGACGTAATCCGACATTGTAAGAAGTTCTTTTTCGCACTCCATGATGGCGATCGAAGGCGTGCTGAACATGCTTGTCTGAAGCTTCGTGATGTTTTCCGGCATTTCGAACTTTCTACCGGCTTTATCAGGAAATATTTTCTCGACAAGTTTTGCAAGCTGGCTGACGAACGGGATGCAGATGATAAGAGTCGTTACGTTGAATACAGTGTGACCCATCGCGATGTGGACGGTGAGCATCTCCTCGGGAGTTCCGGGAATCATAAGATCAACGATATCTTTATACGGACGGAAAACCAGAAGCAGGAGGGTAACTCCGATACACCTGAAAATAACCTGAGACAACGCGGTCCTCTTTGCGTTGACGGTACCGCCTACTGCAGCGAGAACGCCTGTCGAACTTGCGCCGATATTGCTTCCCAGAACGACTGCGAGCGCACCTTCGAAGTTGATGAGCCCCTGGCTGGCAAGTGCGATGACGATACCGACCATAGCACTGCTCGACTGGGTTATGCAGGTCGTAACGATACCGACTAAAACGCCGAGGAGGATCGAAGCATAGGTCGAACCGTCGATGCTCTGGAACATTTTGACGAAAGTTTCGCTCTCTTTAAGCGGTGCAAATCCCTGTTTCATGGTTTCCATACCGAGGAAGAGGATACCGAAACCGTAGATAAGTTCACCGATGTACTGCCACGATTTGTTTTTCGAGAAAAGACGTATCATGACGCCGATACCTATTAGCGGCAGAGAGAATGCAGCAACATTAAGAGTGACGATCCAGCCCGTTACCGTGGTTCCGATGCTGGCACCTAAGCCCACTCCGATCGCCTGCTGAACAGTCATAAGTCCCGCATTGACGAAGCCTATCGTCATGACCGTCGTCGCACCGCTCGACTGGATTATCGCAGTAATGAGAAAGCCGACGAAAGCACCGACGAAACGGTTTGAAGTAAGGACTTTGAGAATTTTCCTGAGTTTGTCGCCGGCAGCCTTCTGGACACTTTCGCTCATCACTTTCATACCCATGAAGAAAAGACCTAAACCGCCGAGCGTGTGGAAAATAATGTAACTCCAGTTCATAAAGAGTTTCTCCAAAAAATATCAAAAAACGGCTGAATTTAACTTAACAAAAACTGCGGTCAAGGTTTTTTTATGATCCGCAGCACCAAAAGCGCGGCAAAAATGAAAAAATCTGCATAGACCGTTTTTACTCCGAAGATCTCCGCCGGAAAAACGCGGGCGCTTCCTCCGAATTTTATCCAGACAAACAAAAAATATGCTGAAATCATGAGGCCGACCGTAAATCCGGCAGAAGCCAGAAGACGGCTCAAGAACGATCTTTTAAGCAGTTCGGACAAAATTATAGCAATGTATGCGTTTCCGTAAACATAGCAGATCGGAATGCCGCTGAAAGCTGGAACCCTGAAAGGATTTGTGTGCAGCTGCGCCAAAAGGATAAAAGAGATCGAAAGCCCGAAGGTGGCAAGCGCAAAAAAGAGTTTTTCTTTAAAACTCATAGCATATAGCTCCATTTTTCGATCATAAAGTACCAGAAGGGAAGAGTGACAAGCGAAAAAATCGTCGAAAATGTGACTATCCCGCTCACGACTTCCTTATCCGAATCAAGAAAATCGGCAAAAAACGGCGAAGTCGCAGCACTTGGCATGACAGATTCCATAAGAATTACTTTTTTTGTAGTAATATCAACACTTTTGAAGCAGAAAGAGACTGTCAGCATGACTACGATGCCGACAGTAATCCCGAAAATCGTGCGGAAAAGAGTTCCCGAAATGACGGGTCGTACCGTCTCTTTTTTGAGCATTACCGAAAGCGAAAGCCCGACTGTGAAAAGTATCGCCGGTATCGTGATGTTCGCTATCGAACCGATGCTCTGCGTGAGCCACGCCGGAAGTTTTACGCCGTAAAAATTAAGTGACATCGCCAGTGCGGCAGAAACTACAGGCGGTACAGCGTTTGAAATAAGCGCATGCATCATTTTGTCTTTAGAGCTTTTTCCCGATGAAGCGCGCGAGAGGTACCATGCCATAGTAAATCCTGTTGAAAGGACTGCCGGCCAGAAAAACATTGAGAAGAAGACACCTCTCGTAAAGCCGCTTTCTCCGTAAAAATAGGAGAGGACACCCCAGCCTAAGTAGCTGTAATTGCCGACGAAACTTCCGACACAGAAACTGTTTGAGACTTTTTTGTCGGATGAAGAGAAACCCCGCAGCGAGACGACTAATGTCGCGGACAAAACGAGTATCAGGCAGAGCGACATGACCATCGGAAGCAGCTGGCCGAACTCTTTCGTGTCGGCATTGTAGAGATTCCTGAAGATGAGGAAAGGAACGGTGACTTTTATAACGAATTTTTTGAGGACGTTCGATTCGTTGTCGGGAAAAAGTTTGAGCTGTTTGAATATCCAGCCCAGGAAAATCGGAAAATTTATAGCCAAAACCAGTTCGAGTAGTTTCAAAGCGACCTCTCAAAAAAACGGGGTAGTTTAAGGAAAAGGCGGCGGAAAACAAGTTTTGCGGCGCGCGACCAAAAAATTTGACAACTGCCTTTTTAATTGTTGTAGTTACCCGTTTTTTTGGCTTATTTAACAACCGATATTTTTTATGGAGTAAAACATGGAAAACAGAGCTCACAACTTTTTCGCAGGTCCTGCTGCGCTTCCGCTTGAAGTTCTCAAGCAGGCTCAGGCAGAACTTCTCAATTTCAGAGGCACGGGCGTTTCCGTTATGGAAATCAGCCACAGAGACAAGGCTTTCATAGCTGTAACTGAAGAAGCTGAAGCAGATCTTAAAAAACTTCTCGGCCTCGGTGACGACTACGCCGTTCTTTTCCTTGGCGGCGGTGCAACGCATCAGTTCATCATGCTCCCGATGAACGTTCTCAACGAAGGCGACTGCGCTGACTACGTTGATTCGGGCAACTGGGCACACAGAGCTTACGAAGAAGCATGCATCCAGGCTGACTGGGCGAAAGCAAAGGCTAACTGCGTAGCTTCGACACGCGAACTTGAGAAGAAATACTGCGTTCTTCCCGAAGCAAAACAGGAAAACATGAACCCGAACGCAAAATACCTTCATTTCTGCTCGAACAACACGATCTACGGAACCCAGTTCTTTGAGAAGAACTATCCGAAACCTCTCCCCGGCGTTCCTCTCGTAGCTGATATGTCGAGCGGTTTCATGTCGCACAAATTCGACGCAACGAAATTCGACATGATCTATGCAGGTGCTCAGAAAAACGTCGGCCCCGCTGGTGTAACAGTTGTAGTTATCAAAAAGTCCTGGGCTGAGACCTTCAACAAGAAAGGCTTCCAGCTTCCGAAGACTCTCGACTACAAAGTTCAGATCGAAAAAGGCAGCATGTTCAACACACCGCCGTGCTTCAACATCTACATCACCGGCCTTGTCTTCAAATGGATGCTCGAAATGGGCGGCCTTGAGGCAATGGAAAAGAGAAACGACAAGAAACAGAAGATGATCTACGGCGCAATCGACAACTCCAACGGCTTCTACAGAGGCTATGTCCAGAATCCGGAACACCGTTCGTGGATGAACGTAACCTTCAACCTTCCGACTCCGGAACTTGAAGAAGAGTTCGTAAAATCGGCAAAAGCTCAGGGTATGCTCGGCCTTAAAGGCTACAGAACCCTCGGCGGAATCAGAGCCAGCATCTACAACTCAACGACTCCGGAAAGTGTTGAGACGCTTGTTAACTTCATGGAATCTTTCAGAAAAGCTCACTAACTTTTCGATTTTGTGATTTTTTAAGGGCGCGGCTTCGGTCGCGCCTTTTTTGTATCCTTTAAAACCATATTGAATTTAAATATTATTCTTGACTTTAAAGTGCTAAGCTGTATGCTTCTGCGGCTTTTGCGGGCGTAACTCAGTTGGTAGAGTGTCGGCTTCCCAAGCCGGATGTCGCGGGTCCGAGTCCCGTCGCCCGCTCCATTTTTTAAGATGGTGCCACCGTGAAGATAAAGAATTTTCTCGCTTCCTTATTTTTCCTTTTCATAGGTTTTATTTTTTTGATAAAATTTGTCTTTTATCCGCTTTCTTCCTTTGTTATGCGGGAAAAATTCGGTGTTTTCTACGATTTTGAGTCGCCTCACTTTGCCCTCGACGGCACATTTTCCGTTAATAACCTTGTTGTTTTATATCAGGATTCTCTGAGTGCTAAAAGCGGAACTGTCTCTTTCAGTATCGGGAAAAAGTTTTCAGGACTTTTCAAAAACCACGTTACCGTAAAAAGTTTTGAAATGACTGACGTCAGGATATCAGTCGATACCAAGTTTTTCGAGCAGAACGGCGAACAGGTAGAAGAGGGTGAAGACAGCGGAGATTCTGGGCTTCCGAACAGGATACCGTTCTTTCCGATTGAAGAGATGAACATCAAAAATCTTGATTTTGTTGTAAAAGACGGAGAGAAAACTCTTTTCAGCACAAAAAAAGTATCTCTTGCGGGAAACGAGCTTTACCGTCTCGATATGCCCGATGTTTTCATCGCAGCCAATTCAGTGATGAAGAAGGACCTTTCACTTGATCTTGCCTTCAGTTTTACTGCCGAAGACAAAAATTACGCCATCAATCTCCTTAAAGTTAACTCGGAGCTTTTTTCGATAAATGCCGAGCAGCCGCAGGATAACAAAGATCTTTTCGGCGGAAGTATCGAAGTAAAATTGAACGAACTCGGAGAGATGTTCGGGATTGATCTGACCGGCGAGTTTTTCCTTGATTTTACTATGGAAAATCTTGCCACATACATTCCGAGACTGATGAAAAGCAAGACTTACAAAGGGTTGCCGCCGGAGCCGCAGAATATCGGAAAACTCAATTTGGATGTCTTGAACGCGCTTCCCGAAACCGATCTTCTGATTTCGATTTCCGATCTCAACGTCGAAGGTTTCAAACCTTGGGATGTTCACGGAAAAATCAAGATGACTCCGACTAAAACGTTTATCGAAAGGCTCAACTTCTTTCACAAAAACAAGGTCAACATTTCGCTTGACGGAGAATTTCCGTATGCTGAAAGAAACGTCAAAGGCTTTGTCAGACTTTACGACTTCGATTTTGACAACTGTCTGCGCAGAATGACTCAGACCGGTCTTGTAAACATGATTGCTTCCGGAAAAGTTTCTTACCGTTTTGATGTCGACAAGCTGCGTGCCGAAGATATGTTTGCAGACCTTGTCGTTACCGAATTCGACGTTATGAACAAGGAAATTCTCGATCTGCCGCGCGATGTTTATGTCACAGGTCACCTGGCGATAGGAGCCGACGGAGTAGATCTCAAAGACGCCGTTGCAAGAACTGCTGACGAATCGTCTCACGTCATTCTGAAAGGTTCATACTACGGTTTTGCCGATACGATGAAGTTTCATATTCCGATAGTCAAAGGCTCCTACATCGATCTTGGCAGAGATATAAAACAGATAGCCGGTTTTAATGTCAGAGGCAAAGGTCCGATCGAAGTTCTTGTTACGAGTTTTTATACCAATCCGCTCATCACAAGCAATTTCAAAGGCAAGGCGTGCCACATGGCTGGATTCAACTCCGATATGTGCGATATCGACATAAATCTTAAGGATTTCGTTTTCGACATCGTCATAAATGAAATCAGGCAGAAAAGTCTGGCTTCGAAAGATTCGATAGTTACTATTGACTTCAACGATGACGATTTTCCCGTTTACTTCAAAATCAACAAGGCTGAAGGCAGATTGTCGGATGCCTCGGCGCTTTTCGGAGTCGATACGAATGATTTTTCCGGCACTGCGATGCTTCAGGCTGAAGGTCTTTTCAAAAACGGACTCTCCAAGCTGAGCGCGCAGGCAAAAATCAAGGATTTCAGGAAAAAAGGGGAGAACGGTGGGATAAAGATTGCCGATTCGGTCGAACTTGATCTTTTTGAGAAAGATGCCGAAAATCTCGCAGGAAAAGGCAAAATAGTCTATGGCAGAAATTCTATAAAAGTCGATGCTGAACTCGCAAAAGCCGATCTCAACAGCAAAATTACCGCGTATTTTGACTCGTTTTATCCTGAAGATTTTGATTTTCACGAGGATATAACATTCGAAAAACCGACTTTGGATGTAAAACTCAACGGAATCCTGGCATCTCCCGACGCCAGCGGCAGGCTGGAAATCCCGAAACTCGAAGTATACGGCGTAAAAACCGGTGATTTCTTCGTCGAAGCAAAATACACTGCCGAAGACAAAATGTTTGCCGTGAACGGCGGCTTCGGCAAAAATATTGAATTTAATGTCGAAGTGCCTGATTTTGATAAAGAAAAACTCAAAGCCGATGCATCGGTCAAAAATTTTGTCTACAAGAATGACGATGTTTTCGTGAAACTTTCACTTGATGCCGCAGTCCGCGGGGACAAAGTCAATATCGATTTCAAAAATCTCAAGGCGAAGGTCTCCGACATTTCTACGCAAAACACAAAACCATTTGAAATTGCAGGAGATTTCAAACAGCTTTCATTTACTGACAAAGCTTATTTCGAAGGGGACAGCAACAATTTCTACCTTGAAGGAAATCTTGATCTTGATGAATTTGATCCGTATCTCCACGCAAACGGCATATTTTTTATGAAAAAACTCGGAATGAAGGAGGCTTACCGCGCAAGCAACCTCGACGGTAAGCTCTATTTTGATGTTTCCTACAAAGACTCGGACATCAGCGGCAAGCTGAATATCGTCGATTTCTCGTATATTCTGCAGGATCCGAGGGTTGTCCTCAAAAACTTCAACGGAACTCTGCTTGTCGAAAACAACAAATGGACTTTGGAAAGCCTTTCGGGAAGTGCGGGAGACGGAAAACTCAGTCTGGCAGGCCAGGGAAAAGGATTCAGCCCGATCGAAAACGCCTCTCTGAATATTTCTGCGGTCAATCTTACCGGAAAATATGCTGCAGTCGGTGATTTTGCCGTATCGGCAGACCTTGATTTTATTGCGTTTTCTGAAGATCAGTTCTCTCTTAGCGGAGATGTCGAGCTTAAAAACATCATTTACAACCAGCCGCTTTCTCTCGACAGTGATTTCATCAAAATGATTTCGAAGCTCGGCAAAAAAAAGGCAAGTTCGCAGCTCGACAAGAGCAATCCGATAGATCTCAACCTGAAAATAACGGGCAAAAACAATATCAGAATAAGAACCAATCTCATACAGTCGGATATTTTTCTTGACCTCGTCCTGAGCGGAACGACGCAGAAACCTGACATTGACGGAAACATCGTTCTCAAAAACGGAAAACTCGAATACAAGCAGAACGATTTTAGCGTTACGAGAGGAAACATCGTTTTTGACGGCGGCGGCATAAATCCTTATCTCGATTTCGAATCGACACGCAATGTCACAACGAAAATCCAGGACACAAACAAGGATTTCCGCATCACGATGTATGCGACGGGGCATCCTCTGGATAACGAACTGAACATCACTTTTGACAGTATGCCGCAGCTTGATCAGGAACAGCTGCGTTCGCTTCTGCTCTGGGGAAACGTCGGGGATGAATTCTCGGGAGATTTAGCTATCGCAGCGGCGACAGATATCATGGGAATAACGACGGAAGTCCGCAAAAACTTTAAACTTTCCAAGTTTGAACTGGTTCCGAAATATTCTGAATACGATGAAAAAACCGTGCTTAAACTTATTGCCGAAAAAGAGATTTACAGGAATCTTTTTCTTATGCTTGAATCAAATCCTTCGGATACGACAGACCAGATAGTCGAGTTGAAATACAGGACGAAACTTCTGGAAGGAATTTTAGGCTGGAAAAACAAGGATATGCTGGAATCAAATTACGGTGGTATAGGGTTTGACCTGAAACTTGAATATGTTTTTGAATAGGTGTGATATGACTTTACTTACTGAAATGTCGGAAGAAAAACTCGATTCTCTGATAGAACGGGCCGATGAACTTTTTAAAGAAGGGAAGTGCTGCCCGATAAAATGCGGAGGAAAAAATCCCCGTTTCTGCGGAGCGGTTGAAGAGGGAATAAAGGTCGCAAGTTTTGCAGTTCACGACGGAGAAGAACCTCCGGTAAGCGGTTGGAACGGTGCCGGAAACGTCTTTTTTTCGGGCTGCAGCGCAAAGTGCGTCTTCTGTCAGAACTGGCCTATTAGCCAGGAAAATAACGGAAAAATTTATTCGATAGACGAGTTCGCCTCTCATATAACTAAATTATTGGCCAAAAAAGTGCATAATATCAATCTCGTTACGAGCGACCATTATCTCGGAAAAGTGCTTAGAGCCTTCAAAAAAATCAGGAGCGGAATCAAAGTTCCGATAGTTTACAACTGCAACGGAGCACAGACCGAAGAGCTTTTTAAAATCATTCTTGAGATAAGCGACATCTTTCTTTTTGATGTCAAATACGTCACAAACGAACCGGCGAAAGAGTTGTGTGCGATAAAACATTACGCCGATGTAGTTCTCAAATGTCTTGATATGCTTCTTGAAAAAAATATTCCGTGGGTTGAAAACGATCTCGGAATTCTGCAGAAAGGACTTATTATCAGGCATCTGGTTCTCCCGAATTATATAGATAACTCGCTGAAAACAATGGAAGTTTTAAATGAATACAAAAAGCGCGGTCTCAATTTCAAAATAGCGCTCATGAGCCAGTATTTTCCGGCTTACAAGGCGCTTGACAACCCGAAACTGAACCGTCAGCTTCACAAAGACGAATATAACCAGGTAGCTGAACTTGCCGACAAATACGGTTTTGACGGCTGGATTCAGGATCTTGAAGAGGAAGTGAGCGATGAAACACAGGATTAGTGTTCCGTGCACGGAAGAGCAGTTTGAAAAAATAGTGAAAAAAGCAACTGAATTGGATATGCGGCCTGAAGAGTTTGCTCTTTTTACGATGCTCAACAGTCAGATAAAAGTTGTTGTCGGGCAGGACCCGCTTCTGGCAAAAATAGAGCGCGCCGTAAATCTTCTGGATAGCGGCATGATAGACAAAAAAGAGTTCGATATTATTAAGGAAAGACTTTTTGCAGAAATCAAAAATGAGAAAAATTAAAATCCTGCTTTTTGCAGTCCTCATACTTCATTTTTCATTGCTTTCAGCTTTTGAAAAAGAGATTTTCTGCGAGCCTTCGCTTATATTTCCAGAAATTTTCCTAATTGAGTCGGCGCATACTTTTTCCCACACTTTGGCAGACGATTTCTATAAAGAGAGTGACGCGCTTTTTTTGTATCTGAATTCGGTCGATTTTTCTCAGGAGCAGCTTCCCGTTCGCTATATCTACTACCTGCGGACAAGACAGTTTATGCCGGCGCTGATGCTGATGATGACTATGGTGAGTCTTAACGCATATCCCTCGTCTTTTCCCAATCCTTACGATGAATTTTTCAACCTGCTGCAGATGGCTGCAAACGACATAAACGAACACGCTTCGGGAAATGAATCTTTTTCTTTCGAAGACCCTGATATTACTGGCGAAAATGAAAAGTATATCCGTTCGCTTCTTTCAAACGATTCCGCAAACGAACCTGTGACAGAGAGCGAACTTTCAGGGAAAATGACGGCAGAGATCGTTCTTAATTTCGCTGCGGTAAACATGAGAAACAAGCGGCTCGGAAGAGAAAACAAAATTACGCTGAAAACAGTATTTTTCATCATCACGTCGTCGTTTAAAACCATTCTGTCGAATATCGAAAACGGAGTGAATCTTGATGACGATCCTTTTTTTAAGGAACTTTTCAACCGTTTTGTCGCGATGCACAAGGATGATAAAGAAATCTTGAGTTCATTTGTCTACAATTTTGTAGAAAAAATCTACGGCTTGAACAAAGATGTCGGACTTTACCGCTATATTCTTCTGCGTCAGTTCGGAATGATTGAAAACGCCGCAGACGGCTGGCTTGATTTTAAAGACGTGAAAGCGGCTGCAGAGTGGATCGATTTTGTGAAAACCATTGAAAACATTGAACCTTTTTCTTCATATTTTGTTAAAAACGAAGAAGCCTGCAAGTATATTGCCGAAAAAACCGACTGGGTTTTCGGAATGAAACATTTAAGCAACGAAAACAAAAAAGAGATTGCACACACGCTTAAACTTGCCGGAATGATCGAGCAGTGCGGTGATCTGGATTATATCGGACTTGAAAAAAAAGAGGAAAACGGCAGCGAACAACCTTATCCCGAGTGGGCGCGTTACGCTGCTTATGCCTTGAAAACGGTGACTGAAGAGGATTTGTGTGAAGATGAAGCTGTGAAAATCCTCAAAAAAGGACTTGCGGCTGCGATTTTTTCAATAAAACCGGAAACCGAAGCTGAGAAGGATATGTACGAAATCATGCTCTTTATTTACAGGCATGAAAAGTGTGACGAAGTGCTGAAAGCGATGTTTTTAAAGCAGATAAGCCACGGAAATGTTGACAAAAACGCCGAAACGTACCAGAACGCGGTCAAAATTTTGGATGATTTTCTTTTTTATTAGGCAAAATGAATAAAAGCGACTCAAGACTTCTTAAAAAATATATGAACCACATCAAGCTTGAAAAAAGGCTCGCCATGAACAGTGTTGAAGCCTACGAGCGCGATCTTACCGATTTTCTTGAATACTTGGATTCACGAGGGATATGCCTCACTCAGGCCGATTCGGTGAACATCAGCGAATATGTGATTCATCTTTCAAGAGACAGGGATTTCAGCGACCGTTCTCTGGCGCGTTCGATTTCGAGCCTTCGCGGATTCCTCAAATTCTTGCTTGAAGATGACTACATAATTCCGGAAATGCTTGAGATTTTAGAGCCTGTCAAACTTAAAAAATCGCTTCCGGTATTTCTTACTTATGATGAGTTGCAGAAACTTTTTTCGGTTGTCGACACTTCGACTGCATCGGGCTTCCGCGACAGAACGATGCTTGAAATGTTCTACTCTTCGGGGCTTCGCGTCTCTGAACTCGTGGATCTCAGAATCGGAAACGTTTTCCGCCCGCAACAGCTTCTGCGCGTTTTCGGAAAAGGAAGCAAGGAGAGGATCGTTCCGTACAGCGATGATGCGGCGCGCTACCTGCATGAATACTTGGACAGAATGCGCCACACGTTGATGAAAAAAGGAGATTTTAACGACTACGTTTTCATAAACAACCGCGGCAGTAAGCTCACGCGTCAGGGAATCTGGAAAAAACTTAAGGAATTTGCTGCGTTGGCAGGAATAACAAAAGATATTTCGCCTCACAAACTGCGCCACACCTTTGCAACTCATCTTTTGGAAGGGGGCGCCGATCTCAGAAGTGTCCAGATGCTTTTGGGACATTCAAGCATCAATACGACAGAAATTTACACGCATGTCGAGCAGGAGGCGATACACCGCGAATTTGACAGAAAACATCCGCGTGAAAACATAAATTTTGAGGATAAAGATAATGAATAGAAGAGTTTACGCCGTGATTTTAGCTTCAGGAAAGGGCGAAAGAATGAACTGCGGCTTTCCGAAACAGTTTGCCGAAATCAAAGGCAAAACAATAATCGAGCGAAGCATCGAGGCGTTTGAAAAAAACGAAAATGTTGATGAGATAATCGTTGTTTCCGAACCTTCAACGATTGAAAAGATAAAAGAGATCGTGCAGAAAAATGGCTACAAAAAAGTGACTAAGATCGTTCCCGGCGGAGCTGTCAGGGCAGAAAGTTCTTCAATTGGAGTAGGGGAAGTCGCCGAAGATGACGCAAAAGTCCTCATCCACGACGCGGCGAGACCGTTAGTCACGCAGCGGATAATAAACGACTGCATTACCACACTCGATTCGTGCGACGCGGTCCACACGGCGATAAAAGCGACCGACACTATAATCGAAGCAGAAAACGGCATGATGAAAACTGCAACTGAAAGAAGCCGCATGATGCAGGTGCAGACTCCGCAGGGATTCAGGGCAGGTACCATAAAAAAAGCACACTGCCTCGCTAAAAAAGATGGCTTTGCCGGGGCAACAGATGACTGCGGGATCGTTTTCAGATACGGCCTTGCAGATATCCGCATCGTCGAAGGCGACAGGACCAACATCAAAATCACATACCCCGAAGATGTTGCTGTCGCAGAAATATTTATTGAGGCGTAGAAAAATGGCAAAAAATGCCGTTAAAACTGGACAATATCGCAGAGTTGGTGTAGGAATCCGCACCAAGCAGGATTTTTATCCCGCGTAATTAGTATTGTATAAGGAGATCTCAAGTGAGTATTGATTCCGAAATCATAAAAAAGAATGTCGAAAGAGCGATCGAGCAGTTCAGAAACGGCAAGATCGTTATCGTGGTCGATGACGAGAACCGCGAGAATGAAGGCGATTTCGTCGTCGCGGCAGAAAAGATTACACCGGAAATAGTCAACTTCATGATAAAAAACGGCCGCGGTGTCCTCTGCACGACGATAACCGAAGAACGCTGCAAGGCGCTCGGGCTTGAAATGCAGGTAAACAACAACACTTCGCTTTTGGGAACGCCGTTCACGGTCACGGTAGATTTGCTCGGTCACGGATGCACGACAGGCGTTTCGATGTTTGACAGAGCTTCAACGATCCGCGCTTTGGCTGAAGAATCGACGCGCCCGGAAGATTTAGGCAGACCCGGTCACATCAATCCGCTGCGTGCAAGAAACGGCGGAGTTTTAGTGAGAGCCGGGCACACCGAAGCGACGATAGATCTTGCAAAACTTGCAGGGCTCAAACCGGCGGGAGCACTTATCGAGATAATCAACGACGACGGCACGATGGCGCGTATGCCGCAGCTTGAAAAGATAGCCGAGAAATACGATTTTCCGATACTCACTATAGAAAACATCATCGCATACAGGCTTATGACCGAATCTCTGATCGAACAGGTCGCAGACGCAGTCCTTCCGACACGCTGGGGCGGGGAATTCAAGATCAAAGTTTTCCGCAACAAGCTCGACGGCCTTGAGCATGTCGCTCTGATAAAAGGCGACATCACAGACGGCAGACCGGTGCTTACGAGAGTCCACTCGGAATGTCTTACCGGAGACGCTTTGGGTAGTATCCGCTGCGACTGCGGATACCAGCTTCAGAACGCGATGGAACTCATCAAAGCTGAGGGCAGGGGTGTCATCCTTTATCTGCGCCAGGAGGGCAGGGGAATAGGTCTCGGAAACAAGATCAAGGCTTACCACCTTCAGGACGAAGGAATGGACACTGTCGAAGCGAACCTCGCACTCGGATTTCCGGCAGACCTCAGAGATTACGGCATCGGAGCGCAGATTTTGTCAGAAATAGGAGTCAAAAAGATAAGACTTCTCACGAACAATCCTAAGAAAATCAAAGGTTTGACAGGATACGGTCTTGAAATAACGGAACACGTTCCGAATGTCTGCGGAGTGCAGAAGGAAAACAGAAGATACCTCGAGACCAAGCAGAAAAAGATGGGACACACGATTTTCACGTCAGATAAAAAGAATTAATGGAGAATTAAGATGGAAGTAAAAACTTTCGCCGGCGATCTCAGTGCCAAAGGGAAAAAATTCGCTATCATCGTTTCGAGATTCAACAGTCTTCTTTCGGAATCTTTGCTGAAAGGTGCGATCGACTGCCTTGAGCGCCACTATGCGGAAAGTGCAGAAGTAATCAAGGTTCCTGGCGCTTTCGAAATTCCTTTCGCGGCAAAACAAGCTGCTATGTCCAAAAAGTACGATGCGATCGTTTGCCTCGGCGTCATCATCCGCGGCAGCACACCTCACTTTGATTTCATCGCGGCTGAAACGAGCAAGGGAATCGCTCAGGCATCTCTTGAAACGGGCGTTTACATGTCGTTCGGAGTCCTTACGGTCGATTCGATCGAGCAGGGAATCGAAAGAGCTGGCACGAAAGCTGGAAACAAAGGGTTCGACGCGGCACTTGCAGCAATAGAGATGCTTAATTTATCCGATAAATTGAAGTGAGTATAAATCATGGGACTTAGAAGACGTTCAAGAGAAAAAACGCTCCAGATCCTTTACAGCATGGAATTCAACAAAAATCAGACCATTCAGGAAGCCGTAGAATCCTATCTGACTTATTTCAACATCGCATCGATGAAGTGGAGCGACAAGAACGAAAATCAGACGAACAACAATGAGTCGTCCGAAGAAGAAAGCGTTTTTATAACCTATCTTCTGACTACCGTAAAAACCAATCTCAAAGAGATCGAAAGGCTCATTGAAGAGGCTGCTATAAACTGGAGAATCGAGCGTATCGCACTGATCGAGCGCAACATCCTCAGAATGTCGGTTGCAGAACTTATCGACGAAAACAACGGCGTTCCGTTCAAGGCGACGATAAACGAAGCAATCGATATCGCAAAGAAGTTCGGCAGCAAGGAATCGAGCTCTTTCGTGAACGGTATAATCAATAAAGTAGCAGATATTATCGACATCAAAAACAAAAAATTATGAAACTCAACGGTGAAAGACTTGTTCCGTTCTGCACGACCATACTTGCAAAAATCGACAAGTATGAGGATCTCTCGGCTCAGATAAAGGAGTGGTGCGAGAGCGATTCCTTCAATCCGCAGGGCAAGGTCTATCTGGTCGACTGCGACAGAAACAAAGTCAGAATGTTTTCCGTCGAAAACAGAAAGGCGGTAACGTTTGAAGACGAATATTCGTTTTTCGCGCTTATCCGCTTTATCCAGAAGGCAAAACCTTCCTGCATAATCGACTTCTGCAACAGCGCGCAGTCCAAGACAATCGTTTATTTTTCGCATGCCGGATGCGCAATATGCGGCAAAAGCGTTTTTTCGCTGTTTTTTGCCGAAGCAGGATACAAAAAAGAGGCTTTGGGAAACCTGAAAAAGGCGGTTCCGTGCTTTTTCAACGATCCTGAGAAAGAAAACGGCCGCTTTGTCTATAGAACCACGTCTTACACTGAAATTCCTGCTGAATTTGTCGAGCAGAGCGAAGAAGAAGTCGAAAAAGAGGAAAAGCTCGTCATTGACCTCGGCGGAATTCCCGAAAAACCGTCAGGCAGAATTCTGTGGGTTCCGAAAAGAACGACGGCGCGCGGAATGTGGACAGACTTCAAAAATCTGACATATTTCGCCGAAAAGGAAAATGTTGTCATAGATGTCCATCTCAAAAATGAAAAAGCGAAAAAAAGATTCGACAGCGTATTTTTCATTAAGGGACGAAAAATGGACCTCGACCGATACTTGAATCCAATTGTCTGCGAAAATCTCTCTGACGCGATTTTTGAAAAGAGCTCTCAGGAATACAGAAAAATAATTTTTTCTTTCGGACTGACGACCGAATTTTTCAAGATGAAAGCATTGCTCATACAAACCGGAAAGGAAAAAGCGCCTGACGGTTCGCAAAAACTTACCACAATGAAGCGAATAGGTAACTACCTGAAATGACTTTTCTTTTTATACTGGCAACTTCGCATAACATATATTATGTAAACTAAAAGGGGTGTTTTTTGGCAGTTTCTCCGCAGATCTCGGCAATTTCTGAAAAACTTATTTCCTGCATGGATAAAGATTCTCTGCCGCAGACAATCCTTTTTCATTCGCCTGCTCTTTCAAACATCGACGCTTTGGTTTTCTCGTTTGCGAAGAAACTTATAAAACCGCGCCGCAATATCGATGACGAAAAGTTCGTTTCGCTTTGCAGAGACGGACAGTTCCCCGACTTCATAAACGTCGTCAAAGGCTCGACCGGATCAATAAAAATCGAAGATGTTCACGCTGTTGAGGAAGCTCTCCAGTACGCACCCTTTGAATCGGAAAACCGCATTGTTTATTTCCGTGACGCCGCCGCAATGACTATCCAGTCGCAGAACGCACTTCTTAAAAAAATCGAAGAACCGCCGCAGCGCACTTTTTTCTTTTTGGCCGTAAACAAGCGAAATTCGATTCTCCCGACTGTTCTATCGCGTTCGGTCCCGATTTTCGTTCCTAACGCAAATTTGGAAGCCGGTTTTTCGGAGATCTTCGATTACTATCCTTTTCTGGCTGATCTGGCATCCGAACTGGGAGACGAGATTTTTTCGGCTGAAAAGAACAAACTTTCCTATTTCTGTTCCAATCTCGATTTCAATTCGATAACCAATATAAATAAGATTTACGCCGAAATTACTGACGGCGATATTTTCTCAAAAGAACTCCTTGGTTCGGTTTCTGCCGAAAAAGCCGATTATCTCAAAAAGATGCTGATACGGATGAGATTAGCGATTCTGGCTTTCTGTGTCAGAGAAAAAAATCCCGAAGTTGCGCAGAAAATAACGGTTTTTTTGTCGAACCAGCAGTATTTTTCACCGGATGCCTCAATATTTTTTACAATATAAATCGGAGGATAACTTATGGATAACAATAGAAAATTTACAAAACTCGACCGCAATCTCGACGTTTCCGAGGAAGAGCTCAAGACGTTGCAGGAACTCGAGCGCAACGACGACGGATTCAAGGACGAGGAAAACTCAAAATATAAAAAAGCAGGAAGTCCGATCGCACCGCTCGGCGGCGGAGACGCGCTTTATTTTGATTATACCGACGAATATCCCGCTTTCGAAGATGTCATCGCGATCCAGTTCCAGCCTGCGGGCAAAGTTTACTGGTACTTTTATCCCGAACAGAAAAATCCGGGAAACGAGCTCAAACAGGGCGATATCATCGTTGCATACAGCGAGCGCGGCATGGAACTTGCAAAAGTCCTCAACAAAAGCATGGACGATTACAAGCACCAGAATAAGATAAATTTCATCAAAAACGGCTTCGTCAGAAAGGCGGAACCAGCCGATTTCGAGCGCGAAAAACAGCTTGAAATCAAGGCACAGTCGGCAAAAGAGGTCATTCTCCGCGTCAACAAAGAGCTCGGCATCAAGATGAAAATCATTAAAGTTAAGTACACTCTCGATGACTCAAAGGCTATATTCTACTTCTCGGCAAACGGCAGAGTCGATTTCAGAGAGCTCATCAAACGCCTCGCCTACGAGCTTAAACGCCGCATCGAAATGCGTCAGATCGGTGTGCGCGACACAACGAAAATTATGGGCGGTTTGGGTCCGTGCGGACGAACCCTCTGCTGCAGAAAGCACATGCACAACTTTCTTCCGGTTTCGATAAAAATGGCGAAAGACCAGAATTTCAGCCTCAATCCGAACAAAATTTCGGGTATCTGCGGCAGACTTTTCTGCTGTTTGGGCTACGAAAATGCAACTTACGAAGAGCTCAGAAAGGATTATCCTGAAGAAGAAACCGCTATTTTCGACAGGTCTTCAAACCGCAAGGGTTTTGTTAAAAAAGTCAATGCAATCGGTAAAAACATAACGGTCTTTTTCCCTGAAAATCCTGAGAAAAAGGAAAAAGCGGAAGAAAAAATATTCCCGAGATCGGCTCTTGAATTTAACGAACGATGGTTCATAAATCTGCCGCAAAGCGAACCCAACGACCACGATCTGGAGAACATCACCCCGATAGTTGCAAAAGAAAAAGAGGTTCTCAGGGAATCTCTTGATGAAAACTCAGAAAAAACTGAAAGGCCGCAGCCGCAGTTCCAGAACAAAAAACCTACTCCGAAAGATCCAAATAACAACCCGAATCCTAATAATAAAAGGAATCCGAACTGGCACGGAAACAGGAAAAATTTCAAGAAATTCCCTCCCAGAAAAGAAAATCATGAAAATCAGGAAGGCAATAAGGAATAATAAACAAAATGTTTATTGATACCCACGCACATATTTTTATGACTGTTACCGAGAGAAACATTCCTCTTGAGAGCATCATCGATGAACTGCATGAAAATCAGGTCGACACTATTCTGGATATCTGCGGAAGCGAACCTGAACTTGAGTATCATCAAAATGTCAAGGAAACGTTTCTAAAAAACAACATAAATTTCTATGCTGCGGCAGGAATTCACCCTCAAGAATCTTCGAATTTTATTGATTCAGATATTTCATGGATTACTAAAAACAAGGAAAATATAATTGCAATCGGCGAAGTAGGATTAGATTTTTTCTACGACTTTTCTCCGAAAGAAATCCAGCTGAAAATGCTTCGAACCATGATCGAGCAAACTATAGAACTTCAAAAACCCATTTTAATCCATGGAAGATGCGGTGAAGCTCAGATTTTCGACATGCTCAACGAATACGGTTTTGACGATAAAAAGGTCCTTTTTCACTGCTATACCGGGGATCTTGAAACGGCAGAAAAAATACTCGAAAAAGGCTGGAATATCTCGTTTTCGGGAATTCTGACTTTCAAGAAATCTGCCGATGTCTTAAATATATTCAATCATACAAATATAAACAATATGTTTTTTGAAACCGACTCTCCTTTCCTCGCTCCTGTCCCTTTCCGAGGAAAACCGAACACTCCTGGAAAAGTCAGATACGTTTACAACTTCGCGGCTGATCTCCTGAAAATGAAACAGGAAGATCTCGCTCAAAGAATTAGAAAAAATTTCAACGAATTTTTTAATTTAAACATTTAATGCAAAAAACAGCGGCTTTTACAACAACAGTTCCAGTCGAAGTTATCCTCGCTTCAGGGTTTAAACCTCTTGACCTCAACAACATTTTTGTTTCAGCTGAAAACCCTTCGGCTTTTGTCGAAAAAGCTGAGTTTTCAGGTTTTGCCGGAAGTTCGTGCGCCTGGATCAAAGGTCTCTACTCAGTCCTCGTTTCTCCGGAATTCAACAAAGATTTCGGTGTTTTTATCGCTGTGACCGAAGGAGACTGCTCGAATGCCAAAGTTTTAGAGCAGATAGTCGCCATGGAAACAGGGATCAGAACTTTTATCTTCAACTTCCCCTACCAGCGCGATATCACAAAAATGCGCAGTGAAATCGAGCGTTTCGCTGATTTTATGGGAACTGATTACAAAAACTGTGCCAGAGTTTGGGAAAGCCTTAAAAGTCTGCGTAAAAAATTGAAGATCATTGACGAAACTTCATATTTATATCCAGGCAGCGTGACCGGCGAAGAAAACCATCTTTTCTTAGTCTCATCATCTGATTTCTGCGGAGATCCAGCTGAATATGAACGAAAAGTCGATGATTTTATTAAGGAATTGGAACACCGAAAGCATTTTGCAGATAATTCGCGCAAAAAGATAGCCTATCTCGGAGTTCCGCCGATAGTTCCGATACACTCGTTTCTGGAATCGCGGCATGCAACCGTCATTTTCAACGAGATCCAGCGCGAATTCGCGATGCTCGACGAATATTCATCCATCGAAGAGCAGTATATCAACTACACCTACCCCTACTCTGCCGTTTTCCGCTTTGAAAAGGCGATCGCGGAGATCGAAAAACGCAGACCTGACGGGATCATCCACTATGTCCAGTCATTCTGCCACCGCCAGCTCGAAGACATAATTCTTCGGCAGGTTCTGAAAAACCACGGACTGGATATTCCGCTTCTCACACTCGAATTCGACAAACCGGCAGACAAGATCGACGCACGTGTCGCTACAAGGATCGAAGCGTTCCTGGAAACTATCTGATTTTCTTAAACAAGATCGGCAGGCACGCATCCGGCCGCATTGATGAGATCGCCTGGAGAAAGTTCGATCTGAAACCCCACCTTCCCTGCACTGACATATATCTTTTCGAGAGTTTCGGCACTCGCATGGATAAAAGTCGGAAACGGCTTTTTCATTCCTATCGGCGAGCAGCCGCCGTGGACATAGCCCGTGAGCGGAAGCAACTCCTTCTGACGGATCATCTCTATCGATTTTTCGCCCGATGCTTTCGCCGCTTTTTTGAGATCAAGTTCGGCATGTACCGGAATCACGAAAACATAGTGGGCACCGCTTCTTCCCAGAGTTACGAGCGTTTTGAAAACATTCGATGCAGGCTCACCTAAGATCGCGGCGATCTGCACACCAGTCAAAGTCGGATCAGGTTCGTATTCATGAGATGTGTAGGATATCTTTTTGCTATCCAACACTCGCATAACATTGGTTTTTTCAGGTTTTTTCATCTGTCAATCCGATTTCACAATTTCCCAATGACCGCCTTTGTCAGGACCGACGCGGCGAATAAGGTTTTCATCACGAAGTTTTTTCAGTTGTTTTTCGACCGCACGTGAAGAAACACCTATTTGTTCAGCTATAGCCGCAGCAGAAATATTCGGGTCATTCTTAATAAGTTCGATTATTTTCTCCGAACTTTTCTCCGAACTTTTCTCCGAACTTTTCTCCGAACTTTTCTCCGAACTTTCTTCATTTATCGCTACTTTATCGCTACTTTCTTCAACGAATTCTGATATGTCCAGCACCATTTTTACGCGGGAAGGCGAATATTTCTGCTCATATTCAGGCTTTGTGTGAAAAACTTTTTCCCAAGTATCAACGATCCCCGGTATTCCGCTTCCAGCCCGCTCGCCTATATGTATCATTGAAAACATTTTCAGCATTGTAGCGTTTCGCGGATCAGATGTTCCGCCGTCGAACGCATCTTTCAGAGGAATTCTGAATGTTCCCGGATTGGAAAAAACGAATTTGTCTGGATATTTTTGTATAACAAGCCCTTGTCTGCCGTAATAATCGGCGTTGACCAGCGTATTCACAAGAGCTTCGCGCACCGCTTTGTGAACCGGAGTATCATCAACTCTGAATATTCCGTCCAGCTTGAAAGGTTTTTTTATGTCAGACATAAGTTTTGACGCGATTTTGAAAAAGAAATCAAAAACATTTCCGCTCCAATCACCTGAACTTGAAACCACCCTGTCGGTCCAGCGGATCGCATCATCGTATTTTTCCTGATAATCAAGGAAATAAAGAGAAAACTCCCTGACGATTTCATATTCATAACCGAACATCAGAAGCCCTGCAGCCGTCGGATGCAGCTTTCCGGTTTCTTTGTCCAAGCCTATTGCGCCTATTTTCCGTAAAAAACTTATATCGTCCAAATCATTCCAAATATGGTTCAAATGAATATTGCTGAACACATTGCGGTAACCTTTCACCGAATCTGTGCAAAAAACACTTTCGTCCATATCGGTTAGTATTTTTGAATCCATCGAAGCAATGTTGGCATCGCGGAACATTTCCGAGACATCCTCTTTAGTACAGAGATAGTCGCCTTCACCGTTTCTGTGGTATGTTCCGCCGAGAATATTGTTATTCAAATAAACCGGCTTAAACTGCCTTTCCGCAGGCGGCACTTCAATAAAAACTATATTTTTGCCATCAATCTCTTTTGAATAGACATTCCTGTTCGTCAGAATATTTATGCTCACTTTGTTCCGGTTGTTCACCGTATCCCAGAATGATTTTATGAGGGAATCAGGATTTTCGACACCGGCAAATTCAAAAGAATGATCCTTCTTCTCCTTTACACCGAGCAGTATCAAGCCGCCATCCGTGTTCGCAAATGCGGAATAAGTTTCCCAAATACTTGCAGGAAGTCCGCCTTTTGCGAGTTTCGCTTCAATGCGGTTTCCTTCACGAAAATCAGATAAGTTCAACTCTTTATTCATCTATTTTACCTCCAATTTATCACCGTTCCTTCCTTTTCCCCGCATTCTGCGGCAATTCCTGCTTAAATTCAAGGGTGAATGCGCCGGATTTGAGTTTAATTGGTTTGGCTCCTAAATTTGCTGTTCGTTTTTATTATCCCCATTTATTTCTGACTTCTGCGAATTCATTTTCATCTTCAGAACAATCTTTCCAGTATTTTATTTCTTTTTCCTCGTCTGCATTTGCCAAATTTTTATGTAAAATAAATGCCAAGCGCATAGCCTTTTGGCGTATGGCTAATTTTTCCTCAAACGATAGCTTTGAATCCTTATTGTCATATTTTGTTATACTCCCCAAATACAACAGAAGATTCATCATATCTGCTCTTAGCCTCTCTGCGAACTCAATTTTGTTATTTAGAAGATTTATAACGGTATCAATGTTGTAGGAGATTAATTTGTTATCACCATAAAGAATTGAAAACAACAGAGCCTTAAATAAATAACAATTCTCATCATTTGTTTCTGTATTGAGAAATTTTTCAAAAACAATCAAAGCATCAATTCGGTTCAGAGCATCTTTGTCACCAATTTGCAGTTCCAATTTATTTTTTAATTCGACATCAGATAAAAACTTTGCAGCATACTGTAAATAAAGAATTGGCAATTCATAAACTTTTAATTCACCAACTATTTTTTCTATTTTGACAGCATCATAAGATTCGTCTAGAGCTGTAAGCAAAGATGCTAATGTCGAACGCATTGCATAAAAGCAATATTTAACATTTTGTTTCAAGCCTTGGAAATCCAACATATTATTATCAAGTTTATTT